>JBKQQG010000084.1:0-83624 GCA_052144455.1 Bryobacteraceae bacterium
GCCCGTCGCACTTCCCGCTCGCTCATCCATGTCCTTCCCACCAGACCTCCTCAAGGTCTAGTTTGGAGGGACATTTCTATCGAGTCCAATAGGGGACATTATCACAGAGGTTCAACAGACGCTCCGCCCGGCGTTGCGGTTTCAACCTAAAACGGGTAGGATGAGACTTAACCCACCGGCAGCAATTCTTTTAGCAGAAGACTGGACTCGTAGGGGATCCGCAGGGTCCGATTCGCACGACGGAATTCTATGCAAAAGCAGCCCAAGAAGCTTCTGGCCGCCGTGGAGGACTTGTTCTTCACGGTGAAGATTGGCGAGGCCGCCAAACGGGCGGGCCTGGAAGTGGAATTCATCAAGAACGATAAGGACTTGCTGGCCAAGGCGCGGGAAGAGAAACCGTCTCTAATCATCTTCGACCTGAACTTCAGCGACATGCAACCGCTGAAGGTCATCGCCAAGCTGAAGAGCAATGCGGAGTCGAAGTCCATCAGCCTGCTCGGGTACCTGTCGCACGCGCAGGGCGAACTGAAGCAGAAGGCCCACGAGACGGGATGCGACATGGTGCTGGCCCGATCGGCGCTGTCCCAAAACCTGGAGCAGATCCTCAAACGGCATTCGGGCGCGCTGTAAGGCGGGTGGGCCGCTTTCCAGCAGCCGGGGCGCGGAGGCTCCTGGATGTTCATCGGTCACTTCGTTTTGGGTTTCGCTGCCAAGCGCGTGTCTCCGTAGGCGTCGCTGGGCGTGCTGACGGCGGCGACGGGGTTCCTGGACGTGCTTTGGCCGATCTTCGTCGCGACCGGCCTCGAACGGGTACGAATCGATCCCGGGAACACGGCGTTCACGCCGCTCGACTTCGAGCACTACCCGATTTCGCACAGCCTGGCCATGGTGCTGGTTTGGGCGATGCTCTTTGCCGGGCTGTACTGGCGGGTGTCGCGCTACCGAAGAGGCGCGATTGTGGCCGGCATCCTGGTGGCGAGCCACTGGTTCCTGGATGTCATCGTCCACCGGCCCGACTTGCCGATCGCGCCGGGCTGGGGTGTCAAGGTTGGCCTGGGCTTGTGGAACTCGGTGGCCGGGACGGTGATCGTGGAGGGGCTGCTGTTCGCGGCGGGCGTTTGGATCTACGCCCGAGCCACCAGAGCGCGAGACCGCAGGGGGCGCTATGGCTTCTGGGCCTTCGTGGCGTTTCTGGCGCTGATCTTTGCGGCGAATGCCAGCGGGCCGCCACCGCCGAGCGTCCGCGCGGTTGTGATCGCCGGGTTGGCGGGCGGGTTGGCGATCATCGCCTGGAGCGCCTGGTTCGATCATCACCGCCTGGCCGCTTGATGCTATTGCTGGGAAAACACGGCTAATTGGGCCAGCTTGGCGCGGGCAGCCCCGGAGTCGATGGAATCCCGCGCGCGCAGCATTCCTTCCAGGAAGCCGTCCGCCACGCCGGCGGCGACCAGGGCGGCCGCGGCGTTCACCAAGACGATGTCGCGGCGGGGGCCGGCCTGGCCATCCAGCACCGACCTGGCAATCGCGGCGTTGAACTCGGGTTCGCCGCCGGCCAGGTCGGCGAGGCTCGCCGACGCGACGCCGAAGTCGGCGGGGGCGACTTCGCTGTGCAGGAGGCGGCCGTCGCGGATCTCGATCACGAGCGAAGGCCCGGTGGTGGTGATCTCATCGAGCCCGTCCGAACCGCGCACCACGAACCCCCGTGCAAGCCCTAGCGCGGCGAGCGTCTCGGCGATCCGTTCGGCCGCCCAAGTCGAGGAGGCGCCCACCACCTGGGCGGTAGCGCCGGCCGGATTGGTGAGCGGCCCGAGCATGTTGAACACGGTGCGCAGCTTGAGTTCGAGCCGGGCCGGCTGGGCATGCTTCATGGCGGGGTGAAACGCGGGCGCGAAAAGGAAACCGATGCCGACCTCTTGGATGGCGCGCGCCACGCGAGCGGGGTCCAGCGCGATCTTCACGCCCAGCCGCTCCAGCACATCGGAGCTGCCGCAGCGGCTGGAAATGGAACGATTGCCGTGCTTGGCCACCTTGACGCCCGCACCAGCGACCACGAACGCCGCGACGGTGGAGATGTTGAATGTACCGAGACCGTCGCCGCCCGTTCCGCAGGTATCGAGCAAGGGTGCGCCATCCAACTGGGGAGCGACCGGGCTGGCTGCCTGGCGCATGGCGCGGGCAAAACCCAGCAGCTCGGCGGAAGTTTCGCCTTTCATCCGCAACGCCACCAGGAAGGCCGAGATCTGGGCGTTGGAAGCTCCACCACCCAGAATGATCGCCATGGCCTCCTGAGCCTCCGTAGCGCTGAGATCCTGGCGCTCGACGGTGCGATGAAGGTAGGGCAGCAGGGACATGATATATTCAGGAGCAGGAAGCGATTCGACAATCGTAACACACTCGTAATCCCATGAAGATACATGAGTATCAAGCCAAGGCTCTGCTGGCCCAGTACGGTGTTCCCGTGCCCCGGGGAGAAGTGGCCCGGTCGGTGGAGGAAGTGGAGGCGGCGGCCCGGGAGATCGGCGGGCCGGTGGTGGTGAAGGCGCAGATCCACGCGGGGGGCCGGGGCAAGGGCGGCGGAGTCAAGGTGGCCAAGGACGCCGCCGAGGCCGTCGAGATCGCCAAGCGGATGCTGGGGATGCGGCTGGTGACGCACCAGACCGGGCCGGAGGGCCGCGTGGTGCAGCGGGTGTTGGTGGAGCAGACGCTGCCCATCGAGCGGGAACTCTATCTGGCCATTGTGCTGGACCGCGGGCTGGGCAAGCTGGTGTTCATGGCCTCATCGGCCGGCGGCGTGGAGATCGAAGAGGTGGCCGCGAAACAGCCGGAGCTGATCCGGAGGGAAACCATCGAGCCCGGCCTGGGCCTCGCGCCGTTCCAGGCGCGCAAGCTGGCCTATGAGATCGGCGTCCCGACGGCCAGCGCCAACGCCGCCGCGGCCGCGATGATGGCGCTCACGCGCGCTTACGAGGGGGTGGACGCGTCGCTGGCCGAGATCAACCCGTTCATCCTGGCGCGGGATGGCAAGGTATGCGCGCTGGACGCCAAGATCAACCTGGACGACAACGCTCTGTACCGGCACAAGAACCTGATCGAATTGCGCGATCTGCACGAAGAGGACCCGCTGGAAGTGGAGGCGTCGCGCTTCGGTTTGAACTACATCAAGCTGGAGGGCAACGTGGGTTGCATGGTGAACGGGGCAGGGCTGGCGATGGCCACCATGGACATCATCCAGCATTCCGGCGGGAGCCCGGCCAACTTCCTGGACGTCGGCGGGGGCGCCAGCGCGGAGCAGATCCGCAACGCGTTCCGGATCCTGGTCAGCGATCGCAGCGTGCGGGCGGTGCTGATCAACATCTTCGGGGGGATTCTGCGCTGCGACGTGCTGGCAACCGGCGTGGTGGCGGCGGCGCACGAGTTGAAGGTCAGAGTGCCGATCGTGGTGCGCATGGAGGGCACGAACGTAGAGCTAGGGCGCGAGATCCTGACCGGGTCGGGGCTGAATTTCACGGTGGCCGAGGGGATGAAAGACGCCGCGGAGAAGGTAGTGAGGCTGGCACAATGAGCATCCTGGTGGATCAAGAGACACGCGTGCTGGTTCAGGGCTTCACCGGAAGAGAGGCCACGTTTCACGCGCAACAGTCGATTGCCTACGGGACCAAGATCGTGGGCGGCGTGGTGCCTGGGCGTGGCGGCTCGATGCATCTCGACCTGCCGGTGTTCCACACCTGCGCGGAGGCGGTGCGGGAGACCGGCGCCAACGCCTCGATGGTCTTCGTTCCGCCGGCGTTCGCGGCGGACGCCATCATGGAGGCAGCCGACGCCGGTCTGCCGCTGGTGGTGGCGATCACGGAGGGCATTCCCACCCTCGACATGGTGAAGGTGTGGAGCTATCTCGGGGACCGCAACACGCGGCTGATCGGACCCAACTGCCCGGGTATCATCTCGCCGGGAAAGTGCAAGGCGGGCATCATGCCGGGCCACATCCATAAGGAAGGCGGGGTGGGGGTGGTGTCGCGCTCGGGCACGCTGACCTACGAGGCGGTGGACCAGTTGACGCGGCGGGGCATCGGGCAATCCACTTGCATCGGCATCGGCGGCGATCCGATCGTGGGCACGACGTTCCTGGACGTAGTTCGCCTGTTCCACGAGGATCCCGAGACGGAAGCCATCGTGCTGATCGGGGAAATCGGCGGGAACGCCGAGGAGACCGCCGCGGCCTACATCAAGGAGCACGTGAAGAAACCGGTGGTGGGTTTCATCGCGGGCCAGACCGCGCCGGCGGGCCGGCGGATGGGCCACGCGGGGGCGATCATCTCGGGCGGGTCGGGGAGGGCCAGCGACAAAATCAAAGCGCTGGCGGCCGCAGGGGTCACCATGTGCGCCTCGCCGGCCGATATTGGAGACAGAGTGAAGGCAGTCCTATGAGCCAGGCGGAACGTACTCTCGCGATCATCAAACCCGATGCGGCGGACCGGAGGATCGTCGGGGAAATCGTCTCGGCGATCGAACAGGCCGGCTTCCGCATCCGCGGTCTGCGGATGCTGCGGCTGGACCGGGAGCGAGCCGAGGGATTCTATGCCGTACACCGGGGCGAGCCGTTCTTCGCAGGCCTCGTGGAATTCATGACCGAGGGCCCCATGGTGGTGCTGGCGCTGGAACGGGAGGACGCCATCCTGAAGTGGCGAGAACTGATGGGCGCCACCGATCCGGCCAACGCCGCCGAGGGCACCATTCGCCAGCGTTTCGGCACGAGCATGCGGCGCAACTGCGTACACGGCTCGGACGCCCCCGAGACCGCGCAGTTCGAACTGGGGTATTTTTTCAGCAAGGAAGAGTTGTATTGAGGACGCATTGATTGAGCGGCCGCGGATCACCCGGGCCGGGATCGTGAACCTTCCCTGCGCGGATGACAGGCGCCTCGCCCCGAACCGATCCAGCCCGGTCTCCTGATCCCCTTCTCTGGCGGTGAACTGCGGCTCCGCTTAGCGCTCAGCGGGACGCACTTTTTCTGATTCAGCATCGCAGTTGCATGGTACCCAATTGGGTGGAAACGTCGGGGAGGGATGGGCAGTCGCTTCCACGACTTCGACTCGGTCCACCGTCAATTCCAAGCGGTACCCACCATCTCCGTACAAACCGCCGCTGTCGAAGACACCGGCGAAGACGCCCAAGGCCAGTCCCATTCCCTTGGGGAACCGGCGGGCTAGCCGCCGCGAGCGCCTATCCAAGGTGCCCAATTCGACCCATATCTTGGCTGCTTTCGCCGGGCAGCAGTTCGGCGGGTCCAGGCGCTGAATCTCGAATCCGTACCTGTAAATGGCGCGAACCCGAATTCGTTTTCCCGCGAAGGACTGCGGTGCTTCTACCAGATCACAATAGTTGACCCGCTGCGGAGGCGCGACTTCTTGCGCGCCCGCATAGTAGGCAAGTAACAGCAGAAACATCGCTAGCCTGACGTTGCGTGACGCCATAGGCAGCTCCTCACCTAAACGGAAAGCAGGATACACTCTCGCTGCTGCACGTGTCTTTGCCAGTCGGATTCAAGTTCATGTAGTCAAGAATCTTGGCCACGCCCTTCGACCGCATAGTCTCGAAATCGGCGGCCTTCCGCCCAGCGGTCCATACTTGGTTGGACGCATCGTCACATTGCGGTGCGCGACTCTTCAAACCCAAAGCCCTCATGTGCGGCGAAGATCAGTTCTTTCCGAGCGCTCGGATCTTTTCCTTTTGCTCGCGGGTCATCAACAGGGACAAGCCAGGGCTCAAGGCATTGGCCGATTCCCGAACCTTAATCTTCATGGGACCGTAGTCCCTGGTATCGACCAGGAAGGAATCTTGCGAGGACGAGACCTGATCTACTAATTCGATGGGATGGCCGTTGATCTTGAGGCTCTCGACGGTATAGGTCGATTGGACCGCCTTGCCGTTCTGGAACGTCGCTCGACGCGACAGCTTCATGCCGACAGAGAACTCCGGACCTAGCGACTGGTATTTTGAACAAGCCGCCAATGAGAAGACAAGCAAAAGCGCACCCATTAGGGCGGAGACGCGAAGAACCGAGCGCGCGGGGGCTCCTGAAGCGGAACCGGCACTGCGTATCGCGGATTGGAACATGGCTATGCCTCCCCGGCTGGGACCGCCGGGGCGGGCTGGAAACCCGCCCCGGCGTGGTCTTTGCGTTGGTTAGGGCGCAGGCTGAATCAGGGTGACGGTGGTCGATGCCGAGCTGCTCAGCCCGGCGCTGTTGGTCACCGTAACGGTGAAGACAAACGTTCCCGGGTTGTGGCCCAAGAAGGCAGCGGTGGTTTGGGTGCTCGGGCTGGCGATGGTCGCCGCGGGGTTCGAGCAGGTCCACGAGTAAGTCAACGGGAGGCCGTTGGGATCGTACGATCCTTGCGCGGACACCGTGACCTGGTTGGTGCCCGTCGGCCCGATGGGAGCAGCGACCGCGACAGGGGGTTTGGCACTGCTGGCCGCGGGGGTCACCTGTACGGTCAACTGGGCGGTGGAGGGCAGTCCGGTGGCGCCATCTACATACAGGGTATAGACGGTAGTCACGGTCGGATTCACCTGCAAGGAGCCGTTCGCCGAAACCGGTCCGATGTTGTAAAGCTTGGCGGTGGTGGCATTCGAGGTGGTCCAGGAGAGCGTGACCGTTTGACCCGCCGTGATGCTGGCGGGGGTGGCGGTGAACGACAGGATGCTGGCGGGCACCAAGACCGTAACCGTGGCGGTTCCGGTCGACTGGCCCCCGGCGTTGGTAGCGGTCAGGGTGTAAGTTGTGGTGGCCGAGGGGGTGACGCCCTGGCTCCCGGCCGAGCCCACCGTGCCGATGGAGCTGATGCTAACGCTGGTGGCGTGTTCCACCTGCCAGGTCAGGGTTGAAACGGCGCCCGCCGTGATCTGCGACGGGGTGGCGACGAAGCTCACAATGTTGGGCGGACGGGTGGGGTTCACGGTGACCGTCACGGTGGCGGTGGTCGAGCCAGCCTTATTGGTGGCGGTCATGGTGTACGTGGTGGTCGCGGTGGGCGAGACGCTGGTGCTGCCATTCAGCGCCAATGCACCCAACCCGGCGATGCTCACCGTGTCGGTATTCTGAGTCGTCCAGACCAGCGTCGAGGACCTGCCGGCGACGATGCTGGCCGGAATGGCCTGGAAGCTAAGGATCGCGGGCTGCGCGGCCGGCCCGACCGTAACCGTCACGGTGGCTGTCACGGAACCAGATGGACCGGTTGCGGTTAGCGTGTAAGTGGTGGTCTGGGTGGGGGAGACGGGGGTGGTCCCGTTCTGGGCGTTCACCGAGCCGATGCCCGAAATCTGGGCGCTGGTGGCATTGGCGATCCGCCATGACAGGGTGCTGCTTTGGCCGGCGATAATGTTGGGCGGATGGGCGGTGAACTCCACGACGCTGAGCACCGGGGCGGCCTTAGTGGTCACGGTGACCGGGGCCGTGCCTTGCGCGCCGTAGGGATCCTTCACGGTGAGGAGGAAGCCGTAAGTCTGCCCGGCAGCCGCGGTGAAGGTGGTCTTGGCGGCAGTGGGGGCGGAGAGGGTGACGGGGGACCCGGCGGTCTGGGACCAGGAGTAAGTGATGGGGTCGCCGTCGGGATCGTAAGAAGCCGACCCGTCCAGGGCGATGGTTCCGGCCGGCACGCCGATCTGGTTGGGGCCGACGACGGCGACGGGCGGAGTATTCCCAGTGCGCACCTGGCGCGTAAGCATCTCATAGCGCAGGCGCGGGATCTCCATGGGAACCGCCTGCGTCACCTGGGTGAACTGCTTGGGCTTCAGCCAATTGCCAAGCTGCACGCCGACAGCGATGCGGCCGCTGTTGGTGTTGCCGATCAGGGATTCATTCAGACCCGCTTCCACGGTGAAAGCCCACACGGAGTTGAGGGGCTGGATCAGGCGAATGGTGCCACCCGGTTTGTTGCCGCCACCCTGGCGGAACACGGCTCCGAAGTTGCCCTCGACGTAAGCGTCTTTCCACAGGCCGAGGGAAGTGCTAGCGCCGATCTGGTCGGTGACCCGCAGGTAGGTCTCGTTCCACACATTGAAGCTGGTGAGCCCGGGCGCAGTCTGAACCGGCGAACGCGCGAGGACCGCCTCGTTGAGGTAGCCCTTGGTTGCGAATAGCCCGATGCGGCCGTCCTTGAAGAGGTAGTCCACGGCGAGGGCGCCCTCGGCGAGCGTTCCACCGGAGGCCAGATCGTGGATGTAGACGTACTTGGTGGAGTCGAACAGACCGACTTGCAGGTTGCTCCAGCGGTTCACCAGGCCCAGGTCGAACTGGCCTTCCTGGCGGTCCTGATAGTACATGTATTCGCCCTCGGCTTGGATGGCATGGGTGTCGTCCTTGCCGAATGGCGCGAAATAGCGGGCCTTCCCGTCGATGGTCGAGTTACCCGCGTGGGAGGTGTTCGGACCGTTCGGACCGTTCGCGGAGCCGAGCGAAGGACCGATGTTCAAGCCGAGCAGCGAAAAGCGGCTGGGCTTGGCTTGCTCGACGGCCTTGGCCGCGGTCTGGTCCATCATCTTCTGCATCTCGTTCTGGTCGGGCGCCTTAGGCAGTTCGGCCACCTGCTTCTGCACGCCCGCCTGCGCCTGCTGGAGCGCAGCCACGTCCTGCTTGAGCTTGTCGTTCTCGGCCTTCAGGTCCTTGATCGCCGCGAGGATCTCGTCCAGCTTGTCGAGCCTCTTGAGGATGGCATCGCAGCAGTCGCGGTGCTTCTGCTGCTCGGCCTGGCTGGCTTGCTGAATCGCCTTGATCGCCTCGGAGATGCCGCCGGCGCTGACGGTCTTGCCCTGGCCGTCCATTACCAGCACGCTCACGCGCCGGTTCATGAACCGGCCTTCCCGGGTCTCGTTGCTAACCTCCGGAGCCCGCTTGCCGTGGGGCACCACCTGGATCTGGTTCTCGCCGGCGCCGTACTTGACGAGGAACTTCTGCACTGCCTCGCCGCGGGCCTGGGAGAGCTTGTCGTTGTAGCGGTGCGAGCCGATCCAATCGGCATTCGCATCCAGCCGTACCTTGTAGTCCCGGTGTTGTTGAAGCAGCTCGGCCAGTCGTAGCAGGCTGGGGTAGCCGTCCGAAAGGATGGAAGAGTTGAATTCGAAGTTGATTTCTTCCCAGTCGTCCTTGGTGGCCGTGGTGGTCGGTCCTTGCGCGGACAGCAGGGTGGCGCAGACGCACGATACGGCCAACAGCTCGAAGGTCCTGCGAACTTGCATGGTTATGTCCTCCAACGCGATTGCGAAACTCCATCTAGCATACAGGGAGCGAGCGGATTCCCGCAACAACAATTGCGGCAAATGCTTTGACTTGCAGCCGGCCGGCCGCCGCAGGGTACTATGGAACTGGAGCCTGCCGGGCGGGCAGTCGCCCCCGGGTTGGGGGAGGAAAGTCCGGTCTCCACAGGGCAGCGTGCCGGCTAACGGCCGGGGGGATCCGCTCAAAGCGGGTTTCACGGACAGTGCCACAGAAAAGATACCGCCGGGCGAGTAGTCGGCGCCAGGTAAGGGTGAAAAGGTGCGGTAAGAGCGCACCGCGGCCGGAGCGATCCGGCTGGCAGGGTAAACCCCACGCGGAGCAAGACCAAATAGGAGAGGAGGAGCGGCTCGCTCCGTCCGACTCTCGGGTAGGTCGCTCGAGCCTGGCAGTAATGCCCGGCCCAGATGAATGACTGCCACCCGCCAAGGGGACAGAAACCGGCTTACAGCCCGGCAGGCTCCATCGAAGACTAGCAGACTGCTGAAAGAGCCCCTGGGCAAGCTGAAGCTTACCTCACGTCGGACTGTAGGACATGCTTTAGCTTGTCCTTCGGCCGCCGGCTAAGCGTGCCCTGGGGGGACGAAGAGGCGGTCGAAGAACTCGCGGGTGCGGGCCTGGATCTGGGCCAATTCTTCGTGGAGCGGCTGATCGTGGAGATGTTCCGGCGTCCAGCGCCGCACCAGCGCGGATAGGATCTCGAGTTGCGATCCGGCCTCCGGCAGATCGCCCTCGGAGTGTCCGGTGAGCACGCGCAGCCCGTGGTCCAGGGCGCGGTAGAAGATGGCGGCGTCGCGGAGAAAATCGGCGTCGGAGCGGTCGATGTGACCCATCTGCTCGATCACGTCGATGCGGGCCGGGGTGTTCAAGACCTTGTAGAAGATACCGGCGCCCTTGAGACGCAAGTACATCAGAGCGAAATCGATATCGTAGTAACCGCCCTGTCCGGCCTTGAGACGGTTGCCGCCGCCCTGCTCTTTTTCGAGGCGGTGGCGCATCTGGACGAGCTGCTGGCGGGAGCGCCCGCTCTGCCCGTAGCGGCGCCAATCCACGTCCTGCAATTCGTTCAGAAAGCGGGTGCCGCGCTCGATGTCGCCGGCCACCGCGCGGGTCTTCATGTAAGTGATGCCTTCCCAGGCCTGGGCGTGGTTGGCGAAGTAATCCTTGTAGGCCGCCTCGGGCTGCACCATGGCTCCCTCGCGCCCGTTGGGACGCAGGCGGGTGTCGACGGCGAACATCACGCCGTCGCCGGTATAGGCGCTGACAATTGAAATCAAGCGCTCGGCGACACGGGTCCAGAAAGCGGGGCCGGCGGCGTCGCGGTCCGGGATAACAAAGACAATGTCCGCATCGGAGGCCAGGTCGAACTCCCGCATGCCAAGCCGCCCCATGGTGACGACCACCATCTGGTTGGCGGGCTGGTAGCCGGGGGCGGAGGGCGGATGCTGCGCGGCCACTTGCGCCACGGCCATGCGGTAGGCGGCCATAATAACGGCATCGGCGAGGTCGGAGGTGCGCTCAAGCGTGGCGAAGATGGGAGTCTCGAGACAGATGCTCTCGCACTGCACGCGAAACATCTCGCGGCGGAAGAACTTCCGCAGGTCGCCGGCGTCCTCGAGCGAGGAGATCATGTCCTGGTAAGGCAGATCGGGGCCGGGCTTCTCGCGCATGTGGCGGAGCTCGACGATCAGCTCGGGGTTGCGAATGAGCTGCTCGGAGAAGTACGGGCTGTGCTCGAAGAGGTCGAGGATGTAGCCGGCCAGAACGGAATCGGCGTCCATCCAGCTCATCCAGTCGGGATGCGGCAACATGCGCTCGAGGAAATGCTCGAAATGGGCGCGGCCGCGGCGCAGGTTGTCGCGCGAGAGAGTCACCGCGAGGCGGGGCGCGCGCTGATCGAGAAAGCGAACCAGGTTGCTGGCAGGCTCCGGCGGGAGATCCTGTTCGTCGCCGGCGGGGCCCGGCTCGACGGGAACCGGCGCCGGGGCGTAGTACATCGGCTGCTGCGCGTGGATGACGCGCCCGTAGATTTCCTGGACCTCTTCCAGGTGCTTGTTCAGCTCGCGCAGAAGCAAGTCCGCCGACGGCGCGCTGCCGATCTGGCTGGCGGGCATTTCCCGCGCCAGCAGGGAGAGGACCTCCGCCTCGGTGGGCAGGGTGTGGATCTGGCGATCGCCGTAGAACTGCAGCCGGTGCTCGAGCTCGCGCAGGAACTGATAGGCGGAAGCCAGGCGCGAGTACTCGGTGGGCGACAGGAGGTCCTTGTCGCGAAGGCGGGAGAGCGCCAGCATGGTCCCTCCGTGCCGCACCCACGTTTCACGGCCGCCGTGCAAGCGCTGGAGGCACTGCACCAGGAACTCGATGTCGCGGATGCCGCCGGAGGCCAGCTTGATGTTGAACCCTCGCGACATGCCGCTCCGGGTGGCGAGCTTCTCGCCGATACGTTCGCGCGTGGCGGAGGCCGATTCGACCACCGAGAAGTCCAGGGTGGTGGAGTAGATCAGCGGCTCGACGAAGCGCAGGAGCTCGGCGCCGGGCTGGGGCTCGCCCGCCGAGACACGAGCCTTGATGAGCATCTGCAGTTCCCAATCCCGCGCGCGCGCCCGGTAGTAGTTCCTGGCGCCGTCGAGGGAAATGCAGACCTCGCCCAACCGGCCGTCGGGGCGCAGACGCAGGTCCACGCGGTAGGCGAGGCCGGCCGCGGTGTAGGTGGAGAGCAGATCCGTAAGCTGGTTGGAGAGCTTCTGGTAGAACTCCTTGTTGGTGATCCGTTTCGGCCCCGCGGTTTCCCCGCTGCCGTCGTAGACGAACAGCAGGTCGATATCCGAGCTGTAGTTCAGTTCGTTGCCACCCAGCTTGCCCAGGGAGAGGATGGAGAAACCGCGGTCGCTCGGCTGCCCGTGCCGGGTCTTCAGATCTTGGGAGATGCGGCGATAGGCGACGTCCAGGACGGCGTCGGCCAGGCCGGAGATTTCCTCGGTAGTCGCGGGCAGGGGGCAGCGGCCCAGGATGTCGCGCAGAACGATGCGCAGGATCTGGCGGCGCCGGAATCCGGCCAGCGAGAGCGATGAGGGAACGAGCTGGCCCTCGCTCTCCAGGATCTCCTCGAGGCGCTCCTTGTAGACCTCGGCGGGCAAAGGGCGGTCCAGGTCGCCGCCTGCGATCAGGTCTACCAGCCAGTCGGGATGAACCAGGACCGCCTCGGAGAGAAACCGGCTGCAGGAGAAGAGCGCCACCAGGATCTGGAGAGTGCTGGAGGATTCGGCGAGCCGGTGAAACGCCTCGGGCTGCTCGCGGTGCAACCGGTCGAGGAAATGGAGCGCGGAATCGGGATCGGGGCAGGCCGCCAGCAGGGAGCGGAAACGAGCCTGCCATTCCTCGGAAAGACTCTGCGCCAGGTGAAGGAAGTTGCCGGAGGCGCGCCCGGCGTCGCGGAATTCGATCTCTCCCAGCAGTGGCTGCATACAGGGCCGGGGCGCACGCTGGCCACCGACACCCAGATTATATCTTGAGGGGACAAGCTGAAGCATGGTCCGTCGGGGCGCATGCTTCAGCTTGCCGGTGAGGCTAAATGTCGTAGTACAGCGCGAACTCGTAGGGATGCGGGCGCAGGCGGACCGCATCGGCTTCGTTCTTGCGTTTGTAATCGATGAAGGCTTCGAGCAGCTCCTCGGTGAACACGTCGCCCTTTAACAGGAAGCCGTGATCCTCCTCGATGCAAGACAGCGCTTCCTCGAGCGACCCCGGCATGGACGGCACATTGCGCATCTCCTCGGGAGAGAGGTCGTAAATGTCCTTGTCCAGCGGCTCGCCCGGATTGATCTTGTTGAGCACGCCGTCCAGGCCCGCCATCAGCATGGCCGCAAACGCGAGGTACGGATTGCAGGCCGGATCGGGCGGCCGGAACTCGAGGCGCTTGGCCTTGGGGTTGGAGGAGTACATGGGGATGCGGACCGCGGCCGAACGGTTGCGGCGCGAATAGGCCAGGTTGACCGGGGCCTCGTAGCCGGGCACCAGGCGCTTGTAGCTGTTGGTGGTGGGCGCGATGATGGCCGAAAGAGCGCGTGCGTGCTTGAGCAACCCGCCCGTGTACCACAGCGCCAACTGGCTTAAGCCGGCATAGCCGTCTCCGGAGAACAGCGGCTTGCCGTCCCTCCACAGGCTCTGGTGGCAATGCATGCCGCTGCCATTGTCCGCGAAGAGCGGCTTGGGCATGAAGGTCACGGTTTTCCCGTGCTGGTTGGCCACGTTGCGGATGATGTACTTGTACAACATCAGGTGGTCCGCCATCTTGAGCAGGGGGGCGAACCGCATGTCGATCTCGGCCTGGCCGCCGGTGGCGACTTCGTGGTGGTGGCACTCGGCGTGGATCCCGCACTGGATCATGGTCTGCACCATCTCGCTGCGCAGATCCTGATAGTGATCGGTGGGCGGAACGGGGAAGTAGCCTTCCTTGTAGCGCGGCCGGTAGCCGAGGTTGTCCTTCTCGCGGCCACTATTCCAGCGACCCTCTTCGGCGTCGATGAAGTAATAGCCGGAATGCTGATCCTGATCGAAGCGGATGTTGTCGAAGATGAAGAACTCGGCCTCGGGCCCGAAATAGGCCGTGTCGCCGATACCCGAGTTCTGAAGGTACAGCTCGGCCTTCTTGGCGATCCAGCGGGGATCGCGCTCGTAGTGCTGACGCGTGATCGGGTCGACCGCATCGGCGATCATGACCAAGGTGGGCGTCGTACAGAACGGATCCATGATGGCCGTGGCCGGGTCGGGCACCAGCAGCATGTCGCTCTCGTTGATGGCCGCCCACGCGCGGATGCTCGATCCGTCGAAGCCGTAACCCTCTTCGAAGACCTCTTCGTCCAGCTCGCTGATGGGGTAGGAAACGTGATGCCAGAGACCGGGTATGTCGCTAAAGCGCAAGTCGATCTGCTTGGCGTCGTTCTTCTTTGCGAATTCTAGTACTTCCTTCGGACTCATTCATCCTCCATGGGTGGATAGAATTACAGTATGGGTACCGCAACCGCAATTGTCCTTTAGAATAGCGGATGGGTCCCGACAGGTCAAGAAAGTCCTCTTTATCGAGCGGATCGCGTTTTCTTATGGAGCAGATCGAGTTTTCGTTCGAGCCAGCCCGCCGGGTGTACGGGGTTGCCGAGCTGAACGCCGCGATCCACGGCTTGCTGGAGCGGGAGTTCCAGGACATCTGGGTGGGGGGCGAGATCTCGGGCGTGCGGCTGGCCACGAGCGGCCACTACTACTTCACCCTCAAGGAGCAGGACGCTCAACTGCGCTGCGTGTGCTTCCGCTCGACCGCGCGCTACCTGCGGTTCAAGCCGCAGGATGGCGTGGCGGCCGTGGCCCGCGGGCGCATCGACGTCTACGAGGTGCGCGGGGAATACCAATTGCTGGTGGAGACGCTGGAGCCGCAGGGCCACGGCGCCCTGCAGTTCGCCTTCGAGCAATTGAAGAAGAAACTGGCCGCAGAGGGGCTGTTCGAGGCGGCCCGCAAGCGTGCACTTCCGAGGTTCCCGGGCCGGATCGGGATCGTGACCTCGCCCAGCGGCGCGGCCATCCACGACCTGCTCCAGATCCTCGGCCGGCGCTTTCCCGGGCTTCACATCCGGATCTATCCGGCGCAGGTGCAGGGCGAAGGCGCGGCCGGGGAGATCTGCCGCGCGCTCGAGCACTTCAGCCAATCGGGCTGGCCGGATGTGGTGATCGTGGCGCGCGGGGGCGGCTCGCTGGAGGACCTGTGGGCCTTCAACGAGGAAGCGGTGGCGCGCGCGATCGCGGCCTGTTCCGTGCCGGTGGTTTCCGCCGTGGGCCACGAAACCGACGTCACCATCGCCGATTTCGCCGCCGATCTCCGCGCGCCGACGCCCTCGGCCGCCGCCGAACTGGTGGTCGCGAGCCGCCAGGAGGTGCTGGAGCAAATCGACGACGCCGTCTCCGGGCTCCGCCAAGCGCTGCGGTATCGCCTGGCGGAGGCGGGAAGGCAATTGCACGCCCGCGGCATCGATCGCGCCAGCGGGCTTCTGCAGCGCCGCATCGGGCGCTGGCTGCAGCGCATCGACGAGCTGGACTACGCGCTGCGCACTTCCCTGCGCGGCAGCCTGGAGGAGCGGCGAACCAGGGCGCGCGAACTGGAGGCGCGGCTGAGCGCACTGGACCTGCGGCTGCGGTTTGCGCGCACGCGGCGCCGCCTGGAGATAGCCGAGGCGGCCGCCTGGCAATCGGCCAGGAGGTGCGTGGCGCAGGCGCGGGCGCGATTCCAGACGCTGGCGGCGCAACTGGATCCACTAAGCCCGCTGCGGGTGCTGGAGCGCGGCTACGCCATTGCCAGCGACGAGGCGGGCCGCATTCTCAAGGATTCCGCGGAGGTTGCGCCGGAATCGGGCATTCGGGTGCGCCTGGCCCGCGGACGGCTCAGGGCGCGCGTGACGGAGGCGGATTGAGTTATTCCAGCCGGTAGTTGGGGGCTTCCTTGGTGATGATGACGTCGTGCACGTGGCTTTCCCGCAGGCCCGCCGAGGTGATGCGCAGGAACTTGGCCTTCTGGTGCAGCTCGGCGATGGTGGCGGCGCCGCAGTAGCCCATCCCCGACTTCAGCCCGCCCACCAATTGGAACACCATTTCGGCGAGCAGCCCTTTGTAGGGCACGCGCCCCTCGATGCCCTCCGGAACCAGCTTGGCGTTTTGTTCCTGGCCGTAGCGGTCGGCGCTGGAGATCGACATGGCGCTGGTGGAACCCATTCCGCGATAGCTCTTGAAGGTGCGGCCCTGGTAGAGGATGGTCTCGCCCGGGCTTTCTTCGGTGCCCGCGAACAAGCTGCCGATCATGACGCAATCCGCACCGGCGGCGATGGCCTTGGTGACGTCGCCGGAGTACTTGATGCCTCCGTCGGCGATGAGCGGGACGCCCGCTTCCCTAGTGGCGCGCGCGCACTCCGCGATGGCGGTGATCTGCGGGACGCCGGCGCCGGTCACCACGCGGGTAGTGCAGATAGAGCCCGGGCCGATACCGGCCTTGATGCCGTCGGCGCCCAATTCGATCAGGTCGCGCGCCCCTTCGTAGGTGGCCACGTTTCCGGCCAGCAGTTGGACGTTGGGCAGCTTGGCCTTCACCGCGCGGACCACCTCGAGCACCCGCTCGCTATGGCCATGCGCGGTATCGACCGCCAGCACGTCCACCTTGCGGGCCACCAGCTCCTGCGCCCGTTCCAGGAAGTCGCTGCCCGCGCCGATCGCGGCGCCAACCCGCAGCCGACCCTGCGAATCCTTGGCGGCGTCCGGGTACTTCAGTTTCTTCTGGATGTCCTTTACGGTGATGAGACCTTTCAGGACGTAATTGTCGTCGACCACGAGCAGCTTCTCGATGCGATGCTTGTGCAGGATCTGCTCGGCCTCCTCGAGCGTGGTGCCCACGGGAACCGTGATCAGGTTCTCCTTGGTCATGACGTTGGCGATGGGCTGATCGTGGTTGGTTTCAAAGCGCAGGTCGCGGTTGGTGAGGATGCCCACCAGCCGGCCGCCGCGCGTGATGGGAACGCCCGAGATGCGGAAGCGCTTCATCACCTCGAGGGCGTCGGCGATCCTCTGCTCGGGTTCCATGGTGACGGGATCGACGATCATCCCGCTCTCACTTCGTTTCACGCGATCGACCTCTTCGGCCTGGCGCTCGATCGGCATGTTGCGGTGGATGATCCCGATACCGCCCTCGCGCGCGAGAGCAATGGCCAGGTGCGACTCGGTGACGGTATCCATGGCGGCACTGACGATGGGGATGTTGAGGGCGATGCCGCGGCTCAGCGAAGTGCGCGTGTCGGCCTGCGCGGGCACAACCCCGCTGCGGGCGGGAAGGATGAGAACATCGTCGAAGGTGAGCCCTTCGGGAATGCTGTTGGCAACCATATTCAATGATACGAGAGGGAGGCGGCCGCCGCAAGCAGATCGCGGGAGATGGCAGCAGTCCCGGAAACCGAGGGCGCCGGCCGCCGGGTCGCGCACGCCGCGCAACCGAAGCGCGCTATGATAGATACAAAGTCAGAGAGCTGCCGGAGGGGCATTGCTGGGAAAGTCCTTCTCCCACTACCGCGTGCTGGACACGCTCGGCGAGGGCGGCATGGGAGTTGTGTATCTGGGCGAGGACACCCTGCTCGGCCGCCGGGTCGCCATCAAGTTCCCTCACGCCGCCGGGCCCAGCCAGCGCCTGCTCAGCGAGGCCCGCACCGCCTCCTCGCTGAGCCATTCGGGGATCGCCGCCGTCTACGATTGCGGCATGTTCGAGGACCAGCCGTACGTGGTGATGGAGTTGGTCGAGGGTGAGAACCTGGGCGCCATCCTGGAGCGCGGCCCGCTGGAGCCCAAACGCGCCCTCGAAATCGCCGGACAGGTCGCCGCGGCGCTGGCGGAAGCGCACGGCCGCGGCATCGTGCACCGCGATATCAAGCCCGCCAACATCCAGATCGATCGCCGCGGAGCCGTAAAAGTCCTGGATTTCGGCATCGCCACCAGCGTGGGGGAAGTCCGCGCGGCCGCCGCCGGCGACTCTCTCACTGAGACGGGCACGCTGGACGGCTCGGTCTCCGGCACGCCCCGCTACATGTCGCCCGAGCAAGCGCGCGGCGATCGCACCGACGCGCGCACCGACCTGTTCGCGCTGGGGCTGGTGTTTTGGGAGTGCCTGACCGGCCGGCCCGCCTTCGCTGGCCGGACCGCCATCGACACACTGGCGCAGGTGCTGCAAACCGAGCCAGCGCCGCCCTCGCAAGTCAGCCCGGGGGTCCCGCCGGTCCTGGACCGCATCTGCGCGAAGGCGCTGGCCAAGAATCCCGCGGATCGTTACCAAACCGCCGCCGCGCTGTACGAGGATGTGGAAACGGCCCGGCACACGCTGGTGGAACCGGTAGCGCCGTCCGCCCCGGCGCGCCGCCCTGCGTGGCGCCGCTTCCCGATGGCGGCCTGCGCCGCGTGCCTGCTGGCGGGGGTAGCCGCCGCATCGGTGGTTTGGGTTCGCCGCGGACGAGAGCCCGACCCGCAGGCACTGCGCTGGTATCAGGAAGGCGCCAACGCCATCCGCGACGGGACCTATCTCAAGGCCGCCACGGCCCTGAATCGCGCGGTAGCTCTCGACCCCGCCTTCGCCCTTGCGCACGCCCGTCTCGCCGACGCCAGCGACGAACTGGACGACTCGACGCGCGCCCGGGAGGAGATGCTGAAGGCGGTGGCGCCCGATTCCCCGCGCTCGCGCCTCACCCGCCTCGACGACCTGGCCATCGAGGCCACTCGCCGCACGCTCACCGGCGACGCTGCCGGGGCGGCCGCCGTTAGCCGCGACCTGCTCAGCCGCTCGCCCGAGAACGAAAAGGCCGGCGTCTACCTGGACCTCGGCCGCGCCTATGAGAAGGCCGGGCAGCCCGAGAAGGCCCGGGCCAGCTACCTCGAAGCGGCCCGCCGCGCGCCTCAATACGCCGCGGCATTCCTGCGGCTGGGCGTGCTCGATCGGCGCGCCCAGCGGGTTGGCGACGCCGAAAAGAACCTGACCCAGGCCGAATCGCTCTATCGCGCGCTGAGCAACGCCGAGGGCCTCACCGAGGTGCTCCTTCAGCGGGCTGTGATGGCCAATAAGCGCGGCGAAATCCAGCAGGCGGCGTCACTCATTTCCGAGGCTCTCGAAATGGCCCGCAGCACGGGGAATCCTCAGCAGCAGATCGCGGCCCTGCTTCAGTTGAGCAACGTCGAGACTCACAACGGGGAAGGCGAAGCCGCCGCGCGGCATGCCACCGAGGCCACCGATCTGGCCCACGCGCGGGGCCTGGAATCGCTGGCCGCCGACGGCCTCCTGGACCTTGGCAATGCCCACTTCGTGCGGGGCGACTTCAGCGAGGCCAAGGACTGCTTCCAGCGCTGCCTGGAACTAGCCCGGCACGCCCACGCGGCGCGCGCCGAGGCCCGGGCCCTACTCTCCCTGGGCAGCCTGCACATCCAGCAGGGCGATCTCGGCGAAGGCGTCCAGAACGTGGAGCAGGCGCTGCGGTTCTATGAGCGGGGAGGCGACGCGAAGGAGAAGTCCGTGGCGCTGGTTCTGCTGGGCCGCGCGCGCCGCGATCAAGGCGATTACGCGGGCGCGCTGCGGGCCTTCCGCGAGCAACTGGAGCTGGCCACCAAGTCCGGCGATCCGGCCCAGCTCGAAAACGCGCAGGAAGGCATCGCCAGCGTGCTCGAGAACCAGGAGCGCTATCCCGAAGCGCTCGCCTCCTACCAGGAAGCCGTTGCCACCAGCCAGGCTCGGGGCGACAAACTAGCCGCCGGTTACACCCTCGCCGGTTCAGCGCGCGTGCTAGCCCGCCTGGGCCGTTATAGCGACGCGCGGGAGGCTCTGGCCGAAGCTTCGACCATCGCGCGGGGTCCCGGCGGCTATGAAGCCCTGGCCCGCCTGGTCGCACAGTACCAAGCGGAAATCGCGCTGAGCGAGCGGCAATTCCCCGCCGCTCGGGAAGGAGCGCACAGACTGCTGGCTTTCCAGGGCGAACTCGACAGCGCCAACTTGGTTGAAGCCGGCTGCGTTTACTGCACTGCCGAGAGCCTCTCCGGCGCCCGACAGGCGAGCTTGGCCGATTGCCAGGCCGCGCTCCGGGAAGCCCGCAAGTCGGGCCTCCCGCAGCTCGTTTCGGGCGCTCTTCTGGCCGTGGCCGAAGCGCAGCTTGAAGACGGAGACTCGGCGCGGGCCCGGGAGACCGCGCTGGCGGCCCGCAGCCAGTTCGCCCAGACTGGCCAGGCGGAATCCGAAGCGCGCGCGGCACTCATCGCCGCGCGCGCCGCCCGCGCTACCGGCGATGCCGCGGGAGCGCGCCAGCTCGCCGCCGCGGCTGCACATTCCTTTGCGGCGTTGTACGGGACCTGGCCTCCGGAGGCCCGCGCCTCCTATGACGCCCGCCCGGACGTACACCACTGGCGCAGCCAGCTCACCCGGCTGATGGCCGAACCGACACCCCAATAACCAAAGGAGACTCGCAATGCGAATGCTCAAGCTCATGTCCCTGTGGATGCTCACCCTGGCGGTGAGTATGGCAGCCGACCACCCCATAATCATTAGCGGCGGATCGCCTCTCCGTCTCCAGCACGATAGCTGGAACGCCCAGGACGATCAGACTCTGGCCACCGCCCTCCACGCCAACACCGTGACTCGCGTCGAGGTGAAGTCGGACGGCGGCGCTGCCGCACCCATCGTCTTCCACGGTGAGCGGCTGGATCTCCGCCTGACCTACGGCAGCATCCAACTCACGGTTACCACGGACCGGAATGGCCACGACCCCGTTGTGAAGGTGGATAAAAAGACGTCGTTGAAGAAGCACTTCCGCCGCACGGATGACGCTACGTTCGAAAGCGTTCGATCCGACGGTTCCATCCAGGGTGTGACCATCCTGAAAGCCGGCGCCAACCAGCCCCTGGGCGCGGTCTCCGGTCACACCGAGATCGTGATCCACTACGAATGAGACGATAGAACAGTCGCGCAGCCCGCGGCGCCTGGCGTAGCCGGACTCGACGACGCTGTAGAGGAACGGGGAGTGCCCCAGGAGAAAGTGGAAGCCCGGCGGGCGCGGAAAGGCACGATGTAATCGTCACGCCAACCCCGACGCCAGGGGTTTTGGTCTACTATGCGCCGGATGAATCGCCTTGCCGGGTAGAAGTAAGCGAGTCTCCATAGCTTGCACCTTTGGCGCCAGCCGGCGACCACCACGGGGCTTGGGACCAGGCGCTCACGGACCCGCCCCGTCTCCAAGGCGCAACGCGGAAATGCGCGGAACGCCAGGCCCGGTAAGGTGCGCCGCTTCGCTCATTCGCAGAAGCACAGCACATCCCCGCTGGAGCGGCGGCGGGGATGGTAAAGGCGAGCCCGGACTAGCCCGGATTGCCGAACCAATTCAAAGGCGCCGCTGAGAGGGGCCCCGTAGGATGCAGGCAGGTAAGGGTGACCATGGCTTGCGCTCCTGCACACGGCATAGTCCGTCGTCATGCCACCCCACGAATGGAATCTAATCGATCGGTGTGCGCCGAGGCCAACCTTCTTCAGTCACGACGGAACGGCCAAAATATCCCGCTCTTTTACAAGGACATCGCGAAATTGCGCGGCGGCGTGCGGCGGGGATCCGGTGGACACTTGAGGCGGAGCGGCGCGGGGCGCGCGAAGCGATTGCGCCAAGCGGGCGGCCAGGGGATGTCAGCCGCCCGGCGCGCCGATCCAGCGAGAGATGGAGATGAAGCAGACAACCAGCAACCTTTTCGTTTGGGCGTTAGCCGCAGCAGCCTTGCTGCCTGGCCAGACCACTATCAATGGCGGGAGAGCGGTATCCGGCGCATGGGACGCCTCCGGGGCGTCGACCACCAAGCCGGCCAAGTCGGGGACAGTACTGCCGGCGAGCTGTGGCGTGGGAGAGCAGTTCTTCAGCACCAATGCCACCGCGGGGCAGAACCTCTACCTTTGCGCCGCCACGAACACGTGGACCCAGCTCGTGGGGACGGGCGGCGGAACCGTGAGTACCGCTTCCAACCTGGGCACAAGCGGAGTGGGGCCGTTTGACGGCATGACGGGCGCGAATCTCGGGTTCCGAAACATCGCCCCAGCGAGCGGGAAGATCAGCGTCTCACTGGATCCCGTGAACAAGCTGATCAGCCTGGACGGGGTGGAATCCGCCTTCACGCTGAGCAACCTGGGCGGGACGCTCGGCGTCGGCCAGGGAGGAACCGGAGCGACGGCGGCCGCGAGCGCGCGCAGCAACCTGGCCGTGCCCGGGCTTGGCACCTCGAACACCTACGCCAGCGGCACGACGCAGACGTTTGCGGGCGCCCTGGTGGCGGGTGGATCGGACCGCACGGCTCCCATCAAGACGGGCACCACACTGCCCGCCACTTGCACGCAAGGCGACGTGTACTTCAAGTCGGATGAAACGGCCGGACAGAACCTGTATTTCTGCACAGCAACTAACGCCTGGACGAAAATGGCCGCCGGCGTGTGCGGCAGCAGCGGCCAGATCATAGTGAATGGCAGCGGCGCATGTGCGGGAGAAAGTCAGATCACTGCGAGCCAGTTAGTGGCTCATGCGGCCACGCACCAGAACGGGGGGACGGACGAAATATCGACAGCGACTCCGGCCGCGAACGCAATCCCAAAGGCGGGGACGGGAGGGACGCTGGCGGCCGGATGGATAGCGGATCTGTCGGGAACGTACTCGACAAAAACCGCAGGGGGGGATCTCTCCGGTTCTCTGCCGAGCCCGACCGTAGCGAAGGTGAACGGGAATACGCCCGGGGGAACCTGCACTAACAAGGCGGTCACCGCCCTCAGTACCTCGGCGGTTCCAACCTGCACGACGCTGACCTCCGCCTACACCGACTCCTCCATCGCACACACCGGGGTGGACGTGAACACGTCCTACCAGGTCGCGGCCACACATCTTGCGGCCGCCCTTCCGGTGGCTCAGGGCGGTACGGGAACCATGACTACTCTAACTGGACTGTTACGCGGAAACTCCTCGGCAATGACGGCGGCCGAACTGAGCGGGGACGCTACGACGAGCGGCAGTAACAGTGTCAGCGTGGTGAAAGTGAACGGAGGCGCGGTTCCGGCCTCGCAGTCCTCGCTGGCCACGAATGCTTCCGGCCAGATCGTCGCGGGCAACAGCGTGCTCGGCGCCTCCGGGCTGACCACGGTGGGCGCGCTGCCCGTGGTGACGTCCTCAGGCGCCATCGGCCCTTCCGCCATCTCGGACGACGGCGCGGCGAATGTGACGGTGACGAACAGGGCGCTGGCGGTCGGCACTACGCTGCTCGACGGACGGGCCATCCTTCGCAATTGGGACACCTGCGTTGCCGGGCTTCAGGTCAACGGGACGGGAGTCTGTAATTGGCTGTGGATTGGGGATTCCTGGACGAATAACGGCATGATCACCGAGCAGGCGCGCACCTACCTACAGACGACTTACGGGAATGCGGGGCCGGGCTATTTCACGCTCGACACCTGGTACAACACGCCGCCAACCGGAGTCACGCTGACTTCCGCAGGCACCTGGACGGACACAGTCGACACCTCCAGCGCTGTGGGGATCCAAGCCGCCCACACCGTCAGCACCGACACCGTCACTCCCGCCAGCAAGACCATCACCGCGACCATGACCACGTTCGTGCTGCACTACTATGCGCAGCTCAACGGCGGGTCTTTCACCTACAACATAGACGGGGCGGGGCCGGTCACCGTCGCGACCGGTCCGGCGGGAGTCAATATGTTCCCCCCGGGGACCAGCGACACCTTCACTTCTTGGACTCCATCAGGCGTGCTGACCCCCGCGACGACGAGCGCCACCACGGACCCATTCGGAGGGAACAACGCCTGGAAAGTTACCGAGGACACCAGCAATGGGTATCACCGCCTCTGGGAGAGTTCCACCCGAGTGGCCGGAGGGAAATACACTTTCTCGGTTTACCTAAAGTCCGCGGAACGCACCATCGCATCGCTCGTCGACGGGCAGGACGGAAGTTCGAGCTCCGGACGTTTCAATCTCGCCTTGGGAACCATCACCACCTGTCAAACGGGTCTGACCTGTGGAATGCAGCCGGTTGGAAACGGCTGGTACCGGTGCTCGATTTCCTTCACCGACACTCCTGGAGGGTCGCACACCTCGACCCTGCGCCTGATGGACGCCGGCTCGGACGTCTCCTATCTGGGCACCGGCACTTCGGGGATGTATGTCTATGGCGGCCAAGTGAACCCCGGCAGCACGCCGATGACGTATGTAGATGCCAGTTCGGCCGTCCCCACCTACAGCAGGCTGGTTCTCTCCGGGCTTACGAATGCGTCGCACACGGTGGTTCTGACCGTCACTGCCGCGGGAAGCGCTGGGGTGACGCTCATGGGCGCGGAGGCCAATTTGGACGTGACCGGAGTGCGGCTCCAGAAGATTGGCACCAGTGGCGCCACAGCCAGCTACTATAGCGTCGTCAACGCAGCGAACTGGGAAACGGGGATAGCATCGCTCTCTCCCAACCTGGTGGTTCTCATGTTCGCCGCCAACGAGCTGCAGCAGAATATCACGCCCGCCGCTCAAGTGTCGAGTCTGGCCACCATCATCGCGAACATTCAGGCGGCTGCGCCTAACGCCGATATCATCCTCATTCCGCCAGTGGACATCGGCGTCACAGGGACTTACACCGTCTCGGCTTATGCAGCGGCTCAATTGGCCCTGGCGCAGTCGCTGGGCATCGGCTTCATGTCGATGGATAAGCGGCTCGGGTTGTATGCCGGATCCAACGCACGCGGTCTGTTTAATACCGACAAGATCCATCTCACCGCCACTGGAGGCAAGGTCTTCGCCAATGGACTGCTGCGCTGGTTGGGCTCCTTCTAAAGATGATGCAGGCTATGTCCCGGCCATCCCTGCGCGACCAGCTCGCGATGGTCCGCACTGAAATCGAAGGCGCGCTCGTGTGTCCATCCGGAAAGGAGTAAGACGATGAAACCGACGACCTCCGTTCTCGTGTTTGCCGCGACGACGCTCCCGGCCGGCGCCGAGATCACGAACCTACGGGTTGGCCGACCCATCGCGACGCAGGCCATTTTGCTTTAGACCAATCCAACCTCCGCAGCGTGCACCCGGGTGGCTGGCGAGTCGTCCACCTACAGCCCGGTCGTGCAGGATGTGGATGCCACGCCGTTTTCCGGGTCCAATCTCGATTCTCGCGCCGGCGACATGACGGCGTGTCTCGCACGGACCTTCGTGGTTGGCCAGCGGCTCGCGGCGCAGGGCGCAGATGGCAACTACTACAGCCGGGCGATTCAGGCCAACACGCTTCAGTACTACCAGGTTACTTGCGATTCGGACACGGCGACTGGCACATTCCCCACCGCCAATGTCCCGCAACGCGAGTATTCGGTCGAACAACCTCCCTTCGACGAGGGTGCGCCGTTCAATAATGCCTGGCCCAGCGTGAGCTTGACGGACAAGACCAAGACCTACCTCGACCCGCAGACCGGAACGCTCATCAAACGCGTGGCGGGGCCGGGCGAGTGGATGGACGGGGAAGCGCTGAACCAGAAGCTCTCGACTACGGTGTTCGAGTTGAACGGCGCCTGGACGACCCCGAGCAACGCCTCCAGCGGTGCGACAACCCTGCTTGTAACCTGTACCGGTTCGGATAGCGCCCCCTCGCTTCCGGCGTTCGCCGTGGGTTGGAACCCCGAGTACGCCGAACTCGGCGGTTGGAGCGCTGCTGTTGGCGTGGACGACGATTCCATTCAAGGTCCTTCCCAGTTCCCGACAACCACGATGCCGGAATGGGGACCTATCCGAGCCGGGGCATCTTCATGCTGCGAACGGGCACTATCAATGTGAGTGGAACGCCGGTCACCTGGGTGAGCGGGAACTAACTCGACACAAACCGGGTGGCAGGATCGCGGTTCCACATCGCCGGGCCGAGTCCCAGGTGCGCGTCCAACGATTGCACCGCCGCTACGGTACAAAGTCTAACCTCGCTCACCATCGTCGAGTCGCCCTCCACGTCGACCGGTGCAACGTATTGGGATGCCGCCCCAGGCCTGAAAGCGCGGAAGACGACAGCCACCGGGACTGTCAACGTCAGTTTCGCCTTCGAGATCGCTCAAAGCAGCAATTGGACTGGTGCACGATCGTGCCGGATCGCTCCTCGCGACGGAGGGAGTAGCCCAGACGGGACAGCCGGGAGCACAGTGCGCGGTCGCGTGGGCGAGCGGGGCGGCCGCGTGGGCGAGCGGGGCGGCCGCCGCCGCTAAACCGAGCAAACCTTTTTCGGTCACAGCCTGCGCCAGAATATATCCTGGCGCTTTTCAAGCAGATCGATGCAAGTGCGCCGGGGGCCGCGACATTCTCCCGACTACACTGGGGCGTGAGGAATTCGAGAAGGCCGACATGAAGGACACCTCTTTAGCGGTATTCCTGCTCGCGGCGGTATGGGCGGCTCCGTCCGGCGCGCAGACCCAGGTAGACTTGCGAACCCAGGGGAAAGACGTGGACTTTTCCGCCGCCCCTTCGACCAAGCCGTTCCAGACGGGGACGCTGTTACCGGCGAGTTGCTCGGTGGGGGCCGCGTTTTTCAATACGAACGCGCCAGCGGGACAGAACCTGTTCGCCTGCACGGCGGCCAACGTCTGGACTCTCGAGAGCGGGGCCGGCGGGCTTCCGCCGGTGACGGGCAACGCGAACAAAGTATTGTCGAACAATGGGACGACGGCTGGGTGGCAGGCCTTGGGGGGAGACCTCAACGGCGCACCGCCAGCGGCCACGGTGGCCGGCATCCAGGGGCATCCGATCGGCACGCTGGCTCCCGCCGACGGCCAGGTGCTGGAGTGGAGCGGCGCGCTTGGCCTGTGGCAGCCGGCGGCGGCGGCGGGGTTGGGCGGCGTCAACTTCTCTCAATCGTTCACCTCGCAAACCACCGTGCTCATCCCGGGTAGCGTCCACAATTTGGGTACCGCGAACCTGATCGTGGACTGTTACAATTCCGCGGCGCCCGCCCAGATGATCGAAGCCAACTCGATTACGGTCGATCCATCCACCTTCAATGTCGTCGTCACGTTTGCGAACCCGCAGAGCGGACGGTGCGTGATCAACGGAACGGGCACGGGGTTGTCTTCCAATACGAGCAACGTCTTCGCTACCGGCACAACACAGACCTTTCAGGGCGCGCTGGTGGCCACCGGCTCGAACCGAACCGCGCCCGTCCAGGCCGGCACGGCTTTGCCCGCCACCTGCACGACGGGCGACCAGTTCTTCAACACCAGCGCCGCCGCGGGCCAGAACCTGTACTTCTGCACGGCGTCCAACACCTGGACGCAGATGAGCGGGAGCGGGGGAAGCGGGGCGGTAGCGAGCGTGTTCGGGCGGACGGGCGCAGTCTCCGCACAGGCCGGGGACTACACGTTCTCTCAGCTGGCCGGGACGGCCACGAACGCGCAACTCGCGGCCGGGATCGACGCCGCCAAGATCGGCGCCGGCACAGTGACGAATACAATCTGGGGGTACCTGTCGAATGTGAGCTCGGATGTGCAGGCGCAGCTCAACGGTAAGTCGCCGCTTAACCCCACCACCGGCGGGGATCTCTCTGGAACCATCGGAAGCGCCACCGTGACGAGGATCCAGACGCGCCCCGTTTCGGCATCCGCGCCCACCAACGGCCAGGCACTTGTCTGGAACGCGACGGCCAGCGCCTGGCAACCGAGCACGGTGGCCAGCGGCGCCAGCATGGGATCGCAACTCGGCGATTTCGCGGTCACGCCCAGCAGTTCGACCGTGCTGACCATCGGGGCCAATTGTTCCACTGCGACCCCCTGCAACGCGCGCTTCGGCAACACGGTTTACGTCTTCACGCACAGTTGCACCGCCACTCTCAGCGCAGGCACCGGCGCCGCCTACGTCTACGTGTCGGGTGGCGGCACGCTGACCGTCGGGCACAATCTCACGGTGGCGGCGTCGGCGGGGTGCCTCGCGCAGTCGAGCGTGACGGGGTTCCCATCCAACGCCATCCCGCTCTACTACTGGACGGCCACCAGCGGAACGTGGGATGCGACCGGCGGCAGAGACTACCGCGGCTGGCTCAGCTTGAAGAACATTTCGGCGGGGACCGGGGTCGCGACGGTGGAATCGAGCGGCCAAACGGTGGTTGAAGTGGATGCCTCGGTGGTGCCAACCTACCTGACGAGCACGGCGGCCCTGACCTTTCCGCTCACCGCCAACGGCGCCTGCGCCACGGACCAGACCTTTACGCTGCTGGGCGCGCTGGCCGGGAATAGTGTCGCGCCGGCCTGGCCTAGCGCCTTCGGGCCGGGGCTGCTGGGCCTCATGTTCGTGAGCGCGGCGGATACGATCACGGTGCGCGTGTGCAATCTCTCCGGCGCGGCGGCGGGCCCTATCAACGCCACGTTCGGGGCCACCATCGTGCGGAGCTTCTAGCCGAGCGGCCCTCAGGAAGCCACAACGCGGCGCACCCGAACCTGGGCTTCTTCGAACAGAATCTCAACCATCCCGAAGTGCTGGTTGTAGTATTCGCTGGAGTATTGCGCCATGCGCTCGGCCGAGACGACCACCTCGGTGATGCCCGCCTGTACGATGGCGCGGGCGCAGTCCATGCAGGGCATGATCTCGACGTACAGCGTGCAGCCCTCGGTGGCCGTTCCGGCGCGTGCGGCGTTGCAGATCGCGTTGCGCTCCGCGTGCTCGATCCACAAGTACTTGACCGGACGCTCCAGACGCTCCGGAACGTCGTCTCGAATCCCCCTCGGAAACGAGTTGTAGCCAGTCGACCGGATCTCATGGTGCGGGCCGACGATCACGCACCCGATCTGCGTGTTCGGGTCCTTGCTGCGGCAGGCGACCACCCGGCAAATCTGCAAGTAATACTCATCCCAACTGGGAACGGAGCGCATGAACGGATGCTATCCCAGGGCGGGGCCGGATGCAACTGGCCGGCGCCTCGGGGCTCCGTCAGTGAGCGTGTCCCAGGCCCAGGCCGAGCATCTGGTCGAGGCGCAGTCCGAAGAAGCTGCCGGCGGAGGCCACCTCGATGCGGTCGGGGCCCCCGTAGGCCACCACCAGGGCCGGCTCGCTCTCCGATGCGACCGCCTCGAGCGACTGGTGCTGCTGGGGCGTGAGCTGCATCCGGTCGGCGAGCGGCGCGGCCAGCGATCCCAGGCTGTAATACACCATCGCGGAGAGGTTAACCTGCCCGTCGTGGGGCAGCAGCGCGGTGAACTTGGGGGAGCGCGCCAGCGTGTAGCCGGTCGAGCGGTATTGGAGGGCGCGCACCAGCAGGTCCTGGGTGGGCGCCGCGATAGCCATTCCGTTGTCGAAGACGAAGTGCGCCTCGAAGCCGATCTGTTTTCCGCTCAGCGTGTAAAACGCGCGGCCGTTGGTCGCCTGTTCTTCCAACCTCACTGCGCCCTGGGACGCCGCCGCCAGCTTACCCAGGGCCCGCACGAATCGCTGGGAATCGTCGATCTCGAGCACCACCTTCCAGGAAGGCTGCGGCAGCACCGGACCGTCGAGCGCGAACGCCGCTTCTCCGCCCAGCGGCTCGATCAAATCGGTGCGAACGTTGACGCCGGCCTGGGCCTCGAATCCGGCGAGTTCGGCCCACAGGTTGGCGTTGCTCATGCCCGAGAGGTCCTCAAGCATCTTGGCCGGATTCTTGGCCAGGGCGGCGACGGCCAAAGTGGCGTCGGGCGAGATATAGTCCAGCACCCGCATGGGCGCCGGAGCGGCCAGCCAGGAAGCAATGCCGTGGCGCGGCTGCGTGAAGGTCAGGATGGCGTGATTCTCGGCGCGGCCGCCGGCGTCCTTGCGCTCCACGATGAGATAGCGAAGATCGCCGAACCCGCTGCGCTGGAGCTTCTGGTCGTCCTGGGCATGTTTCGGGATCAGCGACTGCATGTCGGCGCCCAGAAGCCAGGTGACTCCCTGGCCGTAGGCCTCCGCGAGGCGCGCGTGAAAGCCGGAGTTGGCGAACCCACTGGCGCCGGGCTGCGCGGCGAGGGCGGCGACTTGTTGGATCTCGGGCAACTCGCTCGACACGGCCACGATGCCGCTCCCCAGGTAGATCAGCCCTTCCCGGCCCGTAGATGTCGCGCGCGCGGGATCGTCGACGATGCGCAGGGCCGCTTGCCCGCGGGACTCCTGTTTGACCTTGACGATTTCCCCTTCAAGAAAGGCGCGCAAACCCGGACGGGTCACTTCGGCCATCACTAGCGGCGCTTGGGGCCGGCCCCCGCCATCGGGCAGGAGCGCGATAACAATCTCCTGGCCCAGGTAATCGCTGAGCGTGCGGATGCGGTTGAGCGCGTCGTCGAGCTTGGCCTGGTTCTCGGGGGTCTTCATCTTCTCGCTCCACCACTCGCGTAGCGCCGCGCTCTGCTCGAGCTGCTCGTGGAACAGCCGGTTCGTCTCGGTCACGGTGGGACCCAGGTTGGGGATCGCGGCATAGAAGACCGCGCCGTCCGGGACCAGCGGGAGCAGCTTGCTGGAATAGCGAGGGCCGGGGCCGGGCGCGGCTTCGATCTTCTTCTCGAGCTTCGAGAATTCCTTCAGCAGCGTCAGGTACCGGTCAAAGTCGCGGCTCCAGGCAATTTCGTCCTTCACGGGGACCGGCGCAAGCGCGCTCGAGGTGGCAAGCTGGTCGCCGGGATGGAGCGAATTGGATTGGCCGCCTTGGGCCACCTGAACTTCGCCTTCGATCACCGCAACCCGCGAGCCTTTCATGCCGCTATCGACGGAGAAGACGGTGCCGACGACGGAGACCAGGCAGTCGGCCGTGGAAACGTAGAGGTGGCCATGCCGCTGCCTGGCGGCCTGGACAATGATGCTTCCGCCGCCGAGCTGGATCGTCGCGCCATCCCGCCGGGCGGTAAGCGCGAGCTCGGTGCGCTCCCGCAATTCCACCAGCGAGCCGTCACGGAGCCGGACCACCGCGTTGGAGCCTTTGGCGGTGCGTATGGTCTCACGCTCCCCGATCAAGTCGCCCACCCTCAGCGGTGTGTTCGCGCCCGCGGTTGCCTTGTAAAGGACGCCGTCGAGCGACTGGATGGTGGCCCGCGGCCCGCCGGCGAGCGGCGCGAAGCGATCATAGGCCAGATACCCGCTGCCTCCGACGGCGAGGATCAAGGCCGCGGCGACGGCACACTTCCAGACCGGACTCGCGGTCCTCCGAATGGGGAGCGGTAGGGGCTGCCCGCGCCGGCCGAGCGCTTTGCGGCAACTCGGGCACTCGTGGAGATGGTCTTCGACCAGCAATGCGCGGGCGCTTGGAAGCCGGTGCTCGCGCCAGGCGGGAATCAGGGCCTGGAAATCCGCGCAGGTGCGCATGGCGCCCGCGCACTCGGACAACGGGCCGGGCGCGTCCGCCGAGAGGCCGGCCCAAACCCGGTCCGCGGCCGCGCTCATGGCGGCGGGGTCGACCGATTCGTTACGAACCTCGGAAATGGCCCGGTCCAGGAGGGGGTCCGATGCTTGTTCATCGATGCTCATACTTGTCTCCTAAGAAGCGCAGAATGTCTTGTTGCACGCGGGTGCGGCTGCGGTGCAGGCTGACCGAGACATCGGAAACCGAAGTGCCGAGCAGGCGGGCGATCTCCTGGTTGTCGTGGTCCTCGAAATAGCGCAGCACGAAGATCTCGGCGGCCTTGGGCGCGAGCCGGGCGATGGCTTGGCGCAGGCAGTCCCGCAACTCTTTCGCGTCCTGGCCCCGATCGGGCCGCAGGCGGGAGTCCGTCGCCAAGGCAGCTTCTTCGAGCGGCGCCTTCAACGCGCGGCCGCGGGCTCGCACAATGTCCAGAGCGGCGTTGACGGAGGCGCGCTGAAGGTAACCCTCAAGATGGCTGGCCGAGGACGCCGCCCAGCCCTGGCGCAAAAGCCTGAGGAAAACCGTCTGCAGCACGTCCTCGGCGTCGCTGGCATTGCCGGTGATGCGATACGCCGCTCGAAACACCCGCCCGTGGTGCGCCTGGAAAACCCTCTCCAGTTCCCCGATCGGGGCGGTGACCGCTGTCGCGCCGGCGCTCATTTCGTCCACCCGCTTTCTGTCTTCATCCATGGAGACTCCACTTTTCGCGAATTCTTACAAAGGGGGATACGAGAAAGATGGGCGGGCGGTTCGGCTTGCCGGATCATTACACCGCGCCCCTCCTCGACTCCATCTGGCTAGCGCCCATCCAGGGCCGAACGGGCGAGGTTTTGCTAGAATTGAGGTGTCCAGCCCGCAACAAGAACCCCGCCGCGGTGAGGTGCGAGAGCGGTTGAATCGGGCGGTCTCGAAAACCGTTGACCCCGTGAGGGGTCCGTGGGTTCGAATCCCACCCTCACCGCCAAGTATATGAAAACAAAAGATTTATTTCCCATTGCCCACATAAGCTCGACGCTCGTGCTGCCTGTATCTTATTGAAAACCCGCAGGCTGCAGTGAGGGTGGAGATGCGAATCCTCACCGGCTTACAAGTGGTTCTATTATCAATAGGTTACAGAGTAATCGTTATCCGATCATAATGCACGCGAGTTATGAACCGACAATAATGGCCAGCAAAGCAAGGCTGAAGCGGCTACCATCCGCCGCGCTACTGTAAAGCTGCTTCAACGGCGTTGCTCAGCTCAGCGGATTCAGGGGCCACGTGGGAACCGAAGCGGGCTATCACCTTCCCGTTCCTGTCCGCCAGGAACTTGGTGAAGTTCCAGCGAATCTCGCCCCCCGTGGATGGATTGGCCCTCTTGTCGGTCAGAAACTGGTATAGAGGCGTCTTGTCAGATCCCTTCATCGACACCTTGGCGAACATGGGGAAAGTGACGTGGTACTTGGTGGAGCAGAACGTCTTGATCTCTGCGTTGGTCCCGGGCTCCTGCCACAGGAAGTTGTTGGCGGGGAATCCCAGAACGACGAACCCCCGGTCCTTGTACTTGTTGTACAGCTCTTCCAAGCCTGCATACTGGGGCGTGAAACCGCACCGGCTGGCCACGTTGACGATCAAGACCACCTTGCCTTTGAACTGCGCCAGAGAGATCGGCTGGCCGTCTATGGAATTCAACTTGAACTCGTGAACCGTGGAAGCTGGAGGCAGCGATGTCGACAGAGACAAGGGCCCGCAGAGGATAGCTGGCATTCTCATGTTCTCTTAGATGCCCCCAAGCGCTGCCGGATGCGAGAAGCGCTCCATGTCGGATCAAATCGCAATTACTGCGGCTCCCTGAGCACTGCCGCCATCTGGATCGAAAGTGCCTTGTAGGACTCTTCCTCCAACGCGCCGTTGTGGCGCCAACGTACGACGCCGCGCCGGTCAATTAGAATCAGGTACGCGGCATCCCGAGAAAGGAAGCCCAGGCGTTGTTTCCAGGGACCGGTGCCGCCGTAGACTGTAATCACGTGTTCGTGGTCTTTCTTGGGAGTGCCCCTTCGCATCCCGCTGTCGATGAACCATTTCCCCAAGCGCGCCATCCCGCCGATCATCGGGACCTCGTAGAACGTGACTTGCGGATTGCCTCCGAAGTCCTTGAGGAAGCGGCCAACCCAGGCCTCCACGGCGAATCGCGAATCATAGGTGAAGCCCAGCGCAAGCAGGGCGACGCGACCGGAAGCGACACCGGGCAACAGAGCCTGCCGGCCGGTGAGGAACTCGCCCTTCAGAGGAGGCATAGGCTCGCCTGGGGATAGTACCGAAGTCACGGAGGAGGCCATCAAGACGATCGGCAGCATACTCATGAGATGCTTCCTCCGGCGCCTTGGCTGGCCGGATTCTCGAACAGATAGTGGGACACCATCCACTCCTTTCCTCCGGCATATCCGAACAACTCGGCGCAGGCCATGAAGAAGACTCGCCAGCGGACCAGCCAGCGCAGGGCCTCGTCTCTGCCATACACGGAGGAGAAGATGCCGAGGACCTCTTTTCGATGCCGGTCGAGCCGCTGGAGCCAGGCCTCGGCTGTCTTCTGATAGTGGACGCCGCTTACCCGCCAGTGATCCCGGATGCGGAAGTGCTCCTGGAAGTAGAGCAGCAGATCGTCGCTAGGCATGAGGCCGCCGGTGAAGAAATGGTGCGCCATCCAGTCCGAAGCGTCTCGCACCTCGTAAGGATAGGCGTAGCGACCGTGGGAGAATACGTGCATAAAAAGGAACGCCTCCGGCCGTGACCAGGATGCCATCCGGCGCAGCAGTTCGGCGTAGTTCCGCATGTGCTCGAACATCTCGACCGAGACGATGCGATCAAACCGCCTCTCGGTGCGGAACTCATTCATATCGGCGGTGGCCACTTCCAGGTTGACAAGTCTGCGACGAACCACTTCGGCGTCGATGAACTGCTTCTGCGAATGGGAATTGGAGACCGCCAGAATGCGGCTGTTCGGATAGCGGGCAGCCGTGAAGAGCGAGAGAGCGCCCCAACCGCAACCCAGTTCGAGCACGTCCTGACCGTCCTCCAGACGGGCACGGCGGCAGGTCAGGTCGAGCATGGCCTCCTCCGCCTGCGCCAGCTCTCCGGTAGCGCCGTTCCAGAGAGCGCAACTGTACTTCATGTGCGGACCAAGAACACGCCGGTAGAACTCCGCGGGCACCTCGTAGTGTTGCGCGTTGGCGGCGTCGGGGCGGACCGCGATGGGACTACGACGCAGTTGCCCGATGAACTCCATCAGCCGTTCCGCTTGAGCCTCCGCCCCCCCGTGGCCTTCTTCGCGCAGCCGTGCGGCCAGAAGCCGGCGTATGCCGAAGCGAATCAGCCAGTCGGGCACGAGATCACGTTCGAGCCACCGGTTGTAGCCCGCCTTCAGAACCGGTGAAGCGGCGAGAGTATCGGTCTGCATGGAGCTAGCTCCTTGGGAACCACGGCACAAATGCGCTGGTCGTCTCTTGATAACGCCGGTAGTCCTCCCCCTTGGTCCGCAGCGCCTGCGCTTCCGTGGCCGGGATGCCGGTAACCCGGAAGAGGAAGAACAGCATGAGCATGGGCGAGACCAGCGCCAGGTAGCCATAAGGAGAAACCATCGCGAACAGGGCAAAAGCAACCCAGATCAGCCACTCGAAGAAGTAGTTCGGATGCCGCGAGTACTTCCACAGGCCGGCACGGCAAGTCCTCCGGCGGTTTACGGGGTTAGACTTGAACGCGTTGAGTTGCGCATCGGCTGTGATCTCCCCCGCCATGGCTACCAGCCAGAGAAAGGCCGCCGCATATTCGAAGATGGAGAGCGCCGGGTTGGTATTCGATGACGACAACAGGAACGGCGTCGCCAAGACCAGGCACAGCACCGCCTGAAACTGAAAGAACAGCAGAAACTTCAGTGCGAGGTGGTCGCGCCACTCCCGGCGCAGTTGGACGTAGCGCCCTTCCTCCGGGTGGCCGATGACACGCGTGAAGAGCAAGTAGAACGCCAGCCGGAGCCCCCAAGCCAGGGCCATGACGGCGATCATTGCCCGGCGCGGCGCCCAGCCGGTTCCCGTGACGGCATACAGCACCCCCAGCAAGGCCAATCCGCCTGCCCAGCCCGCATCTACGATAGCCGCGTTGTGCAATGGCAGATGAACCAGCCACAGCAGGAGCATCACCCCGCACACGGCCAAGGCGCCAAACAGAATCAACCAGACCATGGTTTCTCCCCAGCCGCCCGCCGCACTTCACTCTGGAGCCCGCGAAGCACCGGGACCAGCAGCAGGTAGATCAGGGCCGTGGCCACGCTTCCGAAGGCGAGCCACGCGGCCAGGGCATGCATCGTCGCCGTCCAGAGCGTCGCCACGGCGTGGAAGACGTCCGTGCGGATCAACTCGAAAACGTGGGCCACCGAGATCTCGGACGACCGGCGCCCGAACATCCATGCGCCGACGCGGAGGAGCGGAACCAATAGGGCCAGTTGCAGCGGATAGACCAGCCAGTTCACAAGCTGAATGGCCGGCAGGTTGAGCTGAAACACGATGGCTGCCAGCGTGCATAGCAGTACAGTCGAGCCCACGACCGGCGTGACGCCCAGCGTGATCCCCAGCGCGATCGTGAAGGCGATCTTCTCGGGCGTGAGGCCCTGGCGGAGCAGTTCCAGAAACGGTTGAACAACTTTGCGGCGCCAGAGAGACTCTCTCATGCCGGCTGCCTCCGCAGGATCGACTCGGCCCTCTCGTCCGGCCTGAGCCGGAACAGTTGGATGAGAACATACAGCGACGTCGCGATGTTGCCCAGGGCCATGACGAGGAGGAACCACAGAACACGCGACCAGAGGGTTCGCTCCCTGTAGAAGACCCAGGCGTAGAACGTCACGAAGCCACAGTACGCGTCATACAGAGTGGCTACGGCCCACGGGTTGGCCGCGTAGCTCGGCCACGCAGCCCAGAGGCTGACGGAAAGGCCCGTGCGGATTGTTGCCATGGTCATCCAAACGAAAATGCCACCGAACAGCAGCTTCAGAAACGACTTCATCGGCTCCCCTTCTTCAACCTGGCCAGATGCACGTCCAACTCTCCGAAGTTCTCCAAGGCGAACACCCGCCCGCCACGAACGGTGGACAGAGCCTTCTTGACCTCGCTGCCGCCAAGCCATAGCTCAGTGCGTTTCGGGAGTTTCGAGGCAATGAGCCTCAGTTCTTCGATGGTTACCGGGGCCGGCTCGCTCATCTTGATTCCCAGGACGACCGCCTGCGGCGAGGTCCGCTCGACAGCGGCCACGATCTCAGGAGCGGGCAGATTCGGGCCTAGGTACAGAGCGTCAAAACCGCTAGCCACAGCCAGCATGGCGGCCGCCAGTATCCCGAACTCGTGCAGTTCCCCGGAAGGCGTCGCAAACAGAAGCCGCGGGGACTGACCGGACGGTGCACGGAGGCGAAGCAGTCCGCCCAGGAGGTTGCGCAGAATCGCGGAAGTCATGTGTTCCTGCGCGACGGTCAGGGTTCCGTCTTGCCAGCGATCTCCGACCAGTCTCATCAGCGGGAGCACTACTTCGCCAACCAGCTCCTGAACGGGCAGCAATGCAGCCAGCCTGCCGAGCTGTGCGTTGGCTGTTGCGTAGTCGAACGACTCGATGGCGGCCACAACGGGCTGCAGACCGTCGCTCACTTCTTGTCCGGTCCAGGCCGGTTTCGGGATCCTCGGGACTTCGGCGGGACCTGCCAGCAGTTCCTCCAGCTCGTTATCCCCCAGCGAGGCCACCTGCCCGATAGCGTGTCCGCGGTCTACCACATCGCGCAGCAAGACGAGCCGCCTGATGTGTCCTGCGTCATAGGCGCGGCCTCGTTCGGCCCTGAGAGGGGTGACAGCCTGGTAGCGCCGCTCCCAGGCCCGGAGCGTATCTATGCTGAGACCGGTCAGCCTAGCCGCTGCTCGAATGGGATAATGAACCGAACTTTCGGAACTCACAGTCTCAGGATAATCCAGGAATCGGATCTTGTCAAGTAATTGTCCATGACAATAGCTTGACAATCGGCAGGGCCTGGGCTATTCTGGATGTACGCCACCCAGCGGCGGGGCGCAGGGAGGATTCGGATGCGTGGCGGTTTGCGAGAGCACCAGTTCGGCACGGTTCTCCTGTTTGTGCTGATCCACGCCGGCGCCTTGGTCGTCTTCTTCGTGCCTTTCTCTCCCGGAGTGCTGCTGTGGGCGGCGGCAACGTACGCGATCCGGATGTTGGGGGTCACGGCGGGATATCACCGCTATTTCAGCCATCGCAGCTACAAACTGGGCCGCGGCGCTCAGCTCGCGATGGCCGCTCTAGCCCAGAGTTCCGGCCAGAAGGGCGTCCTGTGGTGGGCGGCCCACCATCGCCAGCATCACCGATACGCCGAGCGCGAGAAGGACGTGCACTCACCGCGGCAACGCGGTTTCTGGTGGGCGCACGTGGGGTGGATCTTGTCGAGTGAGTACGACTCCTGCAACCAGAAGAAGGTCGCCGATTTCGCCAAGTTCCCCGAACTGCGCTGGCTTGACCGTTACCACTGGGCTCCGGCGGCCCTGTTCGCGGCCTTGGTGCTGCTCGCTGGGGGCCCCGCGACATTTGTCTGGGGCTACCTGGTTTCGACAGTGCTGCTGTACCACGGCACGTTCTCCATCAATTCGCTGGCGCACATGTTCGGGAGCCGCCGCTTCGACACGCCGGACCAGAGCCGCAACAACTGGCTCCTGGCTTTGCTGACCTTCGGCGAGGGCTGGCACAACAATCATCACTTTTCGATGGCCAGTTGCCGCCAGGGATATCGCTGGTGGGAAGTGGATATCACCTACGGCGTGCTGAAGGCGCTGAGTCTCCTCGGCATCGCCCGGGAATTGCGACCCTTCCGGGTTCCCGCCCACGCGCTTCGGGGAGCCGTCTAATGCGCATCGCGGTAATCGGCAGCGGCATATCGGGCCTGGCAGCGGGATGGTATCTCAGCCGCAAGCACGAGGTATTCCTGTTTGAGAGGGAGCCGCGCCTGGGCGGCCACACGAACACCGTCATGGTGGAAACCGGTGGCGACTCGATTCCCGTTGACACAGGCTTCATCGTCCACAACGACCGGACCTACCCCAATCTGGTGAAGCTGCTGGCGGAACTGGGAGTGGAAACGCAGCCCAGCGACATGTCGTTCGCGGTCAGCTCTCGCGATACCGGCTTCGAGTACTCGAGCCGCGGCATCAACGGCTTCTTTGCCCAGCGTTCCAACCTGTTTCGTCGCCAGCATTACCGGCTCCTTTCCGAGATCCTGCGGTTCAACCGCACGGCGCCGAAACTGCTGAACGAGCCGGGCGTCGCCGCAGCGACGATCGGGGATCTGCTCGAGGAGGGACGCTACGCGGAGATCTTCACCGGGCGCTACCTGTTTCCAATGGCCTCGGCGGTCTGGTCGATGTCGCTGGACGCGATTCGGTCATTCCCCGCGCTGACGCTCCTGCGCTTCTTCGACAACCACGGCATGCTCGGCATCAACACGCATCCGAAGTGGAAAGTCATCCGTGGTGGCAGCCACAAATACATCCCGTTGCTTGCCGCTCCCTTTAAGGACCGAATCCGGGCCGGTTCGCGAATCGTCTCGGTGGCACGGCAGGAGACCGGCGTGACCTTGAACTTCGGCGATCGTCCCGCGATGGCATTCGACGAGGTCGTATTTGCCTGCCACGGCGATCAGGTGCTACCGCTGCTCGAGAAGCCAACGGACACCGAACGCGACGTCCTGGGGAACTTCAAGACGAGCCGCAACGTGGCCACGCTGCACACGGATTCCTCGCTTCTACCCAGGCGCGCGCCGGCGCGAGCAAGCTGGAACTACATCCTGGGCCTGGGCGGGCAGGATGCCGTCACCCTGACCTACCACATGAACCGGTTGCAGTCGCTGCCGGGGCCCGAAGACTACTGCGTCACGCTGAATGGGGAGGACGCGATCGACAACTCGAAGATTCTGCGGAAGATCGTCTACCATCACCCGCTATACACGCAGGAGGCGGTCCGCGCCCAGGCGAGATGGAGCGAGATCAGCGGCCAGAACCGGACGCATTACTGCGGGGCTTACTGGTTCTACGGGTTTCACGAGGACGGACTAAACTCCGCTCTGCGTGTGGCCCGCGCTCTCGCGGTGGAGTGCTAGCCGAATGGAATCCGCCTTCTACTTCGGTACTGTTCGACACCGCAGGTTCCGGCCTGTCCGGCACGTTTTCACGTACGGCGTCTTCATGGCTTATCTGGATATTGACCGGATACCGGAATTGACCGGGATCTCCCGACTGCTGAGCTACAACCGGCTCAATTGGGCAACCTTCGACGAGCGCGATCATTTCGGCGATCCCCGGCTTCCGCTTAGGCAGCGGCTGGGACGGGACGCCGCCGCTCGCGGCGTTTCCTTGCCAGACGGCCCCGTCTTCCTCCTGACTCACCTCAGGTATTTCGGCTACAACTTCAACCCTGTCTCATTCTTCTATTGCTACGATGTTGAGCAACGACTGCAGCTCGTGCTTGCGGAGGTGAACAGCACCTTCGGCGAGAGCCACAATTACTGGCTCTGGCAAGCGAACGAGCTGCCTGCGTCCAGGGCGAAGCGGTACCGATGCCCCAAGAGGATGCACGTGTCGCCGTTCATGGACATGTCACTCGAGTACACGTTCACCCTTACGCCGCCGGACCAGCGCCTCATCGTCCACATGGACACCATAGAGAGCGGGCAGGCCTTTTTCGACGCGACTCTGAACCTGCACCGTAGGCCGTGGACCGCCGGCTCACTGCACAGCGCGCTCCTGGCTCATCCCTGGATGACGGCGAAAGTCATCACCGCCATCCACTGGGAGGCCTTGCGGCTCTACTTGAAGAAGGCGCCGGTATTCACTCACCCTCGGTGCCTCACAGGCGAGGTTTGAAGAAATGAAGGGAATGTTCGCATCGGCAGCGAAGAGGTTGTTCTTGTCCACGCTCGAAGGGCTCCACGACGGCTCCCTCGACTTAGTGTTGCCTGACCGGACCCAGGTGTTTGGGGACGCCTCGGCGGAGCTTCGCGCAGGGCTGGCAGTACACCGCGAGCGGTTCTTCACCCGCGCTCTGATGGGTGGCGACACCGGGATCGGCGAAGCGTACATGGACGGGGATTGGTCCTCGCCCGACTTGGTCTCACTCATGCGACTGGCTGTCCGCAACCTGGCGCAACTCGAGGAGAAGAACGGCCTTTTCTCCGCGCTCAGCCGTTTCGCCGACCGCATCCGCCAGCGTCTGAGGAAGAACACCGTTGAGGGTAGCAACCGCAACATCCAGGCGCACTACGACCTCAGCAACGAGTTCTTCCGGCTCTTTCTGGACCGGAACCTGGTCTACTCGTGCGCCTGGTACGAGAGGTCGGAGGATTCCCTGGAAACCGCCCAGATTCAGAAGTTGGATCGCGTCTGCCGGAAACTGGACCTGAAGCCGCAGAATCGGGTTTTGGAGATTGGAACGGGTTGGGGCGCGTTCGCGCTGCACGCCGCCCACAATTATGGCTGCCAGGTCACGAGGACCACGATCAGCCGGCAGCAGTACGAGTATGCGAGGGAACGGTTCGATGCCGCAGACTTCGACCCTCAGATCGAGCTCCTCTTCGAGGACTACCGTCAGTTGAGCGGTAGGTTCGACAAGATCGTTAGCATCGAGATGTTCGAGGCGGTGGGTTTCGAGCACTACGACGAGTTCTTCCGCGCCTGCGACCGGCTGCTCGAACCGGACGGCGCCATGCTGCTCCAGACGATCACAATGAACGAACAGAAGTTCCCCCGATACCGGAAGCAGAGTGACTGGATCCAGAAGTACATCTTCCCCGGGGCGCAACTGGCCTCCCTGCGGGGGATCCTGGACTCGCTCGCGCGCGCCACCCGGCTCTCGCTGTTCCATGCGGAGGACATGGGAGCTCACTACGCGCGCACGCTGGCAGCCTGGCGCGAGAGCTTCCTCCATTCCATCGCCGAAGTCCAGGCGCTGGGCTTTGACGACCGGTTCACAAGGATGTGGGATTACTGCCTAGCCTTCTGCGAGGGCGCTTTCCTCGAACGCCACATCAGCGATTTCCAGTTGCTGCTGACGAAGAACTACAACCCGCGGCCCCTTTTCCAGGAGCCGTGGCGGCTCGCGCGGGAATCCAAGAGGCAGGAGGCGCTGGTTTGACCCGGTTCCACACACTGCGCCGCGAGCAGTGGATCCCGCGGCCGATTGAAGAGGTGTTCGCCTTCTTCTCGGACGCCCGGAATCTGGAGACGATCACCCCGCCTTGGCTTGGATTTCGCATTCTCACCCCCGGCCCGGTCCGGATTCGAACCGGAACCAGAATCCAGTACCAACTCGGGTGGCACGGCATCCCGATAAGGTGGACGACAGAGATCCGACGCTGGGAGCCGCCTTTTCGCTTCACTGACGCGCAGGTAGCCGGCCCATACCGGCTTTGGCACCACACCCATCGATTCGAGGCACACGGAGGCGGGACGCGAATGACGGACGTCGTCCGATACCGCCTTCCGCTGGGAATCGTTGGCAGGGCCCTGCATTCCCTCCAGATCCGCCGTGATGTGGAACGGATCTTCGAACATCGGTTCCAGCGCATCGCCGAACTGTTCGCCGGCCGCGGGCCGGCCGAGGAGAGCGGACAGGCATGAGCGCTTCACCATCCTTGGTTTGGTTCCGGCAGGACCTGCGTCTGTCGGACAACCCGGCCGTGGCGGCCGCCGTGGAGCAGCGTTCCCCGTTGATTCCGGTGTTCGTCTGGGCTCCTGAAGAAGAGGGCGCCTGGCCGCCCGGGGCAGCCTCCAGATGGTGGCTGGGCCGTTCGCTGGCGAGACTCAGTGAGGAACTTGAGCATCGCGGCTCGCTGCTGATCATCCGCCGGGGACCGACCGCGGAGGCCATTAGCCGTCTCGCGGCGGAGTCCGGCGCCACCGCAGTGTTCTGGAATCGCCGTTATGAGCCCGCGGCCGTCGCGCGTGACAGCCAGGTGAAATCGAAGTTGCGCGAGCGTGGACTGCTCGCCGAGAGCTTCAACGGCAGCCTGCTGTCGGAACCGGAGACGATTCTGAACCGGAGCGGACAGCCGTTCCGGGTCTTCACGGCGTTCTGGCGAGCCTGTCTGACCAAGCTCGCTACGCCTGCCTCGAAGGATGCGCCGAAACGCCTGCTTTCACCGGAGAACTGGCCACACTCGTTGGATATTTCGGAACTCGGACTCGAACCGGCCGTGGATTGGGCGAGCGGGTTCCGTGAGGTCTGGCAACCCGGCGAATCCGGAGCAGCGCGCCAACTGAAGCGCTTCCTCGAGAAAGCACTCGCGGGGTATCTTGTGGATCGGGAGAGGCCCGGCGTTGCGGGCACATCGCGGCTTTCTCCGCACCTCCACTTCGGTGAGATCAGTCCCGGACAGGTCTGGCGCGCAGTTCTGGAAGCGATGGACGAGAACGCCGCGGGCTGCCAAGCCTACCTCAGGCAGATTGGCTGGCGCGAGTTTGCGTACTACTTGTTGCATCATCATTCAGAATCGCCGCAGGAGGCTCTGCGACACGGATTCGCCGCCTTCCCCTGGCGGATGGATCCGCAACGGTTCAAAGCGTGGAAACAAGGCAGGACCGGTTACCCGCTCGTGGATGCGGGCATGCGGGAGTTGTGGCACACGGGCTGGATGCACAATCGGGTGAGGATGGTGGCCGCATCGTTCCTGGTCAAGCACCTGCTGATCGGATGGCAGGATGGCGCGGCCTGGTTCTGGGACACCCTGGTGGATGCGGATCTGGCCAACAACACGCTGGGCTGGCAATGGGTAGCGGGCTGTGGCGCGGACGCAGCTCCATATTTCCGAATCTTCAACCCCTCGATTCAGGCTGAGAAGTTCGATTCCGAGGGCGAGTACCGTCGCCGTTGGGTTCCGGAGTCGGAGAGCTCGCCTGCGCCACACCCGATCGTCGACCACGCCGAGGCTCGCGATCGCGCGCTCGAGGCGCTGGCGAGCATCAGAAACAGATGAAGCCACTCATTCTGGTCACAGGCGCAACGGGGTACGTCGGAGGGCAGTTGCTGAAGGCCCTGCTGGCGGCCGGCCATCGAGTTCGTTGTCTGGCGCGGCGGCCCGAGTTGCTGCGGATCCCAGAGATGGCCAGCGTGGAAATCATGGCTGGCGACGTTCTGGACGGTGCCTCGGTGCGCACGGCGATGGCGGGGGTGCACACCGCCTTCTATCTGATTCACTCGATGGGCTCGGCGGGTTCATTCGAGGAAGAGGACCGGCGGGCTGCTCGGAACTTCGCCGACGCCGCCCGCGATCTCGGGGTGAGCCGCATCATCTACCTGGGTGGGCTGGGCGCGAGTTCCCCAACGCTTTCGCCGCACTTGCGCAGTCGCCAGGAGGTCGGCGAGATATTGGGCTCATCGGGCCTCCCTGTCATCGAGTTCCGTGCCTCGGTAGTGATCGGATCGGGCAGTCTGTCGTTTGAAATGGTTCGAGCTCTGGTAGAACGCTTGCCGGTGATGATTGCGCCGCGCTGGGTCGCGGTTCCTGCGCAGCCGATCGCCATCCAGGATCTGCTCGAGTATCTGCTCGCGGCGTTGGATTTGCCGTGCGAGGGAAGCCGCGTCTTCGAGATCGGCGGGGCTGACCAGGTCTCCTATGGCGGCCTGATGCTGGAATACGCGCGCCAGCGCGGACTCAAGAGGTTCATTGTCCCCGTTCCCGTTCTGACTCCCCGGCTGTCCAGCCTATGGTTGGGACTGATCACGCCGCTGTACGTTCGAGTGGGCCGCAAGCTGATCGACAGCATCCGCCATCCCACCGTCGTGAGAGATCGCTCGGCTCTGGTCGAATTCACCGTGCGCCCCGTGGGATACCGCGAGGCCATCGCGGCAGCGCTCCGCGCGGAGGATCAGTTCGATGACTGGGCAGCCCCATCGGTCGCTTCAAGTTCACGCTTCGTCCATTCCCTGGAGATCACCGTCAAGACGTCGCCCGAGCAGGCGTTCGCGCCGATTCGCAGAATCGGGGGTTCGACTGGCTGGTACTACGCCAAGTGGCTGTGGCGCCTGCGCGGGATCGTGGACATCTGGATGGGAGGGCTTGGGCTCAGTCCTGGCCGCAGGCATCCCGACCGACTCGACGCGGGCGACATTGTGGATTGCTGGCAAGTGGAAGCCTGCGAGGCGAACCACCGCCTCCTGCTGGCCGCACGGATGAAACTGCCGGGACGAGCCTGGCTGGAGTTTCGAGTGGACGGGAGCGACTCCAATTCGGTGATCCGGCAAACCGCGGTCTTTGATCCTCGGGGACTCGCGGGCCGCGCTTACTGGTACGTTACCTACCCGGTGCACCGGATACTGTTCGCGGGGATGCTCAAACAGATCGGACGAGTTGCGCAGGGTGGCTCCGAGGTGGTCGTATAGGCCGTATGGGATCGAAGGCGGTTCGCGCGACAAGCCTGGACCATGGGCGGTCCAAGGCTCAGATCCATCTCAAGAATCGTGCCCTCGCAGCGACTGCGGAGGGCATCTCGATCGCCGATGCCCGCCTGCCTGACAATCCCCTGATTTACGCCAATGCAGGATTCGAGAGGCTTACGGGGTATTCAGCGGGCGAAGTTCTGGGCCGCAACTGCCGGTTTCTGCAAGGTCCGGTCACCGATGAGGCGACATTGAACAATCTGCGGGCCGCGATTCGCGAGCAACGCGAGATCACGGTGCAGCTCCTCAATTACCGTAAGGATGGCGCCACGTTCTGGAACCGTCTCTCGATCACGCCGGTGCGCGATTCCTCGGGTGCAGTGACCCACTTCATCGGGGTGCAATCGGACGTGACCGCCGAGAAGAACGCGCAGGACGCGCTCCAAAGGGCCAACCAACAACTGGAGGCCGCCAACCGCAGCATCCGGCAAGACCTTGACGCGGCCGCGACTGTGCAGCGTTCGCTACTGCCGGCTGCGTTGCCAGAGATTCCCGGCGTCCGATTCGCCTGGGAGTTTCGTCCGTGCCAGCAGTTGGCGGGCGACTTTCTCAATGTCTTGCCGCTCGACGAGTACCACCTGGGCGTCTACATACTGGACGTCTCCGGACACGGTGTTGCCGCGGCACTCCTTTCCGTGACGCTGAGCCACGTCCTGTCCCCGGTGGCCGATCGTTCCCTTTTGTATGCGGCGGCGCCTGAGAGTCCGGGCACGTATCGCATCGCTTCGCCGGCGGAGGTGGTTGCGCGGCTGAACAGTCAGTTTCGGTCTGGGCCCCGAGCGATGCAGTACTTCACTATGATCTACGGCGTGCTGGATGTGAGGACGCGCGACCTTCGTTACGTGACGGCCGGGCATCCCGGGCCGGTCCGCCTGCGCCGCAGCGCGGCTCCGCTGATCCTCGAATCGGGCGGCCTGCCCGTTGGGTTGCTCCCGGACGCAAGCTATGAGGAGCGGACAGTGGGGATTGAACGAGGAGACCGTCTGTACTTCGCAACGGATGGGCTCGCGGATGCCGAGAACACCGCTGGGCAGGAGTTTGGTGCGGAGAAGTTGCTGGAAGCCTACGATCGGAACCGCCACCTGCCACTCCATGAGAGCCTCGGAGCGGTGATGATGGAAGTCGAAGAGTGGTGTGCGCCCGCACGGCCCGCCGACGACGTGGCCATGCTGGCAATCGAATGTGAGCTGTAGAGCGGGCGCCTGGGCTGATGCCGGCGCTCAGTTTGGCCTCGCACGGCTGCGAACTGCCCGGCGGCTGCGCATTCGCCCCCTCACCATGACCAATTGGCTACCGTTCGCGCAATAGGCTATTATTAGGCTACTGAGACGAAAAGGAGACACGCCTTGCTGACACTCGACCCGCGCAGGTTGGCCCAAGCAACGGTTCCAATCGGAACTGGCTGGCTTCTCGGCGCATGCATGGAGGCACGAGGGAAACAGGACCTCTGGCTCAGGCAGAAGCCGGAGGTCCTGGACGTTCTGCGTGAGCAGGCCATGATTCAGAGCGCGGAATCGTCGAATCGTATTGAGGGCGTGACCGTGCCAGCGGACCGGCTGCGGCCCCTGGTCATCGGACGAGCCAAGCCACGAGACCGGTCGGAGGAAGAACTCGCCGGGTATCGAGCGGCGCTGGATTGGATCTTCTCACGAAAACGTGCGGTCCCGATCGCTCGGGATGTGCTCAGACGGCTGCATGCTCTGGCCCAGGGCGGATCTTCAGGAGACGCCGGGGAATGGAAGAAGCGCGACAACGAGATCATCGAGATCCTACCCAACGGCGAGCGTAGTGTTCGCTTCGTCCCAACCTCCGCCAAGGACACCCCAAGAACCGTGGAGATGTTGTGCCGCAACTATCGCACCACCTGCGATGAGGAACGTGTTCCGCCGCTCCTGATCGTGGCGACCTTCGTCTTCGACTTCCTCTGTATCCATCCTTTTCGTGACGGGAATGGCCGTGTCTCACGGCTTGCAACCTCGTTGCTGCTTCAATCGCACGGTTTTGAAGTGGCCCGGTACATCAGTCTGGAACGGCTGGTCGAAGAGAGCAAGGATGAGTATTACCGGGTTCTCCAGCTATGCTCCGAGCAGTGGCACGAGGGCAAGAACGAGATCGTTCCGTGGTGGAACTACTACCTGGGCCTGTTGCGGAATGCCTACAAGGAGTTCCAGCGCCAAGTGGAATCGGTTGGCGCCCGCCCCGCCAAGAGCGATCTGGTTCGGCAGACCGTGCTCGGACAGGTGGATCGGTTCACCTTAGCCGACGTGGCGGCTCTGTTGCCGGCGGCCAGCCCCCAGCTCGTCAAAAAGGTGCTCGCGGAGATGAAGAAGACCGGCAAGGTCCGACTCGTGGGCCGCGGGCGTGGCGCGTGGTGGGAGGTCATCCGATAGAAACTGCGTCGCTCAGGAATCGTGCGCCCAGTGGCGGCACACCGCGATCCACTGTGCGCCGGCGGGCGGCAGGGAAGGCAGCGGAAGGTTGACAAGCCCAATGCGCTGCCGCTCGGGGCCGCTTCAGACCCCTACCATCTCATCCCCATCCGTTAGGTCAGACGATGGTCCCCTTGGTGACCAGGTACCTGGACAGGCGGAAATCGGAGCGCCGTATCCGATCGTAATAGGATCGTAATGAGATGAGCGTTTCTTGCGGTCTGTGCGTTCTATGAGTTTGTAGAATCAATAACATCCGTGTTTTCAATGGGGTCTTTGGATTCGAATCCCACCCTCACCGCCATCCGATTGAAAACAGATGAAGGCGGTCTTGCGGGCGTGCCGGCGCCCGGCCACTACATAAAGGTCTTGCCCGTTTCGGCCAGCCGCCTTAGCAGCGGCGCGGGAGTCCACAGGCCAGGGCCGTGTTTGGCCTCGCACTCCTCGATCCTCTTCAAGACTTGCGGCAGACCGACAGTATCGGCGTAAAACATGGGTCCGCCGCGCCAGACCGGGAAGCCGAATCCGGTCAGATAGACCACGTCGATGTCGGAGGCGCGCAGCGCAATGCCTTCCTCCAGTAACCGTGCGCCTTCGTTGACCAAGGCGTACAGGCAACGGTCGACAATCTCCTGCGCCGGAATGCGGCGGCGTTCGATTCCCCCCTCGCGGGCGGCTTGTTCGATCAGAGCCGTGGTTTCCGGGGCGACCGACGGCTTTCGCGCGGCGTCATAGCTGGACCAGCCGCGCCCGGTCTTCTGCCCGAACCGGCCCATCTTGTAGAGCAGGTCGATGACCCGCGGTTGCCGAACGCCGGGACTCGCCACTTCGCGAAACACCTGCCGGATGCGCCAGGCAATATCGAGGCCCACCAGATCGGCCATGGCCAGCGGCCCCATGGCCATCCCAAAGTCGTACAGCGCCTGGTTGACCTCTTCGACGGATGCCCCTTCCTCCACCAGAAACTCCGCTTCCCGCCAGTACGGCTCCATCATCCGGCTGCCGATGAAGCCCAGACAATTCCGCGCCACCACGCCGATCTTGCCGAGCCTTCGGGCGAGCGCCATGGAAGTCGCGATCACCTCCTTGCTGGTCGCCCGGCCGCGTACGATTTCCAGAAGACGCATGACGTTCGCCGGGCTGAAGAAGTGCAGGCCGACGACCGCTTCGGGGCGGTTGGTCGCGGAGGCCATTTGATCGATGTCCAGCGTGGAGGTATTGGAGGCCAGAACGCAGGACGGCTTGGCGATGCCGTCGATCTCGGCGAACACCCCTTTCTTGACGCCCATATCCTCGAACACGGCCTCCACGATGAGATCCGCCTTCTCGAAGCCGGAGTAGGAGAGCTGCGGCGTAATCAGCGCCAGTCGCTCATCCATCGTTGGCTGCGGAAGCGCGCCCTTCTTCACGGCGGCTGCGTAATTCTTGGCGATGGAGGCCATGCCACGATCCAGCGCCTCCTGGCTCGAGTCCTTCAAGAGGGTGGGGATGCCGGCGTTGGCGAAAGTCATGGCGATTCCGCCGCCCATCGTGCCTGCGCCGACGATCGCCCCGCGCTGGATGTCGAAAGCCCGCGTTTCCGCAGGGACATCCGGCACCTTGGAAACGGCCCGCTCGGCGAAGAAGGCGTGGATCATGGCCCGGGATTGGTTCGAGCTAAGGCAGCCGTCGAAAAGCTCCGTTTCGCGCATGCATCCGTCTTCGAACGAAGGGCTTGTCGCCGCCTCGACGGCGTCGATAGCGGCCAGCGGAGCCAGTTGCCCGCGCCTCGATCTGCGGGCACGTTCTCGTGCGGCGTCAAAAAGCTCCGGGTCAGCGCCGCGGAGCTTATCGCCGCGCTCTCGAGTACGGGGCGCCGGATTGCCGATCGCCCGGCGCGCAAAGGCCACCGCCTCCCCCATGAGGTCGCCGGCGACGATGCGGTCGACCAGACCCAGCGATAGCGCTTCCTGGGCGGAGATGGGTTCGCCGAAGGCGCACATTTCGACGGCTTTGGTCAGACCTGCCAGGCGTGGCAAACGCTGGGTGCCCCCCGCGCCAGGGATCAGCCCGACCTTCACCTCGGGCTGTCCCAACCGAGCTGACCCAGAGCACACACGGTAATGCGCACTCATCGCCAGTTCCAGACCACCGCCGAGGGCCGACCCGTGAATTGCCACCACGACGGGTTTCGTAGAATCCTCAATCTCCCTGAGCAAGGCCAGAGGTAACAGGCAGCCTCGCGGCATCTGGCCTGCAATGATCCGCCGAATCTCCCGCAAATCCACGCCGCCGCAGAAGGTCGTGCCAGCCCCCACGAGGACCACGGCCCGGACATGGGGATCGGCGCCGGCCGAGCGAATCGCAGCTTGAATCCCCTGGTGGACTTCCACAGTGAGTGCGTTCACCGGAGGGTTGGCGAGTGTGATCACAGCGACTTCTTCGTGCAACGTGAGATTCACAAGCTGGCTCATGAGCCTCCCTGTGTCTGCACCCGAATCTCGTCGGCCAGTGCGGGAACCACATCGAACAGGTCGCCGACAATCCCGTAATCGGCAATCTCGAAGATCGGAGCGGTGGCGTCCTTGTTGATGGCCACAATGGTCTTGGAGCCTTTCATGCCAACCAGATGCTGGATGGCGCCCGACACTCCCACGGCGATGTACAACTTCGGCGCTACCGTCTGGCCGGAACTGCCCACCTGCCGCTCGGGGGGCAGCCAGCCGCTGTCGCAGACCGGACGGGAGGCGGCCAGTTCCGCTCCCAGCGCTCGGGCGAGCCGCTGCACCAGCGGGATATTCTCCGCTCCCTGGATGCCTCGCCCGGCGCAAACGATGCGTTCGGCCGAGGCCAGATCCACGGCGCGTTGGGCCTCCCGAAACGGCGGCGCGGGCCGCGTTCTAATCTGGTTCGGCGAGAGCTCGGGCGTGAAAGTCTCGACCTGGCAGATGCCGCCCTCAGCCTTGTCGGCAGCGTGCGCACCCGCCTGGAGCGATGCCAGGTAAGGGGGGGCGCCGGAGAACCCGAGGTCCACGTTCAGCCTGCCCTGGAAGAGCTGCCGCGTGAGAATGAGATGCCCGTCCTCCACCCGATGAGAGACCACGTCACTGACCAACACGCGCTCCAGCGCGGTGGCCAGTTTGGGGGCGAAGTCGCGCACCTGGTAGGTGTGTGGAAACAGGACCACGCGCGGCTTGACCTTCTCGATGAGTTGCCGGAGCGCAATGGCGTAGCCATCCGCCGTGTAGTCTCGCAGCAGGGGATGATCGACGGCGTAGGCTCGCTCCAGCCGCTTGGAGGCGAGCTCGTGCGCCTCGCCGATAACCGCCGCTACCGGCCGAAGGCCCATTTGGGTAGCCATCTTCTGCGCCGCGGCGAGCGTCTCCCACGATATGCGGCGCCACTCTCCGCGATCCTGCTCGAGTATCGCCAGAACGCTCATAGGGCGCGCGCCTCCCTCCTGAGCCGCTCGACGAGCTTCGCGGCGGCGTCCTTTGGGTCGCCGGAAAAGAGCTGGGCGTGCCTGGCCTTTTCCGGCTCATACGCTCTGCGCACCTGGATGCGGCCGCCGCCGGACGCCGGGTCCGCGTTGCCCCGAGTCACGCACCGAATCGCCTTCGTTTTCGCCTGCTTGATCCCCATGAGCGTGGCGTAGCGCAGCCGCTTGATGCCGGATTGTACGGTCACCAGCGCAGGAAGGGGCATCTCGATGTGCTGGAACCAGCCATTCTCAAGTTCGCGCTTGACGCGGATGCCGGAACCGATCTGCTCCACTCCCATGACAATGGTGGAGTGCGGAAAGCCCAAAAGTTCCGCCAGGATGACTCCCGTCTGTCCGTAACCTAAGTCGTCGGATTGCAGGCCAGTCAGAATCAAGTCGGGCGCTTCCGGCCTGACCACGCCGGCCAACAAGGTCGCCACCTGGAATGGATCCAGAGCCGCCAAGCCGTCGTGCTCGACGTGGATGGCCCGGTCAGCGCCCTTGGCCAGCGCTTCCCGGATAGCTCGCAAGGCCCGCGCCGGGCCGGCGCACAGTACGACCACCTCGCCGCCGTGCTTGGCCTTCAGCTCCAGACCCTCTTCGAGGGCGTAGGCATCCGGCTCATTGGTTTCGAAGGTGAGGTCGTCTTCGCTAATCCAGTTTGAGGATTGGTCCAAGCGCAAAACGGAATCGCGGGCAGGGACCTGCTTGAGCGCAATTACAATCTTCATGCCGTTACCGGGAACCCAGGATTTCCAATTTGATTGTACTGCGATAATGATGGCCAGGGGGTGACTATGGCGACCTTCAAGGCGTTTCTTGTGACTAAAGGCGGGGCCGAGTTCGCGGCTTCGTTCGAACAGATCGACAAGGGCGCTCTACCGCCGGGCGAAGTGCTGGTGCGCGTGGCCTTCTCCAGCTTGAACTACAAGGATGGCCTGGCAGTGACGGGAAGGCCGGGCGTGATCCGCAAGTGCCCGATGGTGCCGGGGATCGATCTCGCGGGAGTTGTGGAAGAATCCAGATCCTCCGAATTCAAGCCCGGCGACAGAGTGGTGGTCACCGGCTGCGGGACCTCGGAAACCATGTGGGGCGGTTACGCGGAGCTGGCGCGCCTGGACGGGGAGTTCCTGGTTCCTGTGCCGGAGTCCATGACGCTGAAGCAGGCGGCGGGCATAGGCACGGCCGGGTTTGCGGCCATGCAGAGCATTATGGCGTTGGAGATCCACGGGTTGAAACCGGGCGGGCTGGAAGTCCTGGTGACGGGCGCCTCGGGCGGCGTGGGCAGTATCGCGATTGCGGCCTTGGCGAATCTGGGATACCGGGTGGCAGCGGCCACTGGCCGGGCGGAACTCCACCCTTACCTGAGAAGCCTCGGCGCCAGTGAGATCGCCGACCGGGCGGACATCGCGGCAACCTCCAGCCGCCCCCTCGAGACACAGCGCTGGAGCGGGGCGATCGATAACGTCGGCGGCCCCACCCTGGCGGGGCTCCTGCGGTCGGTGGCCATGGGGGGAAGTGTGGCGTCAGTCGGTCTGGCAGGAGGCGCCGAGTTCACCTCCACGGTGTTCCCGTTCATTCTGCGCGGCGTCAATCTGCTGGGGATCGATTCCGCGCGGGTAACCAACGCACAGCGGCGAGCGGTGTGGGCACGGCTGGCGCGCGATCTTCCGCTGAACCTGCTGGACCAGATGATCACGGTGGAGCCTTTGGAGAAGATCTGCGAACTTGGCGAACAGATCCTGGCGGGGAAGATCCGAGGCCGCACGGTCATCGAGGTGAGCAGGGACTAGACGACGTATCGCTCCCTGGCCAGCAAGCGGCCGGCGATGGCCCGCCTCAGCCCAACCGCATCTACCGGATCGCAGTCCGCGAGTCCTCGCAAAGCCGTCATTTGAGCGTGCAGGGAGGCTCCTTCCAGGCAAGCGCCCAGAACGTCGCGTGCCGACGTCTCCACCCGCGCCAAGGCATCGCGCAGGAAAGTCGTACACATAGCCGTGGCATTCTCTCCTTTGCCCGGCGCGAACTTGCGGCTTCTCAGCAGGCTGGACTCCATGGCGAAGACTTCCATGACGATGTCCGCGATGCTCATGAGAAGTTCCTGCTGTTTCTCCGTCTCGTTCTGAAAGCGCTGCCGGACGAGGTCCAGCGCCAGCAGCGCGATCTGTTTGGCGCGCTGCACCAGGGACGGCTCTTCGTCCCCGGAGAACTCCGGCGCCGCAACGGGCAAGAGATTCAGCCGGCCTCGCGCCGCCCGCTTCAACAACATGGTGGGGATGATCAGGCGGTTGATCTCGTTGGTGCCTTCGTAGATGCGGTTGATCCGCGAGTCCCGATAGGCTCTTTCGACGTCGTAATCCTGGTGGTAGCCGTAGCCGCCGTGGATCTGCACCCCTTCATCGGCAACGAAGTCGTAGACTTCCGAGCAGTACACCTTGAGCATGGAACACTCGACTACGTACTCCTCCAGCGCCTTCAGCATGTCCGAGCCGGCGAGGCTTTGGAGGAGTCCGGCAACACGCCAGAGCATGGACTCGGCGGCATAAATGCGGATGGCCATTTCGGCCAGCTTGTGGCGTATGGCTCCGAACTCGGCAATCGACGCTCCGAATGCTTTGCGCTGTTTGGCATACTTCAGCGAGAGGCCCAGAACGTGCTTGGCGCCGCCCAGGGCCAGCACCCCAATCTTCAGCCGCCCGCTGTTGAGGATATTGAAGGCGATCACATGACCCCGCCCGACCTCGCCGAGGACGTTCTCCACCGGCACCGGCACGTTGTCCAGATACAGCGCCGTCGTCGAGCTGCCCTTGATCCCCATCTTCCGTTCTTCCGCGCCGGTCGTGACGCCTGGAAAACGGCGCTCCACAAGAAACGCCGTGAACTTTTCCCCACCCACCTTGGCGAAGACCGTGAACAGGTCCGCGATGCCTCCATTGGTGATCCACATCTTCTGACCGTTGAGGAGGTAGTGCCGGCCATCGGGGCTGAGGTCGGCGCGGGTTCGCACGGCCAGGGCGTCGGAGCCCGACTGCGCCTCGCTCAGCGCATAGGCCGCCACCAGTTTGGCTGCCGCGAGTTTGGGAAGGTATCGCGCCTTCTGCTCCTGAGTGCCGAAGTAGAGGATGGGCATGCTCCCAATGCCGGTGTGGACTTCATGGCAGATGGCGTAAGACCCATCGCGCGCCAGATGTTCCGCCACTACGATGGCGGAGGCCAGATCCATCCCCATCCCCCCGAACTCCTCCGGGATGGTGACGCCGGTGAGGCCGAGTTCCGCCGATTTGCGCAGCACTTCCACGGCCGCGCCCGGCTCCTGGCGGCGGATGGCTTCGAGGCGCGGCTCAACATCCCGCGTCCAGAATTCATCCACGGTGCGGGCAACGGCCAGATGCTCTTCTCCCGGATCCTCCGCCGTAAAGATCCCATCCGGCGCCACATCCTCGATTAGAAACGCTCCGCCGTTACTCTTGTGAAGCATGGTTACCCCCGATTGCTTGCGCCGCGATCTGTGCGATGTCGAGCAGGGGCGGTGGAGCGGGCGACGCCGTGGCCAGCGCGTCCCGCAGCATGGAATGGCAGAACGGACAGGCCGCAGCAACGGCTTCCGCGCCGGTCGCCAGAAGCTCCTCGGCGCGCGCGACGCTAACCCGCTTTCCAGTCTCTTCCCCGAGAAAGAACCGCCCGCCGCCCGCGCCGCAGCAGAAACCGCGCTGGTGCGCCCGCGACGGGTTCACCAGCCTGCTCAGCCTGGAGACCACAGCGCGCGGCTGGTCGAATATGCCTCGATAGCGCCCCAGGTAGCAGGCGTCGTGAAAGACCACGCTGGACCGTTGCCCGCCGGGTTCCGGGAGCTGCGCGGCAAAACGCGCCAGCAGTTCGCTATGGTGCTCGATTTCCAGCTCCGCCCCAAACTCCTTCCAGTCTTCCTTCATGGTGCGAACGCAGTGCGGACAGATGGACAGCATTTTCCTGACCCCGCTGCGACGGATCTCCGCCAGGTTGTCCTCGGCCAGCGTGCTGAAAAGCAGGTCGTTGCCGAGCCGCCGCGCAGGCTCCCCGTTGCATTTCTCCTTCCGCAGCACGCCGAAACCGATGCCCAGGTAACGCAGCACCTCGGCCAGCGCCAGCACAATCTCGCGACCCTGAGGATCGTAGGAGCCCATGCACCCCAACCACAAGCAGTATTCCTGTTGCCCGTCGAAGATGGGCAGCGCGTGCTTTTGGATGAACTGGTCCCGCTCGCTCGCTGGAAACCCCAGAGCGTTGCCGGTGCGTTCCAAATTCAGGAACAACTTGGTGCCGTACGCATCCTCCCACTGCCCCGTGTTCACCGCGCCCCGCCGCAGGCCGACGATTAACGGCAAGTGCTGAATGCCTACCGGGCACTGGTATTCACAGGCGCCGCAAGTGGTGCACTGAAATGCCGCCTCCATGGGCAGGTGCTTGCCCAGGAGCGGCTGGCTGTCCCGAGGCCCGCATTCCTCCAGATAGCGGCGCGTGCCCAGGACGATTTGCTTGGGGTCGAGAATCTTGCCGGTAAGATTCGCCGGGCAGTGCTCCGTGCAGCGCCCGCATTCGACGCAGGTGTAGACCTGCAAGCTGGTGATGCGGGTGACGTCCTGGCCCGCGATGAGGCCGAAATCCTCGTCGCCTTGGAGCGGCGGGATGCGGCTGAAACCGCGCCGGCTCAGGAACACCGTAAGCGGGCTCAAAAGCAAGTGCAGGTGCTTGGTGTGCGGGATGACCGGCAGAAAGATCAACAGCGCCAGAGTGTGCAGCCACCAGTTGGCCCGGGCGGAGGCCGAACCTTGGGCCAGCCCAAACTGGGCCAGGTAGGTCGCCATCAGCGCGGAAATCAGGAAGGCGATCAGCCCGGACTCATAGGAGACTTCGCCCAGCCACTTGGGCCGCACCATGAAACGCCGGGCAGCCAAGCCCGCGATCGACACCGCAACGGCCACCGCGAAAGCCGCCGCGACGCCGCGGTAGAAGCGGCCAAAGCCGTGCGGTGAAAGCAACGGCCATCCGAAGGCTTCGGAAACATGGTTGAGGGTGACCAGCGCGAACGCGCAGAACCCCCAGAATACGAAGGCGTGCGCGATGCCGGGCCACGGCCGCTCTCGAATCACCTTCGCTTGAAGCAGGACTTCCCAGACGAACTTTCTCACCCGAGGCAGAAGCGGCATCAGGTGGAAATCGGCATCCGGTTTGGAGCGGCGGACGCGGCCTAGCACCGCCCCGAGGCGCCAGGCAAACAAGGAGACCGAGATTGCCAGCAGGGTCGGGAACAGCCCCAATTCCAGCCCGCTCAGCCGCATAGAGATCTTGCTCAGAATATAGCATGGCGGCAGCCCGCTTTCGCTTGCTTCGCCAGACCGCGCGGGATTACTTTGGAGTCAGGGGCTTCCCATGCACTGGCCGGTTCGGCTGCTCACTGCCGTTCCCATCTGCGATGGCCACGACAGCGCCATCAACACCCTGAACATGGAGTTCATTCGCCACGGCATCGAGGTAGTGTATCTGGGTTTCCATCGGTCGGCGAGCGACGTCGCGCGGGCGGCCGTACAGGAGGGCGTGGGGGCTGTCGGCATCTCCTCCTACAACGGCGGCCACATCGAGTTCTTCCACGATGTGCGCAAGGACCTGGATCGTCGCGGCGGCGCCCACATCGGAGTGTTTGGAGGAGGAGGCGGAACCATCTCCCGGGCCGATGCGGGCCGCATGAAGCATCAGGGCACGGACGAAATCTTCTTCGCCGGAACGCCCCTGGAGACGATTACCGGCTTCGTGACGAAGAAGTACGGCAGACGGCGGCGGCCGGCGGAAAAGGCATCCCGACAGAAGTCTTCGGCGCCAGTGGTTGGTTTCACTGGGCCGGGAGGCTCCGGGAAGACTACCCTCATCGACGAAGTTGTGCTGCGGTTTCTCGAAACTCGCCCCCGCGGCCGCATCGCTATTCTGTCCCACGACCCCAGCACGATGGGCGGCGGCGCGCTCTTAGGCGACCGGGCCATGATGATCCACTCGCAGCATGATCGGGTCTTCATGCGCAGCCTGGCGACAGGGGGGCAGGCGGGCGGCCTTTCCCCCGAAACAGAACCCTGGCTGGACTCCCTACGCCACCAGGAGTTCGAGTTTGTTCTGGTGGAGACGGTAGGCGCCGGCCAGGAAGCCATGCCTTTCCGCGACGGCCTGTTCGACCGGAAGATTCTGGTGATGCCTCCCGACTACGGGTCTCGCCTGCAACTCCAGAAAGTGGTCATGCTGGATGCCGCCGACGTCGTCGTGGTCAACAAGTCGGATCAGCCGCGGGCCAAAGCGGCGCAGGCTGAGATTGGCCAACGGCTCTCGGAAAACGGACGAGGCCAAAAGCTGGTCTCGACGGAAGCGCGGCGGCACCGCGACCACGGCGTCGACGAGCTGTTCCAACTCCTGACGGAGGTGGGCCGATGACCTCGCTCGGGAATGTCTGTGCCGCCGTCGAGGGCTACAACGCTCATGTCGAGCGCCAAGTGGAACTGGTTCGTCGGAACGAAAAGTCCCGTTCCGCATTGCTGAAGCGCTGGGCAGAGGTTCGGCGAAGCGTGCCCGAGGTCGAACTCCCCACCGGACTGAAGGTGCCGCGCCTGGCGTTGCCGGAAACGGACGAGCCGGGGGAGATCGCCCGCAACCTAATTGGGGAGGGCCTGCCGGGCGAGTTTCCCTACCTGAATTCCGCCTATCGCGAGATGTATCTCGATCCGCTCGGAGCCCGGCAGGCGAAGTCCGAGGAGCCTACACGGTTGTTCGCGGGTTTGGGACTGGCCGAGGATACCAACCAACGTTTTCGTTACCTGAGCCGCAACCAGCGCAGCTACCGTCTCTCCACGGCTTTCGACGGCCCCACCCTTTACGGCCTGGACAGCGACACCGACGGCGTGTTCGGAAAAGTGGGCGAAGGCGGGGTGGCCATCGACACCGTCGAGGACATGATTCGTCTCTACGACGGATTCCCGCTGGGGGAGCCTGACTGCTCGGTCTCGATGACTATTTCGGGACCCGCGCCCATTCTCATGGCCATGTATGTGGCGGCGGCCAAGCGGCGCTTCGGATCTCGGGTTGTTCCGAAACTGCGGGGCACGGTGCAAGCCGACATCCTCAAAGAAGTGCAGGCCCAGAACGAGACCATCTTTCCCATCGAACCATCCCTGCGTTTCCTCGGGGACATGATCGAGTGGACCAGCCGCGAGATGCCGAGGTGGTATCCGATCTCCATTTCCGGTTACCACATGGCGCAGGCGGGCGCCACGCCGGTCCAACAGGCCGCTTTCACGCTCTCGAACGGTTTCGCCTACGTGGAGATGCTCATCGGCCGGGGGCTGGATGTGAACCAGTTCGGGCCGAGGTTGTCGTTCTTCCTGGATTGCGGGTTGGACCTGGAATACCTGGCGCTGACTCGCGTCTGCCGCAAGATCTTCGCCGTGGCCATGCGGGATGTCTTCGGCGCCGGAGAGAAAGCGCAACTTTTCAAAGTCCACACACAGACCAGCGGGCGGTCCTTGATTGCGGCGGAATACCGCAACAACCTCACACGCACCGCCATCGAACTGTTGCTGGCTTATGCGAACGCGACCAACTCCAGCCACTCCAACAGTGCCGACGAGCCCTTCACGACGCCCAGCGAGGAGTGGAGCCGGCTGGCGTCGCACGCGCAGTCCATCATCCTGGAAGAGTCCGGGCTATTCCGTCACATGATGAACGCGCTGGCCGGATCGCACGGAATGAAAGCGATGGAGCGCATATTGGAGGAGGCAATTCTCCAGGAGTTCAGGACCATTGAGAGCCTGGGCGGCGTTTTGGGAGCGGTTGAGAATCGATATCAGCGCACGCAGATCCAAGCCAGCGCGCACCGCATGGAACGGCAGATACATTCGGGCGTTCGTCCCCTGATCGGTCTCACGCGGTATGGAAGTGGGGAGAAACCAAAGCACGAAGTTGAGGTTGTGCGGACGCCGGGAGCGAAGAAGCGGCTTCAATTGTCGCGCCTGAAGCAGTTCAAGCGTCGCCATGGCGCCCAGGCCCAGCGCGCGCTGGATCGCCTGGGCGCCGTGGTGGACGGCGGCGGAAACATCTTCGAGGAACTGCTGAAAACCGTCGAAGTCTGTTCCCTGGGCCAGATCACCGAGCGGCTCCAGCAGCATGCCGGCAAGTTCCGGCCTCTGGTGTAAAATAGTTAATAGATGGCGCTTAGCCGGTCTGGGACGGTGGCGGGGGAGACTCACCTGAAAACGCTGTTGGACGAGTTGCGCGCTCTCGAGTCTCGTCAGCGGCTGGGCGGGGGCCAGGCCAAAATCGACAAGCAGCACCAGGCGGGGAAACTGACCGTGCGGGAGCGGTTGGAGCATCTGCTGGATCCCGGCGCCCACTTCTTCGAGGTTGGGCTGCTCATCGCCTGGGACAAGTACGACGGCCAAGCGCCTTCGGCGGGCGTGGTCACCGGAGTGGGCAAGATCGAGGGGCGCGCCGCGGTGGTGGTGGCTAACGACGCCACCGTGAAGGCCGGCGCGTGGTGGCCCGAGACCATCGCCAAGATTCTGCGCGCCCAGGAGATCGCGATGCGCAACCGCATCCCGATCGTCTACCTGGTCGATTCGGCCGGTGTGAACCTGCCGCTTCAGGATGGGATTTTCCCCGGCCAGTACGGCGCGGGGCGCATCTTCTACTACAACTCAATGATGCGGCGGAAGCTGCGCATCCCGCAGATCGCCGCCGTCATGGGCCCCTGCATCGCGGGGGGCGCGTATCTGCCCGCGTTGAGCGATGTCATCGTGATGGTGAAAGGGACCAGCTTCATGGGCCTGGGAGGTCCCAACCTGGTACGCGGGGCCACCGGCGAGAACGCGGACGCCGAGAGCCTGGGGGGCGCCGGATTGCATACTCGCTTGAGCGGGGTTGCGCATTACGCGGCCGACGACGACGCCGGCTGCCTCAGCCTCATCCGGAGCCTCTTCCGCGACTTGCCGCCGCCCGCCCCACGCGCCGGTGGAAACGGCCCGGCGCGTCCCAGCGAGGATCTGTACTCCGTCCTGCCGCCGGACCATCGATTGCCGTACGAAATGGAGAGGATCGCCGCCTCCATCTTCGATGCGGACGGCTACCTGGAGTTCCAGCCGGAACACGCGCGGGAGATGCTATGCGCCACCGCACGGCTGGATGGGATTCCGGTGGCGCTAGTGGCCAACCGCCGCGGCTTCGTCAAGACGGCCGGGGCGCCGCGAGTGGGCGGCATCGTCTACACCGAATCGGCGCGGAAAGTGTCGTATTTTGTCGAAAACGCCGAGCGCCGCGGAGTGCCGCTGATCTACTTGCAGGACACCTCGGGGTTCATGGTCGGGACCGCGGCGGAGAGCGAAGGCATCATTCGGGCAGGAGCCGAAATGGTGGAGAGCATGGCCTGCGCGAGGGTGCCGAAGATCGTCCTCACCATCAATCATGCCAGCGGAGCGGGCTACTATGCGTTAGCTGGACAGGGCTTCGATCCGGATTTCACTTTGGGATGGCCGACGGCGCGCATTGGAGTCATGGAGAGCGATACCGCCATCCAGGCGATGCATGGCCCCGAGATAGAGAGGCAGCGGGCCGCAAGTCAACCGCTTTCGCCGGATCTGGATCGCTCCATCGGTCAGACCAAAGCCGATTACGAGCGCTGGCTGGATTCGACCTACGCGGCGGCGCGCGGGCACGTGGATGCGATCGTCGATCCCGCAGAGACCCGCCCGACCCTGTCCTTTCTGCTGGAAGTCGTAACTTGCCATCCGAGGCGCGGGCATCTGGCGCTGGATCTCATGCCATGATTCGAATCGCCAACGGCCAGGGTTTTTGGGGGGATTGGCTGGAAGCGCCGGTCCGGTTAGTGGAGCAAGGGCCGATTGACTTCCTGACGCTGGATTACCTGGCCGAGGTCACCATGGCGATCCTCCAGAAACAGCGGCGCCGCGATTCTTCCCTCGGCTATGCGGGCGACTTCCCTCCCCTGATGGCCCGCATCGCCCCGAAGTTGCGGGAGGGCCGGATCAAAGTGCTGGCCAATGCGGGAGGGTTGAATCCGCTGGCTTGCGCGCGGGAGGTTCGGCGCCTGGCGCCCGATCTGAAGGTGGCCGTGGTGCTGGGCGACGATGTCACCGAACGGATAGGCGAGTTCCTCGACAAAGGCTATCCGATGACTAACATGGATACCGGCGCGCCGCTAGGTTCCATCCGCGACCGCATCTTGAGCGCGAACGCCTACCTGGGAGCGTTTCCACTCGCCGAGGCGCTCGGAACAGGCGTTGACGTGGTGCTGAGCGGAAGGTGCGCGGACGCGGCACTCACGCTCGCCCCAGCCATTTACAGCTTTGGCTGGCGGCACGCGGATCACAACCTGCTGGCGGCCGGAATGGTGGCTGGGCACATCATCGAGTGCGGCGCGCAGGTTACTGGCGGAAATTCGCTGGCGAATTGGAGGAGTCTGGCTAACCTCGAAGAGATCGGTTACCCCATCGTCGAACTGGAGCCCGACGGAAGCTTCGTGGTCACCAAGCATCCTGGTTCCGGCGGTCGCGTGGATTCCCACGGAGTCAAGGAGCAGTTGCTTTACGAGATCGGAGACCCCAGAGCCTACTGCGGGCCGGACTGTGTGACGGACTTCACCAGCGTGAGGGTGGAAGACGAGGGGCCGGACCGTGTGCGCGTAACCGGCGCGAGCGGCTCGGCGCCCACCAGGTCTCTGAAACTCTCCATCAATTACGCCGATGGCTGGAAGGCCGTTGGAACCTTGGTCTACACGTGGCCCGGCGCGCTGGAGAAGGCGCGGGAGGCGGATCGAATCGTCCGCCGGCGGATGGAGCGGCTGGGGCTCCAGTTCGACGAGATCTACACCGAGTTCCTGGGCGTCGACGCCTGCCACGGAGCGGCAGCGCCGCCGGTGGGCGAGGTTCCGGAGTTGCAGTTGCGGATCGGCGTGCGGGGCCGGGACCGCGCCGCGGTGGAGCGGTTCACGCGCGAGTTGATCCCGCTGGTATTGAGCGGGCCGCCTGGGGCCACGGGTTATGGCGAGGGCCGCCCGCCAGTGCGCGAGATCGTATCGTACTGGCCCGCGCTGATCCCCCGATCCGAAATCCGGCCCAGGGTGGAGGTGGTCGAATGAAGGCGCCGCTGTCACGCCTGGCGCACGCCAGATCGGGCGATAAGGGGGACATCGCCAACATCGGCGTCATCGCCTGGAGTCCCGAGCGGTATCCAATTCTCCTCCGCGAAGTGACCGCGGAGCGGGTGCTGCAATTCTTCTCGGATCGCGTCAAAGGCCCCGTGGAGCGCTACGAGTTGCCCAATCTCGGGGCGTTGAATTTCGTTCTGCATCGAGCCCTCGGCGGCGGAGGCACGGTATCGCTGCGGACGGACGCGCAAGGCAAGACGCTGGCATGCGCGCTGCTGGGGATGGAGATCGAACTGGATGAACGAGAGCTTGCTGATTAGCAGCCAGGGACGGCTGCGGCGATTGACCCTGAATCGCCCCGAGAAGCGCAACGCGCTCGACGTGGCCCTGTGCCGGAGCCTCGTCGAGGCCGTCCGCGAGGCGGCTGCGGACCCGACCGTAGGCGCGATTCTCCTGAATGCCGCTGGTAAGGATTTCTGCTCCGGCATGGACCTCACGGAGGCGCTCGAAGCGAATCCCGACGAGATGCTGGCGGTGCATCAAGAGCTGTTCTCGATGGGGGCCCGGCTTCGCAAACCCATGGTGGCGGCAGTGCAAGGGGCGGCGGTGGCGGGAGGACTCGGCCTGGCGTTGAACGCACACATCGTGGCCGCCTCGTCCGGCGCGCGATTCGGGCTGCCCGAGGTCCGCATTGGTCTGTGGCCTTACGTGATCTTGCCGGTTGTGGCGGCTGCGATTGGACTGAGAAAAGCCACCGAGCTGGCCCTGACGGCGCGCATCGTGCACGCCGAAGAAGCTTGCCGCATGGGGATCGTGGATGTAGTGACAGAGCCTGACGCGCTCAACGAACAGGCTGAGCGGATGGCCCAGGATCTGGCGGAAAGGAGCGCCACGGTGATGGAACTGGGTTTGTCTTTCATGCAGCAGATCGCGGGATTGGATCCCGCGGCGGCCGCCAAGCTGGCGGGGAAGTTCCGGAGGGAGGCGCACGACTCGGCGGAATTTCGGGAAGGCGTCCTGGCATTTCGACGGAGGGGCGCATGATTGTGGAAGAGAAGGTAGCCGCGGATCTGAGGGAGTACCCCTACTTCACCGAAGAGCACGAACTGTTCCGTGCCAACATCCAGCGCTTCTGCCGGGATGAGATTGCCGGCCACGCCAAGGATTGGGAGGAGGCGCACGCCTACCCGCGGGAACTCTTCAAGAAAGCGGCGGAGTTGGGCCTGTTCGGCATCCGGATCGCCCCGGAGTGGGGCGGAGCGGAGATGGATTGGTGGGCCAGCGCGGCCGCCTACGACGCTCTGCGCTACACGGACTTTCCCAGCCTCAATATCGGCCTCATGGTGCAGGCCGATCTCACCATCCCTCTGATCGACAAGCTGGGCCGCGCGGATCAGAAGCGCGAGTTTCTCAAGCCCGCGGTGCTGGGCGATCGCATCGCCGCGCTGGGGATCAGCGAGCCGGAATGCGGCTCCGACGTCGCGGCGATGCGCACCTGGGCGCGAGAGGTGGGCGACGAGTTGGTGATTGGCGGGCAGAAGCTCTGGATCACCAACGGCGCTATCGCCGATTTCATCGTGCTGGCGGCGCGCACTTCCAAGAGCCGGCACCGGGGCATCTCGCTCATCTTGTTCCCGACGGACGTGAAGGGCTTCACCGTAGGGGGAAGGATCGGCAAGGTAGGACACGTCGCCAGCGACACCGCGCACCTCTTCTTCGACGACTGCCGTATCCCCAAGCGCTACCTGCTGGGCCGGCGAAACCGCGGCTTCTACTATCTCATGGAGCACCTGCAGGGAGAACGTCTGGCGACCTCGCTGCTGGTGCTTTCGTTCATGGACCGGTCCTTGGAGCTGGCTACGGAATACGGCAAGCAACGGATGGTCTTCGGACGTCACGTTCTGGACAACCAGGTGTGGAGGCATAAACTCGCCGAGCACCGCACCAGCGTGGAAGCCGCCCGGTGGCTGGTCTATCGCGCCCTCGATCTGGTGAATCGCGACCGGCCGGCGGTGGAAGAGGTGACCATGGCTAAGCTGTTCACCTCCGAACTGGCGCAACGCGTGGCCTACGATTGCATGCAGATTTTCGGAGGATTCGGCTACACCACCGAGTACCCCATCGGCCGCATCTGGAGAGACCTGCGGCTCTACACCATCGGAGCGGGCACTTCGGAAATCATGAAAGAGATTCTCATGCCGCCTTTCGAAAGAAGGGCACGCCGTCGCGATACTCCGCGAAGGTGACGGCGTCTCCAATCTGGACCCGGTTTCCGAGGATGCGGGCGGTCAGGCGCCCTCCCGCATCGAGCAGCACGATGGCCATCTGGTACGGCGCTTCCTTCAGGTGGGCCTCGGGCGCCGACCACACCACCGTTTCCGTGTAGATCGTACCCGAACCGAGTGGCTGCTGGGTCATCGCACCGCCCTCAAGATGGTCACCACCGCCGTGGCGCCCGATCCACCTAGGTTCTGCGCCAGCCCCAGGTTGCGATTCCGCACCTGGCGCTCACCGGCAGCCCCGCGGATCTGCTCGGCCACGTCGCAAATCTGCGCCGCGCCGGTGGCGCCCACCGGGTGGCCCTTCGCCTTCAGCCCGCCGCTCGCGTTGACCGGCCGCTCGCCCCCCAAGGCGGTGGCGCCCTGCTGCACGTAAGGCCCGCCCTCGCCCGGCCCGACGAAACCGAGATCCTCTAGCGCCATGATCTCGGCGATGGTGAAGCAGTCGTGCACTTCGGCAAACTGGATGTCCGGCGCGGCGACGCCTGCCATCCGGTACGCCTTCTGGGCGGCCTTCCTCACTGCCGTGAACGTGGTGATGTCCTCCCGTCGATCGAGCGCCAGGGGACCGGAGGTTTGCGCGATGCCGGCGACCAGAACCGGCTGGCCGGCGAATTCCGAGGCGCGCTCTAGTGGCGCCAGCAGCAGCGATGCCGCTCCGTCGCTGATGAGCGAGCAATCGTAAATGGTCAGCGGCTCGGCGATGGGCTTGCCTGCCAGCGCCTGCTCCAGCGTGATCAGCTTGTGCATGTGCGCGTACGGGTTCTTGAAAGCGTTGGCGTGATTCTTCACGGCCACCGCGGCCATCTGTTCCCGGGTGGTTCCGTACTGGTGCATGTGGCGGCGCGCAATCATGGCGAACAGCGCGGCGAACGTCCCTCCGGCCTTGATCTCGCCCGCCAGATCTCCGGCGCCTGCCAGGATTTCGGAGACTCGCGGCGTGGATTGCGAGGTCATCTTCTCGACCCCGGTGACCAGCACCACGTCGTACAGGCCGGCGGCGACGCTGGAATATGCGTGGAAGAATGCGGAGCCGCCCGAGGCGCAGGCGGCCTCGCAACGCGTGGCGGGCACGCCCTCAATCCCCATAGCGCCGGCCACGTAAGGCGCCAGATGGTTCTGCCCGGCGAAGGAAGGCCCGGCGAAGTTGCCCAGGTAGAACGCTTCCACCTGCGACGGCGTGGCGCCCGCGTCTTCCAGGCACTTGCGTCCCGCTTCCACACCCAAGCTGCGCAGGTCGCGGTCCGGAAATGCGCCGAACGGCGTCTTCCCAAGGCCCACAATGGCGACCGCTCGCATGGAAGTGCCCCTTTCTTTTCAGTGTACAGCAAGGGACCGCCCAGCATATAATGAGACTAGAATCTGGCCCTGGGGACATGTCAGATCAATCCCATTCAACCAGTAGCCCCGGCGCCGCGCTCCGAGCCGCGATGCAGGCGGAGCGGCCGCTGCAATTGGCCGGGGCCGTCAATGCCTATTGCGCCCTGCTGGCCGAGCGGGCCGGTTTTAGGGCGCTGTACCTTTCCGGTGCGGGCGTCGCCAATGCTTCCTTCGGATTGCCGGATCTGGGTCTGACCACTCTGACCAACGTCTGCGAGGACGTGCAGCGCATCACCGGGGCTACTCGCTTGCCGGTGTTCGTGGACGCCGACACCGGCTGGGGACCCGCCGCTCCCATGATCTCTCGCGCCATTCGAGAACTGGAACGCGCCGGCGCTGCCGGGTGTCATATCGAGGACCAGGCGCAAGCGAAGCGCTGCGGTCATCGCCCTGGCAAACAACTGGTCTCCGCCGAGGAGATGTCGGATCGCGTCCAAGCCGCAGTGGCGGGCCGGAGGGACCCGGCATTCGTCATCATCGCCCGTACGGACGCACTGGCCGCTGAGGGTGTGGCGGCGACCCTTCAGCGGGCACGCCGTTATGTGGATGCCGGCGCCGATGCCATCTTTCTGGAAGCCGCGCGCACGCTCGACGACTACCGCAGGTTCACCGCAGAACTCCCCGTACCGATTCTCGCGAACAGCACCGAGTTTGGTGTAACGCCGCTGTTCACGGTGGATGAACTCCGGGACGCCGGCGTGCGCATGGTGCTTTACCCTCTCACTGCGTTTCGAGCCATGAGCGCCGCCGCGCAGTGCGTTTACCATACACTACGGGCCGAAGGCACGCAGAAGAGCCTGCTCGACAGCATGCAAACCCGGGCAGAACTCTACGAGGTATTGCGCTATCTCGAGGTTGAGCGCCAATTCGACGAGCTATCCGCCGGAAAAGAGGGGTCATGAACATCGAGGAACAGGCTGTAAAGACATCCGGGGGCAAGGCGACTGGCGCGGGGTTGCGCGGCCAGTCCGCGGGCCAGACTGCGATCGCTACCGTGGGGAAAGCGGGCGTCGGCCTCACTTACCGCGGTTATCCCATCGAGACACTAGCCGAACACGCGCGCTTTGAAGAGGTCGCCCACCTGCTGATTCACGGCAAGCTGCCCAACCGCGCCGAGCTGAGCGCCTACATCCTGCGGCTCTCACGGCTGCGCGCCCTGCCGAAGGCGCTCCAGGAGACCCTCGAACGGATTCCGAACGACGCCCATCCCATGGATGTTCTGCGCACAGGTTGTTCGATGCTCGGCGCGCTCGAACCGGAGGGGGATTTCAGCCGTGGGCGAGACGTGGCCGATCGCCTGCTGGCGGTTTTCCCGGGGATGCTCTGCTATTGGCACAGGTTCGCGACGGGTGGCCAGCGCATTGAAACCGAGACGGACGAGGCTTCGGTGGGCGGCCATTTTTTGCACCTGCTTCACGGCCGAACGCCGAGCGAGCTTCACCGCCAGGCCATGAACGCCTCGCTAATTCTTTACGCAGAGCATGAGTTCAACGCTTCCACTTTCGCCTGCCGGGTCTGCGCCTCGACGCTTTCGGACTTCTATTCGGCCGTCTGTGCGGGGGTCGGCACGCTACGCGGACCGCTTCACGGCGGCGCCAACGAGGCCGCCATGGAGCTGATCCAGCGCTTCCGATCGCCGGACGAGGCGCGGACGGCTTTACAAGGGCTGCTTGCTCAAAAGACGAAGATCATGGGTTTCGGCCACGCCGTCTATCGCGAGCGCGACCCGCGCAACGCGATTATCAAAGACTGGTCCAGGCGGCTCTCGGAAGCGGCCAGGGATACGCTGCTCTACGATGTCTCCGCCGCTGTCGAAGCGGTGATGTGGGACGAGAAGCGGCTTTTCGCGAACCTGGACTTCTTCAGCGCCTCGGCCTATCGCATGCTGGGAATCCCCACCCGGTTGTTTACGCCGATCTTCGTCCTCAGCCGCATCACCGGCTGGAGCGCCCATATTCTGGAGCAGCGCGCTAACAACGTACTGATCCGGCCGACCGCGGATTACACCGGGCCCGAGCTGCGCGAGTGGCAGCCGATCGAGATGCGAGCCTGACGCGATGACGGCAGACCCCCGCGACGCGCGGCGTCCTGCGCCGGATGGGCTGCTCACGGGCATCGCAGACTACGTGCTGAGCTTCGATCCCGCTTCCGACAGCCCAGCCATGGAAACGGCGCGTCTCTGTCTTCTGGATTCCCTGGGCTGTGCCATGTTAGCGCTCCAATTCCCGGCGTGTACCAAGCTGCTCGGGCCGGTGGTCGCGGGCGCCGGTATGCCCGGAGGGGCGCGCGTGCCTGGCACTGGATACGAACTTGACCCGGTGCGGGCCGCGTTCAACATCGGCGCCATGATCCGCTGGCTGGATTACAACGACACCTGGCTGGCAGCCGAATGGGGCCATCCCTCGGACAATCTGGGCGGAATTCTGTCCGTAGCCGATTACCTGAGCCGCCAGGGACGCGACATTCTGGTCCGGGATGTTCTAAGGCGGATGATTCAGGCTTACGAAGTGCAGGGCGTGCTGGCCCTTGAGAACGGCTTCAATCGTGTGGGGCTGGATCACGTGTTGCTGGTGCGGGTCGCCACGGCGGCGGTTGCGACCGCCATGCTCGGCGGAGGGCGCGACGAAATTGTCAGTGCGCTTTCCAACGCGTGGATCGACGGTGGTGCGCTGCGCACGTATCGCCACGCCCCCAACGCGGGCCCGCGCAAGAGTTGGGCCGCCGGCGATGCCACCAGCCGCGGGGTCTGGCTGGCTCTCCACTCGCTGCGCGAAGAGACCAGTTACCCATCCGCGCTGTCGGCCAGGCAGTGGGGGTTCCAGGACGTTCTCTTCCGAGGCCGGGAGATCGCACTGGCGCGGCCTCTGGGAAGCTACGTGATGGAGAACATCCTGTTCAAGGTCTCCTGTCCGGCTGAGTTCCACGCCCAAACTGCCGTGGAAGCCGCCGTCCAGCTACATCCCACCGTGAAGGACCGGCTGGACGGCACGGAATGGATCGAGGTCGAAACCCAGGAAGCAGGCAAGCGAATCATCGACAAGACCGGACCGCTGTCAAACCCGGCTGATCGCGATCATTGCCTCCAGTACATGGTTGCGGTAGCGCTCCTCAAGGGCGGCCTGACGGCTGAGGACTACGAAGACGAAGCGGCCGCGGAGCCACGCATCGACGAACTCCGCGAGAAGATGCGCGTCGTGGAGAACGACCGCTTCACGCGCGAATATTTGGACCCCGACAAGCGCTCCATTGCCAATGCCGTCCACGTGTTCTTCCGCGACGGCCGAGCGACCGAGCGCGTGGAGGTGGAATATCCCCTGGGCCACCGCCGCCGGCGGGCGGAAGCCATCCCGCCGTTGCGCGCAAAATTCGAGCGCGCCATCGCCGCCCGGTTCGCCCCGCGCAGGGTGGAGCAAATCCTCGGCCTGTTCGACAACGCTCAGAAACTCGCCGCGATGCCGGTCCGCGAGTTCATCGACCTGTGGATTGCATGACGGATCAAGGGCACTCCCCGCACGGTTCGCGCTCCGGCCAGTGCAAAACCGTTTTGTTCGACCGCGGTGAATCGTCTGCAAGGAGGCGGGAGGCGAACCACACAGATTCAGCGCACTACCCTCGCTTGCGGCCACGCATCCCGAAGGAACAATGTGATATTTTGGATAATCTGTGTGGTTCCCCTCGCGTTGTGGGCGTTGGGGATGGTAACCTCCTGCACCGCCGGCGGGGCGAGAGTAAACAAGATAATGAAAACGCTGAGCGTGGCCTTGCTGTCTGTAGTTCCGGTGGTGGCCATGGCCCAGACGGCGGATTCGCTCGATCTGGGAGACAAACTGCGGTTTCATGCGGAAAGCGTCTACAGCCCATTGTCGCTGGCGGGATCCGTCGCATACGCGGGAGTCCTCCAGGAACTAGACGCCCCGGAGGAGTGGGGGCAAGGAGCCGGCGCTTATGGGAAGCGTTTCGTTTCCACGGTCGGCTGTTCGGCGATCCATGCCGCTCTTGCTTTCGGTCTCGATTCGACGCTGCACCAGGACCCGCGGTACTTTCGATCGCGCAGCAAGGGATTTTGGCGCAGAACGGCCCATGCGTTCCGCGGAACCATTCTGACACGCACCGACAGCGGCGGCGAGACACTCTCCACCTGGCGCCTGGGTAGCGACTACGGCGCCGAGTTTCTTTCGAACCTTTGGTATCCGAACCGGCTGGATACGGCTCGCTTGGGCGCGCTGCAGGGCTCACTCCGGATGGGATTCGATTTCGTCGGCAATCTCGGGAGCGAGTTCTGGCCGGATCTTAAGCGCAAGATCCTGCGCCGATAACCGCTAACACAGGCGGAAATGCCCCGGCCATTTGAATGAACCAAGAATGCGGGGCCGTCGAAACGCCGTCCGGCCGAGAAAAGAGCGGCGTGGTCTTACAAGGTCGTGTTCTCGACGGTCTTCAGTTTCGTATCCGGAACATCGCCGCACATATGGGCCGAGAAATCCGATACGTTGTGAAGCGCGAATTCCGGGACCCCGGCCACCCGCGGCGCCTTGATCCGGAAGAAATCGGCGTCCTGGACGTCGTCCAGCACGAACACCGGCCGTAAGTCGTCTATTTCGGCTCGGATCTCGATGTTATCGAATTGAATGCCCTTTACGTGCCGGACGTAGAAGCCCTGGGAAGGCATGTTGTGCAAGGGGCCTCTCCCAAAGCCGCGCGGGGCCGCGCCCCTTCCGCCGGACGCCAAGGGCTCCACGGGAGCGCTCCCGCGCCCCTCCGGATACCATTTTCCGTCCGGGCCGCGTCCGTTGGGCCGCTCGCCGCCGACGAACATGTTGGGTTCGGGATACATCTCTTCGTATTCCGGCGGTTGATAGGCGGCATCTTCTTTAGTCCCGCCACCCTGGTGCAGCACCTGGATATTGCCGATCTTCACGTCTTCGATCTGGTGGCCTGGAATCCCGCTGATCACCGAGCCCAGCCCGTGAACGGCGTTCGAACACACTAAGTTGCTGATGATCACCCGTCTAAGGGTTCCCACTGGCGTGCCGTCGAGGCCGCGCATGCGGCGGCCCAGGCGCATGAAGATGGGAGCGCCGGCGATATCGCGCATCGAGATGTTCGTGATGGTCACGTCTTCCAGAATGGCCCCATCCACCGTCTCGAGCGCGAGTCCCTGGCAGCCTTCGAAGACGCAATTCGAGATCGCGATGTTGCGGAATCCGCCGTTCGATTCCGTGCCAAACTTGATACGGCCGGTGCGCGGGACCCGGGCTTCCGGCCCGAACTTCTTGTAAGTGCCGTCCAGCATGGTCCCTTCTTCCCAGCACCCGCTGACGTAACAGTTGGCGATGGTCACGAACTCGCACACCTTTGCGCCGCCCAGCGAGTAATCGGACTTTAGACAAAAGCCGTCGTCCCAGGGAGAATTCACGCAGCAATTTGAAATGCGCACGTTGCGGCAGGCGTCCACGTCCATGCCGTCGCGGTTGGTGTCGATCTTCAGGTTGTCGATGGTCAGATTATCGACGCCCGTAGCCAGAATCGCGAAGTGTCCGCCGTGGAGAATCGAAAAATCGCGCAGAAGAACGTTATGACAGTTCTTCAAGCTGATGGACTTGTTGCCCATGCCCGGAGTCTGGGCGTCCCAGCCGCGGCTCAAACCCTTGCCCCAGATGCGGCCCGGCCCTGTGATGGCGAGCTCCTCCATCGCCTCGCCCCAGATCAGGCTGTTGTGAAAATGGCTGTGGCCGAAATCCTGGTACATGTCCCACTCATTGGGCTCGGCGGGATCGTATCCGCCTGGGGCGCCCTCCGCGGGGAGATCGGCCGCGACGATCGTCGCGCCCTGTTCCAGGTGCAGCGTAACATGGCTCTTCAGGCGGATGGAATAGGTAAGATAATTACCGGCGGGAAAGAGCACAGTCCCTCCGCCCGCGGCCGCCGCTGCCTCGATGGCCTTGTTGACGGCGGCCGTGTCGAGAGTCTTTCCGTCGCCGGTTGCGCCGAACGTCCTTACGTCGAAGTTGCCGGTCGCGGGCAGACTCGCGGCGGCATGCGCCACGCCCCCATCTGCTCCAACCGCCAAGGCGGAGCCGGCAATTCCCGCGCCGGCAAGCCGCAAGAAACTCCTGCGCGGATTCGGTTGATTCGACATAGATCGTTCTCCGATAGACTATCGCAGCAGTGCCGACGCCGCCCACAACACCGGCGCCTGTCCGTGGAAATCGCCAGTTCGGCGCGGGCGAGCCAGGTAGTAATCCAGATCGTCGAGCTTGTTAGTGCCCGAACAAATGGACGTCACATCGGCGTTCTGATCGACGTAGCCGGCCAGCGCCAGCCAAGCCTTGCGCGCCGCCGGTCCGTAGGCAGCCGCGTCGAGCCAGCCCTTCTTGACACCGGTAATCAGGGCGAATGTAAACATCCCGGTGCTGGACGATTCGGGCCAGGAATCGGCACGGTCGATTAACTGGCGCCACATACCATCGGCTCCCTGGGACTCGACCAGAGCCTTCATCATCTTCCGATAGCCTTCCAGGATACGCGCGCGGCGGGGATGGAGCTCGGGCAAGGAGCTCAGCAGTTCGGTCATTCCGGCGGCCACCCAGCCATTGCCGCGGCCCCAATAGAACTTCACCTCGGGCTCGTGGTAGAAGAGCCCGCCGGGCATCTGCAGCTTTTCCAGGTAGGCGACCATTTCGAGCGAGGAACGGTCCAGATACTTGGCGTCGCCCGTGGCGCGAAAGGCCTGCACCTGAACCAGGGTCTCCATGTACATGTCGTCGATCCAGAAGCGGGTTTCTTGAGTCAATCCGTCGGGACGCGGATTCTCCCACTGCCGGTCGGCGAACCAGATGCCCATATCGAAGTACCTCTTGTCCTTGTTCTCGAGGTAGATCTGCAGGGGCACGGCGCCGAAGATGGAGAAATCCACGTGCGGCGTGCGCTGGATCAATCCGGCGTTTTCCGGTAGCAGCAGCGGGTCGAATCGCTGGATGAGGGAATCCAGCAGTTCCTGGTCCCCGGAGAGGCGGGCGAAGGTCAATGCGCCGTACCAGGTGCAGACTTCCGGATAAATGATGCGCCTCGCGTCCTGATGGGGGCTGGCGACGAAGTGCGCGGCCACGCGCTTTCCCAACTCCGCGGGCGACATGCCGGTGGGCCAGTTGACAAAGTAATCCTGGGCGGCGGCGTCGGGCAAAACGGCTCTAACAAAGGAGACCACGACTCCGTCCGGATCGGCTACGGTGAGCATGGTCGGACGATTCGGCGGCGTGGATTTTACGGCCAGGCCAAGAGTCGCCAGAGTCTCTGCCGTGCGCTCGAGGTCGGCGACTCCGAACTCAACTCCCGACTTGACGTCCGCTCCGGCCGCCGCGAGGTCCACCTCCTGGCCGGAGTCGCCCGGCATGCGCAGACGCGCGGGAACACCGTGATTGATGCCGCTGAAACCCAGTTTGTCGAGATAGAAACTCCGCATCGCCGGCACGTCGCGCGCGACGGAGGTTGCGCCTGCGATAATCTGCGCCACCCGCTTTTCGCCTAGATGCTTGCCACGATCCTCGAAGTGCCGCGATCCGGGCATGTACTGCGTGTACTCGATAACCTGGCCCTCGGGGTCCTGCATGACCATCAGCAGGTTGCCGGCGCCGGCTTTCCGCACATCGGAGACGGCGAGCCCGCGCTTAGCGTACTCGGCGTGCAGCCATTCCAGGTCGCGCGACTCATAGCAGACGTGCATCAGCCCGAGCGGCTGCGAAGCGTCGGCTTGCGGGTACAGTTCGATGAACTGACGATCGTTGACCTTGAGGAAGGCTACGGCGGTCTGGTCCCCCCGCTTCATCTCGAAGAACTGGTCGAACCCCAGCCTATTGTAAAAGGCGCGCGTGGCTTCGAGGTTGGCGGCACGGAAGGCGACATGAGCGATTCCGCTCTGGTTCGCGGGCTGCGCCCAGCAGAGTGTAGCGCAGAAAAGACCGATGAGTAACGAGGTCGATCTCATGTCTACGGATATCCCGATTGGTTTCATTGTAACTCCACTAGCCGTTGCGGCCGTACGCAGGCCAGCCCGGCGAAGCTGGCCCGCGGCTTCGCGATTCGAGTACGCATCTCGCCCGGCGGCGCTACGGCTGCACTACCTTGATCGCCATGTAGAGCACTTCCTTGCCGGGCGCCACCTTCACTTGGTGGGGCATCCCAGCCGGGATCGTCAGCACGTCGCCGGCGGCCACATGGCGCTCTACGCCTCCCTCGATAGCGGCGCCGCGGATTTCACCCGGCGAGGCGTAGGTGGAGTTCACCACCGTGCCGCCAGTGACCAGGTCGGCTTCCCCGCTTTCGATCACGAAAATGTCCGCCATCTTCAGGTGGACTTCCACGGACCCGGATTGCCGACGTAGCGCCAGCGCGAAGTTGTAGTTCCCCATGTCGGCGAGCTTTTGGCTGGCGACCCCCAGCGGACTCACCCTGGCGGCGAGCTCTTTAGCAGCCTGTTTGACATTGTCGACGGTCCACAAACCGAAAGCGGGGGCATCGGCCGCCCACACCGAGGCGCCGGCCAGTAGCAATAACATCGCAACCGATTTCATGCGGACAACGTTAACACAGCGACTGCTCCCGGCGCGAGGAAAAGCGGACGGGAACGGCTGGCGCTTCCGTCCGCCGCACATCGTTCACCGATACTCAACGGAGCCTTCAGTTGTTTCGCATTGACATCGTAGGGGGAGCGAATTTAGTCTCATCAAGGGGACCTATATCTTTGATTGGCGATCGCAGATCCAGCAGACGCGCGTTCGTCGGGTGGGCCGGAAGGTTGGCCGCGGCCGGATGGCTGGTCAAGCCGGCGCATGCATCGGCTTGGGACGAGGCAGACCGGATTCTGGCCCGCATCCAACCGCCCATCTTTCCAAAGCGAGACTTCGAAGTGGCCGGCTACGGGGCCGTGGGCGACGGCAAGACCGACTGCAGCGAGGCGATTGCCCGAGCGATCGCGGAATGCACCCACGCCGGCGGCGGCCGTGTGGTGTTTCCCCCCGGCGTCTTCTTCACCGGTCCAATCCGGCTCAAGAGCAACGTCAATCTGCACGTGCCCGAGGGCGCTACGCTGAAGTTCAGTCGCGATCCGAAGCGCTACCTGCCGGTCGTCTACACCCGGTGGGAAGGAATCGAGTGCCTGAATTACTCGGCCCTGATCTACGCCGACGGGGAAGAGAACCTGGCGGTGACCGGCGGCGGCACTCTCGACGGCCAGGCCGATTGCGAACACTGGTGGCCCTGGAAAGCCAGATTGAACTGCGGGTGGCGCCCCGGCGCTCCCAGGCAGGACGACGCCCGGAACACGTTGTTTAAGATGGGCGCCACGGATGTCCCCATCGAGAAGCGCGTCTTCGGAGAGGGGCATTACCTGCGGCCGAACCTGTTCGGGCCTTGCCGCTCGAAGAACATCCTGCTCGAAGGCGTCACTGTCAAGGACTCGCCGATGTTCGAGGTCAGTCCTCTGTTGTGCAGCAACGTCGCGATTCGCAACGTCAACATTGCGGGCCACGGACCCAATACCGACGGCTGCGATCCGGATTCCTGCACCGACGTTTTGATCGAGAACTGCAGCTTCGACACCGGCGACGACTGCATCGCCATCAAGGCGGGGCGCAACCGGGACGGGCGGCGGATGGCGAAGCCCACCGAGAACGTTGTAATCCGCGGGTGCCGGATGAAAGACGGACACGGCGGCCTGACCATTGGCAGCGAGATGTCCGGCGGGGTGCGCAACGTCTTCGCCGAGAACTGCCGCCTCGACAGTCCCAACCTCAACCAGGCCCTGCGCTTCAAGACCAATGCGGTGCGCGGCGGAACGATCGAGCACATCTATTTCCGGAACATCGAAATCGGCGAGGTCTCCGAGGCCGTCCTCCAGATCGATTTTCACTACGAGGAAGGGGAGCAGGGACCCGAGCGCCCGAATGTCCACGATATCGACATCCAAAGCCTGACCTGCAAAAAGAGCAAGTACGCTCTCCAGGTTCGGGGATTCCGGACCGCGCCGGTCCGGGACCTCCGGCTCGCGGATTGCACGTTCGATAACATCGCCGAGCGGAACATCATCGAGTACGTGGAGGGTCTCACGTGCGCGAATGTCAGAATCAACGGCGCACTTTTCACTACCGGGAGCTAGAACACCATGGCCACACTGGCACAGACGCAAGCCGATAGAATGATCTTCCGAAAGACCAATGTGCGCGCCGGGCGGCACATTTGGGTGACGCCGGCCAACAGCGCGAATCGCCATCTCTCCTATGGGCGGATCATTCTCCGCGGCGAGACGAAATCCGTCACTTTCAAGACCGCCGGCCAGGAGACGGGCTTGATCGTGCTGGCCGGCTCCGCGGCCGTGAGCGTGGGCGGCGAAGACTTCCTGCTGGCCCAGTACGACGGCATCTACCTGCCGCGCGGGCGCCAGGTGCGGGTCGACGCCGGCGAGAGCGCGGACATCGCGGAGTTGTCGGCCCCCGTAAAGGGGCAATATCCGCTGCAAGTCGTCCATCGCGCGGAGGCGTCGCTGAATCCGGCGCTGACCTTCACCGCGGGTGTGCCGGGCCAGCAGCGGCAGGTTAATATCGTGCTCGGAAAGAACGTCGAGGCAGGCCGGCTGGTGGTGGGGTTCACTTTCTCGGAACCGGGAAACTGGACGAGTTGGCCGCCGCACGAGCATGCCGCCATGCTGGAGGAGATGTACATCTACATCGACATGCCCGAACCGGCGTTCGGCATTCAGCTGGTCTATAACGACACGGAGTATCCCGAGCTGGTGACCGTGGTTCGCGAAGGAGACGCCGTCCTGATGCCGGCCGGCTACCATCCCAACGTGGCCATCCCCGGCCACCGGATCGGCTTCCTGTGGGCCATGGCGGCGCACCGGGAGAAGGAAGACCGGCAGTTCGGCGTGGTGAACGTACAGCCCAGCTTCGGCGGGAGCGGGTCGGGACTCGAGGCTAGCCGGAAATGAACTTCGATGCATTCAGTTTGAAAGGGAAGAACGCGCTGGTCACCGGCTCGCAGACCGGCTTGGGGGCGGGCATGGCGGTGGGGCTCGCGGAGGCCGGCGCGAATGTGGTGGTCCACGGCAAAGACTCGACCGGGATCGAAGAAGTGTGCGCGGCCGTCCGCGCGGCCGGAGCCAGAGCCGTCCCAGCGGTGGCCGACCTGTTCCAGCCGGCGGTTGCCGAGGAACTGGCCGGGCTGACGGTCCGGGAACTGGGCTCGATCGACATTCTCGTCAATAATGCCGGGATCATCCGCCGCGCGCCGGCGGCGGAGTTCTCCGCCCGGGACTGGAACGACGTCATCGAGCTCAACCTCAACGTGGTGTTCCGGCTCTGCCAGGCCGCGGGGCGCCACATGCTGGCGCAGGGAAGCGGCAAGATCGTCAATGTGGCCTCGCTGCTGTCGTTTCAGGGAGGGGTGTTCGTGCCGTCCTATGCGGCCGCCAAAGGGGCGGTGGCTCAACTGACCAAGGCGCTGGCGAACGAATGGGCGGCCCAGGGCGTCCAGGTGAACGCCATCGCGCCCGGCTACATGGCTACCGACAACACGGTCGCCCTGCGCGCCGATCCGGTTCGCAGCCGTCAGATCCTGGAACGCATTCCCGCGGGCCGCTGGGGCACTCCGCGCGACCTGGCTGGGACCGCCGTCTTCCTGGCGTCCGCGGCCAGCGACTATATCACGGGGCACGTTCTGGTGGTCGATGGAGGCTGGCTCGCCCGGTGAATCATGGGAGCGAACAACGAATTCGCCGATGTCGCCAAGGTAACGGGCGCCGAGGTGCGCCCGAGCGTTCCCGAGCCGGGCCTCACGCGCCGTGTGGGGGCCCATAACGAGAGGTTGTTCCTGGTCGAGCACCGCATGGAGAACGGCTGGGTCGGCGCAGCCCACAGCCATCCGCACGATCAGGTGGTCTACGTGGTCTCCGGCCGCCTGCAGTTCACCGCAGGAGACCGGACCTTCGACGCCGGCCCGGGAGACAGCATCGTGGTCCGCGGTGGAGTGGAGCACCAGGCCTCGGCGCTGGAGCCTTCCGTGGCGATCGACGTGTTTACGCCGGCCCGGCTCGACTATCTATGACCGGGCCGTGCCTGCGGCATGGGCACGAACTTGTCCTGGCAGGCGTTCGGAGCGCCGGTTCCCGGAGCGCCCTTGAGCGTGACGTCCTCTCCGCCAGGGCGGAAGTTCACCGGGCCGGGACCCAACACCAGGTCGGCATGCGCGGCGACTACCTTCGGCGGCGGCGCATCGGCGTAAACGTTGTCGAGCGTCATGCCCAGGCGGTGCGTTTCGTCGTAGCCCTGCAGGGCAATTAGGCCATCCGTCAGCACGCGAACGTCGCGCAGGACAATCCCGGTAAACACCGGAATCCTGGCGCCGCCCCGTCCGTAGTGGGCGTAGTCGGTGTCCATCAGAATGGGATTCTTCGTGTTGCGAATGCATACGTCGGTATAAACCACGTCTTCTACCAGGCCGCCGCGGCCGGAGTTCGACTTGATGCGGATTCCGTTATCGGCCCCGTCGATCGAGAGGTCCGCGATGCGTATGCCGCTCGCGCCGCCGCTGGTCTCGCTGCCAATCGACATTCCGTGGCCGGTGTAGAAGTGGTTATGCGCGACGGTGATGTGAGATGAATGGGCGGATGCCTTGATGGCCACTTGATCGTCGCCCGTGTGGATGTAGCAATGAGCGATGGTGACGTTCTTCGAGCCTGCCGGATCGATGCCGTCGGTGTTGCGGGCGGTTTCCGGCGTGTCGATGACAACGCCCCAGGCGGTGAAACCGTCTCCGGCTTCGAAATAGACGTGGAAGTTGGCCGAGTTCTTGAGGGTGATCCGGTAGAGCGTGAAATCGCTGCTGTACGAAAGCACGATCAGGCGGGGGCAGTTTTGAAAGCCGCCGGCCCGCGCCCGCTCCGCCAGTTCCCACCAGGTGACGCTGGTTCCGATCAGCCGGGCCCATCCCCGGCCATCGATGACCCCATCGCCCATCACCGCGGCGTGGGCCACGCGATCCCCGCCGATCAGCGCCTTGCAGCCGTGGCCGTCCCGGTCCACGATGCCGCAACTACCCGGTCGCAGGTCGTAGTCGCGCGGATTCCGCGAGCCGAACAGGACAGCCCCAGCCTCCACTCGCAGCGTGACGCCGTCGCGCAACTGGAGCGGTCCGGAAAGGAATGCGTCCCTTTCACGGCCGGCTTTGAGCACGACGGCCCGGCCCTTCGGGCAGCCGTCGAGGGCGCTCTGGATGCGGCCGGTATCGAGCTGGTTCTCGTCCGCCTCGGCCAGGGTTCCTTCGCCGAGCGAGGCGAGCCTGGCCGTCAGCACGGCGCAACTTCGAGGAATGGCGGGCTCGGCGACCTGGCGCAAGTCTTGGGCCAGGCCTTGCCATGCCGCCGCCGCTGCCAGCCACGCCAGTAGCTTCAGCACGGCTCAGTCTCCCAGCAACAGCGGCGCGACGTGCCACTCCCATAGGTTCCCGGTCGCGTTGCGGGAGATGGTTCCCTGGCAGCGCTCCATTCTGCGGCCTCGCTCGAGGCCGGCGGCCTCAGGTTCGTGCTCATGTCGAAGCGCCTTCTGTCGTGACGGACCGGAGGCGGATCCATCTCGGACCGGTGACCCGATCGCGGGCGTAGCCGGGGCCCTGAGCGAACTATAGCGGCACTGCCCGTAGCTTACAAACGCAATTGTCGGAACGCAACGTTTAGTAAGATTGAATGATCGGCAGGTCCCGCGCTCGGTGACCTGCCGGCGGGAGGCACCCCTATGGATATCCACCAGCTTGAGCTCTTCCTGGCTGTCATGGAGTCCTCGAGCGTCACTAGAGCCGCCGAGAAAGTCCACTTGTCGCCCGGGGCCATCAGCGTTCAGATTCGCAGTCTCTCCGAGGAGTTGCGCACGGAGCTGTTCGTGCGCTCCGGAAAGAGGATCGTGCCCACGCCCAACGCCTTTCGGCTGGCCGAGCATGCCCGGCGGTTGCTCGAGCAATTCCGGGAGATCGTCCACGCCTTTGAGAGCGATTCGGCCAAGGACACCCGCCCCTTTCACTTCGCCACCGGCGCCACGGCGCTGATTCGCCGCCTGGGCCAGCCGCTGCGCCTGGTGCGCAAGCGATTCCCGCAGGCGGAGATCGCAGTGACCGTGGCCGCCACCGAGGAAATCGTGGCCGGGTTGCTGGACCGGCGCTTCGACCTGGGATTGATTTCCCTGCCCTACCCCGAGGAGAGGCTGCGGATCCTTCCGCTGTACGACGAGGAACTGTTGGGACTGCGCCCCCTGCCCGCGCGAACCCGCTCCAAGACCACCGTCGTCCTTCCACCGGCCACCCTGGCGCACATGCCCTTCCTGCTGTACCCGAAGAGGAGCAACATGCGATCCATCATCGACCGGTTCTTCAAGGAGGCCGGGGTGAGCCTGAGGGTGGTCATGGAGGCCGACGACACGGAGGCCATCAAGCGGCTGGTCGAAGCGGGTTTCGGCTATTCGATCCTTCCGGAGTTCGCCTTGCGCGGGTCGAACGCGTTCCAGACTTTCCGGGTGGCGGGCGGCCGGCTGGTTCGCAGGCAGGCGCTGGCCATGGCGCAGACGCACTTCCCGCGCCCGCTCACCGAGGCCATCGCCAAGCTCTTGCAGGCCAAGCTGGGATCGACGGACGCCGCTTGACGAAGCGCGAGTCCTCTGGCAAGCTGTCTGTCATGCCTACCCGGAGAGAGTTCCTGGCGGCGGCTGGGCTGCCCGCGGCTGTGCCCCCGATGCCGAACCCGCCGGCGGCCGAAACCATTCGCGCCGTGGTCGCGGCCGATGGCGGCGGCGACTTCCAGACCATCCAGAGAGCCGTCGATCACGTTCTGGACCATCCCCCTGAGAACGTCGGCCGCGTGATTCTCGAGATCCGGCCGGGCGTGTATCGCGAGCGCGTCAAGATCCCGCAGGACGCACCGCGCGTGACCCTGGCGGGCAGCGACGCCGCTTCCACGGTCATCACCTACAGCGTGGGTGCGGCGGCCGCCGGCGGAACCTTCTTCAGCCCGGTCGTCGAAGTGGACGGACCCGCTTTCGAGGCCGTGAACATCTCGTTCGAGAACAGCTTCGGAACCGGAACGCAGGCGGTTGCCCTCTCGATCCACTCCGACCGCGCGGTGTTTCGCAACTGCCGGCTGTCCGGATGGCAGGATACGCTCTACGCGGCATCGGGGCGGCAATACTACCGGGACTGTTTCATCGAGGGCCGCGTCGATTTCATCTTCGGCAATGCCGCCGCAGTCTTCGATGGCTGCGAGATTCACAGCCGCGGCGGCGGCTGCATCGCAGCCCACCGCAGGACCCGGCCCGACGATCCCACGGGCTTCGTTTTTCGCGATTGCAGACTGACCGCGCCTGGTGGCTCGCCGCCGCTCCCGAAAGGGCCCAACGTGTTTCTCGGCCGGCCCTGGCGCTCCTGCGCGCGCGTCGTCTTCCTCAACTGCCGGATGGGCGGCCATATTCGTCCCGAAGGCTGGGACAACTGGGGAAACGCCGCTAACGAAAAAACCGCCTGGTTCGCGGAATTCGGTTCGGCCGGTCCCGGCGCCGAGGCGGCGGCCCGCGTCGCTTGGGCCCGAATCCTCGCGCCGGAGGCGGCGGCCGCCTTCGCGCCCGAGGTTTTCCTTCGGGGCGGCGACGGGTGGGATTGTGCGGCGCCCGCGAGCCGGAAGCCGGACCACTAAGCAGGTTGGAGAGCCACGCCGGCCGCCGCGCACTGCGGCCGGCCGGCGTGGCCTATTGCCGCCGGAAGCGTCAGAACACGAACCGCGCCCCGATTTGCAGTGCGCGCGACCGGTTCAACTGCGTGGTGATCAGCCCGAAACTGCCATTCGTCGCGGTGACGTTCGGGGCCGCAAATAACGGATGGTTCATCAGGTTGAAAGCCTCCAGACGAAGCTGAAGGTAAGTGCTCTCGTTGATTAGGAACTTCTTCAGTACCGACATGTCGAGCTGATTGGTCCCATCCGCGCGGAGATTCGGGAATGTGGTCGAGAACGTCCGGATGTGGTACGCGAAGGTCTGGGTCGAATTGGTGGCGAATAGCGCGGTGTTGAACGCAGGGCTGCTGGTATCTCTCGGGTCGACGGTCAAGGCTCCCGGTCCTCCGTAGAAGACGTAATCGCCGGGAGTGGACGTGCTGCCATTCGACCACACGATGGGAGCCCCCGTCTCGAACGTGTAGATGCCATTCAGCGCCCAGCCGCCGGCCACCATATCCGCCCAGCGCGGCCCGAGGTTGAAGCGGCGCCCGTGGCCGAACGGCAGCTCATAGCTGGTCGCGAAGACGAAATGGTGGGTGTGATCGAAGGGGGAAATGCGCTTCTCGAGATCGCCCGGATTCAGCCAGGTGTCCTTTTCAATCAGCCGCGAGAACATGTAGTTTCCTGTGAACACCAGCCCGCCGGAAAGGCGCTTCTGCAGACGCACGTTGAGGGCGTGGAAAAACGATTCCCCAATGGTCGCGTTCTCTTCAAGCACACCGCCACCGCCGTTCCAGCCGCTGGAACTCGTGCCGACAGGGAATTCCGGATAAGGCGCCAGGAGCTGCGCGACACTCGTGGTAGCGGTATTCAGCGTGGTGCTCAGCCCGGAGAAGGGGTTGGCCGTGGAACCCGAAAGCGCGCTGTTCACTGTGGCATCGCGTATCGGCAGCGTGCTGAGGTACTGAGTTGGAATGGCGTTCAGTTGCGTCTGCGGTACGGGCAGATGCACGCCGTGGTTGCCCACATACGCAATCTCCAGCATCATGTTCTTCGGGAGGGTCTGCTGGATGTCGAGGTCCCAACGGATCGAGTACGGGTTTTGCATTTGCGGCGCCAGGAACGTGACGGCCTGTCCTTCGAAGGTGGCCAGCCCGTTTGAAGCGCCGGCGGGGGACAGCAATCCGCTGGGAAAGGGATTGGCCAGCGTGGCCAGCGGAGTCACGACAGTGCCCGGCACCGATACCGACGTGGTCTGGCTGAAGCCTTCCTGATTGACCAGGGGGTTGGTCGAGAAAGCCGAGCTGGTCGAACTTAGCAAGGGGCCGCTCAGCGATAGGCTATCGATGGTGAGCGGCTGGACAAAAATGCCGAAGCCGCCGCGGATGACGGTCTTGCTGTGGAACAGGTCCGGCGACCACGCGAAGCCCGCCCGCGGGCTTACCATCCGCGAAGTGATCTGGTAGGCGCCCGGGTTCCCGGAATTGGCGAAGGTCAGCCCACCCGGCACCGCGAAGCTTCCCACGGGAATCTGGGCGATGGGGTGCCCTGCGTACGCCGCGATGGCGGCGGTCGCCAGCGGATTGGCGTCGGTCGAATCGAAACCGTTCACGGTCCTGGCGTAAGTCTCGCTCCAGGGCAGTTCGTAATCCCACCGGAAGCCGAGGTTCACCGTCAAGTTCTTCCTGACTCTCCAGTCGTCCTGAACGAAGCCTGCGAAGTAATACTGGTACATCGAGGCGGACGTGTTGATATCGTACGAATCCGCCGTGGGAAGACCCATCAAGAACGAAGCGAGGTCCTGGCCCTGCGCGACGGTCGAGGACGCACTGCTCGAAGCCCGGTCGTAGGTGTTGCCGAACGTGAAAGTGCCCGTGGAGTTCCCGTACTGAATTACGTTCAGCCGCATTTGCCGTATATCGGCCCCGACCTTCAGGCTGTGGTTGCCGATCTGCTTTACCACGTCGCCAAAGAACTGAATCGACTGTGACGGAAGTTGATTCGCGCTGCTGGCGCCGAGCGCCTGGAACGTGGTGAGCGCCATGATGGGCAATTGCGGGTATACGGAGCTGGCCGCCATATACGACGGGAAACCCAGCGAAGTGGGATCGAAACCGGTGCTGGGCAACGCGTGCGCCTCGTACATTCGCGTGAAGTTCAGCCGCACATTCAGCGCCGTCGTTGGGGACAGCGAGTAGACTTCGTCGAGCGATCCTCCCCAGTTCTGGCGGAACAGGACGGATCCCTCCGCATCGTTGCCGAAATACACGTTCTTAGTCTGGCTGTAATCGGTACGCCGGATATCGAAGGACAGGTGGCTCCGGTCCGACATGTTGTAGTCCAAACGCCCTAGTGGTCTGCGGCAAGCAGATCAACGATTATCCAGCGCCGCGCGGGCACGCCTGACCTTCTCCAAAACATCGCAAGCTTTGGCAGTCCAAACGAAGGGCTTCGGGCTGTCGTTGTGTTTGTCGA
>JBKQQG010000085.1:0-20027 GCA_052144455.1 Bryobacteraceae bacterium
GGCCGCGGCGGGTGGTGGAAAACCAAAACCAGGTTTTCCACACCACGCCGCTCCGATTCTGGAGTGAGAAGAAGGGGACACTTCTATCGAGGTGGAGAGGGGGACATTTCTATCGAGGCTTGACACCTCCCGGTTCAGCGCCGCGGGGCGCGCGCCACATTAAGCGCCTCCCCCGCGTGCGCCGCGGGGCGCGCACCACATACACTGAGAGGGGGCGCCCGGCATTGATTAAGACCGTCATCTTCGACCTGGGAAATGTCATCGTGCCCTTCGATCTGGCCCGCGGCTATGCGGCGCTGGGGTCGTATTGTCCGTATCCTCCGGGGGAGATTCCGCAGCGCATGGCCGCCTCCGGCCTGGTCCCGCCCTTCGAAGTGGGCCAGATCCCGCCCCAGGAGTTCGCCGCGCAGCTCTCGGCGGTGCTGGGCCTGGATGTCGACTACGCGCGGTTCCGCGAGCTGTGGAGCAGCATCTTCCTGCCGGAGACCCTGATATCCGAGCGCCTGCTCGAGGGATTGCGGCGCCGCTACCGGATGCTGCTGCTCTCTAACACGGATGCCATTCACTTCCCCTGGGTCCGCGAAACGTACCCGCTGCTGGGCCACTTCGACGACTACGTCCTTTCCTACCAGGTGGGCGCCGCCAAGCCCGACGCACGGATCTACCAGGCCGCCATCCAGCGCGCCGCCTGCCAGGCCGAGGAATGCTTCTTCACCGACGATATCCCGTCAAATGTCGAGGCGGCCAAGCTGGTCGGCCTGGACGCAGTGCGCTTCGAGAACGCCGCCCAGATCGAGCGGGAGCTGAAGGCCCGCGGCCTGGAGTGGTAAGCGGCCCTGGGTGCGGGACCTGGAGCGTGGGGTATTAGGGCCGTGGCTCCAAGACAGACCCCTTGTGGTATGCTGATGTCGGCCGCGAGGCCAAAAAGGAAACCGCGGATGAGATGTGCGGAGGTGTTCGTGGCTCGAAGGGCAAAGCTCAAAGGTGCAAGCGCGCTTTTCCTGTCCGTGCTGATCGCGGCGCCTGCCGGCCGCAGCCAGACGTCTGCTGGAACAGCGCCCTCGCCGCCGGTCGGCGCCGATTCCACCGCTGGCCCGAAGCAGACCTTGGACGCGGTTGTGGCGGAGGCCCGCACCGCCGCGGACAGGCTCGCGGCGGATCTTCCGAACCTCACCGTCAGTCAAGTCACGACGCGGTATGTCAGCAAAGGAATGCCTGCCCATTGGACGAAAGTGGACGTGGTGAGCGCCGAGGTCGTCAGTGTGGACGGCAAGGAGGACTACCGGAACATCCGTCTGAATGGCAAGCCGATCCGCGCGTCGGTCTGGAAGACAGGCAGCTGGTCCAGCGGCGAATTCGTAAGCATGCTAAAGACCCTTCTCTCGCCGAGAACCGCCGCCGAATTCACCCCAACCGGCGAGGCCCAGATCACGGGCCGGCCGGCGTACTTGTACCATTTCAACGTCCGCCAGCCGAACTCGTCCTGGGGGATTTCGGCGCCGGGCGGCCGGTATGAGACCCCGGCCTATACCGGTGCAGTCTGGATCGACAAGGAATCTCACCGCGTTCTCCGCATTGAGCAGCGAACCGGGCCAATGTCGGACAGCTTCCCTGTCAAGGAGGCCGAATTCAAGCTCGACTATGGCTTCGTGCGCGTTGAGGGCAACACCTACCTTCTGCCAGTCCACGGCGGGGCCCTGGCCTGCGAGCGCCCCACCGGGCATTGCACCCTCAACGAAACCGAATTCCGGGACTATCGCAAGTTCACAGCGGGTCCCGTCGCCGCCTCCGGCCCCTGACAGGACGGAGGCCGGCCCCACCCCTCACGGCCCCACGTGCAGCCGCAGGCTTAAGATGGAAACGCTGCCGCGGTCGTGATCGTAGGAGGGGCGCTCGACGCGCTGGTAATTCACGTCAAAACCGTCATCTTCGATCTGGGGAACGTCATCGTGCCCTTCGATCTGGCCCGCGGCTATGCGGCGCTGGGTCCGTATTGTCCGTATCCTCCGGGGGAGATTCCGCAGCGCATGGCCGCCTCCGGCCTGGTCCCGCCCTTCGAAGTGGGCCGGATCCCGCCCCAGGAGTTCGCCGCGCGCCTCTCGGCGGTGCTGGGCCTGGAGGTCGACTTCGCCCGGTTCCGCGAGCTGTGGAGCAGCATCTTCCTGCCGGAGACCCTGGTATCCGAGCGCCTGCTCGAAGGATTGCGGCGCCGCTATCGGATGCTGCTGCTGTCGAACACCGACGCCATTCACTTCCCCTGGGTCCGCGAAAGGTACCCGCTGCTGGGCCACTTCGACGACTACGTCCTTTCCTACCAGGTGGGCGCCGCCAAGCCCGACGCCCGGATCTTCCAGGCCGCCATCGACCGCGCCGCCTGCCGCGCCGGGGAATGTTTCTTCACCGACGATATCCCGTCAAATGTCGAGGCGGCCCGGCAGGCTGGCTTGGACGCGGTGCGCTTCGAGAACGCCGCCCAGATCGAGCGGGAGCTGAAGGCCCGCGGCCTGGAGTGGTAACTGGCCGGGGGATATTCCGGTCGTTTGTACTTTTCCAGTGCCGGGTCTATAATCGACCCGGAGTGGGTTGGTGTTTGCCGTAGCCAAATTCAGCTAGAAAAGGGACGCTCATGCCTGAAGATTCCATGACCATCACCGACAACCGGACCGGTGTTTCTTACACGCTCCCGGTCAAGAACGGCGCCATCCGTGCGATGGACCTGCGCCAGATCAAGACTTCGCCCGAAGACTTCGGGCTGATCGCTTACGACCCCGCCTTCATGAACACCGCTAGCTGCGAAAGCCGCATCACGTTCATCGACGGCGACAAAGGAATCCTGCAATATCGCGGTTACCCGATCGACCAACTGGCCGAGCACTGCACGTATCTCGAGACCGCCTGGCTGGTCCTGAACGGCGAGCTGCCCACGGAGTCCCAGCTCGAGGACTGGACCTGCGAGATCGCCAGTCACGCCGCGGTCCCCGACGACATCCCGCGAATCCTCGAGGGCTTTCGCCGGGACGCGCATCCCATGAGCGTGCTGGCCAGCCTGGTGGCGGCGCTGTCCAGCGATTACCCCGAAGCCAAGAACGTTCACGACCCGGCGGTGCGGCGCCTCCAGATTGTCCGCCTCCTGGCCCAGGTGCCGACCCTGGCCGCCTACGCCTACCGGCACAGCCTGGGGCTGCCCATCGTTCCCCCCGACCCCAGCCTCAGCTATACCGAGAACTTCCTGAGCATGCTTTGGAAGAAGGACGAGCCGAACTACCAGGCCAACCCGGTGCTGGCGCGGGCGCTCGACGTGCTGTTCATCCTGCACGCCGACCACGAGCAGAATTGCTCGGCCAACGCCATGCGCGCCATCGGCAGCTCGTTCGCCGATCCGTACATGACCATGGCCGGCGCTATCGCCGCGCTCTCCGGCCCGCTGCACGGCGGCGCCAACGAAGAAGTGCTGAAGATGCTCGACGAGATCGGCTCCACGGATCACATTCCCGCCTACATCCAGAAGGTGAAGGCGGGCGAGTGCAAGCTGATGGGCTTCGGCCACCGGGTCTACAAGAACTACGACCCGCGCGCCCGCATCATCAAGCGGATCGCCGAGCAGGTCTTCGCGGTGACCGGCCGCAACCCCAAGCTGGACATCGCCATCGCGCTCGAAAAAATCGCGCTCGAGGACGAGTACTTCGTGAAGCGCAAGCTGTATCCCAACGTCGATTTCTACTCCGGGATCATCTACCAGGCCATGGGATTCCAGCCCGAGATCTTCACCGTGCTGTTCGCCATCGGCCGTAACGCGGGCTGGCTGGCGCAGTGGCAGGAGTTGCTCGCCGACCCCGCGCAGAAGATCGCGCGCCCCCGCCAGGTATTTCTCGGCAGCGCGCGCCGCGAATTCGTGCCCCTGGATCAGCGCGGCGTGGCCGGCGCCGCCGGAGTCTGATTGGGCGGCTGCTCCTCGGTCTTACTCGCGGGCAGCGGTTCCGGCGTCGTGTCGTACTTGATCTCCGTCTCGGCGGTGAACTTGCGGTACAGGCGGAACTCGACTTCGTTCTTGACCAGGAACTTTCCCTGGCGCATTCTCAGCACGGCCTTCAGCGGCAGCATGAACTGAGAAGCCCCGATGGGCGCCAGGTCGTAGTCCAGCGTGTCGGTCACCTGCTGGATCGGGAAGGTCAGCGGCAGCTCCGCCTCGAAGACGATGCGCAGCACCATGGACGTGTCCCGGTCGACGAAGACCAGCCCGTGATAGCCCGGGACGATGTCGTCGGTTTTCTCGTAGGTGACGTGCCATCTCGAGTTCTCCTGGGCGACGTGGTAATTGAATACGTGCACGATGCGGCCGTGCAGCTTTCCCCAGCGCTCCCAGTGGAAATCCGCCTCGGTGGCCGGATCGAACATCTCCTTCATCATGCTGCCGAACTCGCCGGTCGAGATGGAACCGCCCACCGATTGATAAGCCACGTCCTGCGTGACCACCTGGTTGTTCTTCATGACCAGCTTATAGGTCTCTTTCTGCTCGAAGTAGGTGAGCCGCGCGGTGAGCACGTCCTCCTGGTGCCAATACTCCGTTCCGCTGGGGTCCACATAGCGGCGGGTCACCTGCGTGCAGAGGTAGTTCGGGAGGTTCTTCGAATAGCCCAGCGCGTATTCGCGGGCCGCGCTTAGCGCCTTGCTCTGCTCTGCCTGGCTGGGCGGAGACATTGGAGCGGGCGGAGGCGCCGCCGGCTCCTCTTTGGGCGGCGGCGGTGCGGGCAGATCCTTGGAGGCGACCCGGAGCGCGGCCAGGGCTTCCACGGTTTTCGGTCCGGCGCCCCGGCTCCGCAGCTCCTCCAGGGTTGCTTCGTCCAGGCGCTGGCTGAGCGTCACCTTGCGCAGGTAGTTCGCAACATCCTTGTCGAGCTGCTTGCGTTCGATGGAAGAATGGATGAAGCTGACCAGTTGCTCGACGGTCATCTTGGTATTGGTCTGCGCCGGGAGCAAGAACGATAGCCCCAGCAGCAGAATGGTCAGCCTGGCTCGCATACTTCCATTCTGGCACGAGGACGGCCTGGAAACTCGCCCGCCCGCGCCGTCACGGCTTCTTGAGCTGGAGCGTCACGGTGCCCACGTAGAACGGCATCCGCACACGGATCTGCACCGGCAGCTTGCGCTCGTCGTCGGTGAGCCACAGGAAGAGCCTGGCCGAGCGGCGGTACAGGACATTATTGAACAGGAACGCTTCGTAGCGGATGGTCTGGTAGGTGACGCCGGCGATCTTCAGCGTCTCGCGTTCCTGCGCTTCCCCTCGGCCCAGCACGGCCTTCTTCCCATCGCTGATCGGGATCTGGACGGATTGGCCCGGCTCGACGTCCATGGTGCGCAGCTCGTACAGCGCTCCGATCACGTCGTGCTCGCAGGGGAGGATCTCGATCTCCTGGCTGAAGGTGGTATTCTTCACCAAGTCGCGCTCGAGCAGGCTGGCCTTCTTGCGCTCGCCGTCGAAGGTCGCGCGGGTCTCGCGGCGTTTGGATCCCTCGCTGGCCTTCAACAGCGTGCTGGCGACGCACAGGCGGCCGTTGAGAACGCTTTCATACTCGTTGTGGACCTTGTACAGCCGCGAAACCAGGCCCACGGATTCGAGCGCCAAGCTGGCATTCCATCCCCCGGAGGGGCCGGCGCTCCAGGTGAGCCGGGCGTTGCCGGCATGCACCAAGCGCCACTCGATGTTGTAGGTGAGGACCTCGCTGGCGGGCACGCGTTTGGCCAGCGCGCGGGCTTCTTCGGAGGCCGCCGGCTGGGCAGCCGCGCTCCCTATCGCCAGGACAGCCGCGGCTAGTGGCTTGAGCGGCAGCCGCATGCACTCACTTAGCAGGCTGCTGAAAAAGTCCCGGGGCAAGCTGAAGCTTACCCTACGTGGGGCCGTAAGCCGTTGACTGCTCGTGTGGGACATGCTTTAGCTTGTCCTCTTCGGGCCACCGAATTGACTTTTTCAGCGGCCTGCTACGACTGGCCGCCGGCCTGCTGCCGGGCTTCGCGGCACCTGTCCCGGACTTCCTTAATCTGCCGCGCGTGCGATTCCACGTGCTTGGCGTAGTCCTCCAGCAGCCGGGCCAGGGTCATGACGCCAAACCGGCTGTGCGTGCCGCTGCGCGCGAACGCCGCCTCCGGAAGCTCTTTGAGCAGTTCGTAGTTCTCCGCCCGCAGGCGGCGGAGAGTCTCCAGCGCCTCGGAGGTCTTGCGGCGCGGGTAGTTCAAATTGGCCGCCCAGGCGTCCTGATCGAACCACACCAGCGTGGGATTCTCCTCCGCGATCACGCGCCGGAACCGGTCCGACGCCACGATCTCGCCATCGGCCAGGTGCGCCACGATTTGCCGCACGCTCCACTTTCCGGGTTCCGGCACGAAATCCAGTTCCGGCCCCGCCGCCCCGGTCATCACCGCCGCGACCAGTTCGGGCCCCCTGCGGAAGCGCTCCAACAGCTCGGAGAGATCGCTCATGATGTTACTATCATAGCCGAGCGGGCCTGCACGCATGTCCACCACGCCCTTGTTCGACCAGAGGGAGCCTTTTGACCGCCAGCGCCTCGCCGGGGCCCTAAGCCGCCTGGCCGAACGGCGGATCTGGATCGGCACGAGCTCCTGGAAATACGAAGGCTGGATCGGGCAGATCTACAGCCGCGAGCGCTACCTCACGCGCGGCGGCTTCTCGAAGAAACGGTTCGAAGCGGAGTGCCTGGCCGAATACGCCCAGACGTTCCCCATCGTCTGCGGCGACTTCTCCTTTTACCAGTTCCCGTCCGACGATTATTGGCGGCGGCTGTTCCTCTCGGCCCCGGAGACGCTGCGCTTCGCCTTCAAAGTGCCGGAACAGATCACGGCCAAGGTGTTCCCGTCGCACGCGCGCTACGGCGCCCGCGGCGGGCTGGCCAACTCTTCGTTTCTGGACGCCGCGCTCTTTGAGGAACTCTTCCTGGGCCCGCTGCTTCCGTATCGCGAGCGGATCGCGACCTTGATTCTGGAGTTCGGCGCGTTCTCCCGGGTGGCCTACCCAGAGGCGCGCGAATTCCTGCGGGATCTGGACCGGTTTCTGGCGGCGATTCCGCGCCAGTTCCGCTACTCGGTCGAGATCCGCAACCGGGAGTACCTCGGCGGCGATTACTTTGCATGCCTGCGCAACCACGGCGTGGCGCACGTCTTCAACGCCTGGAGCCGCATGCCGGAACTTGGGGAGCAGCTCCAACTGCCGGACGCGTTCACGGCGGAACACACGGTGTGCCGCGCGCTGCTGCGCCGGGGGCGGAGTTACGAGAACGCCGTCCGGCTCTTTTCGCCCTACCAGGAAATCAAGGATCCCAACCCCGCGGGCCGGCAGGCGCTGCGCGACCTGATCGAGAACTCCCTCAACGACCGCCGCGCGGCCTTCATCTTCGTGAACAACCGCTTCGAAGGCAGCGCGCCGCGCACCATCGAGGCGCTGGCCGGAAGCTGACCCGGCACGGCGCTTGACCCGTTGTAGCCGATACGCTACAATTGACCATTGGATGCCTTTTGGATGCAGGCGGACCAGTACTCGTTGCGGCACTACGTCGCGGCGAATGGAAAACGTCCATTCGCGGAGTGGCTGTGCTCCTTGCCGGATCGAGATGCCGCGGCACGAGTGCAGATTCGCCTGGAGCGTTTACGTTTGGGCAATTTTGGAGACGCTCGCTCCTTGGGAAAGGGACTATCCGAACTGCGGATCGATATTGGTCCGGGATACCGGGTTTACTTCACGGTAGAAGGCAAGTCGGCCGTGGTCCTGTTTTGCGGTGGGGACAAGGCCAGTCAACAACGGGACATTCGCCGCGCGAGAGAATACCTAGCCGACTACCGGGGGAGGCCAGATGCCTAGAAGCGCATCGTACGACGATCTTCTGACGGACATGCTGAAAGACGAGGAACGGGCGCGCGCTTATCTGAATGCCGCGCTTGACGAGCCAGACCCGAGAATCTTCCTGATTGCGTTGCGCAACGTCACCCAGGCACAGGGGGGTGTAGCTAGGGTCGCTGCACGTTCCGGCCTGAATCGCGAGAGCCTGTACCGGGCGCTCTCGGAGAAGGGCAACCCGAGTGTGCAGACCCTGGCCAGGGTTCTCGGGGCGCTCGGAGCCCGATTGGGCGTTGCAGGAGTAAAACGGCCCGGCGCGCACGCGCCGCTCTGCTCATTCACGGCGATGAGCAACGTCCGGCCGATTTTCTCGTACCGAAACGCGCCGGCAGTATCCGCTGTACAGCTGGCGGCGGCCTGACGATATGGATTTCACAATCGCACTCAAGAAACGAGAGATCGAGCGGGCCGCAGCCCTGCAAGCCAAGTTGCAGTTGCAGGACATTTCGCTTTACAAGTCCGAGACTGCGGGCGCCGGCCCGCCTCTCCAGGCTGTCGAACCAGTCCGGCTGAGCGCGGACATCGATTCCGAAGTGGACCATACAGATGCGGCAGGGGTGGATTTCGCGGTCACGCTTCGGGTGGCCTGCGACGACCCCTTGGCGTTCCACATCGAGGCGACCTTCCTAGCGCGATACCGCTTCGCAGATCGGGCGAAGCCCGCATCCAAGCTCGAACTTGAGGCCTTCCGGAAAGGCCATGCGGTTTTGGCGGTTTGGCCCTATCTTCGGGAGTTTGTACAAACCATGACAGCCCGGATGGGCTTCCCTACCGAACCCCTTCCGCTGCTGCGTCTGGTGTTGTCCGAAAAGAGGTGAAGAGGGTGCCCAAGCGCCGCGTCTGTAAGTATCAGGTTCCCGAGTTTCTGTCTTCAACACTCACGCAAGCGCAATTCGAAAAGTGGCTCCGCGGCAGAGCGGCCGCCCACGTCAAGCGCGACAGACAGCGCGGAAACACCGCGGTGACTGGTGAAGATTACAGGATGGCGATTCATAGGGCGGTCGTTCACTCCGACGGGCGGGACCACTACACGGGTGAGCCTCTGGACTGGTCGCTGGTTGGCCAGTACAGCAACGCGGAATCCAAAGGAAGAAAACGCCAGTACAAAGCGACGCTGGCACTTCTCCCGACCATCGATCACGTCGGCGACGGGCTCGGCGAGGCGGATTTCAAGGTGTGTGCATGGCGGACCAACGACGCCAAAAGCGACCTCTCTCGCGACGACTTTGTTGCCCTCTGTCGCCGTGTTGTGTTGCATTTTGACCGTGATGGTACGTGGACCGCAAGTGGGCGGGTTTAGGCACGCACCGGCCCATTTTGCGAATACACGGATAGAGGTTTAAGAGATCAGACGCGCGATGCCGAAGGCGGCCGCGGCGGCGAGGCCTCCGATGACCACCGTCTGGAAGCCGCCACGCAACGGGTGGATGCCCGTGAGCCGTCCCTTGCCGTAGCCGAACGCGAACAGCGCCACCAGCGTGATCGCGACCGAGATCCAGAGTCCGGCGATCACGCGGTGGACCAGCATGTACGGGGAAAGCGGAATCATCCCGCCCACCAGGTAGGAGAGCGCGATGGTGAGCGCGCTGCGCACGGCGCGGCCGGGGTCGGGCGCCTCCAGGCCGAGTTCGAAGCGCATCATGAAGTCCACCCAGCGCTTGGGATCGGAGCGGATGGCGGCCACCACCGGCGCGGCCTGCTCCTGGCTGAGCCCGTAGCCGCGGATCACCGCCGCCACTTCCTTCTCCTCCTCCTCGGGGAGCTCCTCGATCTCGCGGTATTCCCGCTCCAGCTCGGCCTGGTAGTGCTCGAAATCGGTGCGCGCGGCCAGGTATCCGCCCAGGCCCATGGCGATCGATCCGGCGGCGATCTCGGCCAGACCGGCGATTACCACCAGGCTGGTTTTGTCGACGGCGCCGGACAACCCGGCGGCCAGCGCGAAGGGGACCGTGAGCCCATCCGACATCCCGATCACTACGTCGCGAACCGCCGCGGATGCCGTGAAGTGTTGCTCTTCGTGCGTTGCAGGGGCCATTTGATTCCAGTGTATCCGCTGCGTGGCGCGGCCTGGCTCGTGGTAAATTAGGTGATTGGGGGCACGTCTCTCGCAGGGTGAACGATGAAGCTGAAGATACGCCTGCGGGTGGGGCCGAGATTCGGAAGCGCTCTGGCCCGCAACCGCGAACTTGCCTCCGTGGCTGCGGCGCTGTTGACGCCCGCGGCGGTCGGGGCGCTGGCTCTGGGCGTGTGGCGGCTCAGCGCCGATCTCAAGTGGGCGGGTGAGTTCGCCATTTCCAGTGGTCTGTTCTCGCACTGGCAAGTGTGGATCGCGGTGGCCGGTTTGCTTCAGACCTGCGCTTCCATCCTGAACCGCTACGGCCGCGGCGGCGGCGTGGCCGTACCGTAGTACTCACCCGTTTCCACGGCCTGAGAATTCTAGCGCGCCGCGCACACTCCCTTAGGTAAAACATGATACTGCTCACTTGCGTGAAGAGGACCAAGTCCGACCCGCGGCTGGGGAGATTCCAGGATGTCTTGCGGGCCGCGCGGAACACCGAGTACTACTCGCCCCGGCTGGCTGCGGCCCACCTGGCTACCGCCGCCGAGGTGGATGGTTTGCGGGGGATCGAGGAGGGGCTGGCGCGGCTGCCTTGCGTCGACTTGAGCGCCCTGGTCGAGCGCCGGGAGAGCTTCCACAACCGTGCGGCGCCCGCGGCGGCCGCCCTGCGGAACGAGCGGCCGGAAGCGGCGCCAAATAGATGGCGGCGCAGGCTCGGTTTCCGCGTGCGTTCGGTGGCCGGCAGATTCGGAGCATTACAGCGTCTGGCCGCCGGCGTACGGTCCGGCCAGGTGTCGCTGGCCCGGACGGTGCGGCGCGCGACGGTCCACAGCCGCGTCGATCTGGGGCTGCTGCGGGATGCCGAGCGCGACGCGCTCTGGAGGGACTTCGAAGTCCCGGTCTTCGAGGAAGTGCGCGGCTTGGACGACGAGTTGCTGGCCTGGGAGTGCGAAGCGCATTCGGGACTGCACGTGAACGCCGAGTGCGCCGTCACCGAGACTGCGGGAAAAGGCGGCGGGGAGCTGGTGCTGACCTCGCTGGCCGGCCTGCGCTATCCCATGCTGCGCGTGCTCACCGGGTTGATCGTGCGCCAGGCGGAGGGCCTGTGCGAGTGCGGCGAAAAATCCGCCCGCGTGATCTTTCCGCCGACCCTGCGCAAGCCCATGGCCGTGGAACACGCTTCGTTCGGCTTCGGCTCCCAAGGCGCGCTGGCCGGATAGCCCGTTTCCCTCGCACGCCGGCGGTGGCGCGGTTGCCCTTGCGGCGCATTTGCGCCAAGATGTATTCCAATGCCCCACCGAGGACCTCTCGTCTTTCTCGCTGTCCTGCTGGCAGTGCTGCTTCCACTCCTGTTCCTGATGGCGTCGCCGTTCATCACCTCGTTCATTCTGGCGGCGGTGATCGCCATCGTAATGTATCCGGTGAAGGAATGGCTCAGCCAGCGCCTCCACAGGCCCGGCCTCGCGACATTCCTGACTACGTTCGTGACCGTGTCCCTGCTGGGAATCCTGCTCGCGCTGGCGGGAATCACGCTCACTCGGGAACTGACCTCCGCCTACAACGCCCTGAGCCAGCGATCCCTGGAGCAGGGTGGCTGGCCGGCGCTGGTCGCCGGTACCACCGACCGCGTCGCCGGCGCCTTGGCCACCCGGCTACCCGTCGACAAGGAAGCCATTCGGACGGAGCTCATCGACCGCATGAAAGCGGTCAGCGGCTATCTGCTTAGCAAGGCCGGCGCCGCCGTGGGCGGAGTAACAAGCGCAGCCGTTACGTTCCTCTTGGTGACCATCTTCCTCTATTTCCTGCTGCGCTACGGGGAAGACTGTGCGGTACGGCTGGCCGCCCTGACACCACTCGATGCTCGCACCACCGCCAGCCTTCTTCGAACAGTGCGCGATTCGGTGGTCGGGATCGTGACCGGGGTATTCGCCTCCATGGCGGGGCAAGGCCTGCTGCTGATCCTGGGATTCTGGCTGGTCGGCGTTCGGTCTCCCGTGCTTTGGGGCGCGTTGGGCGGGTTGGCTTCGGTCGTCCCATTGGTAGGCGCCTCACTGGTGTGGGCGCCGGTCGTGATCGCTTTCCTCTTGATGGGCGCTTACTGGAAGGCGCTGTTCCTGGGTCTGTGGTCCCTCCTGCTGCTGGGATCCGTAGAGAACGTGCTGCGGCCGTTTCTGGTCGGCGCGCGCGCCAAGCAGCACCCCATGCTCATTGCCCTGGCTGCCATCGGCGGAGCGTATGCCTTCGGCCCCCTGGGGATTCTCCTGGGCCCCCTGGTGGTTTCGCTGGCCGCCGCTCTGCTCAAGGAGATCAAACAGTTGACCTCGCCCAGCGCACAGGTGGGCGATGGGGCTCCGCCGCCGGCTTAGCGCACCGCCGGCTTCAGGACGAAGGCGACGCTCATTTCGTCGCGCGTGCCGATGGTCCCCAGCGCGGCGCTGGGCGGTTTCATTCCCCAGTCGGTCATCTTCAGCTTGGCGCTGCCTTGGATTGCGAGATCCGCTCCGAGGGTCACCTGCACGCTGATTGGCTTCGAGATGCCGGCCATGCTGAGCGTGCCCTGGACTTCGAACTGGCCCGCTCCAGCCGGCGCGATGCGGGTCGAAGTAAACTCCAGCTCCGGGTGACGGTCCGCGTGCAGCATCTCCGTTAGCGCGAATCTGACAATCTTGGCGCGGTCCTTCTCGCTGATCCAGGTGTCGCGGAGCGCGATGCTCGCGGCGTCCACCGTGAAGTGCACCTGGGAGTTCTGCGGCGCCTCCGCATCGTAACGCAGCGAGCCTTGGTAGCGCTCGAAGGTGAAAGAGTGCTTGCGGCCGTTCCATAGCCCGCTCTTGTACACTTCCAGCGACAGCCGGTTCCCTGGCGCGGGCCCGAGTTGATACGGCGCAGTGCCCGCCAGCAGCGCCAAAACCACCCCTCTCCACATACTGGAATGGATGCGGGCGCGCCAGCTAAGTTGCCGGTTTCTGATAGGATGGAAATCTGCGGATCGGAATTCACACCTCCATTGCGGGATCGCTCGAAAAGGCCGCTTTGACGGCTGCCGGGCTGGGCGCCAACACGTTTCAGATTTTCTCCGCCAGTCCCAGAATGTGGCGCGCGAACGATCCCGATCCCGGCCAGATTCGGCTGCTGCGGGCGGCGCGCGAGCGTTACGATCTGACGCCGCTGGCGATTCACGATAGCTACCTGATCAACCTGGCGGCGGCTGACCCGTTGATCCGCGAACGGTCGGTCGAAGCGTTTCGCGGCGAGGTGCGGCGCGCGCTGGCGATCGGCGCGGAGTATCTGGTGGCGCACCCCGGCAGCTACGGCGGCCAGGGGGTGGAGGGCGGCGTGCGCACGCTGGCGGAATCGCTGCGGGCGGCGACCCACGGGCTGAAGGTGAAGCATCTGACGCTGCTTTTCGAGAACACGGCGGGCGGGGGAACGCTGCTGGGCGGCTGCTTTGAGGAACTGCGGCCGATCCGGGAAGCGGTGGCCGGCGACGTTCCGGCAGGCTTCTGCCTGGACACCGCGCACTGCCTGGCGGCGGGCTACGATGTGGCCAGCGCCGAGGGGCTGCGCTCGACCATTAGGGACGCCGGGCGGATTCTGGGCCTGGACAATGTGCGCCTAATCCACGCCAACGATTCCAAAGCGCCGCTCGGCTCGCGCCTCGACCGTCACGAGCACATCGGGGCGGGATTCATCGGCGAGGAGGGATTCCGCCGCATCCTGGCGCACCCGAAACTGCGCGCGAAACCGTTCATTTTGGAGACACCACAAGACCGGGAGGGCGACGACCGGCGCGATGTGGAGACCTTGAAAAGACTATGCCGGAAAAGACCTACGAGCACCAAGCGATCGAACTGAAGTGGCTGGAGCGCTGGCAACAGGCGCCGCTCTACAAAGCGGAGGAGAACTCTGCCAAGCCCAAGTACTACGTGCTGGAAATGCTGCCCTACCCGAGCGGCACTTTGCACATGGGGCACCTGCGCAACTACACCATCGGCGACGCGCTGGCGCGCTTCAAGTGGATGCGCGGCTTCAACGTGCTGCACCCCATGGGGTGGGACGCTTTCGGGCTTCCGGCGGAGAACGCCGCCATCAAGCGCGGCCTGCACCCACGCGACTGGACGCGCGCCAACATCGCCGAGATGAAGAAGACGCACCACCGCTACGCCTTCAGCTACGACTGGGATTGCGAGGTCTCCACCTGCGAGCCCGAATACTACCGCTGGAATCAGTGGTTCTTTCTGAAGATGCTGGAGCGCGGCCTGGCCTACCGCAAGAAGTCGCGCGTGAACTGGTGCCGCGAGTGCGCCACCGTGCTGGCCAACGAACAGGTGGTGGAGGGCTGTTGCTGGCGGCACGAAAGCACGCCGGTGGAGCAGCGCGAACTGGAGCAGTGGTTCTTCAAGATCACCGCCTACGCCGACGAGATGCTCGCCGATATAGACCGGCTGGTGGGCGGCTGGCCAGAGCGCGTGCTGGAGATGCAGCGCAACTGGATCGGCCGTTCGGAAGGCGCGGAGGTGGATTTCCACCTCGAGGAAACCGGAGAGCCGGTGCGCGTCTTCACCACGCGCGTGGACACCATCTACGGGGCCACCTGCGTGATCCTGGCGCCGGCGCATCCGCTCTCGGCCAGCCTCGTGCCGCCTCAGGAGCAGGCTCGGGTCAAGGTAATGATCGACAGCCAGCGGCACAAGGACCTGGGCGATCTCGAGAAGGAAGGCTTCTTCACCGGCCACTACGCCATCAACCCCTATAACCGGCAGCGAATCCCGGTCTGGGTGGGCAATTTCGTGCTGCTCGAATACGGAACCGGGGCGATTATGGCCGTACCCGCGCACGACCAGCGCGATTTCGAATTCTGCCGCAAGTATGGCATTCCGGTCTGGCCGGTGATCCGGCCGGTGGACGGCGCCATCGCCGAGGAATCCTCCATGCAGGAGGCGTTCGGCGACGATGGCGTGCTGGAAAACTCCGGCGAGTTCTCGGGACTCGCGAGCGCCGAGGCGCGGGCCCGTATGTCGGCCCGGGCCGAGGCGGAGGGTTTTGGGAAAGCCGCCATCACGTATCGGCTGCGCGATTGGGGCGTCTCGAGGCAGCGCTATTGGGGCACCCCCATCCCGGTGGTTCATTGCCCGGGCTGCGGCGTGGTCCCGGTGCCGGAGGACCAGCTTCCCGTGGTGTTGCCCTTGATCGTCAAGATCACCGGCGCGGGGCGTTCTCCGCTGGAGGGCGTGCCCGAATTCATGAACGCCAAGTGCCCGCGCTGCGGAGGCGAGGCGCGCCGCGAGAGCGACACCATGGACACTTTCGTCGACTCCTCGTGGTATTTCTACCGCTACTGCGACGCCCACAACGATCGCGCGCCGTTCGATTCCGCCAAGGTCGGCTACTGGTTTCCCATCGACCAATACATCGGCGGCGTCGAGCACGCCATCCTGCACCTGATCTATTCGCGCTTCTTCACGCGCGTGATGCGCGACCTGGGCCTGATCGCCAATTCCGAGCCCACCACGCGGCTGTTCACGCAGGGCATGGTGTACAAGGACGGCGCGAAGATGTCCAAAAACAAGGGCAACGTGGTGGGCGCCGACGACATGGCCAACCAGTACGGCGCCGACACCGGCCGCCTGTTTGTGCTCTTCGCCGCCCCGCCCGAGAAGGACCTCGAATGGCAGGAAGCCGGCGTGGACGGCATGTACCGCTTCATCGGCCGAGTGTACCGCTTCGCCACCCGCAACGCCGAGCGAGCGCGTTCCGGCGGCGACCGCACCGAGGCCGACGTGAAGGCGCTCCGCAAACTGCACCAGACCGTGCAGAAAGTCACCGAGGACTTCGAGTCGCGCTGGCACTTCAATACCTCGATCGCGGCGGTGATGGAGCTGGTGAACCAGTTGCACGCGCTGGAGCCGCAGCTATCCGGAGGCGCACTGGCCGAGATCCTCGAGAAGATTGTGCTGCTGCTCGCGCCCTTCGTGCCCTACGTCGCCCAGGAGCTGTGGGAAGAGCTGGGCGGTCAGGGACAGGTCTTCCGCCAGCCGTGGCCGGACTACGATCCAGAGCTGGCGCGCGAGCCGGAGGCGGAGATCCCGGTGCAGGTGAACGGTAAGCTGCGCAGCCGCATCTATGCCCCCTTCGGCGCTCCCAAGGAGGAGCTCGAACGGCGCGCCCTGGCGGAGGAAAAGGTGCAGGCGTTCGTCGCGGGCAAGCAGATCCTGAGGATCGTGGTGGTGCCCGACAAGCTGGTCAACGTGGTGGTAAGACCCTAGCCATGGAAAGGCCCACGCTCGACAAGTTCCCCGAGCGCGTGCTCGCGCAGATTGACATACAGACGGCGTTCATCGTTTCGCGGTTGATCGTCGCCGCCGAGAGGCTGCAAGTCTTTCGCGCCTTGCACGGGAAGCGCCTCACCGCGGACGCCGTCGCAAAATCGCTGGGCATTCACGCGCGGTATTTGCAGCCCTTCCTGAACTCGCTGGTTTCGCTCGGGCTGCTCCGCAAACAGGGCGACGCCTACGCGAACACACCGTTCGCCGACCGGTACTTCGTCGCACAGCGCTCCATCCACTGGACCCGGCAATTCTCGAATGAGTGCGTCGAAAGCTTCGCCGCGCTCACCGTGCTGGAAGAGGTTTTGACGACGGGAAGGTCGCATCGGGCGATCCTGGGGCTGAAGGAGCCGGGCTACGTGGAGCGGATGCAGCGCGACCCGCGCGAGGCCGAAGACTTCACCCAGATGCTGTTTCATCTCCACCAGGGCGACGCCCAGGCCCTGGCGGACCACCTCGACCTGTCCGCCCACCACGCCGTCTTGGACGTGGGCGGAGGCTCGGGCGTCATGTCCATCGCGCTGGCGAAGAAGAATCCGCACCTGCGCGCGTGCATTCTGGATGTCGCAACGGTCTGCGAGATCGCCGCCCGGAACGTGCGCCGGGCAAAGCTCTCCCGGCGCGTCGCCACGCTGGCCGGGGACATCCGGCAAGCCTTGCCCGCGGGCTACGACGCCGTTCTGCTCTGCGACATCGGCGCGGTGCCGTGCCAGCTTCTGAAGAACGCCTGGCGATGCCTGCCGCCCGGCGGACTTCTGATTCTGGTGGACCGCTACCTGTCCGACGACGGAACCCGGCCATTGGATCGACTGGTCGCGCATTTCACCGGCGCCTCCTTCGGCCTCGCCACGCGTAGCGACATGGTGCGGGCGCTCAAGTCCTGCGGCTTCCGGGCGGTCAAGGCCAGGAACTTCTACCAGGACGCGTGGTGCATCACCGGCGCCAAGCCGCGCGCCGCGAATCCCTGACCCCCCTCCGCTGCATCCATACTGTTAACAGCCGCGATTCTCAGCCGTGCTAGCGTAGGAGTAGGGGGTTCCGGCCAGGGACGGGTTTATGCCATCGGAGATTGCCATTCGTGCAGTCAACCTGACGAAACGGTTCCGGTCGGGCTCGAGCGACTTGGTGGTCTTCGAAGGGCTGAACCTGGAGGTCCAGCAGGGCGAACAACTGGCGCTGGTGGGCGAATCGGGCGCCGGCAAGTCCACGCTGCTGCATCTGCTGGGCGCCCTCGACAGGCCCACCGAGGGCACGATCCACTTCGGAGACAAGGAGTTAACCGCGCTGCCCGATGCCGAGCTGGCCAGCTTTCGCAATCGGGAACTGGGCTTCGTCTGGCAGATTCACTACCTGCTTCCGGAGTTCACGGCGCTGGAAAACGTGATGATGCCGTTGCTGATTCGCGGGGCTTCCCATGCCCAGGCCGCGCCCCCCGCGCTGGCCCGGCTCGAGGAAGTGGGGCTGGCCAACCGGACCTCCCACCGCAGCGGGGAATTGTCCGGAGGAGAGCAGCAGCGGGTGGTGCTGGCGCGGGCGCTGGTGGGCGATCCGAAGTTCCTGCTGGCCGACGAGCCCACCGGCAACCTGGATTTCCGGAACGGCGACATGATCATGGGGTTGCTGGCCGAACTGCACCGTTCCCATCGGCTCACTTCGATTTACGTCACGCATAATCTTTCTTTCGCGAAGCGCTGCGATCGGATCTTGAAACTCGAAGGCGGATGCCTGCTGGAAGCCATGCCAGCCGGGGAATCCGTCAGCCTCCAAGGCGGTAACAGCTATGTTTGAACGATACACGGAAAAAGCCCGGCGGGTGATTTTCTTCGCACGTTACGAGGCCAGCCAGTTCGGCAGCCCTTACATCGAGACCGAGCACCTTCTGCTGGGGTTATTGCGCGAAGACAAAGCGCTCGCCAACCGTTTCCTGCGCAGCGCCGCGCACCTGGAGTCGATCCGCAAGCAGATCGAATCGCACACCACGGTGCGCGAGAAAGTCTCCACGTCGGTGGACCTGCCTCTCAGTTCAGAGTGCAAGCGCGTGCTGGCTTACGGGGCCGAGGAAGCCGAGCGGCTCAGCCATAAGCACATTGGAACCGAACACCTGCTGCTCGGCCTGCTGCGCGAGGAGAAGTGCTTCGCCGCCGAGATCCTGCACGAGCGCGGCCTGCGGCTGTCCCAGGTGCGCGAGGAGATTTCCCGGACCTCTTCCGAGAAGGTTTCCTCGAGCCGCCCCAAGGAAAGCTCGCTGCTCACCGAGTTCAGCCGCGACCTCACGCAGTCCGCCCTGGACGGGACGCTCGATCCGCTCATCGGGCGCGACTACGAACTGGAGCGCGTGGTGCAGATCCTGTGCCGCCGCACCAAGAACAACCCGGTGCTGATCGGCGAGCCGGGCGTGGGCAAGACCGCCATTGTGGAAGGCATGGCCCAGCGCATTGCCGACGGCGACGTGCCGTCCTTCCTCTCCGACAAGCGCATCCTGGCGCTCGATCTGTCATTGATCGTGGCCGGAACCAAGTACCGCGGCCAGTTCGAAGAGCGGCTCAAGACCATCATGAAGGAGCTGATGGAGAACCAGAACTCCATCATCTTCATCGACGAGCTGCACACGCTGGTGGGGGCCGGCTCGGCCGAGGGCTCGCTCGACGCGGCCAACATCCTCAAGCCCGCCCTATCCCGCGGCGAGATCCAGTGCATCGGCGCGACGACGCCGGCCGAGTACCGCAAGTCCATCGAAAAGGACCGCTCGCTGGAGCGCCGCTTCCAGGCCGTGAAGGTGCCGCCGCCCAACGAGGCCGACGCCATCAAGATCCTGTTCGGCATCAAGGAGCGCTACGAGAAGTTTCACGCCGTGGCATACAACGACGACGCCATCGAGGCCGCCGTCTTCACCTCGACCCGTTTCATCCCCGACCGCTTCCTGCCCGACAAGGCCATCGACCTGATCGACGAAGCCGGCGCCCGGGTCAAGCTCCGCCAGACCACGCTGCCCAGCGAGGTGGCGGAAATCCAGAAACGGATCAAGTTCATCGTCCACCGGATGGAGAGCGCCATCGCCAATCACGAATTCGAGAAGGCCCGCTTTTACTCCGACGAGGAGCGCAAGGAGCGGGAGAACCTGCGGCAGTTGCGGGAACGCTACAACCTGGACGACACCTCCACCGGCGTGGTCAGCAAGGACGACATCGAGGACGTGGTGGCCCGCTGGACCGGCGTGCCGATGACCGCCATCAAGGAGGAGGAGGTCGCCAAGCTGCTGCGCATCGAAGAGGAGCTGCACAAGCGCATCATCAGCCAGGAAAGGGCCATCAGCGCGCTGGCCCGCGCCATACGCCGCTCGCGCGCGGGACTCAAGTCGCCCAAGCGCCCGGCCGGATCGTTCCTGTTCCTGGGACCCACCGGCGTGGGCAAGACCGAGGTGGCCCGTGCGCTCGCCGACTTCCTCTTCGGCAGCGAGAAATCGCTGGTCCGCTTCGACATGTCCGAGTTCATGGAGAAGCACTCGGTTTCCAAGCTGATCGGCTCGCCGCCCGGCTACGTGGGCTACGAAGAGGGCGGCCAGTTGACCGAGCGCGTGAAGCGGCAGCCCTACTCCGTCATCCTGCTCGACGAGATGGAGAAGGCCCACCCGGACGTCTACAACATCCTGCTGCAAGTTTTCGAGGACGGCCAGTTGACCGACGGCATCGGCAACACCGTGGACTTCAAGAACACCATCATCATCATGACCTCCAATCTG
>JBKQQG010000086.1:0-82601 GCA_052144455.1 Bryobacteraceae bacterium
GTCGCGCCCCGCGCGGGGCGCGTGGATTGAAACATCGGGTGGGTATCCTTTATTAAGGGGTGTCTGTGTCGCGCCCCGCGCGGGGCGCGTGGATTGAAACGCGCGCCTGGTGTACTACGGCCGCAAGCGGCATGTCGCGCCCCGCGCGGGGCGCGTGGATTGAAACTGGAGGCTGTTGCTGATCCCGCCCAGCGCGCTGCTGTCGCGCCCCGCGCGGGGCGCGTGGATTGAAACGCCCAGAACCATTGCGCTTCGGTTGGATTCAGCGATCGGGTCCCGCGTTCCCGGGAGCCAGGATCACCTTTGGGGGAAGCCTTGCGTTCGGGAAATCAAGGCGCGCTGCGGTCTCCTACTCGTCCTACCCGCCGCCGGTGGTGAAGCTCTCGCCGAGGTAGACGCGCTTGACTTCGGGATCGTTGCGGAGGTCGTCGGGCGAGCCGGCGCGGAAGATTTTCCCGTTGTTGATGATGTAGGCTCGGTCGGTGACGGCCAAAGTTTCGCGCACGTTGTGGTCGGTGACCAGGATGCCGATGCCGTTGCGCTTGAGCTCGAAGACGATGTGCTGGATCTCGAGCACCTGGATGGGATCGATGCCGGAGAACGGCTCGTCCAGTAGCAGGAAACTGGGCTGAATGACCAGCGAACGGGCGATCTCGACGCGGCGGCGCTCGCCTCCCGAGAGCGCGTAGCCCTTGTTGTGCCGCACCTTCTCCAGGCCCAGTTGTTCGATGAGCAGGACCATGCGGGCGTGGCGCTCGCCGCTGGAGAGAGGCAGCGTCTCCAGGATGGCCATCAGGTTCTCTTCCACGCTGAGCTTGCGGAAGACCGAAGGCTCCTGGGGCAGGTAGCTGATGCCCAGGCGCGCGCGCTGGTACATGGGGAGGCCGGTGATCTCCTTGTCGTCGAGCAGAATGCGGCCGGAATCGGGGCTGATCAGGCCCACAATCATGTAAAACGAGGTGGTCTTGCCGGCGCCGTTGGGGCCGAGCAATCCCACCACTTCGCCCTGCCGGACCGAGATCGAAAGGTCGTCCACCACGCTGCGGCGGTGATAGGCCTTGCAGAGTTCGTTGGTTTTGAGTTCTCTCATTGGTGGCCGTGGGACTCGCGCTTCAAGAGCAGCGTATTGACCGGTTCCTTCTTCGCTCCGTTCACCAGCAGCTTATCGTCATTGGCCCAGTAGGTCAACAGCTTGCCTTTGGTAGTGCCGCGAACGCTGTCGACGACCGTGGGCTGGCCGCCCGACAGGATCATCTTCTGATCGGTCGAATAGTACTCGGCATGCTCGCTGGTTCCGGTGAGCGTGCGCGTGGGCTCGGTGCGCAGGATCACGACGCGGCCGTCGGCGAAGGCGTGGTCGAGGGAAGAGTCGGCGCTCGAGTCGTTGAGGAAGGCCCGGATCTCGGAGGCTTTCACGTCCATGGTGGCGCGGACGAGGTGGGCGCCGCCCGTGTAGTGGGCTAGTCGGTCGGCCTCGGTGTAGAGCAGGGCGGCCGATTCGACGGTGGCGAAGGTGGCAGCGTTCTTATCCTTGGCGGGGGCATCCTTCTTCTGCTGGTCGACGAACTGTGTGCGGACGTGTCCGTGGGCGGCGAGCTGGCGCTGGGTGCGGTCGATGTCCAGGTTGTCGGCCCAGATGCGGTTGGCGCCCTGCCAGGCTACGGCTTGGCCGTCGTAATGGATCTTCTGGTTGTGCTCGGTCATCCGCATATGGGCGGCCGTGGCATTCATCGGCTCGTCGTGGGAGAGCATGGACGACGATTTCCCATTCTGGTCGGGCATGCGGGTGGAGACCACGTCGCCCTCGGCCTGGACGTCGCCCGACTTCTGATCGAGCAGGATGTGGCCGGCGGTGGTCGAACCGGTGGAATCCCAGACGCGGGCGGCCTGGTCCAGGGTCATCACGTTCTGGGCTTGTTCGAGCACCGCGCGATGGGCGCGCGCGTGGCGGTCGCCCTCCTGGTAGCGGAAATTGCCCCACTGCTCGAGGCGGGAGAGCTGGCTGGTTTTAGGGTCGAACGTGGCGGAGAGGTCGTCGCTCCAGGTCAGCGCGGGCGGGTCGGGCGGGTTCTGGTCGCCGGCCGGGCGGGCCTCGGGATCGGTGTGCGTGGCGGCCCGGTGGCCGCTAAAGGTCTGGATCTGGTTGTCGGCTCCGTAGACCGCCGACATGCGCTCGGCGTCCAGCGTGCGATGGCGCTGGCCGAGGCTGTTCGGCAGGAACTCGAGATGGCCGGGCGTGTGCGTCTCGAAGCCGGCGATTTCCCTCCCGCCGGGGCGCATGGTGAGCAGGATGACATCGCTGTGCAGCCGGCGGCTCTCGGGCGTGGTAACTCCCGGGCGCGGCACGGGCACGGACTCCATCGAGGCGTGGCCGTTGGTGAGCGCTCTCGAGAGTGTGCTGTCGCCATCCACGATGGCGAACTCCAGGGTGGCGGTGTCGCAATCCACGGTGGTGCGCGCGATGTCGGAAGTCGAGATCAGGTGCGCGTGCGGGCCGGCGGTGATTTTCTCCACATCGCCATCGGGATTGAACTCCATCAGCACTTCGTCGGCCGAATACTGCACCTCGCGAGTAGGGTAGTGTCCGGCGCCGGTGGCCTGCTTGGCCAGCACCCTGCGGATCATTCCCTCCTGGAGGTTGACGATGCCGCCGCCGGCCGCGTTCAACTCGTTGTTCTCGCGGGTGAGCCGGGCCCAGTTATTGAGCAGCACCACCGCCTCCCGCTCGCGGTAGATCAACTCGCCGGCCTCGAGTTTCATGGGCTTGACCGGGGGGCCGCTGCCGCGCCAATGCAACTCCACCTGGCTGTTCATGATCAGCTCGCGGAGGTCGGGATCGTAGACCGCGCCGACGGCCTGGCCGTCGCCCAGGTCGAAGGTGAAGTTGGCCTGCCGCTCGGTGGTGGCCCGGCCGGTCTTGACGTTGAAGCTGACTCCGGAACCGTGGATGTTGAGCAGGCGCCCGTGAGGCGGGCCATCCAGTGGAACCCCCAGGGTCATATCGACCTGGCCGTCGGAGTAGAGGTTGTCGTGGTCCTTATCGAGTTGCGCCCTGGCGCTGCGGACGCGATCGTAGCGCTGGCCGTCCGGTTTGATCAGCCGCATCTCCACATCCTCGAGATCCAGCCGGTCCGGTTCGTTCAATTGCCGGAAGTTTTTGGCGCGGAGCTCGGCGACCAGGCGCTGGCCATCGTACTTGTTGTAAACCCAACTGGAGGCCGTGGAGGCGGTGTCGAGGGGGAGCGCTTTGGGCGGCGGCGGGGCCTGCCTTGAAAGAGCGGCCCTCTGGCGGTAATACGAGGCTCCGACCGCGCCGAGGATCAGGACAATGGCCAGGAGCAGCAACAGGCGCGTGCTCCGCAACATGCTGATCCCAGAATAGCAGGTGGGGGTGGGAGTAGCGTCGGCGGTCGCGCCGCCGGTGTCTTGTGGAGTGTTCTGCCGCTCAGGACGGTAAGTAATCTCCTTTCCCTTCAGTAGCTTACGGCAGCTGGTTGACACTCATCGTACCCGAGTGCTAATAATAGATAGCTGGCCGGGCATCGCTCGCCGGGCCAAGTTTCCAAGTTTCAGACTACCAGAAGCGAATCAATTTGGAGGAATGCGTATGAACATTCGACCGCTCTACGATCGCATCGTCGTGAAGCGCATCGAGGAGAAGGAACAGATCCAGGGTGGAATCATCATTCCGGACACTGCCAAAGAGAAGCCCCAGGAGGGGCTGGTGATCGCCGTAGGCCAGGGCAAGCGCCTGGATAGCGGCAAGGTGGTGGCGCTGGACGTCAAGGCCGGCGACCGGATCCTGTTCGGAAAGTACTCCGGCAACGAGATTAAGATCGACGGCGAAGAGTACATCATCATGCGGGAGGACGACGTCCTCGGGATACTGGAAAGCGCGGCCAAGGAAGTGACCGCGTAAAGGGAGGAAGGAACATACATGGCAGCCAAGCAAATTGTATATAGCGAGAATGCGCGCCAGGCGATCCTGCGCGGCGTGAACCAGCTCGCGGAAGCGGTGAAGGTCACCCTGGGCCCCAAGGGACGCAACGTCGTCCTCGAAAAGAAGTTCGGCGGCCCCACCATTACCAAGGACGGCGTGACGGTAGCCAAGGAAGTCGAGCTGAAGGACCCGCTCGAGAACATGGGCGCGCAGATGGTGCGCGAAGTGGCCTCCAAGACCTCCGACGTGGCCGGCGACGGCACCACCACGGCCACCATCCTGGCGCAGTCCATCTTCCGCGAAGGCGTGAAGAGCGTGGCGGCGGGCGCCAACCCGATGGCGCTGAAGCGCGGCATCGAGAAGGCCGTGGACCTGGTGATCGAGGAAGTGAAGAAGCACTCCTTGTCCGTGAAGGACGACCGGCAGAAGGTTGCGCAAGTGGCCACCATCTCGGCCAACGGCGACACCACCATCGGCGACATCATCGCCAAAGCCATCGACAAGGTTGGCAACGACGGCGTCATCACCGTGGAAGAATCCAAGACCATGGTCACCGAGCTGGATACGGTGGAGGGGATGCAGTTCGACCGCGGCTACCTGTCGCCCTACTTCATCACCGATCCGGAGCGCATGGAAGTGGTGCTGGAGGATCCCTACATCCTGATCCACGAAAAGAAGATCAGCAACATGAAGGACCTGCTGCCCGTGCTGGAGCAAATCGCGCGCAGCGGCAAGCCGCTGCTGGTGATCGCCGAGGAAGTGGAAGGCGAGGCGCTGGCCACGCTGGTGGTGAACAAGCTGCGCGGGACGCTGAACGCCTGCGCGGTGAAGGCGCCCGGCTTCGGCGACCGGCGCAAGCAGATGCTCGAGGACATCGCCATCCTGACCGGCGGCCGGGCCATCATGGACGAGACCGGCATCAAGCTGGAAGGCGTGAAGCTGGACGATCTGGGCAAGGCCAAGCGCATCACGGTGGACAAGGACAACACCACCATCGTGGACGGCGCCGGAAGCGAGAAGGCGATCCAGGGCCGGATCAAGCAGTTGCGCGCGCAGATTGACGAGACCACTTCGGACTACGACAAGGAGAAACTGCAAGAGCGGCTGGCCAAGCTGGCCGGCGGCGTGGCGGTGGTCCGGGTCGGCGCGGCGACCGAGACCGAGATGAAGGAGAAGAAGGCCCGGGTGGAAGACGCGCTGCACGCGACGCGGGCGGCGGTGGAAGAGGGCATCGTGCCCGGCGGCGGCGTGGCGCTGCTGCGGGGCGCCGTGGTGCTGGCCGGTGTGAAGCTGGCGAGCGACGAGCAGATCGGCGTGGATGTCGTGAAGCGGGCCTGCGAAGAGCCGCTGCGGCAGATTGTGGGCAACGCCGGGTTCGAGGGCGCCATCGTGGCCGAGCGCGTGCGCACCAACGAGAACCCCAACTTCGGCTTTAACGCCGAGACCGAGAAGTACGAAGACCTGGTGGTGGCCGGCGTGATCGACCCGACCAAGGTCACCCGCACGGCGCTTCAGAACGCGGCTTCGATCGCGGCGCTGATGCTGACCACCGAGGCGCTGATTGCGGAGATCCCCGAGAAGAAGCAGTCTCCGCCCATGCCCGGCGGGCACGGCGGCGGGGATATGGATTACTAAGCGCTAAACGACGCGCAACCGAACTTCAAGCCGCCCCCGGCGCCGGCGCCGCGGGGCGGTTTTTTTGTGCCCGGCTACGGCTCGTAGACGACGCCGGCAAAGAGGATCGCGCCGTTGGAGGTGTCGCACAGCAGCAAGGCAAACGGCCGGTCGAAGACCAGGATCTTCTTCTCAAGGCTCCGCCGCATCGCGGCCGCATGCACTGCGATCGCCGTCGCGGCGGCGGCCACGGTGCCCTCTTCATCCACCTCCAGCCGCGTCTTGTGCAGCACATCGCCGATGTAGAACAGCGGCGAGCCCAATGGGGCAAACTCCGCTCCGGGAGACTGGAAGGCGATCCCCATGCCCATTTGGCCGAGCGGCGGTTTGAGGCCGGCGCTGAAATTCAGCGTGAACCGGGGCAGGTGCAACTCGAGGTCGAACGGTTCGTTTCCCCGAAGCAGTTTCTCAATCGAGAGCTTCGCCAGGGCCTCTTCCGGGCTCTTCCCCGGCGCGGGCAGGATCGCGCATAGCGCCATCCCCGACCCTTCGTACGGCAACACCGCCGCCTCGAAGCCGTCGCCGCTACGGTAGGCTCCGTGGAGCGCCGCATGCAGCATGAAGGGAAGCTTCTTCTGCCGGCCGTCCGTCAGGTGGAAGGTCCCGTCCTGGGTGGCTTGCTTGGAGAAGGGGTCGCGCCAGCGGCCCTTGAAGTACACCGCGTTGGTGAGGATGGCCTTCGAAGCGGAGACGATCTGCGGCGTAACGATGGCCGGGATCTTCTGCCGCGTCTTCTCGCCGACCCAATGATTGATTACATCGGCCGCGCCGGGCTTCCGAAAGTCGAGCGTAACCGCGTCGGCTTCATACAGGTCCCGGCAGCGCTGTACGAACACCGGGGCCAGAGGCAGGCTGCGGTCCGACCACAACGCGTTGGCGATGGATAGCTCGACGCCGTCTTGCGACCGCAACGCTTTCGAGAGCGCTGCGGCCGCAGCCTGCATGGCATCTTCGCTCAGGTCCGCGGGCACTTCCAAGGCGCGCCGCATGGCCGCGCGCGTCCGGCCCTCGGCGCCGTTCTCCAACATGGCGAGCGCCAGAAACACACTGGTGGGCGACACAAACACGTTCCCCTGCCGCCGCTGGGCCGCCAAGCTGGCCACAAGCTTCAATCCGAAAGCGTTCTGCGCCTCCGCAGCGATCTTCGCCTGACCCTCCAGCGCCTGTGCATCCTGCATTTTGCCGGCCCCGTTTCCCGCCGATTGCGCCATGGCAATCGACACGCACAACCATACGCCTGCCGCCATCCTATTCCGCATGATGCCTTTACCTTATCACGCGCCGCTGGAGGCCAACGCCGGCGCGCTACACTCGAACATGGCCGAACGAACCGATGAGATCTGGAAGACGTCCTCTCTGGCCGCCGTGTACCTGGAAGGAGTCCGCGCCGCGATTCCGCTCGCGGGTGAGCAGCTCGAGGTCATGCTGCAGCTCATCGGGGCCTGCGGGCGGCCGGTCAGGCGGTTCCTGGACCTCGGGTGCGGCGATGGCGTTTTGGCTTCTGCCATCCTGGGGAGTCATCCCCACGCGCAGGGCGTGCTGGTCGATTTCTCGGCGCCCATGCTGGAGGCCGCCGCACGGCGCTTCGCGGACCAGTCCGGGGCGGTTCGATTCGTGAACGCCGACTACGCGCTCGCTTCGTGGACCGAGAGCGTGGCCGCGGGCGGCCCCTATGACGCGGTCGTTTCGGGCTATTCGATCCACCACCAACCGGACGCTCGCAAACGGGAGATCTACCGCGAGATCTTCGGGCTGCTCGCCGCCGGCGGCGTGTTCGTCCACGTGGAGCATGTCGCGCCGGCGTCGGCTTGGGCCGCTGCGATTAGCGACGAGCTGTTCGTGGATCACCTTCACCGGCGCCACCCTGAGATGAGCCGCGAGGAAGTGGCCCAGACGTACTACCGGCGTCCCGACAAAGCGGCGAACATCCTGGCGCCCGTGGAATTGCAGTGCCAGTGGCTGCGCGAGATCGGGTTCGCGGACGTGGATTGCTTCCTGAAGATCTTCGAGCTGGCGGTCTTCGGCGGCCGGCGCCCTCCGGCGGATTGATTCCCAGCACCTACCAGGGATCCGACTTGGCGCCTCCGCCAACCGAGCCGCGGGCTTGGTAGTCTTTAAGCAGAGGTTTGAGCCGGCGGGAATGCGTAGCTCAAAACCAAAGGAGCGAAAAGGCATGCTGAAGGATTTCAAGGATTTCGTAGCGCGGGGCAACGTGCTCGACTTGGCGGTGGCGGTGATCGTAGGCGCAGCCTTCGGAGCGATCGTGACTTCGATGGTGAACGACATCGTGATGCCACCCATCGGTTTGCTGTTAGGCCATGTGGATTTCAAAGACCTGTTCATCAGCCTGAACGGGCAGTCTTATGCGACCCTGGCGGCGGCCAAGGCGGCGTCGGCCCCGGTGATCGCGTACGGCCAATTCCTGAATACGGTGATCAATTTCCTGATCGTCGCGTTCGTGGTATTCATGGCCGTCCGGCAGGTGAGCAGGTTCCAGCGCAAGCCCGCGGCGGCGCCGGCAGCGCCCACGTCGAAGGATTGCCCCTTCTGCTGCACGGCCATCCCGATCGCGGCTACGCGTTGCCCGCACTGCACGTCTCAACTCAGTGCCTGAGGCAGGGAGGAACACCCCGAAATGCGACAGCACGGCTTCCACAAAGCCCCCCTCGCCGGGGCCGCGGTATTGGCGTGCCTGTGGCTGAGCGGCGCCTGGGCCGGTCAGGTGGTCATGAAGAACGGCGACCGCGTCACGGGCAGCGTCATCAAGCAGGATGGCAAGACGATCACCATCAAGACCGAGAATTTCGGCGTGGTCAGCGCGCCTTGGGACCAGGTGGTCTCGATCCAGTCCGACCAGCCGGTCACGGTGGTTCTGAAGGATGGGAAATCGCTTCAGGGCAGCCTGTCCACAGTCGACGGGAAAGTGGTGGTGACCGGCCAGAGCGCGAAGCTGGAGGCGGCGCCGGCCGAGGTGACCACCATGCGCAACGCCGACGAACAGAAGGCCTATGAGCGAATGCTGGCGCCTGGGCTGCTGGAGTTGTGGACGGGCTCCGGCACCGTCGGCCTGGCGGGCGCCGCGGGCAATGCCGAGACGCTAACCTTCACCACCGGACTCACGGCTGCCCGGACGACGAACAAGGACAAGATATCGCTGTTCTTCAACGCGATCAAGTCTTCGGCACTGGTCGGGGGGGTGGACAGCGCCACCGCGCAAGCGGTCCGCGGAGGCATCGGCTACGACCGCAACGTCAGCCCGCGGTTCTTCGTGAGCGCGTTCAACGACTACGAATACGACAAGTTCCAGAGCCTGGACCTGCGCTTTGTCGCGGGCGGAGGAGTCGGATGGCAAGCGGTGAAGGGCCCGCGGGGCGTGCTAAGCGTGGTCGGCGGCGCCGACTATAACCACTCGAGTTTCAGCACTCCGCTGACCCGGAGCATCGCGGAAGCGTATTGGGGAGACGATTACAGTCTCAAGCTGACGAAGGCAACCTCGCTGGTACAGAGCATGCGGATGTTCGACGATCTTACGGCCTCTGGCGATTACCGGGTGAACCTCGATGTTGGGCTTTCCACGAAGCTGCTAAAACGGGTCACCTGGAACCTCTCGCTGAGCGACCGGTATCTGAGCGACCCTGTGCCGGGCCGCAAGACCAACGACTTCCTCTACACCACGGGCGTGGGCCTCACCTTCGGCAAGTAGCCGGGCCGGAGCGATGGGCCGCACCTCAGTGTCCGGCAGCGACCGTCAAAGAGGCGCTGTTGGAGGCCTGCCCGTTCGGGTTCACCACTTTGATGGTCCAGGCGCGGGCAGTGACGCCCACGTTGATTGTCGCCTTGATCTGGGTAGCGGAAAGCGAGGAGACCTGCAAGGCGGCGGTGTATCCGGCGTAGCTCGCCTGCACAGTGGCTCCGGGTTGGAAAGCGGAGCCTTGAATGGTGAGCATTTGATTCGCGGCCGAACCGGTCATGGGATTGGGCGAGAGCGAGACGATGGTTGGCGGAGGCGGCGGCGCGGTCACCTGGAGGGTCGCCACGTTGGATGCTAATCCGCTGGGGTTGACCACTTTCACGGTCCAGGCGCGGGCCGTGGTTCCCACGTTAATCAGCGCTTGAATCTGGCTAGCGGTACTCGAAGAGACCTGCAAGGTGGCGGTGTATCCGGTGTAGCCGGCCTGCACCGTGGCTCCGGATTGGAAGCCGGAACCTTGAATGGTGAGCACCTGGTTTGCTGTGGACCCGGTTAAGGGATTGGGCGAGAGCGAGGCGATGGCCGGCGGGACGGGAGGAGCATTCACCTGGAGGGCCGCCACGTTGGATGCTAATCCGCCGGGGTTCACCACTTTGACGGTCCAGGCGCGGGCCGTGACGCCCACGTTGATCAGCGCTTGAATCTGGGTAGCGGTAATTGAAGAGACCTGCAAGGTGGCCGTGTATCCGGTGTAACTGGCCTGCACCGTGGCTCCGGATTGGAAGCCGGCGCCTTGAATGGTGAGCGTTTGATTCGCGGTCGAGCCGGTCATGGGATTGGGCGAGAGCGAGGCGATGGCCGGCGGGACGGGCGGAGCATTCACTTGCAAGGTCGCGGTGTTGGAAGCAGCGCCGCTGGGATTGGATACCTGGACGCTCCAGGCACGGGCCGTGACGCCCACGTTGATCGCCGCTTGAATATGGGTAGCGGTAATCGAAGAGACCTGCAAGGTAGCGGTGTATCCGGGGTAGGTTGCCTTGACGGTCGCGCCGGTTTGGAAGCCCGTCCCGGCGATGGTCAGAAGCTGGTTGGAAGCCGAGCCGGTCATGGGGTTGGGCGAAAGCGAGGTGATGGATAGCGTTACGGGTGGCGGAGAGGCGCCCCAGTTCAGCGCCAGCGCGTAGGCGTCGACGGAGCCCCATCCGGTGGCCAGGTCGAAACCCGCCGTGGCGCTGTAGCCGCTCATGTGGCCCGCGATGCAGCCGGGGGAGCCCGCCTGGCAGGGAACGGCGTTGGTTCCCGAGGTGATGTCGTGGAATGCCGAGGGCGAATGGGCGGCCAGGGGGTAGAGATGGGAGTTGGGGTTGCCGTTGCGGAGGCCGGAGTACTGGTCGAGGATGGCCATGATTCCGGCGAACGACGGCGTGGAGGCGGAAGTGCCGCTGACGACATAGAGGGCGCCCTCCTGCACGATGAGGTAGCCGTCGTGGCTGCCGGCGGCGAGCGAAACGTCGGGCAGATAGCGATGGTGCTGGCTGGCGGCGCCGGGATCGGCCAGAGGAACGCCGGCGCCGGTTTGCCAGGCGGGCGTGGCGTAGACGGCGCTCACGCCGCCCGATCCGGCCCACAAACCGTTGGTGGATGCCCCGGGCGTGGTGTAGCTGCTCTCGTTCCACACGGATTCCGGGATATAGCCCTTGGCGGAGGCCAGATGCACATCGTTGGAGGCGTTCCAGTAGGTGGCGGCGGGACTGTCGTTGAATTGGGTGCCCCCGACGGCGACGTTGTAAGGAGTGGATGCCAGGCCGTTCACGGCCAATCCCTGGCTGGCGGGCAGCGTGGTGTTCTGGCCATTGGAGGAGTAGGAGGCCGCAGCGTCGCAGCCGGCCGAGCCGCTATCGCCCGCCGCGACGAATACGGACATCCCCTGGGCCGCGGCCTGCGACCACAGGTTGGCGAAGAACAGGTTGCCAGCCGCGCCCAGGGAGGCCTCGCAGCCGCCGAAGCTGAGACTCACCACCGGCGCCAGGTTGTTGTCGACGATGTAGAGGGCGGAGAGGACGATGCCGTCACTCGAATTGGTGCTGGCCGAGACCACGAACTTGACGGCGGCGCCCTTGGCCACTGCGCCCGCCCATTCCACGTCCAGATCGGCTTCCATTTCTTCACCGGAGCCAAGGATGCCGGGGTCCTTGCCGTTCAGGACGACCACCGTGTTATTGCCCGGCAGGCCGAATTGGGAGCGGAAGGCGGCGATGTCTTTCGGATTGATGTTGGTTCGGCCGACAATGGCGATGCTCTGGCCGGAGCCATCGAAATTCGAGTTCCATAGGGGAACCAGGTCGTAGATCGCGGCGAGGTCGTACGGTCCCAGGGCGTGGCTGCCACCCACCAGATTGACGGCGGGATCGAAAGGCGCCTGGCGATGGAGGGGCCGGGCAAGGAAATCGTGCAGCGAGGCTGGGCCGGCGACGACGGTGGCCAGCGCCTCCGGAATCGCGATGTCTGCGGAGTTGGCGATGTGGGTCTGGCCGTTCACCAGATAGCGATGGATCTCGGTGTGGAAGGCCTGCTCGACCTGGCGCACGGCGCCGCTGAATTCGATGGTCCGGCGGCCGGCGGCGACCGGTTGCGTCTGAAACCCTTGCTCCGCGAGCCAACCGAGTACGCTATCGACATCCTGCTGAGCGGGGCCGAACTGGCGGCCGAATTCCTCCGGAGAAAGCCACTGCTGGAAACGGGGCGAGCTGGGATCCTGCTGCTCCGCCAGAAGCTGTTCGAGGGCGGCTGCTTGCTCGGGAGAGCTCTTCAGGACCAGGATGAGGCGGCCCATGGCGAGATCGGGGTCGGCGCGGCCGGAATCGTACTGGGCGGCGGCGAGCGGGTGGGTCGAGTTCTTCAGTCGGACCAGCGACGATTCGTCGATGGAACGGTTGATGCGCGGCTGAACCTGCGCTTGCATGATGCCGGCCAGCGCACAACTCAGCAAAGCCAGGGTACGGGGGTAGGACATTGAGACGGGCTCCTGTTCCGCGGACAGTCACGTGGGAAATCCTGCCTTTCCATATCGGACGCCCGGAGGCGGATATGAGCGAATCTTTGCGGACTCTCGACAGCGCCGGGGGACGGTTAGGGGCGAACCTGGACGGGCGCTGTGCCGGGGGCGAGGTGCGGGCAGCAGTAGTTCTCGATCTCGATGGGCTGCAAGTCCGCCGAGAGCAGGCGGCCCTGGAGAAGATGCAGCCTGACCGCCAACCCTTCGCGCGTTTCCTTCGACTGGCCCTGATCGAAGACGAAGTTCCCCAGAGAGTAGAAGATCAGGCCGCCTTTGTATCTCTCGAAGGGCTGCGTCCAGTGCGGATGATGCCCCACCACCACGCTGGCTCCGGCGTCGATAGCGGCATGGGCGAAGGCGATCTGGCGGGCGTTCGGCTGGGAGGTGTACTCGGCGCCGGCGTGCATGGAAACGATCACGAAGATCTTCTGGGATGCGAGGTTTGAGACGGCGACGGCCAGGCGGTCCAGATCGCCGATCCGCGCCACATAGGGGTTGGTGGCGCTGCCGTTATCGTTGATGGAGGCGTAAGAGGCGGCGAGAAAGCCGACCTTCATGTCCTTCACATCGAAAAGGGCCGGCTGCCAGGCTTCGGCCAGCGAATGGCCCGCGCCGACGGTCTGAATGTGGTGCTCGTGCAGATGCTGGAGGGTGTAGGCCAAGCCGTCCGCACCTTGATCGAAGGCGTGGTTGTTGGCCAGGGAGACGACGCGGAAACCGTAATCTTCGAGGCCCTGGACGCCCGGTGGCGGCGCGTTGAAGATCATGGAACCGTGCGGAGTGGCGCGGTCGCGGGTGGAGAAGGGCGATTCGAGGTTGCCGAAGTTGAGGTCGGCGGAGCGAAGAAGGTCGCGCACGTTGCGGAAAGGCAGATCCCAATCCTGCGCGTTCCTCATTTGCGCGGCCACGCCACGGGAAAGCATGATGTCGCCGACCAGGAGGATGCGGGCCTCCTCGGGAACGGGGCGTGGGACGACGCGGCTGACGGTTCGAGGCGGATGGAACCGGCGCATCCCATCGCGACAGTGGCGGGCAAAGACAAGGGCCAGGATCAGCAGTCCCAGAACGGCGATGAAGACCGTGTTCCGGGGCCGGGAACGTTTCCGCATCCGCCTGAGTATACTCCGTCCGGCGTGGCGGCCGCGGCGGTGGCCGGCGTCTGGGTGGGGCGCTAATTGGCGGGCTTTGCGAACTTGGCGTCGTCGATATCCAGGTTGTGGCGCACCTCGGTGAACTTCATGAGCAGGCTGAGCGAGGAACCCTCCTGGCGAATGGTGAACGGAGTCATTACGCCGTCCACTGCCTTGAAGTCCTCGAGCGAGACCGCGACCTGCCCGTTCTGCGGATCCGAGTACTCGGTGCGAACCAGCATGCCCGTTTGGGCGTCGAAGAAGAATTTCTCGGGATCTCCCTCCGCGGGCTGGGCTTCGACGATGTAGGCATCGACAGCGCCCGCCTTGCCCTTCCCGGTCACCGACATCTTGGCGTACTGCTCCTTCAGATGCAGGTAACGGTGAACATCGGCGTTCCGCTTCATGCGATCCAGCTCGGCGCCGCTCAACTCCCGCAGACCGGCGTCCGGCGTCTTGACCCAGCCGGTCTGGCCGTCAAAACCCTGAAGCACCTCGCCGTAGTTGGCGAGCTCGGTGTGCATATACAGCTTGTCGGGCGCCTTGGTGTACAGCTCCATGGGGCCGCTGAGGCCGAAGGTCACCACCTCAAGGGCGCCCTTCAGCAGGCTGCTGTTGATCTTCTCTTGCGCGGCCTGGCCGCCGGCGGCCTCGATGGACTTGGCCAGGATCTGGTCCAGGGTGGGCAGATCGGCAGCCTTCTGCTGGGCCAGGCTCATAGCGGCAAGCGCCACGGTGAATGCGGACAGGGACAAGAATCTCTTCAAGATGGAGCCTCCTGACATTTGGATACGGCCCAGGTGCGGCGATGGTTCCCTCTATTTCGGGGCTGGCGCTGTCTGGGCGGGGGCGGGCTCTGCGGGAGTTGCCTCGGTGGGGGCTGTCGCGTCGGGGGCTGCCGCTGCTGGGCCGGGTTCCTCGACCTCCGGAGGCGCCTCGGCCGGCGGCGCGGCGGCAGCGGGCGGTTGCTCCGCCAAACTCAAAGCCGGTTGGCCGAAGGCCGAGGGGCGGCCGAGAATGGCGCGGATCGATTCGGTGACGCTCTTGCCGCGCGCCAGATCGGCCAGTTCGAGCCGGAAGGTCACGTCCGCGGTGGCCGGAGCATAGACCAGACTGCCGGTGCGGAGCTGGTCCAGATCGAGAATGAGGATCTGCTCATGGGGCCCATCGAGGATGGACAAGGTGGCCTTCTGTGCCGTCGCGAAGGCGGAGGCGGAGTGGTTCCAGCTCAGGCGCAACTGGCCGGCGTAGCGCTCGACCTTCAAGGCTAGTGCGCCAGCCGACGGATCGAGGGTGGGAAGTCCGGGCCCGGCCACGCGGTAGCCGAAGAAGGAGCTTCCGCCGATCAGGCCGGCCAGCAGGGGCAGCCACAACCAGCCTTTCGGGCGGCGCGTGGGAGGCGGCGGGAGCTGCGCCTGTTTGAGGAGACGCAGATCGGGCATGACGGGTGCCTCCGCGAGCGGGACGGGCGCCGGGACGGGCAGCGGGAGCTGCGCCCGATTCAGGAGAAGCAAGTCGGCCACCACCGGTTCCACCGCGGGCGGGTCGGGCAGCGGAGCCGGCGGCGGAGTGGGCGTCGCGGCCGGCAAGGCCAGGGAACGGTTCTCGACGAGCGCGCCGCGCCGGAAGGTGAATTCGATGGGAGCGGAGGCGAACCCGTCCTCGCCGAGGAACCAGCCGCCGAGGCTGGGCTTCATCGAGAACGGCTTGACCAGGAGAACCAGCGAGTCCGGCCCGGAGAAATGCTTTCCGGCAAGAGCCAGGTCGTCGGAAGACAGAGCCAGTTCCTTGCGAGTGTTGCTGCGGAAGAAGCCGACCACCGCCACAGAGGGGCGTGGCCGGGCGATGGCCGCCTTCAGCCGTGCCTCGTCCGCCTCCGAGAGCAGGTACAAGGGACCGCGGCTGTAATCGCAGGAGACCGCCTCGATCTCTTCGATCACAATGGCATGCGGGTCGCCCGAGACGTGCCCGAGCAAGAGTCCGCCGATCTCCGAACCGCGCTTGGTGAGGGCGCGGAAGCTTTCGAGGGACTCCCGTTCCAGGCGCTCGGCCACCTCCGGCCGCATCCGGATTGAGAGCGCTTTCGCGGGGACTTCCCAGACGCAGAAATCCGTGCCGCTTCCCTTGGTTCTCTCCGGTGTGAGCGTTGTGTCCACGATCGCAACCTGCCCCGTGAGTTCTTATCGGCCCGGTTTGCCGAGATATGCCCGTGGTTGCCCGGAGGCAGCCAGATAAGGCGACGGGAGACGAAGAATCAGGTTTTCCCTAGGTCCGGTTCAGGGTTTTCACGGTGGTTGGCGCCATCGGCGGTTGGCTGGTGTGTTGAATCAGGGCAGTGCGGAGCGCCCCCGAGGAGGAATGGAATCCTTCTTCGGTTTCTTCATCGGGTATTGATTCTACGTCGCCGGCGAGCGCTACGGCGGCTATTACCAGCTCAGCTTTCCCTACCGAGGCCAAGGCAGAGGAAGCGCGACAACGATGGCTCCATGCACCGCCCATGGTCCGGTGCAAGCCGGGAAACCCGGACAACTCCATCCTGATCGACGGCTGAACCGGGAGGAGTGTTCGCTTAGACGTTCGCGCCGAGGAAGGCTTCCAAGCCTTGCTGGAACTCCGCAGCGAGGGCCGGCGCCTGGACTTCCTGTAACGTGCAAAGCTGGCCGATGACCGAAGCCAGGTCCGGATAACCCGGGGTGCCGACCATGGCGGTGAAAAGCGCGCCCAGCACGGCGCCCTTATTGGCTAGCGGACCCTGCCGGCTGCTAACCAGCACGCGGCAATCCGGGATCAGCCGCCGCAAACCGGCTTGCAGAACCGACTGAATCAATGGCGACCGGGACAGCCCGCCCGTTATCACGAACCGCTGGATGGGCGGCACGCCGGTGTCGCAGACTTCTCCCAGCAAGTCCTTGGTCAGCCGCAGCATATGCACGGCAATCGACGACTGCGTCGACAGGACCTGAGCGCCGAGCGAGAGGCTGTTCCAATCCCCGGGGTAGACTTCCTGCCAGCCCTGGCCGGTGTGCGCCTGGCCGATGAAGCGCAGGTCCGCGATCCCGGCCCGGCTGGCCAATCGATCGATCTCGTTGTAAGCCAGGCCCTGGGTGTTGTAGGTGCGGACGAAGCGGTCGTACCAGACCGCGCATTCGGCCAGCATCTCGAGCAGGAGCGAGTCCTCGAAGTACTCGAAGCGGGCGGCGTTGCCGCGCAGTTGCGCGTCCGGGCGGCAGCGCCGGATCACCGTTCCGCTGCTGCCCAGCGAGAGCACGAGCGTTTCGCGGTCCGCCAAGCCCGATCCCACGCCGCCGGCGTGATTGTCGCCCAGTCCGGCCCGCACGGTCCAACCCTGGAGCGTTTCGGCCACCTTGCGCCAGGCGGCAGCCGCCTGCCCAGCGGCCACCGTTCCGACGGGCGCGCCACTAGGGATCGGGACCGGAAACCAGCCCGCATCAAGCCCCGCGATCCGGATGGCGGAGACGGCCAGCTCTTTGGTCTTCTGGTTTAGAAGGCCGTTGCTCAGCGCGTCCGATGCGCTCAGCCTCGCGGCGCCGGTAAGCTGGAGGGCCATGTAATCGCCCGTGGTCATGACGGCCCGGGTCTGGCCGGCCAGCGCAGGCTCCATGTTGAGCGCCCATTTCAGCTTCGGAAGGATGAAACGCGGCTCGATGCGGCCCACGATCTCCTCGGCTCCGAGCTGGCGGAGTTGCTCGACTTCGGCGGTCGCGGCATGGCACTGCCAGGTGATGAATGGAATCAGAACGTCGCCGCCGGCTCCGAGCAGCACCATGTCGTGCTGACGCACGGAGGCGCAGAGGTCGCCCGGCTCGGCGAAACTCCAACCTCGTTGCTCGAATTGCTGGAGCGCATCGGCGAGCATGGGAGGCAAGGTGTCCGATTCGACGGCTGGCTGGCCGTGCCAGGTGCGGGTTCCCCGCATGGGTATGGCGGCCAGATCCTCTTCGCCGTGGGCGCCTCGAACGCCGGCCGTCACCGCCGTGGTGCTGATGTCTAATCCAAGAAAGCGCGCGTTTTTCGCCAAGGGTTATCTCCTACAGAACTTCGCCGATCTCACAGGATAGCAAGACCGGGAACCAGGCGTGAGGCAGGCAGTCCGCCGCCCGGCCAATCGCTACGCCTTTCCATAGTGAAAACGGCTATAATGGCACTCTTGTTGCTATACGGACTCCGCTTCCATCTGCCTGGGCTCGCTCCGGGGCCAAGAGCGTCAATCCCAGCGGCGAGCACAGCTTCAGATCAAAGGAGCCAGAAATGACGAGCGAGACGCAGAAGCTTTCAGCGTTTGAGAAGGCTGGCTACAGCCTGGGAGACGGCGCCGCGAACTTCGTCTTCATGACGATGATCCTGTTCCAGTTGAACTTTTATACCGACACCATGGGCATTGCGGCCGGCATCGCCGGCACGCTGCTCCTGGTGGGCCGGTTCTGGGACGCCTTCTTCGATCCCATGATCGGCGTCATGGCCGACCGCACCAACACGCGCTGGGGCAAGTTCCGCCCCTGGGTGCTGTGGACCGCGCTGCCCTGGGCCATCGTGATGGTTCTGGCGTACACCGTGCCGGGCTGGAAGTACGGTCCCACGCTGGTCTACGCCGCGGTGACCAACATCCTATTGATGTCGCTCTACTCGGCCAACAACACACCCTACTCGGCAATGACCGCGGTCATGACCGGCGACGTCAACGAGCGCACGAGCTTGTCGTCGTACCGCTTCGTGGCGGCGATGATCGCGCAGTTGATCGTGGGCGGCTTCACACTGCCGCTGGTGGCCAAGTTCGGACAGGGCAACAACGCCAAGGGTTGGCAGATGACCATGGGCTTGTGGGCGATCGTCTGCGTGGTCTGCTTCGTGATCGCGTTCTTATCCACTCGCGAGCGCATCCAGCCCGTGGCGCAGGAGAAGGTCTCCATCCGGCAATCCTTCGGCAGTCTGGCCAAGCTCGGGCCCTGGATCGCCATGTTCACGGTCTACCTGGCCCACTTCACGGCGAACTCCATGCGCGACGGCACGGTCATTTACTTCTTCCAGTACTACGTGAACAAGGACCGCCTGTTCGAGTTCCTGCGGGGCGCGGGCTTGCCCTACGCCGCAGGTGGCGCGAGCGCCAGCGGCTGGTGGTTCTCGCTGCTGAACGCCTTCGGCCTGGTGATCAACGCAACCAAGTCCAACGTCTCGTCGGTGGGATTCAGCCTGTGGAACATGTCGGGCCAGTTCGTGCTGGTGATTGGCGTGCTCTTCTCGACCTACCTGTCCATCAAGTTCGGCAAGAAGGTCGTGGCCATCGCCGGCTTCGCGCTGACCACGCTCTTCATGGCCGGATTCATCTTCCTGCCGCCCGACAACATCTGGGCGATCTTCGCGATGGTCTGGCTGCGCTCCCTGGTCTATGCGCCGACGATCCCGCTGCTGTGGGCCATGGTCGCCGATGTGGTGGACTACGCGGAATGGAAGACCGGCCGCCGCACGACGGGCGTGATCTACGCGACCGTCCTGTTCGCTCTCAAGCTCGGCTTGAGCCTGGGCGGCTTCCTGGCCGGCTGGCTGCTTTCGGGGTATGGCTATCAGCCCAAGGTGGCCCAGACGGATAATGCCTTGCTGGGTCTCCGGCTCACCATCAGCGTCTATCCAGCCATTCTGTATTGCGTCATCGTCGGGGCCCTAGGCTGCTACTCGATCGGGAAGAAGCTGAACCTGCAGATCCAGGACGAGCTGGCTGAGCGCCGCAAGAAGCTCGCCTGAGGACGAATCGCGACTCCGTTGGCCATGCCGAACGACGCACAAACCTCCCTTCGGGAGATCCTGAAAGGGCGCTTTCTGCTCGGCGCCGCGCTCAACGACGCGCAGATCGCCGGCCAGGACCCGAGGGCGCTCGCGATCGTCGCGCGCCACTTCAACTCGATCAGTCCGGAGAACGTCCTGAAGTGGGACGCCATCCACCCGGAGCCCGATCGGTTTGAGTTTGCGGCCGCGGACCAATTCGCCGCTCTTGGCGCGAAGCACGGTCTGTTCGTGGTCGGCCACGCCCTGGTGTGGCACGAGCAGACACCCAGTTGGGTCTTCGAAGGCGCGCCTGGCACGGCGCTCGATCCCGAGCTGCTGCTTTCGCGGCTGCGGACGCATATCCGGACCGTGGTGGGCCGCTACCGCGGAAGGGTGCATGGCTGGGACGTGGTCAACGAGGCCTTCGAAGACGACGGGACTTGGCGGAAGACGCCCTGGTACACGACGCTGGGGGAGGAGTTCGTCGCCAAGGCGTTCGAGTTCGCCCACCAGGCCGATCCCGATGCGCAGCTCTACTACAACGACTACAACCTCTGGAAGATGCCTAAGTGCAAAGCGGCGGTCCGGCTGGTGAGGTCGCTGGGCGAGCGCGGAATCCGCATCGACGGCGTGGGCGAGCAGGCCCATTGGGTGCTGGCGGGCCCCGGAGTCGAAGAGATCGAACCCGCGGTCGTCGAACTCGCCGAGACCGGCGCGCAGGTCATGTTCACGGAGTTGGACATCGACCCGCTGCCCCGGCCCGAAGGGTTGATCGGAGCCGACATATCGAAGCGAATTGAGCGCACACCGGAGCTCGACCCCTACGCGGAGGGTCTGCCCGAAGGCGTGCAGCAGCGGTTGGCGAAGCGCTACGGGGACGTCTTCGACATGTTCGTGAAGCACCGCGCGGTGAGCCGCGTCACCTTCTGGAACGTCACCGACGCCGACACCTGGCTCAACAACTGGCCGGTCCCGGGACGCACGAATCACCCCCTGCTGTGGGATCGGCGGGGACGGCCCAAGCCCGCATTCTACGCGGTGGTCGAAGCTCTCAGGCGGGCGGCTTCGCGTCGCGCCTGACAAGGCGACAATTCGGTAGGCGTTCTTTCCGCGCCCCCCGAACGCTCTCATGCAGGGCCGAAGCGGCCAAAACGTGTACACGGGGAATCTCTCCGGGATCGGGACCAAGCAGCCAACTGGATTCAGAAGTGGAAAGGCTCCAAGGCGGAAGACCAACGCGTTGCCCGGTTCCGGGACGGAGTTTCTGGGCGGCCCCGACCGCAGGGCCGGCGTCGCGGCGACCGCAGGTTTGGCCTCCGTTATCGGGCTGTCTTTTGAGACGCTGGAGGCCTTGATTTCAGGGCTTTCCCGGTTTGTCCGGCAAGCTGCCCTTTCCGAGACGGTGGAGCGCCGCTAGAGGCGGGCTGCGGTAGCGAGGTCGTCCCATCTGTGGTCTAAAAGGTTCTCGCCACATCGTTTTCGCCAAGCAGGGTAAGAGCGCTTGCCGCTGGTGAATGTGACGGCCCTCTCGGATCGGGCGCGTAGACTCTCGGGGTGGATCGCGCGATGAAGGCCATTGTTTTTCTGTGCGTGGTTGCCTCCTTCGCAGTTCCGCGACCTGAGGCGCTTGGGCAGACTGCAGGATCGCAGAAGGCGCGGAAACCAGGAGAGGAAAAGGACCCTGCGCCCCCCGCGCCGGGGATTCGTTTTCCACCTGAGCGCCCGGTCGCCATTGCGGACAATTGACCAAATTCGCCAAGCTCCTCCTGGGCGGAATACCGTGGCGCCGCCCTGGGCGGGGACTGCAATGGCAGACACTCAGCCCCCTCCCATTACGCTATCCTGTCTTTCATGAAGGTCATCGCATTCAACGGCAGCGCGCGCAAAGACGGCAACACCGCCATTCTCCTCCGCTACGTCCTCGGCGAACTCGAGAAGGAAGGCATTGAAACCGAACTCGTCCAGCTCAGCGGCCAGAAGATTCACGGCTGCCTCGCCTGCCGCACCTGCGCCACCCGCAAGGATGGGCGCTGCGGCCAGCAAGACGACATGGGCAACGAATTCATCGACAAGATGACGGCCGCCGACGGCATCCTGCTCGGCTCCCCCACCTACGTCGCCGACGTCTCCCCCGAGATCAAGGCCCTCATCGACCGCGCTTGCCTGGTCGTGCGCAACAACGGCGGCCTCCTCCGCCGCAAAGTCGGAGCCGCCGTGGTGGCCGTCCGCCGCGCCGGAGCCATCCACGCCTTCGACTCCCTCAACCACTTCTTCCTCATCTCCGAGATGATCGTTCCCGGATCGTCTTACTGGAACATCGGCATGGGCTGGGAAAAGGGCGATGTCGAGCGCGACGAGGAGGGAATCAAAACCATGCAAGTCCTCGGCCGCAACATGGCCTGGCTCCTCAAGGAGCTTCACGCCTAGCGCGGCCCGCGCAGCCCCGAGCTTGATCGCGGCCCCGCGCGGTTCGCCGTCACCGCGATCCCCCGCGCCCGCCTCGTTTCGCGCTAGTCTTTTAGATACTGGAGCCTCTTATGACCGGTCAGACGATTCAGGTTCGGAACGGCAAGTTCCTGGTGCCCGACAATCCCATCATTCCCTTCATCGAAGGCGACGGCACCGGCCCCGATATCTGGCGCGCCTCCCGCACCGTCTTCGACGCCGCCGTCGAGCGCGCATACGACGGCCGCCGCTCCATCGTCTGGCTCGAGGTGCTCGCCGGCGAGAAAGCCTTCAAAGCTCAAAACAACTGGCTCCCGCAGGAGACCCTCGACGCCGTCCGTCAGTATCACATCGCCATCAAAGGCCCCCTCACCACACCGATCGGCGGCGGCATCCGCAGCCTGAATGTCGCCCTCCGCCAGCTCCTCGACCTGTATGTCTGCTGGCGCCCCGTGCACTACTTCCCCGGCGTCCCTTCGCCGGTCAGGCACCCCGAGCTGCTCGACGTCGTCATCTTCCGCGAGAACACCGAGGACGTCTACGCCGGCATCGAGTGGCGCGAGGGCACGCCCGAGGCCCGCAAGGTGATCGATTTCCTCTGCACCGAGATGGGCGCCAAGATCCGGCCCGACTCCGGCATCGGCATCAAGCCCATGAGCGTCACCGGCTCCAAGCGCCTGGTGCGCCGCGCCATTCTCTACGCCATCGAAAACGGACACCGCAGCGTCACCCTGGTCCACAAGGGCAACATCATGAAGTTCACCGAGGGCGCTTTCCGCGACTGGGGCTACGAGGTCGCCCGCGACGAGTTCCCCGATGTCTGCATCGCCGAGAAAGACCTTCCCGGCCCCCTCCCGCCCGGCAAGATTCTGGTCAAGGACCGCATTGCCGACTCCATTTTCCAGCAGGTCCTCCTGCGCCCCGACGAATACGAAGTGCTCGCCACGCCCAACCTCAACGGCGACTACCTTTCGGACGCCTGCGCGGCCCAGGTCGGCGGATTGGGCATGGCGCCGGGCGCCAACATCGGAGACGAGTACGGCATGTTCGAAGCCACCCACGGCACCGCGCCCAAGTACGCCGGCCTGGACATGGTCAACCCCTCCAGCCTGATCCTCTCCGGCTCCATGATGTTCCGGTTCATGGGCTGGCGCGAGGTCACCGCCCTCATCGAGAAGGGCATCACCGAGACCATCCGCCAGAAGCGCGTCACCTACGATCTCCACCGCCAAATGGACGGCGCCACCAAGCTCTCCACCAGCCAGTTCGCCGCCGCCATCGCCGCCAACATGGCCTGATCGCCGCCTGCCCGCTCCGCCGCTCCACCCGCCGCTCAGTTTGCCTGCCAACTTCTGCTATGCTGTGTAGACCCCGAAAGGGCCGTCTGCGAGGACACCCTTGAGCTGCACACATAGACTCACCGCCAAATCTACCGAGCACCCGGCCTGCCGGGCGCTTCTTCTAATCCTGATCCTAGCCGGCGTCCAGGCCTTTGCCCAGCAGACCTACGTCGGCCGCTATGACGCATTCGCCGGCTTCACCTATCTCGACAGTCCGCACATCAGCCTGGCCGAACCCGGCTTCCATCTTCAGGGTGGAGTCCGGGCCACCTCCTGGCTCTCCCTGGGAGTGGATTTCAGCCGCGCTCAGGGCGACCTGACTCTGCTGCCATCCGAGCTGCTCACCTCCATCCAGCAAATGCTCGGCGCGGAGCTCCAGCAGTTGGCAGCGGCCGGCCAGCTCCCGGCGGGCTACTCGCTCTCGGTGCCTGCCCACTCCACCACCGAAACCTTCGCCGGAGGCCCGCAGTTCAACTACCGCCACTTCAAGGCTTTCAGTCTCTTCATCCGGCCCTCCTGCGGCGCCATTCACGAAGTAGCTGTTCCGCATGTCAACCCGGACGACCCCATCGCGATGGGCGTCGTCGCGCAGCTTGCTCCCTCCGGCCAGAAGACGGATTGGACCAAGTTCTACGGCTTCGGCGGAGGCATCGATCTCAACCTGACCAGGCACTTCGGGCTCCGAATCCAGGCCGACCTGGTGCACGACCACCTGTTCAACGATCTGCTTAAGGACAGCCGTAACACCGTCCGCTTCTCCATCGGTCCGGCCGTCCAGTTCGGCGGCAACGTGCTTAAGTAGGGCGATTACATGCTCGCCATACCAAACGAAAAGACGCATAACTGGTGCATGGACGCCCTCACATCACTGCAAGACGCGATCCTCTACTTCAGTGATTTCGAGAACTGCAGGGCCGTCATGGTCCGGCTGCCGACCTTCGACCATTTCGGGGGGTGCTTCATGGCTTTATTGTCATACTGTGCTTGGCCCGGTGTACAAGCAACCTGAGATCAATATCGTAATCGGCTTTCGTAAGGGTTCGGTTTATATACCACCCAAGCCAATCCGCCAGCTGCATGCCCGGAAAGTCGCGACTTCTCACCAAAGCCAGCTCCCTGATTTTGCGGAGTTCGGGCCATTCCGGCGAATCGTTTTTCCAGCGGCTGTTTACTTCTTTGAAGAACTCCTCGCCACGATCAAAAAAACAGCTTATAGAAGGAGCCTGAGACAGAAGTTCGTTAATGCACCACTCCGCGCCACTGCTGTCCGGCTATCGGTCTGGAGACGTCCCATAAGTACCACGTGGTCAATAGCATAGGTGCTGTTCGGAGTTTTTTCGATATGAACCTCCGCTGACGGATTCAGACCCCTCGGCGCCATTCCTCCCTCGCCGGCCGACAATGGAGCATGTTTGCCGGTCGCACCGTCTTCGCCCAGTTGGTGGATCACCTCTCGCCCTACGAGTTCCAGAAGTGCGTCGCACGCTACGGTGGCGACTCTAAATTCCGCGGCTTTTCCTGCCTCGACCAGCTCCTTTGTCTGGCCTTCGCGCAGTTGACCTTCCGGGAGAGTCTCCGCGATATCGAAGCTTGCTTGCGCTCCGTCGAGAGCAAACTCTATCACATGGGCTTCCGCGGCAAGGTCTCGCGGTCCACACTGGCCGATGCCAACGAGGCGCACGACTGGCGCATCTATGCCGACTTCGCTCAAGTGCTCATCCACATCGCGCGCCCGCTGTACGCCAACGAGTCGCTCGGCTTCGATCTCGACAACACGGTCTACGCCCTGGATTCCACGACCATCGACCTGTGCTTGTCGGTGTTTCCGTGGGCGCGCTTCCGCGCCCGGAAGGCCGCCGTCAAGATGCACACCTTGCTGGACCTGCGCGGCCCGATCCCCACGTTTATTGAGGTTTCCGAAGGAAAACTGCACGACGTCAATATCCTCGATGCCATCGTGCCGGAGCCCGGCTCGTTCTACGTCATGGATCGCGCCTACGTCGACTTCGAGCGTCTCCATGTCTTCCACTGCGGCGGCGCCTTCTTCGTCACGCGTACCAAGCGGGGCGTCCTGTTTCGCCGCCGCTACTCGCACCCTGTCGATTGCACAACCGGTCTGCGCTCCGATCACACCGTCGTGCTGGCCTCGGCCGCTTCGCGTAAGCATTACCCCGACCCGCTCCGCCGCATCCACTATCACGATGCCGAACAGGACCGCAGCTTGCGATTCCTTACCAACAACTTCGACCTGCCCGCGCTCACCATCTGCCTGCTCTACAAGTCGCGCTGGCAGGTGGAACTCTTCTTCAAATGGATCAAGCAGCACCTGCGCATCAAGGCGTTTTACGGATATAGCGAGAACGCGGTCAAAACTCAGATCTGGATTGCGGTGTCGGTCTACGTGCTGGTGGCCGTCCTCAAGAAGCGTCTGGGGCTGCAGGCCAGCCTTCACGAAATCCTACAGGTGCTCAGCGTCACGCTGTTCGAGCAAGTGCCCGTTTTGCAGGCCCTCCGAGAGATCGAGTCCCAGGACAAATCATCGCCAATTTCTAACCAGTTGACTCTGTGGGACTTATAGCCGGACGCTAGTGACTCCGCGCAAACATGCCCTGGCGACTTGCCATCTCCGAGCTTCCTGTGTTCCGCGAGGTCAACGCTGCATGAAACGGAATGCAACCCGAACGCACTGGCCTTTTCTGTAAGTTCGAGCAACAGACCCAAAAGCACCGGGTTGTTCCGGACTTTCGCCTCGTTGAAGTGCAGGAAGTTCAAATGGTGATCGGAAAGGATCTTGATCCACGCAACTCTAAAAGCCGGCCAGACGGCTGCTTCTGCCGCGTATCCAACAAGGGTCAGAAACGGGCTGGAAGGGTCGTGAGACTTGCCGCTGCCGTCGAAGTAGGCTAGAACGGCCAACAGAGGCCCCTCACCCTTTTCAGCCTACCACGTTCCGGTCCGGCAACTATACAATCGCCTTAAATAGAGGCGGCTCAACCCGCCGGCAGCTCGATCCGGAACGTGGCCCCGCGTCCCGGTTCGCTCTCCACCGAGATCTTTCCCCGGTGGTCCGCCACCACCGATTGCACGATCGCCAGGCCCAGTCCCGTGCCGTGCCGCTTGGTGGTGTAGTAGGGCGTGAACAGCCGCTCGCATTCCTCTTTGGTCAGGCCCTGGCCGCTGTCCGAGACCTCCAGTTGCGCCCCCGTCTCCGTGCGCCGTGTTCGCAAGTGCAGCCGGCCGCCTTCCGGCATGGCGTCGATCGCGTTCAGGATCAGGTTGTGCAGCGCCCGCGTCACCTGTTCCGGATCCGCCTGAATCGCCCCCAGGCCCGGGTCGCACTCCACCTCCGCCTCGATCGCCGCCCGCTCTCCCGCCCGCAACTGCGCCGCGAACAGCCGCACGGCCCCGCGCACGATCTCGTTCAAGTCCACCGCCTCGAGCTGTGGCGCCGGCATCTTCGCGAAATCGCTGAACCGCCCCACAATGCTCTTCAAGTTCGCCAATTCGGCCAGCAGCGTCGCCGCGCTTTCTCTAAAGATCTCGTCGAATTCGCCGGGCGCCTGCTCCTTGGCCCGTTGCAGCGTCTCGATGGTGATCTGCAAGGGGAACAGCGGGTTCTTCAGTTCGTGGGCCAGGCGCCGCGCCAGCTCGCGCCACGCCGCCACGCGCTCGGCTTGCAGCAGCCGGTCCCTCTGCCCGATCAACTCCTGGGTCATCGAATTGAAGGCCCGCGCCAGCTCTCCCAATTCGTCCCGCGCGGCGACGCTCACCTGCGCGCTCCAGTTCCCCCGCGCCACTTCGCGCGCCCCGCGCGCCAGCTCTTCCACCGGCCCGGTCAGCCGCTCGGCCGCCCAGTAGCTCAGCCCGATCCCCAGCAGGATGCCGAACCCGGCGGCCAGCGCGCCCGCCCAGCGAATCCGAGCCGCCAGCGCCACCAGTTCCCTCCTCGAGCTGCCCACCAGCAGTACGCCCAGCAGTTCGCCGTTCCGCCCGGCCAGCGGGATCGCCTGAAACGTCTCGGGCCCATCCGGCCACTCGATCCTGCGGCTCATCTCGCGCCGCTCGCTGCGCACCTTCTCGATCAGCGAAGCCAGCCGCTCGGCCCCCTTCAATGGCCCCGCGGCATCGGTCAGCGCCTGCGCGGAGAACCCCGGCTCAAAATTGCGGTACAGCAGCACGCGCATCCCGGCCGGCAGCACCAGCGAGCCCAAAAAATCGCGGTCCAGCCGGTAGCCGCCCGCCACGTACAGGTCGCTTCCTCCGGCGTTCACCCGGCGCACCGCAATCATCGCCAGCACCGTCTCCTCCGGCAATTCTTCGCTCTTCAGGAACGCCTCATTCCCGTCCGCCGCCTCCTTCACCCATTCGGCCTGATACCCGAACCGCGCCGGCCACTGCGCCGAGGAAACGATCGTGCCGTCCTGCGCCACCAACTCCAGAAGATCCAGCCCATGGGCCGTAGCCAGCGCGCCGGCCTGATCCACGTAGAGCGCGTAGTCCGGCTCCGGACGGCTCAACGCGATCGCCATGTCGAGCGTCCCCTGCGCCCCCGCGATCGCCTCCACGCTGCGCACCAGTTCCTGGCGCCGGCGCTCGAACTCGCGGCGGAATTGCGCCACCAGCGCCGCGCTACGCCGGTCGTCGGCCTGCTCGAAGGCGTGCCGCGTCAGCGCCGATACCACCCAGGTCGCGAGCGCCGCCGTCAGCACCACCGCCAGCGCGAACGAGATCAGCAGGCGTGTGCGAAACGTCATGGCTGCTCCGCGTCCAGCCACAGGTCTTCCAGGCGCCATTCCCCCGTTTTCAGCAGCCCCGGCGTCGCCCAGGCGTGCAGCCGCGGGCTGGCGCCATACATCTCCGGCAAATGAAACAGGGGAATCACCCGGTAGTCTTCCACCACCGCGCGCTCGTCCGAGTACAGGTCTTCGAGCGCCGGGCTGGCCGGATGCAGCAGCTCCGGCAGCCGCAACGCCGCGCCCAGCCCCTCCAACGCCTGCTCGGCCACCGCCGGCGCAATCCGCGCCCGAATCAGGCTAACATCGGCGTTCCCCGCCGCCGCCGGAGCAGCCAGCCGGATTCCAGCCTCCCGCGCGTTCACCGCGATTCGCTCCGCCACCGCCCGCGCCAGCCCGTCCGACGCATCGTAGGCCAGTGCGAGAGCCGGCGCGCCCGCCGCCATCCCCCGCGCACGCTCCACGTCGCGCCCCGTCGCAAACAGCCCCGCGTACCCGCTCAGCCACTGCGGCAGCAGGCCCCCCGCCGCCTCCCCCCGCTTCTGCAAGAGCACCTTCAGGATCGCCGCACGGTCAATGGAAAGCGCCAGCGCCTCTCGCAGCCGCGCGTTGTCCCCGGCCGGCCGCCCTGGCTCGAATTTCAGGGCCATCAGAATCACCGGCGACGACGTCCAGATCTTGGCCCCGAATTGCTCCGCACGCCGCACCTCGCCCGGCCCCACTTCGACCAGCTCTGCCTTCGCCAGCTCCAGATCCGCCAGCCGCTGCTGCGCCGTGCCGCCCATCTCGATCGCTACCCCATCCAGGAAAGGCCGGCCCCGCCAGTATTCCTCGTGCGCAGTGAGCATCGCCCGCCGCGCCTCCCACTGCATCACGCGGAACGGCCCGGTCCCCGTAAGCGACCCGTCAGCGCCTTTCAGAAACACCGCCCGCCGCGCGTCCGCGAAATCCGGCAGCCGCGTGAGCGCGTCGCATAGCACGACCACCTCCCCGCCCGCCGCCGTGCTCAGCCAGCCGTTCCCGCCCAGCGCCGCCGCCACCGCCTCGGCCGTGAGCGGCGAGCCGTCCTGAAACTTCACGTTCGACCGCAGCCGGAATTGCCAGCGCCTGCTGGCCGCATCGTGCCGCCAGGAGACCGCCAGCGCCGGCCGCACCTTACCGCTTTCGTCCAACTCGACCAGCGTCTCGAATACCATCGGCCAAGCCGCCGGCTCGAGTGCCCACGCCTCCCGCACTTCCACGCGCAGCGTCCCGCCGTAGCGCGGCCGCCGCGCCCCCTCCACGCCCGGCGCAACCGCCAGCAGAATGCTAGCGGCTGCAAGTAAGCGACAGGCGAAACGCCGCATATTGTTCCGTATTCGGATCCCGCGAAATCGCCACCGCCCCCGCCGGCCCCGCCGGCCACAGCGCCGTCACCGGACCATTGAACTCGACCGGCCCACTCACGGCTGTCATCTGGCGCCCCGCCGCTTCGAACGCCTGTACCGCATCCGTTTCCGCCGCCTCCCCGGCTCGCGTCGCCAGCACCTGGGCTCCACAGCCCGTTTCGACGGCTACGATATCGCTGCCCCATCCGCCAAACGAACCCACTGCTCTCCCCGCGGCGTCGATCCACCGCGTCCGCCCATCCACGCCCGCCACCAGTGTGTACTCTCCCACCCGCGCCGCCGAGTAGTATGGCGGCAGCTTCTCCGCCTCGAAGTAGTTCCGGCCTTTCTTGAGCGATCCCCCGCCCGGCCAAGGCCCCTCGCTTTCGCCGCACTCGGCCGCCGCGGCCGTCTGCATCTTCCCCTTGCAGACCAGCCCCGGCAGATAGGCCCGCCACGCGTCGCCCTCCAGGGCCAAGCGGCCTCGCAAATCGCGCGGCCACGCCTGTTGCGGCAGCTCGACCGCCCGTCTCCGCTCCCACCGGGTTTCCTTCCGGTCGTAGATCGCCACCTCGCCGGGCGTCAGCACTAGCAGCAGGTTTTCCGTCGCCAGCGCGTCCAGGATCGGTTCCGCCTGCGCCAGGATGAGCTGCTTGTCGATCCCCACCGGCGTCGCCGCCACGCGCTCCGCCGGCGCCACCGGCCCCACCATCGCCACCTCGCGCTTATCCCCGTGCCGTATCTCGGCGATCCAAACCCCGCCCTGCCAGTTCTCCGCGAGCGTCACCGCGACGCTGGCGGTCCCCTCCGCCGCCAGCCTGAAACCGCCCGCCCTCAACTGGCTCTCGATCTCCCGCCGCACCGCCGCCACGTCCGCCGGCGCTAATGACGACGCATTCCGCACCGTGAGCGCCACCGTCTCGCGCGCCTCCAGCATCACCGCAATCTTGCGCCCCAGCTCGCGCACGGAATCCTCCGGCGCCGCAGCCAGGCTCAGCATTAGGAGAAGACGTAGCACGAACCGTCATCGTATATCGCGGACCCCGGCCACCGCAAACACAATCCGGATCGCGAGGCGCGCCATAATCAGCGCGATGCTGAACGAACCGCCCGCCACCACCCCGACTCCCACCAGGAACAGTACCGCGTCCATCTCACTCGCCTCCCTTCGGGGCGGGCGTGCCAGCGGCGGCAACCACAACCGTTGCAGGCTCCTTGGCCGCGCCGAAGATGCGCTCGATCTCCGCGTCGCGCTCTCCGTGCAGTTCCACCACGTAGCCCACGCTCACCCGCTCGAACAGCTCCTCGACGTCCCGGTTGCGCATGCGTATGCACCCGTGCGAGGCCGCCCGCCCGATCGACCGCGGGCTGTTCGTGCCGTGGATTCCAAATCCCTTCAGGCTCAGTCCCATCCAGCGAGTGCCCAGCGGATTGTGCTTCCCCGGACCCACCACTTTGCCCGGTGTGTACCAGGTCGGATTCGGGATACGGGTCGCGATCGTGTAGGCGCCTGTGGGGCTGGGGCTCACCGGCGCGCCCACCGCGGTCTCATAGACCTTCACCACGCGCTCGCCTTCCATGAGCGCCAGCTTCCGGTCCGGGATGCTGACCACGATCCGGGCGCTCTCCAGAGCCTGCGCCCTGGCCGCCGCCACCAGGATGGCCACCGCCACCGCTCTCAATCTTGAATGCCCTTGGCCGCGTTTCATGCTCAGCCCATACGCAGTTCAGCAGCCAGTGCCTAAGTCATTGATTTATTGATGCTTATCTTACGGGGTGCGCGTGTCATCCTGGACACGCCGTGTCCCCGCCCACACGCGGTTACCGGCCCGGCTTACCAGCCTGCCCGAAGGGCGACGGTCTGCCGCCGGGAGCCGCCACCAACTGGATTCCTGCGGGGCGGCCCGCGGGCTTGGCCGCAGCCACCGCTGGCGGCGCGCTCACGGGTTTGGCTGCGATTGCCGGCGCGGGCGCTGCGGCAACGTGGTCTTTCGCCGCTGCTGGCGCGGGCAACGGATTCCCGGGCGCTGGGCTCGCCGCGGGACTGGGCGCCGGCGGCGTCTTCTCGTTTCCCGGCTCCAGTCCCTTCCCCGCGTTGCTCAGGATCACCACATCCACCCGCCGGTTCCGCGCCCGCCCCTCCTCCGTCTCATTCGGGCTGACCGGCATGTTGTCCGCGTATCCCGCCACCGAAAGCTGCTTCTCCGCGACCTCGAACCGCTGCGTCATCAGCGTCAGCATCGCGATTCCACGCGCCACCGAGAGCTCCCAGTTGCTCCGGAAGTGCGAGTTGTGGATCGGCACCGAGTCGGTATGCCCCTCCAGCCGCACCGGATTGGTCACTTTCTTGATCTGCGCCGCGATCTTTTCGATGCTTCCATAGCCCGCCTGCGCGATCGTGTCCTGCCCCGACGGAAAGAACGCCGTCTCCTTCAGGCTGATCACCAGCCCGCGCGCTTCCATGTTGAGTTGCACCTTGCCCGACTCGATCTCCTCGTGCAATTCCGTGGTCAGGAACAGCAGCGAGGGCATCAGCTCCACCATGTACTTGGGGTTCTCCGCCGACGTCGGCTTGCTGCGCACTCCCCCAGGACCATGGATCATCGCGTTGCCCTTTCCCAGCGTGCCGGGCGTGCCCCCCAGGATGCTGGCCATTATGGCCGTGACTTTCCCTCCCTCCAGGGCCTTCTTCACCGCGTCCGACACCGCTTGCGCCTTCCCTTTATCGGCTTGCGAGCTAGCGAACATCACCACAAAGAACGCGAACAGCAGCGTGATGAAATCCGCGTACGAGAGCAGCCAGCGCTCGCTGTTGTCGTGGCTTGGCTGCTTCTTCTTGCGGGCCATTTCCCTAGCCTTTCGCCGGCGCCGGCTTCGGCGCTGGGCCTACGCCCGCGGCCGGTTTGGCTGCGCTCGGCGCGGCCGCGGCCTTGGCCACCTTCGGCTTCTTGGGCGCCGGACCGCCCTGCCCGTAGGCTTCCAGCTTGAGCCGGATCAGTTTCGGATTCAGCCCCTCCACGATCCCCGATACGCCCTCCAGGATCAGCTCCTTGACCTGCATCCCGCCCTGTGCGCGGGCTTTGATCTTGGTGCCCAGTGGCAGGAAAATGAGGTTCGCTGCCACCAGCCCATAGATGGTCGCCACGAAGGCCGTCGCGATGCCCCGTCCCACCTCGTCGATATTCGCCAGGTTCTTCATCACCTGGATCAGCCCCAGCACGGCGCCGATGATCCCCATCGTCGGCGAGTAGCCGCCCGCGGCTTCGAACACTTTGGCCGCCCCCTCCACCTGCTGCTCCCCCACCGTCATCTCCAGCTCCATCATCTTCCGGATCTCCTGCAGGTCCGTCCCGTCCACCGCCAGGTTCAGAGCCTTGCGCAGGAACGGGTCCTGCACCTGGTTGGCGTCCTGCTCCAGCGACACGATGCCGCTCTTGCGCGCCTTGCTCGCGTATCCGATCACTTCCTCGATGATCGCCTCCAAAGTCTGGCTCTTCTCCACAAATGCCGTCATCACCAACCGCAATGCCCGCATGATCACGCCGATCGGCGTGGTAATCAACACCGCCCCGATGGTCCCTCCGAACACGATCATGGCCGCGGTCGGCTGCAAGATTTCCTTGATGCTGCCGCCCTCCAGCATCATCCCGCCCAGAATCCCGCTGGCGGCCAGCCCCATCCCGGCCAGCGTGGCCAGGTCGGGCTTGCCTCCGCCTGCCTTGGCCGGTTTCGCCGCCTTGGCTTTGGGGTCCGCCACTTTGGCTTTGGGATCGGGCGTCTTGCCTTTGGGATCCGGAGTCTTGGGCGTGGGATCGGCCATATGGTTTCCGGGAGGTTATGCCTCGTCCCCCCCTGTCGGAGCCGCCGGTTCCGCAATGCGCGTGATCAGGCAGTGCGCATTCACCGTTCGCCGGAACTCCACGATCCGCTCCACCACTTCGTCCGCCGACTCCCGCACCATGAACTGATGCCCGTTGGTCAGCGTGACCACCGTGTCCGGCGTCATCTCCAGATGCTCGATGAGGTCCGGGTTGAGCATGAACAGGCCGTGATTTAAGCGAGTTAGGCGAATCATGGCCGCAGGTGTCCTCACTAGCCCATATCGGTTTGCGACCACTGAGTCTGACCCCGATCCTCACTCGCTTTCGGGCTTCTTCCGCTCGCCCCGCCCGGCTATTACTTCTCTCCCGCCGGACGATGAGAAACCTGGAGGAAACGATGGCCGCGCTCTCGCCCGTGCACGATTCCGCCTTGTTAGCCGGAAGAATCTTAGATGCCCTCCGCTCCGGGAACCTTCCTGGCCTCGAGCTCGAGCTCCAGCGGACCCGCTCCGCGCCCCTCGATCTGCCCTCCGACTCCGCCGAGCGCTGGGAACTCCTGGATGCCGTCGCCGGCCAGATGAGCGTCACCCTCCAACGCCTGCGCCACCGCTCCATCCGCAGCTTGGAGGGAGCGGAAGTCCATCTCCGCCTCCTCCGGCACTTGGCCGATCACCCCTCCGCTAGCCTTACTTGAGCGTCTCCAGAATCGAGGCCAGCTCTTTCCGGACCTCTTCCCAAGCCGCCGGCGAGTATCCGAACAGGTTGCCCTGCTGCTCCAGGGGCGCCTGGCTTCGCTCCCGGCGCATCTGCTTCCCGCGCGTCTTCAGGTACAGTTTGGCCCCTTCGATCGTGTACCGCTTGTCGTACAGCAGTTGCTTGATCTCCAGCAGCAGCACCACTTCTTTGCGGCGGTACAACCGGTGGCCGGTTCCCGACTTCTTGGGGACCAGCTCGGGGAACTCCGACTCCCAGAATCGCAGCACGTGCGCCGGCACTCCCACCAACCGGCTCACTTCCCCGATCCGGAAGTACAGTTTGTCCGGAACCTCCGGCGTCGCTGGCGCTGCTGCCTCCATCTCCGTCATTGAACCCGTCCAGATCATCCGCCATCCTACGGGAAACGCGGACCGGCGTCAACTAGGCCTCGCCTCCCACGAGGGAGGATGGGGTGCGTTGCAGGCATGCGTCAGACGGCCTCGGGGCTGGCGGGACCGGCGGCTGTTGTCAGAGGGGCCGGGGGCAGCGCGCAGCGGGTCTAAGGATCAGGTATGCCTGAGCAAGGCGCGGCGGTGCGGGCGCGCCTTGGGGTTGCGACCAGTGGGTGGCGGCGCTCTGGGCGCCGAAACGGACACGATTAATCTTTTGCTGGGTAATCGATATAAAGCTTGGAGACAGTCTTGACCTTGTCGTCGGGCGAGGTGAAATCTTTGCCCGGAGAAGGCGCAGGGTCGAAATCCACTTCCAGCTTGATGTAATTGCACTGCCGGTATGTATAGCGGGTGTGAGGGGGAAACTGCATCCCTCCGTCGTTGGTGAAGTATTTTTCGACTTCCTTCCGCGTGGCGCCGGGAGCGATACTCCGGGGATCCGCCAGGGCTTGTTGAACCATGGCACACACCCCGGACCCGGCGGCCGGCCCCTGGCCCGCGCGCGCCGCCATCGGGGAGACCAAGAGAACGGCTGCCAACACCAAGATTGCGACGGTTTTCATAACTCATCCCTCCTGTGCATACTTAGAATCATGGTAGCAGGCCGTGTTCGTCACGCCGGACTTACCGACTTCATACTTTCAGCGGATTTCAGCGTCATCTCAGCTCTGACCGGCCGGCCGAAGGCCAAAGACGCTGTCGCTCCAGACGGAATTGACGATCGAGTGCAGAAGCGCGGATTTCTTGCTGCCGAAAACGATGGAACTCGAAAGCGCGTATTCGAAATCGAGGCGGCGACTGGCGTCCGGGACGTAGTCGAGGTCGCGCTACCGGTCGGGGCGAGGCTGATGGTGGGGGGCGCCAGGCCGTCGCGTCTGGGCGCTAGAGTAATGCTCCCAGGAACGCGTGCGCAACACAGGCTATTTGCTCGGCGCCGGAGCCGAGTTCCGGCTGAGGGGGGTTAGACCGATCGACAGTTCCCGGACGGTTTGCAGGGGGACAAGAAGTACTTCGGATCGCCATGGCTGGTAGCCTGGTGCGGAGGCTTCGACCCGGAAGCCGACGGGCGGGACAAGCAGTTGGAGATCGCCATCGGGGCCAGGGCCCGTGGACATCCACACATTCGGGTCGTCCGCCAGAATGAACTTCAAGCCGACGCCGCTCGGCGGCCGCCCGGTTTGGACCTCCCTGCTGTGGATCCTCAACCTGCCCCGCGGCGGTCCCACGCGCACCTCGACGCGAGTTGTCCTGCCGCCCTCGACGTCCACAACCGGGGGCGAAGGGAGTCCCACAGCGGAGAAGCGAATAGTGGGCCTCGGATAGCCCTCTTGTTCCTTCATCGCGCACACCGTGTATCTGCCCGGCTGCAGCTCGCGCAGCCGGAAGCGACCGTCGTCATCCGATCTGACCGGATTAAGCAGACTCCTGAGCGGGGTGGGCACGGGCTCCGCGTAGACGTTGGCTTGCGCGACCGGCTTTCCGTCCGCGTCGATTACCTTACCCTCAACGGATCCCGAGCCGGGCGGAATCCCCTGGCCCAAAACCAAGACGCAGCACCACACCATGCCTGCAAGACTGGCTCCCATCATGTCACCTCACGGTAGAATACTCGTGCCCGTTAAACTGCCGTTCGTGTTGCCGCGGACAGAAATCGAATCATTGTGTACAATGTCCTGGCCCACAGTGCCAATGTTTTGATCTGGCTGGGAGCCACCCCTTCCGCACCAGTTCCATTGTTGGGTGTCCGAGAATCCGCAGCCCGGCGTGGCGCCGCAACCCGAAGATAAACCGTCACCAAAACTCCCGCTCACAACCGTGCCGCAAGTCTCAGTCGTGCCAACCTTCTGACCGTCGCAACTGCTCGTTCCGTCCGATGGCGTCTTGCTCCCGAGCAACTCGTCAACCTGGATTACGTTGTTGACCTGGTTTCCGCCGACATCAACCACGTTGTAGCCGATGTAGCGCACAAGACCTGATTTTCCGCTCGGACACGACAGCGCCTGAATCATGTCGCTGCTAACCACGAGATGGTCCGGCTGTGGTGCGGCGACGGTAGCCGTGGCTCCGCTGCTCACCGGTGTGCTGGGGCATGTGATCGGCTGACTGGAACAGACCTGTCCCGCATTTACGGGAACCGGGGAGGCCGACTGGGCAAAGATGGAGGCGGTTCCCGGGCTGACGCCGGTGGTCAGGCCCGGCGACGCCTGGCCATGGGTCTGGACCGTCGCAACGCTCGGGTTGCTGCTCGACCAATTGGCGGAAGTCGTGATCCAGTACACCGACCCGTTGTAGAAGTTGTAGCACAATTGCCCCTGTTGGTTACCGGCCGGCGGCACGAGGATGCCTGTCACAGGATCGAAGCAGGCGCTGGTGTATCCGTTGCAAACAACGCATCCCCCTCCGCAGGTCGCCTTTCCTGGATTGTAGATTCCCTCGGCCAGAACCACGTCGATCATGTCCTCGGGGCCGTTCTGCGGGCCGCTCACTAGCAGGCTGCCCTCGATCGGGGAGAGGGGCAGAAGCCGGCCCAGGTAGTCCGGAATGCGCTGGCGGACCAGTTCCCCGACGTCAATCATCGCCGACTCGTGAGGCACGAGATGAACGGGCATCTCGTAGAGCCCGGTTCCATTATTGTACCGGAGCGTGACCAAGAAGTCGGCGTCGGTGAGGTCGGGGTTCCAGAGCGTGTACATGCTGTCGAATCCGTTGGACAACTGCCAGTAGACCGAGGTCTTGCTGCCGCTGGGGCCGACGGGCTCGGCGCGCACGGGAAAGACGTAGCTGCCGCTCTGATCCGTGCTCCCGATGCTGGCCAGGATGTCGCCCGGAGATCCCTGGTAGGAGTAAGCCAGGTTCAGCGCTTCGGTGTTTGTCAAAGCGCTGGTAAGGCTACTCAAGGGCAACTCGGCCGAGCCGCCGCCTGCCAAGGTCAGCGGGGCCACGGGCAGCGAGCCGACGGTTCGCGTTCCTTCCATGTAATACACTTCGAACCGCAATTGCCGGGGGCTGGAGGCGAGGTTTCGGAAGAACGCGAAGGGAGAAAAGCTCACGCCAGCGGGAAAGTTGAGATCCGCCTGCTGCTGGCCCACCATGACGCCAGCCGCGGCATAGCGCTGCTGCGCGGGTATGCCTTGGGCCGCCGTTTGCCGCACGATGGGCATGTCGAGAGAAAAGCCCTGGGCCGGTTCTTCCAGGCCGCCAGCGACCTGGAGGTCCCCGGGCCGCCCGGTATAGGAGATGTCGAGGCCGCCGGCAGCGGCAGCCGTGCTCGGTGACTGGGGCAGCAATTCGGGAAGTCTGCTAAGGGATGTGCCGTGGGGAGGGAGCACGAGGCTGGCCGCTGGCTGGGACCCGGCCGCGAGCACGGACACCGCCAGCGGCTGGCCCGTCGTGTTGGCGAGGGCTACGAAACCGTCCAGTGAACCGAGGTGTTTCCACCAGAGGCCCTGAAGAACTTGCGGTCCCGAGGCGCTGTTCGCGGCGCTCGCGCCGGACGGCGAGAAGGTACAGGGAGGCGTGTACTCCAGACTTTGAGCCAAGTTCAGCATCGACATGGAAGCGTAGACCGCGCCCTGCCAGTCGTAGGTGTAGCTGACGGCGGCGCTACCGAAATCCGAGATACGGGGCCGGATTGAGGCTGGGGCTCTCCCCAATGCGTCCGTAATGTCCACCGTACTCACCGCGCCCTCTGCCAGTCGCACGGCGGGCAGACCGTATGCCGTGCCGTCGGCCATGTACAGTGTGACCTGCACATCCATCGCCGACACGAGCAGTTGGTTGCTCAGCCTGATGGTACTGCGAAACTCGCCGTCCGCCCGCCACAGTGCGCACCAGGAGACGAACTGCCGGGGATTCTGCGGCACGTGCGTCGTGACTTTATCTGGCTGGCCGAAGGTCAAAATGGGAGCTAAAAACGCCATAACTCCGACTTTAATCCGCATATCGCGCAGTTTACGCTGGTGCGTGCCAATTGTCAACAGTATTTATCGCGGGTATTTATCGCAGTGACCGGGACTAGCCCCCGCATCCCCTCAGCCGCCTGAGGCCCGCCTCCGGTCTTTCGCCCCGCCTGCTTCGGTAAGAACGCCGATTGTTCCACTGCGGGGAAACATTTACTCTGAAACTACTGGAGCCGTGCCCAGCATGATCCCCGCCGTCATCGTCTCTCCCGATCCCGAACTGGCCCAGCAACTCGAAGCCGCACTCGCCGATCTCGGCCAAGTCGTCGTCGTGCGCAGTCTCAACGACTACCCCGCCGAGTCCGATCTGGTCCGCCTCATTCGCGCCCTGGCCCCCCAGCTTTTCTTCATCGGCGTGGCTTCTGTCGAGCGGGCTTTGGAGGTCGCCCGCCAGATCGAGGCCTGCGCCCCCGGAATCCAGGTCATGGCCTTCGAACGCCATTGCGATCAAGCCATCCTCCTCGAGTTAATGCGCGCCGGCATTCGCGAATTCGTCTCCATCCCCCTCACCATCCATGAGTTGCCCAACGCCCTGCTGCGCCTGAACGCGGCCCTCCAGCGCAAGCCGCCCAGCCTCGAGTCCACCGACCAGCTCTTCAGCTTCCTGCCCTCCAAGCCCGGCGTGGGCTGCACCACCATCGCCCTGAACACCAGCACCGCTCTGGCCGCCTGCCCCGAAACCAAGGTGCTCCTCGCCGATTTCGACCTCAACTGCGGCATGGTCGGCTTCCTGTTGCACCTGGATAACTCCCGTTCCATCGTCGACGCCGCCGAGAACGCCGCCAATCTCGACGAGAACATGTGGCCCCGGCTCGTCCATTCCCGCGGCAATCTGGACATCCTCGCCACCGGCGTTCCCAGACCCGGTTATCGCATTGAATCGGCGCAGATCCATTACCTGCTCGAGTTCGCCCGCCGCAACTATCAGGTCATCTGCGCCGACCTCTCCGGCCTGCTCGAGAGGTTCTCCGTCGAGGTGATGCAGCAGTCCAAACGCATCTTTGTCGTCTGCACCGCCGAACTGCCCTCCTTGCACCTGGCGCGCCAGCGGGTCGATTTCCTCCGCGGCCTGGAATTGGAGAGCCGCGTCAGCCTGCTCCTCAACCGTGCCGAAAAGCACCCCATCGTTCCTTCCTCGGAGATCGAGCGCATGATCGGCCTCCCGGTCGCCATGCAGTTTCCAAACAGCTACAAAGGCGTGCACGACTCCTTCACCAACGCTAAGCCCGTCGACCCGGCCAGCGAGCTTGGCAAACGCTTCGCCGAACTGGCCCGCCACCTCCTCTCCCGGAATGCCGCCCCTCCGCCGCCCAAGCGCTTCGTCGACTACTTCAGCATTTCCCCGGCCCGCTTTTCTTTCCACGACTCCGCCAAGAAATGACGGTCACCGCCCGCTCGGCAGTTATTTTCCCCCTCTTTTCAATCCATTCCCCGATTCGCCCCGCCCTTCCAACTTCCCCTGCTCCTAAACTCGAATCAGACGTACCCGGGTTGCGGAACTCGATTGGCTGGGCATAGGCGATGACATGGAGGACCTCCCGCAACCCGGTCCTCTCCACCCACCGACCTTCCCCCCGTTGCATTATAGAATAGTGCCCGTCTGCTTCGGTTTTCATCCCGTCCTCGAGGCACTCCGCGCCCGCCGCCCTCTCAATCGCGTGCTCGTCGCCAAAGGCGCATCCGGTCCCCGCCTTCAGGAAATCGTCGCCCTTTGCCGCGAGCTTTCCGTGCCCCTCCGCTTCGAGCCTCGCGACGCCCTGGACCGTCTGGCCCCCGGCGCGGCCCACCAGGGAGTAATCGCCCTGGGCGCGGCCCACCAGTACCTGGATCTGGACGATCTCCCGCCCGGCGCCAGCCTCCTGCTGCTCGACGGCGTCGAAGACCCGCACAACCTGGGCGCCATCGTCCGCACCGCGCACGCCGCCGGCCTGGGCGCCGTGGTAGTTCCGGAAAGGCGAGCCGTTGGCCTGACGGATACCGTAGCCAAGGCCGCCGTCGGCGCCCTCGAATACCTGCCCGTCGCCCGCGTCGGCAACCTCTCCCAGGCGCTCGAACGCCTCAAGCGCAGCGGCTATTGGATCTATGGCCTCGATGAGCGCGGCGACCAGACCTACCACCAGATCGACTACGCCTCCCCCACCGCCTTCGTCCTCGGCGGCGAGGGCAAAGGCTTGCACCAGATGCTCCGCCAGCACTGCGATTTCCTGGTGCGCATTCCCCTGGCCGGCAACATCTCCTCCCTCAACGTTTCCGTCGCCGCCGGCATCGTCCTGTTCGACTGGAAGCGTCGCCAGTAGCCGCTGGCCACCTTTTGCGGTCGCTGCAGGGCCGACTTTCTAATCCTTGTGCCACGTGTATCCTACAAGCCAACCGCACTCGTGGCCCCATAGCGCAGCCCTATCATCAATCGGGAGCCCGCGCATGCCACCTCGCCCCACAGACCGGTCCGCATCACACGCACGGGCGCAGAATCACCCCAGCTCGCTCTCAAGAACCCAAATATATGAAACGAACCCACCACCAAGCCCGGACTCTCCGCCACAAGCCATTGAAAAGGAAGGATTAAACGAGGTCTTTTTGCCCCGCTTCGACCCCCCAAGAAACGAACCCACCTCCGAAAACGGACACTTCGCCGCAAGAGATGGAAAAAAAAGGACTAAATAGGAATCTCATGCCCCGCCCTCGCGTCGAACTCCTGCAAGCTCCGTGCCCGGTTCAGGTCCCGCAATTGCCCCTGCGGAATCTCCCGCCGCCGAACACTGAAACCCTACCGTCGAAGCCCATCCGCACCCCGGCTGAGTCGAATCCTCTAAAAAAACGCTTGACAACTACACTGTGTATCATATAGTATGTGACATATACCATGCGATACATCATGGAGCGCCATGAACACCGAACACTTTGAGAATCTCCGCCTCGAACTTCGCCGCGGCTCGCTGGTGCTGGCCGTTCTCGCCGCCCTGCGTGCCGAGCAATGCGGCTACACGCTGCGCAAGGCCCTGGCTCAGTGCGGCATGGCGATTGACGAAGGCACGCTGTATCCCCTGCTGCGTCGACTGGAGACTCAGGGCCTGCTCTCCAGTGAATGGCGCGAGCAAGACAAGCGCAACAAGCGCTTCTACCGCCTGTCCGACGAAGGCGGGCAAATCTTGGAGCAACTACTCACCGAGTGGCAGAGCATCGATTCGTCTCTGCGCGCCGTTCTAAAGGAGGAAGGTCATGGATCTCATTGAACGCTACCTGCAAGCCGTCAAGTTCTGGCTGCCCAAGAAACAGAAGGACGACATCGTCGCCGAGCTTTCGGAAGACCTCCGCGCCCAGATCGAGGAGCGGGAGACGGCGCTCGGCCGCCCGCTGAACGAAGCCGAAGTGGAGGACCTTCTCAAGCAGCGCGGCCGTCCGGTCCTGGTGGCCAACCGCTTCCTGCCGCAGGAGTCTCTGATCGGGCCGGTGCTTTTCCCCATCTACCGCTTTGTGCTTAAGATCGCCGTGTTGTGCTACCTGATTCCGTGGGTGCTGGTCTCGCTCAGCCTGACCTTTGCGAGCCCCGGCTATCGTGCCGGGCGCTCCTGGCTCCTCGCCTTGGGATCGATGTCCGGCGCTCTATGGACCACCGCGTTCGTGGTGATGGGCACGATCACCATCGTCTTCGCCGCTCTCGAGCGGGTGCAAGCCCGGTCGCATTTCCTGGAGGACTGGAACCCGGGCAAGCTCCCCAAGCTCCGCGATCCCAACCTGATCGGACGCGGGACTTCCGGCTTCGAGCTGGCCGTCAACCTGGTGATCGCCGTCTGGTGGGCCGCCAACATGGCCAGCCCGGTCGTGGTGAACCGCCCGTACCTGCGGATTGAGTGCTCTCCCCTCTGGAGCTTCTTCTTCTGGAGCTACCTGGTGTTGATGGTAGTCAACACCCTGGTCGCGGCCGTGAACCTGCTGCGTCCCTATTGGACCGCTTCGCGAGCCACCCTTCGTCTGCTCACCGATTGTGCCGGAGCGGTGCTGTTCTGCTGGCTGCTCAAGGCGGACCTCGTGGTCGGCTTCGCCACCCCGAGCCTCGCGCCACAGAAAGGGCTCGAGATCGCCAGAGCCTTCAATCTGTGGATGGATAGGATCTTCCCCGCGGCCGTCATCCTGGGCGTGGTAATTGCCTGCACCGATGTCGCCCGCATCCTGCGCGTGAAGCGGGTCGCCGTGCGTTTGGCTGGACCGGCCGCCGTGGTCGCCGCCCTTCTGCTCCTCGCGGGCAGCGCGCACGGGCAGACTCCGGCGGCCCAGCCGGGGCTGCCTTCCGACGCCGAACTCCGCGCCATTCTCGCCGATCACATCGACGTGCAGCACAAGAGCGTGGGAATGGTCGTCGGCATCACCACGCCGGCGGGACGGCGCATCGTTTCCTACGGCCACTTCAACCCGGGCGACCAACGCCCACTCGATGGCGACACCGTCTTCGAGATCGGATCGGTCACCAAGGTCTTCACGGCGCTGCTGCTGGCCGATTTGGTCGAGCGCGGAGAAGTCCGGCTGGACGATCCCGTGGCCAAGTACCTCCCGGCCGGCGTGAAGCTGCCGGAGCGGCAGGGCCATGCCATCACCCTGGTGGATCTGGCGACCCAGACCTCCGGGCTGCCCTTCTTCCCCTCCGACATTCCGCTCTCCGATCCCAAGGAAGCTCAGCGGGCCGTCGCTCAGTACACCATCGCGCAGTCGTACCAGTTCCTCTCGCGCTTCGAGCTGCCGCGCGACATCGGCACGAAGTGGGAATACTCGAACACCGGTTTCGGGCTGCTCGGCCAGGCGCTCGCCCAGCGGGCCAGCCTCGACTACGACGCCCTGGTGCGCGCCCGCATCACCCGCCCATTGGGAATGCAGAGCACCGCCATCGCCCTGTCCCCGGCCATGCAGGCCCGGCTAGCGCCGGGACACGATGCCAAATTGCAGCCCGCCTCCGAAATAGTGATGCCGGCCTTCCTGGCCGCGGGTTGCCTGCGCTCCAGCGCCAACGACCTCCTGACCTTCCTCGAAGCCTTCCTGGGCCGCAAAGACTCTCCGCTCGCTCCGGCCATGCAGGCCATGCTGAAAACTCGCCGCCCTGGCCCCGGCTTTCAGCAGGCTCTCGGCTGGTGGATCATCTCTATGGATTCGGCGGATGAAGGTTTCGTCTTTCACGGTGGCGAGACGCCCGGCTACTCCAGTTCGGTAGCCTACGATCCCAAAACCAAAACCGGCGTGGTGGTCCTCTCCAATGGCGCCGAGAACGACGGTGGACTAGGCTGGCACCTGATGCGGCCCAGCTTCCCGCTGGCCACCTCCGCCGCCCAGAAGGCGCTCGAGGACAAGACCCGTAAGGAGCTGGCGCCGGATGCCAAGCTGCTGGATTTCTACGCCGGCCGGTACCGCATCGCATCCGGCCCGACCAAGGGCGATATCGTCACCATCGAGCGAACCGGCGACTTCCTGGTGCTGAAATCGGCGAGCACGCCGCCGCAGGGACTGCGCCTGCACGCGGAAAACGAGCACCTGTTCTTTATCACGGAAGCCGATCTCCAGATCGACTTCCGCCGCGACGGCGCTCCGGCCACCAGCATGGTTATCCATTTCATGGGCTCGGAGACTCCGGCAACGCGGGTGGACGAACCGGTCAGATAATCTGACTGGACACTTAATATGACCAGTGGTACACTGGAATGGCGATGTTCCAGATGAAGGCGTCCCAGTTCAAGGCGCAGTGCCTCTCGGTCCTGGACCACCTCGACCCGGAGGGGATCGTCATCACCAAGCGCGGCAAGCCGGTCGCCAGGGTGGTCCCCTTCGCTTCGAGTTGCGCCCATCTGATCGGGAGCATGCGGGGCAAGTTGGAGGTTCGCGGCGACCTGACGGCCACCGGGCTGAAATGGGATGCTGAATCTTGACACACACATCCTGATTCACGCGCTCGATGGCCGCCTCACGCCGCGGGAGCGCGAGATCCTCTCCGCCGACCTGTGGAGCATCTCCGCGATCATGCTCTGGGAATTGGCGATGCTGTCCCGCTTGGGCCGCATCAGCCTGGACATCGCGTCGCCGGAATTCGCGGCGGCCATGGCACGGATCCGTGTCTGGCCGCTGGATCTCGCCGTGTGCAAAGCTCTACGGGCACTTGACTTTCGCGGAGACCCCGCCGATGAAATCGTCGCCGCCACCAGCCTCGTGCATGGCGTGCCGCTGGTCACCCGCGACCGGCGTATCCGCAAGTCCAAGAGCGTGCCGCTGGCCTAAGCTGGCGGGGGTTACTCCTTGACGCGCTTGTAGAGCATCTCGCGGGGGGGCATGCCCTCGCGGAACTGCATGGTCATCTTGATCTCGTCGCCGGCCACCGTGCCTTTGTACTGCATCTTCATCTGCTGGTCGCCCATGGTGCGGACCACGACAAACGAGATGTCGTCGCCGCTGATCTTGCCTTCGCTGATCGGGTTGTCCCCCATGCGACCGCTGATGGTTCCAGTCAGCGTGGCGCCGTCGGCCTTCAAGGTCAGGTTACTGGTCATGGTTTGACCGTCCCGCCCGGGGAACTGGGCGGTCCATTTGCCGGTCGGGTCGGCGGCGAAGGCGCCCAGAGCCAGAATTGCGGCCAGAGCGACGGCCCAAAGCAGTCTGCGATTGTACATGTGAGTTCCTTTCGGGCAGGGAGCGAGCACATCCGTCCCTGCGTGTTGAATAGATGCTCCCCGAGGCCGGGAAGTTACCTGAGGGGAGGTCATCGCAATGTCAGGCACATCAAGGTGGCGCTGGCCGGGCAGGCCCCGCGGTACTGCTCGGAACTGCGTATGCCTTCCGGAGCCGCCTCGCGCTCGATTGCCCAGAAGCCCATGCCGGCGAAGAAGTTCGCGGCGGTAGTGGTGAGCAGGTAGATGGCCCGCAAGCCATGCTGGACCGCCCACTCCAGCCGGCTGCGCACCAGCAGCGCGCCCAAACCCGTTCCGCGACGGTCGGGGGCGACCGCCACCGAGCGCAACAGCCCGTCCTCTCCGTAAATCTCCAGGCCCGCGGCGCCAACCAGATCGCCGGCGCTCTCGACCACGGCGTACCCATCCGGGAACTGGGTCTCCAATCCCTCGGCTCCCAATTCGCACGCCGCCAGCAGACGCCGCACCGCTTCCAGGTCCGCCGGCCGGGCGGGCCGCAGCCGGGGAGTGGCGGCGCGGACGTGAGCCAGGTAGAAGTCGCGAAAGCGCACGGACATCTGGTCGCGGACCCGGCGAAAGGCCTCCAGAACGTTCCCCTCGTCGCCGCCCGTGGCGGCCGGGTCGTCGAAGGGGAAATGCAGCCGCCGCCGCACAGCGCCTAGAAACACCGGGCAGTTGGCGTCGGCCTGGGCGCAGACCGTAATGACGTAATGGAACGGCTGGCCCAGAAACTGCTCGACGCTCTTGGGCCGGGCCGCGCGGATGTCGATGCCCATTTCCTCCATCACGCGGATGGCGGTGGGATGCACCTGGGCCGCCGGCTTGGTGCCCGCCGACCAGACCTCTAGCGCGGGATCGTAGCTTCGCAGCAGCCCCTCGGCCATCTGGCTGCGCGCCGAGTTTCCGGTGCAAAGGATCAGGATGCGCGGCATGGTACCATTTAGGGAATCACACCATTTCGAGCGGAGTGCATACTTGTCTCTCAACAATTGTAAGCGATTCAAGACCCTCGCCATCCACGCCGGCCAGCCGCCGGATGCGGCCTACGGCGCGGTGATGACGCCCATCTACCAGACCTCGACGTTTGCCTTCAAGGGCGTGAACCAGCCCGGGCCGTTCGACTACTCGAGGAGCGGCAACCCTACCCGGAAAGCGCTGGAGAGCTGCCTGGCCGCGCTCGAGAACGGCACGCACGGATTTGCGTTCGCTACCGGGATGGCGGCCGAGACGACGCTTACGGCCATGTTCGAGCCGGGCGACCACATGGTGGTCCACAACGACCTGTACGGCGGGACCTATCGGTTGTTGGCCACCCTCGGCGAGCGGCGCCTGGCGGTGGATTATGTGGATCTGCGCGACCTCGACGCGGTGCGGGCGGCGCTGCGGCCCTCCACGCGGGCTATCTGGATCGAATCGCCGACCAACCCGTGCATGAACCTGGTGGATATGGCGGCGGTGTCCGCTTTCGCGCGCGAGCACAACGTGCTTACCATCTGCGACAACACGTTCTCGTCGCCCTATTTCCAGCGGCCGCTCGAACTGGGCGTCGATATCGTGATGCACTCCACCACCAAGTACATCAACGGCCACTCGGACGTGGTGGGCGGGGCCATCGTGGTGCGCAACGCGGGCTTGGCCGAGCGCCTCGGCTTTCTGCAGAACGCGCTGGGGACCTGCCAGGCGCCCTTCGACTGCTTCCTGGTGCTGCGCGGCATCAAGACGCTGGCGTTGCGCATGGAGGAGCACAACCGCAATGCCCTGGAGATCGCCGCCTGGCTGGAGCGGCATCCCAAGATCGCCGGGGTGCATCACCCGGGCCTGCCCAGCCATCCTCAGCACGCGCTGGCGCTGCGGCAGATGAAGGGCTACGGAGGCACTTTCTCCTTTCGCGTGCGCGGCGGCCGGGAGGAGGCGTTCCGGCTCCTCGGAAACCTGAAGGTGTTTACGCTCGCCGAGTCTCTGGGCGGAGTCGAATCGCTCATCGAGCATCCCGACACCATGACCCACACCTCGGTGCCGCCGGATGTCCGCGCGGCCATGGGCATCACGCCCGACCTGATCCGCATCTCAGTCGGGATCGAGGATGTGGCCGATCTGATCGAGGATCTCGACGCGGCGCTGGCCGCCGTCTAAACGATGCCTTCGTACAGGACGCTCGAGAGGTAGCGCTCGCCGGAATCCGGCAGGATGGCCACGATGGTCTTCCCGGCGTACTCGGGCAGCTTCGCCAGCCGGATGGCTACCGCGGCCGCGGCTCCGCAGGAGATCCCGCTGAGGATGCCCTCGACGGTCCCCAATCGCCGCGCGGTCTCGATCGCCTCTTCGTTGGAGATCAGCTCCACCCGGTCCACCAGCGAGAGGTCCAGCGTGTCCGGGATGAACCCGCCGCCAATGCCCTGAACCTTGTGCGGCCCGGGCGTGAGCGGCTGCTTGTTCCGGGTTTGCGTGATGACCGGGCTGTTCGTAGGCTCGACGGCCACCGATTCGATCTTCTTGCCCTTGACGTTCTTGATGTAGCGCGAAATGCCCGTGATGGTGCCGCCGGTGCCCACGCCGCTCACCAAAACGTCGATGCGGCCGTCGGTGTCGTCCCAGATTTCCGGGCCGGTGGTTTTGAAGTGGATGTCGGGGTTGGCGGGGTTCTTGAACTGCTGGAGCAGCAGATAGTGGGCGGGGTCCGAGGCCAGGATCTCCTCGGCCTTGGCGATGGCCCCTTTCATGCCTAGAGCGCCCTCGGTCAGCACCAGCGTGGCGCCGAAGGCCTTGATAAGCTTGCGCCGCTCAAGAGACATGGTCTCCGGCATGGTCAGCGTCAGGCGGTAGCCGCGCGCGGCCGCGACATAGGCCAGCGCGATGCCGGTGTTGCCGCTGGTCGGCTCGACCATTTCCACGCCTGGGCGCAGTACGCCGCGGCGCTCCGCGTCCCAAACCATGGACGCGCCGATGCGGCACTTCACAGAGTAGGCCGGGTTGCGGCCTTCGATTTTGGCCAGGACGGTGGCGCCGGCGCCGTCCACGATGCGGTTGAGTTTGATCAGCGGCGTACGACCGATCGAGAGTGAGTTGTCAGCGAAAAGCATGCGGTGTCTCCCTGTAGCTTCGGTTCTAGTATACCAATGTCTATAGGATATAGGATATTTGGCGCTTCCGCAAGTGCCCCACCTGCATAGATGCTCGCTAAGCACACGATAGACCGGAAATCGCAACCGGTGCAAGGGGGGTGGCGGGCGGTATACTGACGTGCGGGAGGGTGCAGGATGAAGATTCCGGTTATGCGATGCTGTTGCGTGGCATTGGTGGTGGTTGCGTCTGCATGGCTGCCTCTCAACGCCGCCGACGTTGCCGGGCAGGGCCTGCCGTATCTAGTCCGCGCCAACGAACGCTTTGGAAGGGTGCTCCTCGAGAGGGTCCACCAGCGGGACCCGGAACACAATGTCGTGGTGTCTCCGATTTCGCTTACGATCATTCTGGCGGCAATCCAAAATAGCTCCGAGGACCGGCAGTTGTGCAAGGAGATTGGAGATGCCTTCGGCTGGGGAGGGTATTTTGACCTTGGCATTCCGTTGCGGATGCTGCTGGCGGCCTTCGAAGAACCCGAACGGCTCCGGCCTGCGCCCCCGGGGACTGGGCAGATGCCGAACGGGATGCCAAAAGGGGTTGCTCGGAAACACATCGAATTCTGGGAAGAAAGCTGGATCACAAATGCAGTTCTGTTCCGCAGCAGGGACCCCGGCTCGGATCGGGACCTTAAGCCGTTTGCCCAGGAGTTTGTCGACCACGCTTCCAAGTACTTTGGGATGAAGTTCGTAGACACCGGCGCCGCGAATCCGACTGCGAACGACCTGCGCGGCGCTCGCCAGTCTGTGGGTCCGCTCCCGCAGGTGTCCTCGAAGAACGATATGTGGATCTCGTCCGCCGCGCACCTCGGCACGACCTGGGAGGGAAACACGTTCTCCATGAGCAAGCCGTTCACCGGCGAGTTCCGGATGGAGGGAGGAGGCAAGCGGCAGGTGGAGATGATCACCAGCGAGTTGGAGCGGTACTTCCACGCGGCGACGGACTCGTTCGAGGCCGTGGTTCTCCCGTGCAACAGAGCCTACATGGTCGCTGTTCTTCCCGCGCCTGGAAAAGACATCCACGAACTGGAGCGGGATTTGGCGAATTCACCGGAGACCCTGGACGCAGCCCTCAAAAGGCAGACGGGGATCGTCACCATGCCCACCTTCCATATTGTCTCCGAGGGTGACTTGCGCCCGCCGCTCGAGGAGATGGGCATACGGCAGGTGTTCCGGGACCTCGGACCACTGGCAACAATTCCTGGATCTCACTTGACCGAGGTGGCGCAGAAGATCGACGTCCAGGTCGACAAAGAGGGAATACGCGCCAGCGCGGAGACCGTCGCCGGAGGGGTGGCGGGTGGAATCATGGAGGGGACGGGTTTCAAGATGAAGATCGACCGGCCGTTCTTGTTTCTGATTCGCGATAAGAACACCAACGCATTGCTGTTCCTGGGAGCGGTCATGGACCCAACCCAGAACCACTGAGATTGCCCACATAGTCGTTATGCGCATTTTGAGAGGGATTGGAATGTTATTCGTGGCGCTGCATGCCGGGGCGCAGACTTCGGCGGGCGGCGTGTGGAATGAGCTGAAGGCCAAGCGCGAGGGGCTGACGAGCCTGCATCAGGAGTTCGAGGTCGCGCAGACCTTCAAGACGGCGCACGGCAACCAGTTGTCGAAGCGGCAGATCGTTCTGGACATGGCCCACGGTCAATGGCGCGAACGGACCGTCGGCGGATCAGGCAACATGATAAGGATCTTCGACGGCCAGAACCTCTTCCGGATGGAAGAAGGCGGCGACGAGTACGTGCGAAGCAAACGGCAATCCAAGGAGGAGGACCCGGCGCCGTCCCCTTACAGCCTCGAAAAGCCAGATTGGGGGAAGGCGGTAGAGATGCAGCGCGTGCCTTGCGGGATTCCGGGGAGCGACCACCAATGCGTGGTGCTGGATGTGCCCCTCAAGAAGTGGAGCCGGCTCAGCTCCGACACCGGTCTTACGAAGCTGCTGGGAGGCTCGGCGCGGATTGCGCTCGATACGGTGACCGGGCTACTGTTATCGTCCCGCACAGTCCAGGCGATCGACAATGGAAGGGGCGTCTACCAATCGGACGTTACCTATAAACTGCAGCGGATGAGCTGGGGCAAACCGGCGGAGGCCAGTCTCTTCGCGCCGCCGTCCAGCGAGATGCGGGAGGTAAGGGAGCTGGCGGCGTGGAACGCGGCGAGACTCAAGAAGCAGTTGGCGGGAAAGCCGGCGCCGGAACTGGCGGTAAACGATATCCAGGGGAAACCGATCGCGCTTTCGGACCTCAAGGGGAAGACCGTGCTGCTGGATTTCTGGACGACCTGGTGCGTTTACTGCCGCGCCAACAGTCCGGCGCTCGAGAAACTGTACAGCAGGTACGGGGGAAAGAACCTGGCGATCATAGGCTTCTCGGTGAGCGAGGAGCGCGAGATTGTCGAGAGGTACCTGAAAGAACATCCCCACGGGTATCCGGTGGTGCTGACTTCGGAGAACGAAATGCCGCGGCCCTACCAGGTGCACGCGTTTCCAACGTATATGGTCATCGACCCGGATGGCACGTTCGCGGCGGCGGTGGAGGGCGACCAGAGCTTCGGGGAGCTTCGGCACATGCTCAAGAAGGCGGGGCTGGAACTGGAATAACGCTGCGTTGGCGGGCGGAGAACGGCCCAGCCGGCCGGTTGCGGCGCGGGCGGCGCGGGTGGGATGATTGCGGTGCGGAGGATCTCACAATGGAGTTGCTGCGAATGGCGATGATTGGCGTCCTGGGCGTGGTGGTGGCGGGAACGCTCGCGGCGCAGCCGCCGGCGAAGAAGAAGCTGCTGTTCATCGGGCAGAGCAAGGGCTGGCACCACGAATCGGTCTCGAACGCGGCGGGCACGCTCTGGAAGCTGGGCCAGGAAACCGGGCTGTGGGATACCTACATCCAGACCGACTGCCAGCTTGTGACCAAGAAGAAGCTGGAGCTCAACGCCAGGAACCTGAACTTCTTCGACGCGGTGGCCTTTTTCACCTCCGGCGAACTGGATATGGACGAATCGCAGAAGGCCGACCTGCTCTCGTTCGTCAAGGAGGACGGCAAGGGCTTCATCGCGATTCACTCGGGCACAGACACCTTCTACCAGTGGCCGGAATACGGCGAGATGGTGGGCGGCTACTTCGACCAGCACCCCTGGGGCACGTTCGATGCGCCGCTGGTGGTGGAAGACCCCAGCTTCCCCGGAATGCAATTCCTTCCCCGGGCCTTCGTCATGAAGGACGAGATCTATCAGAGCAAGAACTTCTCCCGCGAGAAGGTTCGCGTGCTGCTGAAGCTGGATGCCGGCAAGCTGGATCTGACCAACCCCAGAGTACACCGCACGGACAAGGATTTCGCGGTGATCTGGGCCCGCACCTACGGCAAGGGCCGGGTGATGTACGACGGACTGGGCCACGTGGAGGCCGTTTGGGACCGCCCCGACATCCAGAAGATGTACGTCGAGCACATCAAGTGGCTGATGGGAATGATTCCGGGCGACGCGACGCCCCGGCCTAAGCCGGAGAACTGATCTTCCGCAGTTGGCCGCAGGCTGCGAAGATGTCGCGGCCGCGCGGCTTGCGGATGAAGCAGGGGACGGCGCGCTTCAGGAGGCGCTGAAAGGCGAGAACGCGGTCCGCGTCCGGCGTCCGAAAGGGAATCTCCGGCCCGGGATTCAGCGGGATCAGGTTCACTTTGCATTTCAGGCGAGCCAGGAGTTTCACCACGCGGTGCGCGTCGGCGTCGCTATCGTTGACGCCCTGGAGCAGCACGTACTCGAAGGTCAGCCGCTCCCAGGGGCGGAGTGGATAGGCGCGGCAGGCTTCCAGCAGCTCCCGCAACGGGTATTTCCGGGCGATGGGCATCAGTTCGCGGCGGGCCTCATCGCTAGAGGCGTTGAGCGAGATGGCGAGCTGCGGACGCACCGGCTCGCGGCCCAGCTCTTGGATGCCGGGGACGATGCCGGCGGTCGAGAGCGTGATGCGGCGCGGGCTGAGGCCGCAACCGGCGGGGTCCAGCAGGATGCGCGTGGCCTTGAGGACGTTCCGCAAGTTGAGCAGCGGCTCGCCCTGGCCCATCATCACCACGTTGAGGCGTTGGCCCTCCGCCGCCAGTTGGTTGCCGGCGGCGAGGAGCAGAACCTGGCCCACAATTTCCCCGGCCGTGAGGTTGCGCTCGAGGCCCAGCAGCGCGGTCAGGCAGAACTTGCAGTTGACCGGGCAGCCCACCTGCGTCGAGAGACAGACGGTCTGCCGCCGCTCTTCCGGCATGAAGACGGCTTCGACGGTCCGGCCGTCGGCCAGCTCGAGCAAGTAGCGGCGCGTGCCGTCGCCGGAATCGAAGCGGCGCTGTATGGCGGGCAATCCGACGGCGTGGGTGGCGGCCAGCTCGCGGCGCAGCGGGAGCGGCAGGTTCGAGAGGCGCAGCAGGTCGGAGTGCCGCTCGCGGTACAGGGCGCTGTAGATCTGCCTGGCCCGGAAGCGCGGCTGACCGGGGCCGAGAAGTTGTTCGATCTCTGGGATCTCCAGGCCCAGCAGGGCAGGCATATCTGCCCCCAGTGTAGCAGCCGGGCGTTGCCGGCTACCCTCCCAGGGCGTCTTCGCCGAAACCTTGCTCCGAGTACACCTGCAACTTCAGCGGCCCGGCCGGTCCCGGCTTTCCGGGGCGATAGAGGAGCTCGCAGGGATGGAGCAAGACGAAATACAGCCTCTCGCAAAGCGCGGCGAACTTGGCGGGCTCGCTGGTAGTGTGGCACAGGCCCCCAGTCAGCGCCGCAACTTCGGCCAAAATGCCCGGTGAGCCGCCGGGATCGACGAGGGCGACGGCGTGGATGGCGACCTCGGCTGCCTTAGCATCGGCGATCACAAGCGGCCAGCGTTCGGGGGGCAGTTCGTAGCGGACGCTCCCGGCGGTGCGGTCCTCGAGGAGCAGCAAGTGGCGGCTCCCGCCGGCCTGGGCTAACACGCCCAGCAGCGCCTGAATCCCATCGGCGAGAGCGAACCGGTTCTCGGCGGCGTTCAGCGCCTCGATCAAAGCCGGGTTGCACTGGAGCAAGGCGCAGGCTGGCGGGACGGCGGGTGCGGGCTCCTCGCCGGCGGCGCCCTCGGGCGGCTGGCAGCTCCGCAGGATGGCCCAGCGATCAGCTTCGCGTTTCACGGCCAGGCAGGCCAGGACGCCGCTCTCGAGGATTGCGACCTGGGCTTCAGAACCCGTCTGCTTGGCCGGGAGCGCCAATCCCAGCGACAACCAATCGGCCGGCTGGAGCTTTCGCAGGGCGTAATCCGCGATCAGCCGCTGGCCTTGCCAGAGCGCCACTTCGGTCGGCCGCAGCCCCTCCAGGTCGCTGCCATCCAACTGCGCTACGCCGGCCCGGACTAACCGCATCCCGTCCGGCAGCGAAGAGGTCTGGCCCAGCGCGACCCGCAACGCGGGGGCCTGGGCGCGGCGGGAGAGGGCTTTGTTGAGCTGCGCGATCGCCTGGAACACGTTGCGGCGGGTTACGGAGTTGGTTTCTCCGACCATTTGCGCCAGACAGGCGAGGAATCGCGGATCGCCGGTTTGTCCCATCGTCCAGGCAGCCGTGGCCCGGAACGCAGGCGCCGCGTGCGTCACCATCTGCAGGATCGAGCGGATCGCGGAGGCGTCCCCCAGTTGGTACAGGCCGAGCAAGGCATTGCCCAGCACCCGGTTGTTCCGGTCCTTCATAGCCGCGAGAAACAAGGCGCGCACCGGCTCCGTTTCCTGGCCCCACAACGCCTCGACGCTGTTGGCGCGCACACGCGCGTCCGGCTCCCCCAGAAGCTTCTCCACCCATTGCGCGCTCTTGTTGGTGCGCGCCACCAGCAAGGCGGCCTTCGAGCGCAACCGCGGGTCCGGCGCCCGCAACACCTGAATGAGCACGGGCAGGATCCGGCTTCCATCGGCGATGGCTGCGAGCACCTCCAGAATGCGGAGGGTCACGATGCTATCGAGCGGCTGGTTCCCCAGCACCATGGAGTTGGAGATCCGCCGTGCCAGTTTCACGTCCAGCAGCGGCTCCTTCTCCATCAGCACGCGGGCGATGGCCACATCGTCTTCCAGCGTGGCCAGCGCGGGATTGCACAGCGGCAGAACGTCCGTCAGGAGCGTATAGAGGAAATGCACGCCGGCTCTTACGTGGCCTTCCTTGAGCAGGGGCACCGCGGCCCGGCAGAACTCCGGCGCGTCGGCGGCCAGCAGCTCGCCCAGCACGGTCCGCACCCGTTGGGGATCCTCCCCAAAGGCCGCCACTTCCGCCGCGAGGCGATCCGCAAGAGTCTGGATGGAGTTGGAAACCGGCACTCTAGTGGTCCATGTATAGGCATCGACCCGAGCGCCAAAAGCTTTAAACAGGATTGGGCTTGAGACCCACGCGCCAGGGAAGGCTACAGCTCCGCGGCGCGGGCTCGAAACTGGCGGAAAAGCGAGAACCTGGACTCGCGCCGCTCCGGGGCGGGCTGGCCGGAGACCTTGAAGGCAAGCTGCGCCAGCCGCCGGCCCAGGTCCGAGCCGGGGGAGACCAGCCGGCCCTCGGAGTGGGCGTCGACGACCGCGTCGTAGTCCTCGGGCAGGTAGGCCTCCGCCGGCAAGGAGAGGAGTCTCTCCATATCCTTGGAGTCGGGAGTGTGTTCCACCCGGACGCGATTCACCACCAGGCGCGGCGGTTCCGCCGTGAGCTGGCTTGAGACCAGCTTCTGAATCGCCCGGCGCGCCTGGTACAGAGCCGCGACCTCGGGAGTGGTCACGACGTACAGGGTGTCGAGTTCCGGAATCAGGGCCATGGAAAGCGGCGAGAGCCCCTGGCCCAGATCGGCCACCACCCAGTCGTAATTCGCGCGGGCAAAGCGCAGCACGGTGCCGAAGCTGTGGGAGGAGGGCAACTCGCCGAGCGGAATGTCGGCCGGAGCGGTGAGCGCGTCCAGGCGCGGCTGCACGGTGTGCACCATGCCTTTCCAAAGGCTCAAGTCCATTCGCGTCAAGCTTTTGGCGACATCCAGCACGGAACGGGAGGGGTTGGCTCTCAGCCAAAAACCCAACATGCCGGAGGTTGCGTCGAAGTCGGCGGCCAGAACGCTGGCGGTGGTGATCCGGCGCAGTTCGGCGGCCAGGTGGCAAGCCACCAGGGTGGCGCCACAGCCCCCCTGCGCAGAGAGCAGCCCGATGGTCTTGCCGGTGCGATTCACGGGCGCCTGCAGGAGCCGCTCGGCGGCGATCTTATCCAAGGCGCCCTGGAAAGTCTGACTGCTGATCGGCGGGCTTACGAATTCGCGCGCCCCGGCGCGTACGGCAGCCAGAATCACGTCGGGATCGGCGGAGACATGGGCCGCAATCACCGGCGGAGGCGCCGGCATGGTCTTGAGCGTCGCCATGATCTCGAAGGCGCTCCGGTGCCCGAAGTCCAGCACCAGCACCTCGGGATTCGAGTACTCAGGGGCGGAGGTGTCGGCGCCCGTAGGAGAGATGGCGAAAGCGACGCGGACCTTCAAATGGTTCAGGCAATCCACAATGGTGTGCCGAAGGTTGGGGTCGGCGACGATGATGCCCACATTGAGAGCGCGGGTCATAGGGCCGCCTCCAGCTCCCCGGCGGGGGCCAGCGGCAGGCTCAGGACGAAGGTCGTCCCCTCCTGCCGGCTGGAGCGGAAAAAGACCGTTCCACCGAGGAACCGCTCCGCGATCAGCTTCATGAGGTAGGCGCCAAAACCGCGGCCGGGGCCCTTGGTCGAAAAGCCGCGCTGGAAGATCTGGGACTGGACCTCGCGCGGCATCTCGCCATCGTTGTGCACCCAAAGTTCGGCGCGCTGGCCGGAGGCGCGGCAGCCCAGCGTCACCACCGACGGCGGCGGGGAGGCCTCCAGCGCGTTGAGCAGCATGCGCCGCAGGATTCCACGAAGATGCCCTGGATCGGCGATCGCTTGCGCCTCTTCCGCGGCGGAGGAGACCAGGATCTGGCGTCCCTGGGCGGCCTCGTCGAACTGGAACTCGGCCGCAACCTGGCGAAGGGCCTCGAGCACGGACGCCGGGCGGGGTGCGATGCGCAGTTCTCCCGCCTCCGCCAGCGTGAGTTCGCTATAGGTGTGCAGCGTGGAGGCCAACTGGGCCGCGGTGGCCGCCAGCGCCACGGCGGTCCGCTCGCGAAGTTCGGGCGCGTTCGCGGCGCTCAGACCTGCCGCCAGCGCCTCGATCTCGGAGGTCCGGGCCAGCAGCTTCGGCAGAACCCCATGCTCCAGGAACTCGCCTCGAACCCGGTCCCCGATATCGGAGGCGAACAGAATGGTGAACTGCTCCCCGCCAATCGAGAGCGGCGTGGCGCTCACTTCCAGGTTGATGCACTCCTCGCCCTGGCCGGACAGCCGGCGCATGCGGCAGACCTGCGTATTGGCGCGCCCGGCCTGGGAACTGAGAATCCCCCCTAGCGTTCCACACAGTCCGCAGGCCTGGCTGGTTCCGCAACCGTTGGGAGCTTCCTCCGCGTTCCGGCACTCGAAGACTTCACCCGGACGGAGGCCCAGAACTTCCTCGAGCGCCGTCGCGCCCACGAACTCCATAAGCTGGTGGTTGGCGGCGACGATCTGCCGCTGCCGGTTCAACACCATCGCCATCACGGGCGCGGCGTTCAGGATCTTCAGCACCGGCGCGGTGGATTCGACGATCCTGGACTGGTCCAGGATGGCATCGGCGCCCACCCGGTCGGCTGGGGAGGGGGACATCGGTAAGCTGCTCATGATGAGAATATCCTAATGTGGGTATCCTACTACGTATTCGATCCGGTTGGCTGGGTTTCGGATACCATAATTTGACCCGCCGTCACCGGAGTTGGTACCACTTCTTCGGGGCGGGTGGCTCCGCCGGGGGCGCCGGGGGGAGCGGATCCCCGGCCAGCACCGCGCCGGGGTTGGCGACGAACAGTCGCTGGGCGAGCGCGCCTCCGAAGCGCTTGGCGACGTCCCGGTAGGCCAGGTCTAGCCGGGGAGGACGATCCTGGCTGTCGTGAGCGTCGCTGGCTACAAAATGCACCAGCCCCCGCCTCAGCAGTTCCCGGGAGACGTCCCGCGCTCCCGAACCGAACCGGCCCAGCAGCGACTGCCCGGTCACCTGCACCAGGCAACCCCGCTCCACCCAGCTCCGGATCTGATCCAGGCGGCGGTGCAGGAGGTAGTTCCGCTCCGGGTGCGTGATGATGGGGACTATGCCCGCCTCGAGCAGGCGCGTGAACACGTCGTCGGTGGACTTGGCGATCAACAGGTCGGAGAACTCCACCAGCAGGTACTTTTTGTGGTTGATGGTGTACTTCTCCGGGTGGGCCAGGGCGTCCTGAATGTTGTCGTAGTAGAAATGAAAATCGCAGCCGCAATGCAGGCGGACGGCGTTCCCGAAAGCCTCCGCCAGCTCGGCCAGCTTTTCCGCGACGGCGCCGGGGTCGAAGCGGAACTGGAGGTTGGCATGCGGCGTGGCCACCAGGTCGGTGGTGCCCGTTTCGGCCGCCACGCGGAGCATTTTCAGGCTTTCCTCGAGGCTCGGCGACCCATCGTCCAGGCCCGGAAGCACGTGCGAATGGATGTCGATCATTCCAGACCCGCCCCCCTCTTGCCCCGAGCCTTCGCCAGCCTGCATCTTCGGCGTCTCGCGGCGATAGCGCGCCGGAGAAGCGGGCTAGATGAACATCTCCTCGTCGTGAGTGGCCTGCTCGACCGTCGTCCGGCGCCCGCCCAGCAGAACCGAGAGCCCCGCCCGGATGCCCGCCGAAAGGGCGTTGATTTGCCGGATCGGCTTCACAATGCTGTTCTGAAGCAGGGTGGTGGTTTCCTGGAAGCGGTTCACCGTGTCGTCGACGACCATCTCGATCCGGTCCATCTGCGCGCGGGTGCGGGCGGCGGCTTCCCCCATCAACTCGTCCACCACCTCCAACTGCTTGCGGCCGAGCGCCAGCACCTGGCGGGTTTCGGTGGAGATCTCCGCCACCTGGGCGCGGCTTTCCTCAAACAGACGCTGCCCGGATTCGGCCATCGGCTCGATCTTGGCGCGCAAAGCGGAGAGCTGCTCCCGCATGGCGCGCGAGGTGCGGTACATCGCGAACATGAGGCAGGCTTGAATCACGATGGCAACTGCCGCCACCAGGAAGGCGCCCACCATAATCCATTGAGTGTGTGGGTCCATGAAGCTGACCGGTTCCTTCGCGCTAGCCGGGCCCGTCCATCCCCGCGAACGGGCCCCGCCGCGATGAGCGCATGTCTAGGATTCCGTCTCCGGCGCGCGCCGCGCCTCGGCCTCTCGATAGGCCTGCTTGCCGGCCTCGACCGCCGCCGCCAGGTTATCGCGCTGCCGGCCAACCGCCGTCTTGCCGCGGTCCGCCAGATCGGAGGCCTGCTCGCGCAACTCCTCGCTGCGCCGCTTCAGGTAATCCTTTCCTTCCCCGGTCTTAGCGCGAATAAACTCGCGAGTCTCCTCGCCGGATTTCGGCGCGAAGAGCACGCCAATTGCCAGCCCGAGGCCCAGGCCAAATGCAAAATAAGAGAACTTGCTGCCTTCTTCCGCCATTTTGCTCCCTCCCGCTATCCTTTCCTTTTCACCTGCATACTAACATACTAGCTGAGTAGCCCCCGCAACGCCATGCGAAAAACTCGGGTCCCATCCGCAAAAGACGATTCGGCCCGGCAGGAGAGAACTCCCCGCCGTCTGGCCGCCGACGCGCTGTGGAGCTACGCCTTGCGCGTCCTGGCCGGGAGCGCCCGCTCGGCCGGCGAGCTACGCGAGAAACTGCTGCGCCGCGCCGAGCGCGCCGAAGACGTCGCCCCCATTCTGGCCCGTCTCAAAGAATACGGGTACCTCGACGACCGGCGCTTCGCCGAGAACTTCTCCGCCGCCCGGCTGGAGAACCGGGGACTGGGCAAGGCGCGCGTGCTCAGCGACCTGCGGAAGCGGCGCGTGGCCCCGGCGCTGGCCGAGAAGACCGTCGGAGAAGTCTATCGGGAGACCGACGAGACCCGGCTGATCGAGGACTACCTGGGCCGCAAGTACCGCAACACGCCGCTGGCGGCCTGGCTCGCCGAGCCCAAACACCTCGCCACGGCCTACCGCCGGCTGCGCACCGCCGGTTTCAGCGCCGCCAACTCGATCCGGGTCCTGAAACGCTTTGCCGCCGCCAACGCGGAACTTCTGGAGGGGCTGGAAGAGGCGGAGAGCTGACTGACGGGCTGCTGAAAAAGTCCCTGGGCAAGCTGAAGCTTACCCCACGTGGGGCCGAAGGACATGCTTTAGGTTGTCCTCTTCGGGCCACCGAAGGGACTTTTTCAGCAGCCTGTCAGTGCACCACGGCCACCGGGTTGGAGAGTTCCCCGATCTCCGGCAGGCGGACCAGCACCGTGTCCCCAGGCGCCAGTGCGGCTTCCTCGGTGATCCGGACGCCCGTTCCCGTCATCAGCACGGAACCGGCGGGCACCGGATTGGCGCGCAGCAGATATTCGACTAGCGCGGCGATGGTCCGCGCCAGCCGCGCCAGGGGCACCTGGTCGAAAAACTGACGCCGGCCCTCGCGCTGGACGGTACAACTCAGCTCCAGCCCGCTCACCTCGGGCAGTTCGTCCGGCGTCACGATGACCGGCCCCAGCGCGCAGCTCCCGGTGTAGGACTTCGCCTGCGCCAGGTAGAGCGGGTTCTCGCGCTCGAGGTCGCAGGCCGAAATGTCGTTGCCCAGCGTGTAGCCCAGAATGCCGCCCTGGCGGCCCAGCACCACGGCCAGACCGGGTTCGGCGGCAGTGAACCGGGAGTCGAAGCGGACACCGACCGGCTGGCCCGGCCCCACGCACACCCGCGCGGCGCCCTTGAAGAAGATCACGGGCCGCGCCTGGGCGCGAACCTGCGGGTGGGCGCCGGCCTCGTCCTGCGCCTCGGGGCATTCCCCACTCTCCTGGTAGGTGCACCCGCAGCCCCAGACCTCCACGGGGTTGATCGGAATCAGCGGCACGAACGGTTCCGAGTGCCGGCTGGCCATCTGGGCCGCCAGGACGGTGAGCGGGATGGACTCCGCTTCCGCCTTGCGGATCAACGCCACCATGGAATAGCCGGGAACCGGCCGCGCCCGATCGCCTTCGAAAAGCGCGGCGGTAATCTTGTTGTCGAATCGTATCTGTCCAAGGCGCATGATGTCGGAGACCGGGTCCCTCTCCAGTATTTCAGATAATCGGCGCTCTGTACGGAGGGCGGGAGGGGGGGGCCGGGCCGCTTGCAGCCGGCGGCCGCCACGGGGCCCGTAAAAATCTCGCCCGGAAACGCGGCTCTGGTTGCATAATGGGGTGAGCCTATGAGGTACCTGCCACTGTCGATTGCGCTCGCTTCCGTCGCGCTGCTGAGCGGTTGCGGGCCCACGCTTTCCCTGCACCCCTTCTACACCGAGAAGGACCTGGTCTCCGACCTGCCGCTGGAAGGCCAGTGGAAAGAGGCTGACGACCAGGAGGTCTGGACCATTAGCAAGTACGGCAACGGCTTCGAGGCCTCCGCTCCGGCCAGCAGCGACCCCGAGAAGGTGCTGCTCCACGAGTTTCGCTTGGGCGATGTCCGCTTTCTCGACATCAGTCCCAAGGACACCCCGTCGCTGGCCCTCCCGGCGCACATGATCGCCCGGGCGTGGATGGAAAAAGAGGAGCTGCGCATTCAGGTGCTGGACTCCGAGTTGCTCCGGCAGAAGATCCGGGATACCGGCGTGCCGCATCTCGAAATGGAGGACGAACAGGTGATCCTGACGGCCTCCACGCAGGAGTTGCAGAAGTTCGTTCTGCTCTACGCCGCCGAGCCGAAAGCCTACGAGAGCGATGTGGGCAAGTTCCAGCGGGTGCGGCCGGGGCCGGCGCGGTAAACTAGATAGCAGACATGCCTCTGTACGAATACCGATGCTCGAGTTGCGGCGCGCAGTTTGAGCAGTTGCGGCGCATGCAGGATGCCGGCGCGCCAGTGGCCTGCCCGAAGTGCCAGGCGCCGGGCGCGGAGCGGCTGCTGCCCGCCATTTCGAGCCACAGCGGCGCTTCGCCCAGCCAGCCGGCATCCCCCTGCGGAGCGCCGGACGGGGCCTGCGGCTCGGGGCGCTGTCCCTACCAGGGCTGAGGGCGGGGGCGGAATCCATTTTCGGTTTAGGTTGAGGGGGATAGGTGCGTCCGCAGGGGGCGGGCGGCAAAAGGGTCTTGACAGACATTGCAATATGCGATAGTGTTATCACAAATGGCTATAGAACAGGCGAAGCCGCTCCGGGAACCCCCGCGATGGCCGCTTGCGCTGGCGGTCCTGGTGGCGCTGGCGGGCGGCGCGGCGCAGTTGGGGGCACATGGCTGGCGGGCCGGTTTGCGCGTGGACGCGGGCCAGGGGCGGCGGATCGCGGTGGAGGCGCCGGCGACGCTCCAGGAGCGGATCGAGGACCTGGAAGAACGAGGCTGGGAGGGCGTGGTGGACGCGGGCGGGGTGCGGGTGCGCATGCGGTTGACGTGGCCCGCGAATCGTGATAGATAGATTGCTAAGTGCAATATGACCCTCGGAAAAAAGCTTCGGTACTTGCGGGAAGTCGAGGGCGCGCTGCGCGGCTTCGACCGCGCGCTCACCCAGCAGGAACTGGTGCGGCTGCTTAAGAAGGAGATGGGCCAGGCCATCAGCCAGAGCTATCTCTCGCAAATCGAGAGCGGCGCGCGGCCGCACCTGACCAACCCCACGCGCATGCTACTGGCCAAGTTCTTCAAAGTGCAGCCGGGCTACCTGGTGGACGATCCGGAGGGTTACTCGACCGAACTGCTCTCGGAGCTGGGCGGAGTCGAGAACCGGCTGGACCGCTGGCTGCTGGACGGGGCGGAGCAGTTCCACGGCGATCCGGAGCTGCGCGAGGCGCTGCTCGGGGTGGCCCGGCACGAGGATTCGCGGCAGTGCATGGTGCTGCTGGGAGCGATCCTGGACAACCCGGGGCTGGCGGAGCGCCTTTTGCAGGTGCTGAAGCCGGCCGGAGGAGGGAGGCATTCCCGATGACGTGGGAGAACTTCTATCTGCTGTGCTTTTCGGTGGGTTTTTTCCTGAGCCTGATCTCGTTCCTGGCCGGGGGCCTGCACGCGGTGCACCTGCCGCACTTTCCGCACGTGCATTTCGGCCATGGCGCGCACCTGCCCCACGGGCATGCAGGGAACGGCGAAGTAGAGTGGTTCAACTTCGGAACCGTGGCCGCGTTCCTGGCCTGGTTCGGCGGCTCGGGGTTCCTGCTGACGCGGCACTCGAGCATTTGGTTTCTGCTGGCGCTGGGGATCGCGACGGTTTGCGGCCTGGCCGGAGCCGCCTGTGTGTTCGTGTTCCTGGCCAAACTGGTGGCTGAAGAGGACAAGGAAGAGGATCTTGTCGATTACGAGATGGTGGGCGTGCTGGGCAAGATCAGCAGCGTGATCCGGGCCGGCGGCACCGGCGAGATTGTGTATTCCCAGGGCGGAACGCGGCATTGCGCGGGCGCCCGCAGCGAGGATGAGACGGCGATTCCCAAAGGCACCGAAGTGATCGTCACGCGTTACGAAAAAGGGATCGCCTACGTCCGGCGCTGGGAGGAGATGACCAACCCGGAGCTGGACTGAGGCGCCGCCTCGCCGCTCCGCCGTGGCACAAGGAGATGGCATGAACTTGACTTCGAGTCAGTTGGAAATACTATTGCTAACCGGTTTGGGGGTCTTGGCCCTCATATTCATTTTTGGAATGCTGGCCAGTTTGTACCGGAAGGTGGGGCCGCACGAAGCCCTGATCATCTATGGCATGGGCGGCACGCGCATTGTCAAGGGCCGCGGCGCGGTGATCGCTCCGTTGATCGTGAACTGCCGGGTGCTGTCGCTGGAGCTGATGTCGTTCGACGTGGCGCCCAAGCAGGACATGTACACCAAGCAGGGCGTGGCGGTGACCGTGGAAGCGGTGGCGCAGATCAAAGTGAAGTCCGACAACGAATCCATCGAGACCGCGGCCGAGCAGTTCCTCACCAAGAGCCCGCAGGAACGGGAAGGACTGATCCGGCTGGTGATGGAAGGCCACCTGCGGGGCATCATCGGCCAGCTCACGGTGGAAGAGATCGTCAAGCAGCCGGAAATGGTGAGCGACAAGATGCGCGCCACCTGCGCGGACGATATCAGCAAAATGGGGCTGGAAGTGATCTCGTTCACCATTAAGGAAGTGCGGGATCAGAACGAATACATCGCCAATATGGGGAAGCCGGACGTGGCCCGCATCAAGCGGGACGCCGACGTGGCCACGGCGGAGGCCGAGCGCGACACGGCCATGCGGCGGGCGGTGGCGCAGCGCGACGCGGCGGTGGCCCGGGCGGAAGCCGATAAGCAGCGGGTGCTGGCGGAGACGCTATCGCAGGCCGCGCAGGCCGAGGCGCAGCGGGACCTGGAAGTCAAGAAGGCCACCTACCTGGAGACGGTGAAGAGGCAGCAGGCGCAGGCGGACAAGGCCTACGACATACAGACCAACGTCATGCAGCAGCAGTTGGTGGCCGAGCAGGTGAAAGTGCAGCAGGTGGAGAAGGAGCAGCAGGTGCTGGTGCAGGACGCAGAGATCCAGCGCCGCGAACGCGAGTTGATCGCCACCGTGCTGAAGCCGGCCGAGATCGAGCGGCAGCGGATCGAGACGCTGGCCGAAGCCGAGAAGCAGCGGCTGATCGCGGAGGCGGAGGGTCATGCGGCCTCGACGCGGGCCACCGGCGAGGCGGAAGCCGAGATCATCTTCAAGAAGGGCGAAGCCGAAGCCAAGGCCCTCAACGTGAAGGCGGAAGCCTACCAGGAGTGGAACCAGGCGGCGGTGGTCGACCGGCTGATCGGCAGTTTGCCGGAAGTGGTGCGGGCGCTGGCGGCGCCGCTGGCCAACGTGGACAAGATTACGATCGTCTCGACTGGAGACGGCCAGACGGCTGGGATGCACAAGATCACGGGCGACATGGCGCAGATGGTGGCGCAGATCCCGGCGCTGTTCGAGACGCTCTCGGGGACGAAGATTTCCGAGCTGCTCTCGAAAGTAAAAACGATCGGACAGCCAGAGAAAGGGGCCTGACATGGCATTACTGGAAAGGGTTGGAACATTGCTCCGGGCCAACCTGAACGACCTGATCGACAAGGCGGAAGATCCGGAGAAGATGATCAAGCAAGTGATTCTGGACATGCAGAATCAGTTGCTGCAGGTGAAGACCGCGGTGGCCATCGCCATCGCCGAGCAGCACGCGCTGGAGAAGAGCCAGAAGGACAACGCGGACAAGCACGCCGAATGGACTCGCAAGGCGGAGCTCTCGGTGGCCAAGGGGAAAGACGACCTGGCCCGCGCCGCCCTGGAGCGCGCCGTGAGCTGCCAGCGGATGATGGAGAACTTCGAGCACCAGGTGGCGGACCAGAAGACGCAGGTTGAGAACCTGAAGACCATCCTGCGGAAGCTGGAGCAGAAACTGGCGGAAACGCAGGCGCGGGCGCAGTTGCTGGTGTCGCAGCACCGGCGCTCGCGGGCGCTCTCCAGGGCCGGCGACGCGGAACGGGCCATGCGGGACAGCTCGCATGGCAACGAGTTTCAGCGGCTGACGAATAAAGTGAACCGGGCCGAGGCGTTCAGCGAGGCCAAGGCGGAAATGCTGGCCGACAACGTCGAGGAGCAATTGACCGCGCTGGATCGCAACGACCGCGTCGAGTTGCTGCTGGCCGAGATCAAGGCCAAGCGGAACAGCCAGCCGGCGTAGCATGGGAGGACCTGCCGCGGCGCACGGTCCCGCCGCGGCAGGCCGGAATCCCAGCGCGAGGGGGCGTCATATGTGCCTGATGCTTTACTTTGCGGCCGCTTCTCCGATCGGCAAGGAGGGGCGCGCTCGTCTTACGCTGGAAGATCTCCGCGAGGATGAAGTAGTCGTGCGGCAGTGGTTCTCGATGCCGCATGTGATGTTCGTAGGCGTGGATGGCGGATGCAGTTGTGAGTTTCCCTCTGTCAGGGCTGAGATTGCGCTCCTCTCCTACGAGGGGATGTTCCGGGAAGATGAGGACCGCGAGGACGAAATCGCTCTTGGCAGAGAACTTATTGCGCTGATTCAGGAGTGCTTGTCAAGCGGCCCGCGTGTGGAACTATACGCCGCGTTTCTGACGAGCCCGGAAATAACCGCACCGAAGGGGACCATCTCGCTCAAGGCGAGCGAGCTGGATGCACGCACCTTATTCTTCAACGAGCAGTACTTCTACGAGATCACTGCGTAGCGGTGGCCTCCGCTCAGAATCCCAATGCGACCAGGTGCTGGCCGCGGGGCAGAGAGAGGGCGAAGCGGGTGGGGCCGGCGGCGAGGGGTTCAAGCGGGGCGGGGGCGCCATCGATCAACAGGCGCGCGGGGCGCTTGTCCAGGATGGCGAGGGCGCGGGAGGCGCTGGCATAGGCGAACTCGAGGCCGCTGGGGCGGAGGGCGGCGCTCTGGAGGTCGCCGTTGAAGTCGAGCAGGCGCACCGGGGCCGGAGTGGCCGCCTTTTCAATGAGATGGGAACCGGCTGGTAGCCAGACGGTGGCGCCATCGGCGACCGGCCAGGGCGCGCCATCGACCAGCGCCGGGCCGTCCCAGGCGACGCCGGCGCCGTGCGGGGAATCGACAGTCAGCTTGCCACCGGTCACCTGGACCCGGGTCACCTCCGAGGCGGCCGCCGGCAGCAATGCCCGATCCAGAGGGGCGATGGAGTTCTCGAAATAGAGGGCCACTCTGTTGAAGCTGCGGCTGGCCAGGCTGACCAACTGGAAAAGCTCGGCGCCGGTTTGCTGCTTGGTGGGATAGACGTCCTGGTAGCGCTCAACCACGTTGATGTCGATGGCCAGCGCCGCGGTGCGGTGGGTGAGGGGCTGGTAACGGCGGGCGATTTCGGGATAGCGCTGCGGGCCAAGGTTCCAGACGGTGGCCGGGTCCTCCACCAGGAAGGTGAAAACGTGCCGCTCAAGCTGGGGCAGTAGGCGGGCGGCGTCGGCGCCAATGGCGTCGCGCATCCCTGGATCGAAGCGGTCGTCGACGTGAGTGAGCACCAGGTCCAGGCCGGGCCGGCGGCCGCGGTAGCTCTCGATTTCAGCGATCCACTGAGACTGGATGCGGCGGGCCAGCTCGGCGCGGAAGTCGAGGAACTGGCGGAGGCGTGCGGAGTTGGGCGGAGCGGGGGGCTGGAACAGTTCCAGGGGATCGAATCCGCGGGCCTGCCGGAATTCGCGGCGGACGTCGTCGTTCAGCGGAGTGAAGCGGGCCGGGTTGGAGGCGCCCTCGAGCGATTCGAAGTACAGTTCGGCCAGGTTCACGCCGTCCCAATCGAAGCGGCCGAGCAGCTCGCCGACGCCTTTCGAGACGGCGCGGAAGCAGTCGGGGTTGGCCAGGTTCATGAGACGGCGCCAGTCCAGGTGGGCGTCCTGGAGCAGGGCGGTTTTCTCGCGCCATGCGGGGTGGTCGAGCCAGAAGCGCTCGCTGACGTGGGGCAGCTCGAACCAGGCGTAAACCAGGATGCCATGGCGGTGGCAAACGTCAATGAGATGGCGGAGCCAGGCGTCTGGCTGTGGGTCGGGCTCGAAAGTGTGCCAGGCGGCAACGTGCAGGGCGGCGATGCCGGCCTGGCGCCAGCGCGGGGCCAGATATTCGAGGTCGGCGCGGAGGCGATACGAGGAATCGAAGAAGGCCCACAGGCGGCGCGAGCGGAAGGGGGGCGCCAGGCCCAGGTCGGCGAGCGCGTGCAACAGATAGGGGAAGCGCTCATAACCGTGCGGGCCGGGGGACGCGGCGACCCACAGGACGGCGCCGGCGCCATGGCGGAAGCCGGCCAGCAACGGCGCGCCTCCCCAGCGCTCGCGGGCGAAAACTCGTGCGGCGGGTGGGATTTCGAAGACCGGGAGCTCGAGCGCGCTCTCCCAGATCACCGGAAGATCCGGGCGTCGAAGGTCTTGCACATTCTGAACCCGCACCCGCCGATTGGAAGGCCGGAAACCGAGAGCTTCGGCGACCGGGGAGGCCCCTTCCAGAACGATGAATGCGCCGGAGGCGGCACGAACGAGCCAAGGCTCGGCGGGACCGGCCGCCCCGGCGCGCAGCACCGAGATGCCGGGGGGGGCGCCGGCGGTCTGGGGCTGGAATCCAACCGATGAGAGAATGTCCGGCCAGCTTCCCGGGTCTGCGCCGGAGATTTGGAAGAAGATCGGCCGTGCAAAGAGCGTTGCCGAGAAGGCGACCAGCAGGAAGCTAGCGTGTAAACGCATACCAGAAGCCGGCGCGCAGATCGAAGAAGTTCGGCCCGCGCGGATTCCCGGCATTGAGCGTGTAGACGCCGCGCAGGAAGTGGACCGAGAAGACCAGCGCGGGCGGCAAGCGGTCCCAGCGAAAGCGCAGGCCGGGGCCGAGCTCGACGAAATTGGCCCAGTACTGGCGCTGTGTATCCAGCGTGATGTTCCCGGCGGCGAAGAACTGGGAGCGAAAGCCGCCTAGCGCCGGGAGCGTGTAGCCGGAGCGATTCTGCGAGTAGACCAGGAAATCGTTCTGGAAGCGGTTGACGAAGACGCCGTCGCCGTTGGTTTCGGCGAACCAGCCAGGGGCCTCCGCGCCCAGCAACCGGCCGGTAGCGCGGCTGTAGGAGACGCCACCGCGGTAATCGGGAACCAGACGGCCTCCGGGGTGGTTGGCCAGATAGCCGGCCGACTCTCCAGCCTCCGCCCATAGCATGGCGTGATGCCAGGTGTTGGTGGCCAGGCCAACGCCCAGGATGAAGGCGCTTTGCGAGAGGTATTGCGGCACAATCTCCCGGGTGGTCCCCCGGGTGTCGCCGTCGAAGCGCAGCGAGATGTAGGGGCGGAAGGGCAGATGGCCCAGGCGCACCTCGGTTTTCACCTGGGCGTAGGAGAACAGGTCGTGCCAACGCGTGGAAAAGAACGGGAAGAGCCAGACCGTGGTCCGCAGGCGGGCGTAGGCGGGGCGGAGGTTATGGTATGCCTTATTGGCCTCCGCGGAAATGGCCGGATCCTGGCTCTTCCGGGCCAGGTCGAACCAACGAATGGCTTGGTCGTCCTGGTGCAGGAGATTGTAGGTCTGGCCCAGCCGGAGCATGACCAAAAAGTCGCCCGGGTCGGCCTCATGGGCGGCCTCGAAGTACTTCAAAGCGTCTTTGAGGAACCCGGCGCGGTAGCTGCGCTCGGCCATCTCCTTGGCGCCGGGCTCGAGGCTGGACGAAGCGGAACGGTCCTGCAGGTCGGGCGGGAGACGGAGGGCCGCCCGGATGTTGGCGGCCAGCTCCTGGCCGCCGGATTGAAGGACCTTGTCGAGCAGCGGCAGGGCAGAGGCGCGGTCGCCGCGGGCCAGCCGGAGCAAACCCAATTGGGCGGCCGAGAGCATATCGTTGGGCGCCAGTTCGGTGACGGACTGGAACTCGGCTTCGGCCTCCGGGCCGTGGTGCATCTCGAGCAGCAGGTAAGCCAATTCGCGGCGCAAGGCGACGTTGGCCGGATCCAGCGCCAGCGCCTGGCGGAACTCGCTGACATAAGGGTAGCGGGAGGGAAGCAGTTCCCGAGCCGCTTCGGCGGCGCGTGGCGAGGGACCGCGGGAGGCCGCCAGCAGGGCGGCGTTGGCGTCGGCGGGCCGGTCGAGCGCCTTCCACACGCGGCCTAGATCCACCAGCAGGGAGTACTCCTGGGGGTGCAGCCGCCAGGCCTCCCGGTAGTTCTCGGCTGCCAGCTCGAGCTGGCCGCGTTGCTCCGCCAGGCGGGCCAACTCGAAGTGGGCGCTGTAGTTATCCGGGGATTGGGCAACCACTCGGGACCAGCGGGCGACGCCTTCCGCGAGCGGCTGGTCGATGTTCTGAAATGCCTGCTCGGCCGTCGCGCGGATGGCGGGGTCCGGGGCGGCTCTCAGGCGGTCGAAGATGCGGCGAGCCTCCGCGCTACGGCCCGTCTCATGGCATAGAAAGGCGTATTCGAGGGCCACGTGGAGGTCCGCCGGGTCCAGGCGCATGGCCTCGGCGAACTGGCCGCGGGCGTTGGCGGTGTCTCCAATCTTCAGGTAAGTGTAAGCCAGGTCTTTGTGCAGGGCGGCCCGCCCAGGAGCCGCCCGAATCGCGACCAGGAGGTTTACGATGGCCGCGTCCCAATCCTTGGCGCGGATCGCCTGGTAGGCCTGCTCGTCCGGGCTGGAAGTCTGCGACCAACCCAGCGAAGCCAGCGACAGCGCCAGGACTATCGAGCCGCGAGTCATCGCTAGATAGTGCGCCGGGGAGCGGGAATATCGCTGGAAAAGAAGTTCGCTAGCGGAACTGCAAGGTCAGCTTGCCCGCGGGGCCGTTGTACTGCAGTTCCAGGTCTTTGGGCTTGTGCTTGCCATCGAGGGAGAAGTACAGCAGCCCGGCCAGCGGCTCGCGGATCTCTTTTTCGGGCAGCACCTTCTGTTTGAGCACGGCCAGCGTCGGGTTCTCTTTGTCCTTGGCGCCGCTCTGCGCGGTCACGGTGGCTTCCTCTTCGCCAGCCATGTTTCCAACGCCGCTCCCCTGTTGCGGCAACTGCTGGGGCATCTGGCCGGTGCCGGGAATGCCGCCCCAGACCGGGCCGGTGGGGTCGTTCGGGGCCACGCCGCCTCCATAGACCGCCCGGCCAACCACCAGCGCCCCGCGCCCCGCGATCTGGCTGGGCGCGAACGGCCCGGACTTCTGCCCGTCCGAGTGGCTGCGCAGCAGGAAGTCGTCCCGGAGCACATTCAGCGCCTGGCCGCCCTTGGGCTCCAGCTCCACCCTCACCACGATGAAGTATCCGCCCAGATCGGAGCCAACCGCTTCCTTGACGGCTTCCTTATCGTGGTACAGAGTCGCCGTGATGCCCAGGCGCTGGTTGGCGGTCTCGGCCACCGGCGGTTTCTTGTCCGCGGCCGCGAGGAGCAGCAGGCCGGACACGGCAAACGCGGCAAGCAGTCGCATGGCAGGGGCTCCCGCTCAAATTATACGCTTCCCGCCGCGGGGTGGGGACGCAAATGCGCCACCCGCGGGAGGAGTCGCTGGATGGACGTCAAACGGCTGGCAACGGTTTCAGGAGTAGTGTACACTTCCTGAAGGCGGAGGCGAGTCCTGGATGGGCGGGGCTTTGCCGCGGGCGGGCGGAACAGGCTCGCGAACGAAAGGGAGCACATGTACTGCAGGAACTGCGCCAGCGAGATCGCCGAGCAAGCCGTGGTGTGCGTGCATTGCGGGGTGCTGCCCAAGAGCGGTGGGAAGTTTTGCCACCATTGTGGCGCGCCCACCGATCCGCAGGCCTCCTTTTGCGTGCGCTGCGGCGTGGCGGTGACGCCGGTGGCCTTCCAAAGCCCGGTTGGGGACCCGAATCTGAGGTCCAAGCTGGCCGCCGGGCTGTTGGGCATCCTTCTGGGATGCTTGGGCATCCACCGTTTCTACCTGGGCTACAATTCAATTGGCGTGGCCCAACTGGTGCTGGGCCTGGCGGGGATCTTCACCTGCGGCATCACCACGCTGGCCGCTTGGGTTTGGGGCCTGGTGGAAGGGATCATGATCCTGACCGGCTCCATCAACAAGGACGCGCAAGGCAGGCCGTTGCGCGATTAGCCGGTTAGCCATGGATCCAGCGGCGCGGCGGGCGATTCAGGCGTTGCGAATCCTGGCTGGCGGCTGGCTGGTCGCACTGAGCGTCCTCCCCCGCTCCGCGCTGGATGGCTTCCCGGTGCACTGTCTGTTCCAGCAACTTTTCGGCCGGCCTTGCCTGGGCTGCGGGCTGACCCACAGTGTGTGGTGTTTGTTACACGGGCAGATGGCGGCTGCTTACCGGTGGAATCCGCTGGGGTTTGCCGCACTGCCCCTAGCCGTGGTTTTCGTGGGGTGGGCCGGTCCCGGCGCCCTGGAGCGGTTGAGGGGCTGGCGCAAGTGGATCCAGTTCCCTCGCGGCCAACTCAAAAGCGCCGGGCGATGGGTCTGGACAGTCACCAGCCTGGCGATCGCTCTGGCGCTCCTGTCGGCGGCGCTGCCGGGGAGCGTTGCTTTCAGGCTGGCGCCGGTGTGCCAGTCCAGGCTGCGCTACGGAACCAACTGCGTGTTGTGCGGGATGACGCACGCCTTCGTCTCGATCTCGCGGGGGAATCTCGCCCAGGCCAAGCGCGAGAATCCGGCCAGCCTGCCACTTTATGCGGGGCTGGCGGGTAACGAACTGCTCTTTGCGCTGGCTCTCATGCGGCGCTGGGCGCTGCGCCGCTCGGCAACACCCTATCTTCTGGAGGATCTAAATGCTCACACTTAGCCTTGTCTGGGGCATCCTGGCACTCATCGGGATGTTCGTCGCATTCCTACCTTGCCTGGGCAGTCTGAACTGGCTGAACATCCCGTTTGCAGGGCTCGGCCTCATCATCAGCGTGGTTGCCGTCGCCACCTCGAAGGAAGAGAAGAAAGGCGGCGGCATGGCCGGAATTGTGCTGTGCGCCATCGCGGTGGTTTTCGGCATGCTTCGCTTGCTGGCGGGCGGCGGAATCCTGTAGATCGCCGGCGCTCGAGAGGCGGCTGGGCGTAGCGGCGGCCCTAGCCCGCAGATCGGCGATTTCCCGCATGGAATTTCGCGGCGGAATGCCGATCTGTCAAAGGACATGTGCCGCTGGACCGTATTTCTGTTGGCCGCCGGAGCACTCTGCGCGGGCCAGACTTTGGTGAGCACGCAGGTCTTAAGCTCCCCGCCCGGCGGGGAGTTCACCGTGGACGGCCAGACCTATACCGGCCCGGCGACCTTCTTTTGGCCCGCCAACAGCACCCACGTGCTGGGCCTTCCGAGCCCACCGCCGGTCTATCCGGGCGCGCAATACTATTTCCAGTATTGGCAGAATTCCCTGGGCCAGAAGCTGCTGGATGGGTCTACCATCGCGATCACGGCCTCGGCCGACATCGCCTCCTACACGGCCGTCTGGGAGGTCTACTACGCTATCACGCTGGTGCTGGACCCAACCACCGCGCCCTGGAGCTGCGCCGCGGGACCGCAATGGGGCAAAATCTACGTAAATCTGCCGGAAGACGGTTCCTGCTACGCCGCCGGCCAGACCATCTGGGGCCAAATGAACACGACGGTGGTGGTAGAACTCTATGTGCCTCCCGGGCTGGCCTTTCTGAACTGGCTTGGCAGCTTCAACGGGTCCAGCGCTCCCGCGCTGCAGTTCACGCTGGACGGCCCCAAGGTTTTGCAGCCGGTGTTCGCTGTTGCCGATGCGATCACGCTGAACACCTCGCCCCCCAACCTGCAAGTGACCACGGATGGCCAGACGTTTTTCGCGCCCGTAACCTACTATTGGGCGGAGGGTTCTCAGCACACGCTCAGTGCGCCGGGGGCGCAGCGCGATCAATTCGGGGGCCTCTGGGCGTTTGGTTCCTGGAGCGACGGAGGCGTCCAGTACCACACCTACACGGTCGCGGTGGGGGGCGGTCCCCTCATACTGACGGCGACTTTTGTCCCCGGTCTGCCGGTTGAGGTGATCTCCAATCCACAGGGGTTGAAGCTGACCGTGGACGGCAGCACCTCGACGCAAGCGAATTTCACCTGGGGCGTGGGCTCGCAACACACCATCTCGGCACCCGCGACCGAGATTGACGCCACCGGACGCCACTATGTGTTCCTCTCCTGGTCGGGGAGCGGGGCGGCCACTCAGGTGATCACAGTGGCGGCGCAGGGCAATGGCTGGGTGGCCACCTACCAGCCGCTCGACAGCCTGACGGTCAGCGCCAATCCGTCCAGCGTCACCCTGACGGTCGACGGGGCCGCCTGTCCGGGATCCTGCACGGTATACCACGCCCCAGGCGACCAGGTCGCGGTCATCGCCCCGGCTTCCCTGCTGCTGGGAGCGGGAACCCGTGTTCAATTCGCGAGCTGGTCCGACGGCGTCACCGCGCTGAGCCGCAGTGTTCAGGTGGTGAGCGACCGGCAGACGATGGGGGCCAGCTACCCTTATTCCTACCTGCTGGCGGCTAGCTCGGACCCGGCCAACGGCGCGGATTTCGTCCTCAACCCCACTTCGACCGACGGCTTCTACGCGGCCGGAACCGCAGTCTCGGTCACCGCCCAGCCGCGCGTGGGCTTCCGGTTTCATTACTGGGAGGGCGATCTCTCCGGAGGGTTGCTCTCGGGGTCCCTGACGATGAACCAGCCGCACTCGGTGGTTGCGGTACTCGATCAGGTCCCCTACATCGCTCCGGCCGGCGTACAGAACGCCGCAGCCCAGACTCCCGCGCCGGGCGTGGCGCCAGGCTCGATCATCGCGATCTACGGGAGCAGCCTGGCTCCGGCCCCGACGGTGGGACCGGCCAGCCCGTTGGCCCAGACTCTGGCGGGAGTCACGGTCTTGGTGACCGGCCGCATTCTGCCGTTGTACTTCGTTTCCCCTCAGCAGATTAACGCCCAGCTTCCCTCGGGCTTGGCCACCGGGGCTTACACGCTGACGGTGCAATGGGAGGGCCACGACGACGTGCAGGCTGCCTTCCAGGTGGTGCGCGACGCGCCCGGATTGTTTACCCAGCCCGCTGGAGGCGTCCAGTACGCCCTGGTCACGCGCCCCGACGGCACTCTCGCGACCCCCAGCGCTCCCGCGCATCCCGGAGAGATCGTTACCCTCTATGGCACCGGCTTCGGTCCCTATGTCGGCTCGACGCCCGACGGGTTCGCCGTCCCCCAGACGCTCAATCTGCCCTTGGCCGATCCGGTCGCCATCCTGAGCGGCAGCCTGAGCCTGGAGCCGACTTTCGCGGGCGCCGCCCCAGGCGAGGTGGGCGTGGCGCTAGTCAGCTTCCGGATTCCGGACGACGCGGCGGCTCCGATGGAACTGCTGGCGACCGCCAACGGAGTCAAAAGCAACAGCGTGGTGGTTCCGGTCGGCGCGACGCAAGAAACTGGTAACAACTCTGAAACCGGATCGCAGTGACAGCCGTCCCAGCAGCGAGTAGACTAGCGTTTAGGGGAGGCACTTGTGAAGGCTGCGAAGAGTTTCCTCGGCTGCACCGCGATTTTGGCGGTTTTCTCCGGCTCGGTGATCGCCCAGTCGGTGATTTCCGCCAAATCCGGCCAGATTAACTACACGGAAGGGAAGGTCCTCCTGGACGGCAAAGAAGTACACGCCACGGATGGCCTGTTCCCGCAGATGAAAACCAACCAGCAGCTCGTCACCCAGGACTCGCGTGCCGAGATGCTGCTGAGCCCGGGCGTGATGCTGCGGGTCGGCGAGAATTCCACGGTCAATATGCTCTCCGACCGGCTGGAAGACACGCGCGTGGATCTGGCCGGCGGCTCCATCGTCGTCGACGATGTCGTGGAGGTCAAAGGGGACAGCGTGACCCTGGCATACAAGGACACGACGATCAGCCTGGTGAAGAGCGGTCTGTACCGCCTGGACTCGGACCCCGCCCAACTCCGCGTCTACGCCGGGGAAGCAACGGTCGCGCAGGGCGGGCAGACCGTGACGGTGAGGAAGGCGGAATTGCTCCCGCTCAACGGCTCGCTGGTGGCCGAGAAGTTCGATCCCAAGTCCGGCGATGCGCTGTTGCGCTGGGCCCAACGCCGCTCCGAGTACGTGGCCATGGCGAATCCGTCCACGGCGCAGGCGGCGGGCAACTCCTTCAGCGGCGGGAACTCCTGGCTGTATAACCCCTATCTCGGGTCGTTCACTTTTGTGCCTGGCAACGGCGTCCTGTGGAGCCCGTTTGGGTACAGCTACTGGAGTCCGTCGCAGGTTGGGTACTACTACAACAATGTGCAGGCCGGCCTGTTTTCGCCCGGAACTTGGGGTTATACCGCCTACCGGGCTTACAGCTCGTCCAGCTATGTGGGCCTGCCCTCGAACTCGAGCGGGGCCTCGACGGCCGCGGCCGTGTCGTCGCCCGGCACAGCCGCCAGTTCGGGGAGTTCGGCTGTCGGCCACAGTTCCGGCGCCGCCGGCGGCACGCACCGCTAGCCGCGCGCCGGGGTCGCCAGCGCCCTTGCCATAGCATGCCGTCTCCCGTGCCCGTTGGCCACCTGCCGGCCCGAGAGATGGAAGCGAGAATCAGGCCGTGAATTCCGGAGACAGATCATGAATCCTTCGTCGCGGAGGGCGGCCAGGCTGCTCTCGGTTTGCATTGCTCTTTTTTCGCCCGCCCTAGGAGCCGCGCAGACGGGCGCGCCGCCGCAGCCGCAATCGGCCGCGCCGGAGGCGGCTTCGCAAGAGGCGCCCTTCACCTTTAAAGCCGGCGTCGAACTGGTGACCGTGCCCGTGGTGGTGCGGGGCCGCGATGGGAATGCGGTGGGGGATCTTCGCAAGGAAAGTTTCCAGCTTTTCGACGATGGCAAGCCGCGCGAGATCGCGAGCTTTTCCGTCGAGCGGGCCGCCGGGGAGCAGCCGGCTGGGGCCACGGCGCCTCCCACCCGCTTCGTGGCGTACTTCTTCGACGACCTCACTCTGGGAGAGCAAGGCAGCGTGAACGCGCTGATCGCGGCGGCGTCCCACCACCTGGCGACGCTGGGGGCCAACGACCGCGCGGCCATCCTCTCCACCTCCTGCCGCTTGATGCTCGACTTCACCGGCGATCGGGAGAAGCTGCGGCAAATGATATCCAGATTGCAGCCCAACCCCATGGTGCAGTGCCAGGCGCCGCCCGGCATTCCGCAGCAGATCGCCATGCTGAACATGATCGTGCGCCGGATGGCGCATCTGCCCGGCCAGCGCAGCGTGGTGCTGATCTCGGGAGGATTCTCCTTCCGTCACGACTGGCGGTCCATGCAGGCGGATCTGGTGGATCTAGCGGTTCGCTCCAAGGTGGTCGTCAACACGCTGCATGCCCACGGAATCGCCGCACAGGTTTCGGCCGACAGCAACTCCCTGAAGGCCCCCGCAACACAGCCTGCGGACACAACCCTTCACCGGCCAGCTTCTCAGCAGCCGCTTTCGGAGGATGGGCTGCCAGGTCGTTCTCCGAACGACGGGCAAGCGGCTCGCGCTCCCAACGACGCTCAGGCGGCTCGTGCTCCGGACGACCGGACGGGGATGGATATCCTGAAGGAGCTCAGCGAAGGAACCGGCGGCACATTCACGGAGTGCGCCAACGATTTCGAGACCGGCTTCCGGCACGTGGCGGCTCCGGAATTCACCTACATCCTGGCTTTCCTGCCGGAGGGCGCAAAGGCGGACGGCAGTTTCCATCGCCTGAAGGTCAAGCTGAAGGACTCGCGCAAGCTCACCTTGCAGGCCCGCAATGCCTACTCCGTTCCCAAGCCCAGCGCGGCGCCGGCGGAAGCCCAGGATTCCCCGCAGCCGCAACCGGAAGCGGCGCCAGTGAAAGGTGCGGAAGCCGTGGCGGCCGCTCCCCAACCCGCTCCAGCGCCGATTGTGGCCGCTGCCCGACCGGCTCCGGCGCCGATTGTGGCCGCTGCCCAACCGGAGTCCGCCGCGGCGAAACCCGCGGAGACGGCGTCTGTCCCAGAGCTGAGCTGGCGTAGCGAGGCGGTGACCTTCCGGTCCAGGGTGAATCTGGTGATGGTCCCCGTGGTGGTGCGGGATGCCCAGGGGCACGCCGTGGGCGATCTAAAGAAGGAGGATTTCCAGCTTTTCGATAAGGGAAAGCGGCAGGAGATCGCGAAGTTCTCCGTCGAAGGGTCCGCCGGAGGCGCTCGCACGGAAAAACTGGCCGGGACTGCGCCCACCGTGAGCGCTCCAGCCGAAAAGCCGGCTCCGGCGCCGCCGGCCCCGGCCCCGCCTCCCGAACACTTCATCGCCTACCTGTTCGACGACCTCCATCTGCGCTTCGAGGACCTCTCGCAGGTGCGGAAGGCGGCCACGACCAACATGGCCACCTTGCAGCCCACCGATCGCGCCGGCGTCTTCACCACCTCGAACCGGACCGCGCAGGATTTCACCCAGGACCGCGCCCAACTGCAGGCAGCCCTCCTCAAAGTGATGCCGCAAGGGCAGACCGGCCAATCCGCGGCGAACAGATGCCCCGACTTGAATTACTACCAGGCCGACATGATCCTGCGATCGATGACTGGCGGCGATTCAAACCCCTCGATGATCGCCTCCGGCCCGTCTCTCGCTAGTCGGCACACTGGAGACGCCGGCACCTCGAACCCGGCTCTGAGCGCCGCCACTCGGGAGGAGATGATCTGCTATCCCGCCGGCGACCAGATGTCGCAGCAGCAGCTTGAGCAAGTCGCGCGGAGCGCGGCGGGGACCGTCTTGCGAGTGGGCGAGCAGGATTCCCGCATCGCCCTCATCACGCTGCGGGAATTGACGCGGCGCATGGCGGCGTTGCCGGGACAACGAACCGTGATCCTGGTCTCGCCGGGGTTCTACCTCACCGACGCCATCGGGTTCGAACAAGGCGACACCATCGACCGGGCCATTCGTTCGAGCGTAATCGTCAGCGTTCTGGACGCGCGGGGCGTGAACCTGCAGGGCGTTCTCCCGGACATCGACAAGAAGACGGTCGATCCCACAGCCGACAGGCTCAAAGCCCAGCTTGCGCGACAGGAAGCGATTCTGGACACCGCAACCTTGGCCGCCCTGGCGGATGGGACCGGCGGCACTTTCGTCCAGGGCACCAACGACTTCGCGGACGGATTCCGGCGGCTGGCGACGGCGCCCGAGTACCGGTATCTGCTCGGGTTCACCCCCCAGAGCCTGAAGCTCGACGGGAGCTTCCACGAGTTGAAGGTCAGGCTGGCCCGAGGGGAGAAACTGAACGTGCAGGCGCGGCGAGGCTACTTCGCTCCCAAGCACAGCGAAGACGCGGTGCAAACCGGGAAGCAGGAGATCGAGGATGCGGTGTTTTCCCGCGACGAGATCCACGACCTTCCCGCGGAGCTGAATACGAAGGTCGAAAAGACCGGCGAGACCGGTGGCACGCTGACCGTGGTGGCCAGCGTGGACATGAAGCAGGTGCACTTCCGCAAGGCCGACGGGCGCAATCGCAACGACCTGACGATGGTGTCGGCGCTGTTCGACGACAACGGCAACTACGTGGCCGGGTTCCAGAAGGTTTTCGAGCTGCGGCTGCTGGACGCGACGGTGCAGAAGCTGGCCACCAGCCCTGCCGTGGGCCTGAAAATGAGCTTCGACGTGAAGCCGGGGAATTATCAATTGCGGCTGGTAGTGCGCGACGCCGAGGGCCAGCAGATCACCGCGCTGAACGGCGCGGTCGAGGTTCAGTAGGAAGGCACGGGGGCAAGGATAACCCTCTCGACGAGCATTCGGGCGGGGTCCTGATTGGAGCGTGGATTGCCAGATAGGGACCTCAGGCCCGCATCGATCCAGTTCGACCGGTCGGGCGTTAGCCGTCGGGTTGACGTGAACGGGACCTAACCGGGAGTGACCTACCCTAATGAATGGGGTTGGGCCTGCTGCACGACTCGGGTGGGGTACAACGTATCGCTATTCAGAGGAGTTAACGCCTGAGTGGCGAGAAGACGCGAACTGTCGTAGTTCCAAGCAGAGCGATTCAAGATTGGGTAACAACCTGCTCTCTTGCGGAATATAGATGGCGGCACAATTCCCGTCGAGCATTTCGGCTGCAAGTTGTAAGAGCACGCAATACCCGAGTTCAACATCCACACCGCTGTTCAAGTAGTCGATACCGACACAAGCGGTGTGTTCGATCCAGGCTTGGCGCTGGCTGGGCTGGGGGAGCCAGTCGACCTGGTCTCTTGGATTGTCGATGTAGGGATCCGGATAATGGAAAAAACTGAGGAGATGCGGGCCAGCCTTCAGGAGAGTCGCATCGCCTGACTGTGCGACGCAGTGCAGGGAGCCCTCGCCGCCGGCGAAGGACATGTGCCAAGCCCTCTGGGCCGCCAGGCGGAGTTCCTCGGCGCCAAAGAAGTGCGGTTTACGAAGAAGGAGAACTATAGACACCCGCTCTTCCTTGCTCGTTCGCCGCCACCGCATTGGAAGTAACTTTCTGACAATGCTCCGGAGGTTCATCGTGCGACTCGATGACGCGATTATAGCCTGAAATGCGTCAGCGTGAGCAGCAACCCGTCAAAGTCCGCTGGCAAGTTTATCTCAACGCTTATACCGCCGGCAGGGCGCTACCCCGCCCAGCGTCCGGCGAGCGGCGCGGGCGGATCGGCCAGGCTCTGAAAGCGCACGAGCCGCACCGCGTCCCGGTCTTTCAGCGAGACCAGCGGCATGAGACCCCTGTCCAGCATGGCGTTGGCGGCGCCCTCGGTGAGCAGCGCCTCCGCGCACGGCTTGAGGCGCGGTTCGCCATCCTCGCGGTACAGGTGGGCCGGCAGCCCGTCGATTTCCCGAATCGCGCCGGGCGTCATCTCCCAGCCCCACTCCGCGAAGGCCTGCGCCAGCAGGCACACGCAGGCCAGCGCCGGATTCCCCCACAGATAATGCTCGTGTACGGGAGCGCCCTCGAATTCCTCGAAAGCGAATTGCTCGGCCGGCTCGGTCTCCTTTCCGTAAGGCAGCCGCAGCAGGAATCGCGGCAGCGCCAGTCCCAGATAGCGCGCCTCCGGGAAGTTGCGCAGGATCTCCCAGGCTTGCGCGCGCTGAGTCTCGATGGGGCGCCAGTTCTCCGGCAGCGGCGTTTTCGCGAGGGACTCCGCGCCCAGCACGCGCGGGTTCGCCGCCGCCAGAATCGGAGCGCCCGCGGCGGCGGCGATGCCCCCCAGGCATCCCAGCAGCATGACGTCTTCGACGCTGTCGTCAAAAGTGTAATTCGCTCCCACCACCGCCCAGGGCTGCCCGCCGGGCGTATCCACCGTCTGCTCCACCAGCACGCGGTAGAAACCCGTCTTGCGCAGGTTCTCCGCCTGCCCCAGGCCGGCTGCCAGTTCGTCCTTCGAGACGTCCAACAGGTACAGCTTCAGCTCGACGTCGGTTTCCAGACGCCGCACCAGGAAGAACAGACCGCGCCAGGCCGCCTCCAATTCCTGGAACTCAGGACGGTGCAGCAGGCCGCGCATGGCCTCGCCGGTGGCCGCATCCACTTTGGCGATGTACTCCGCCTGCCGCGGATCGGCTCCCGGCGTCAGGTGCGGCGCCACCAGGTCCCGCACCAGCGCCTGAAAATCGTCCAGCGCACGAGCCGGCCGCTGGGCCTCCCGCTCGCCGGTTTCCTGGACCAGATCGTCCAGGCTGACTTTGGCGGGCGGCGGTGCGGAGGCGGGCGGCGCGGCGGGTTCCGGAGGGCGCAGAGCCTCGGCGGCGGCCGCGAACGTCGAGCGGTCGCTCAGGTTCTCGCGCGTCTCGCGCAGCGCCTTGAACAACTCCACCCGCTCGAAAATGCGGTCGGGATGGAAGTCCTCCAACTCGCGGAAACGCAGCGAAACCTGGGGCGTCAGCCGCAGTTCCGGCAGCAGCCTCTCGAGCACCTCCTCGAAGTTGTCGCGATCCACCGGGATGGGCCGGCGCCCTACGAGCGTGGGCTCGCAGATACCGCGGTTCGCCCGTCCGCTGAAGTCGCCCAGGATCAGAATGCGAAACGGGGTCTCCGGCTCCGGCACTTCCCGGGAAGGCCGTAGGCCGGCATCCACGTCGATGTCAACCTTGCTGAACGAGTACGGTTTGGACATGCAATCCTCCGGCTGTGGTCTGCCGTATTATATGGCGCGCCGCGGGTGCAACGCCAGCCCAACTTTCAGATCGTCACATCCCGGCCGCGCTGCGCACTTCGGTTTGTGGCAAGCTGTAGAAATGTTAAACCGTCGCGACTTCCTCATGGCCGGCGGCGCGGGTCTGGCTGCGCTGGCGGCCACACCGGCGCCGGCCTCGAAGCGGCAGGTGTTCCCCTTGAACCGGAACTGGCTGTACGGCGGCCGCACCGTGGAGGACGCCTCCGCTCCGGATTTCGACGATCGCAACTTCGCGCGGGTGACGCTCCCGCACACCAACCGCATTCTGCCCTGGCACAGCTTCGACGACCGCAGCTATGAGTTCGTCTCGATCTACCGGCGCCACTTCCGTTTGCCGGCTACTCTCGCGAGCCAGCGCGTGTTCGTGGATTTCGCGGGCGTCATGACCGCGGCCACCGTCACCCTCAACGGCAAGCGGCTGGGCGAGTATCGGGGCGGCTATACCCCGTTTTCGTTCGAGCTGACGCCGGCCATCCATTGGTCCGGCGATAACGTGCTGGCGGTGGAGGTGGATTCGACTGAGCGCGCCGACATCCCGCCCTTCGGCGGCAGCATGGATTACCTGACCTTCGGCGGCATCTACCGCGAGGCGGCGCTACGCGTGGTCCCGGAGATCTCGATCGAGAACGTCTTCGCTCGTCCGGTGGAGGTGCTGGGCGCGGGGCGGCGCATCGAGGTGCGCTGCCACCTGAATGGCCTCTCCGGCGAGCGCGCCCCGCTCACCCTTTCGGCCGAACTTCGCGATGGCGGCCGGGTCTTGAGCTCGGTCAGCCAGCCCATCGGCTCGGGCGGCGCCGATTACCACGATCTGGCGCTCGAGGGTCTCGGCGAAATCGAGCTCTGGGACCTCCAGCGGCCCAAGCTTTACCAGGTGGTGGTGCGGCTCGCGGGCAGCGGCCTCGAGGACGAGTTCCCGGTGCGGATCGGGTTCCGCGAGGCCCGCTTCACCGAGAAGGGTTTCTTCCTCAACGGGCGGCACCTGAAGTTGCGCGGGCTGAACCGCCACCAGACTTTCCCTTACGTGGGCGGCGCCATGCCCGCCCGCGTGCAGCGGCGCGACGCCTTCATCCTTAAGAAGGAGCTGAAGTGCAACCTCGTGCGCACTTCGCACTACCCGCAGTCGCCGCATTTCCTGGACGCCTGCGACGAAGCCGGCCTGCTGGTGCTCGAGGAGATCCCCGGCTGGCAACACGTTGGCGACAAGGAATGGCAGAACGTCGCCGTGCGCAACGTCGGGGAGATGATCCGGCGCGACTGGAACCATCCGTCCATCGTTCTATGGGGCGTGCGCATCAACGAATCCGAGGACAACCACGAGTTCTACTCCCGCACCAACGATCTGGCGCACCGGCTGGACCCCTCCCGCCAGACCGGCGGCGTGCGTTACCTGTACGAGTCCGAGCTGCTGGAAGACGTCTTCACGATGAACGATTTCGGTTTTCCGCTGCGCCCGCCGAACCATCCGCTGTACCTCAACACCGAGTTCATCGGCCACACCTACCCGGCCAAGCAGATCGACAACATCGAGCGCGTCGCCGAGCAGGTGCTGCGGCACGCCCGGGTGCACAACCAGCTAGCCTCCGACGAGCGCTACGCCGGCGGCATCGGCTGGTGCGCGTTCGATTACGCCACTCATAAGGGTTTCGGTTCCGGCGACCGCATCTGCTACCACGGCGTGAGCGACATCTTCCGGCTACCCAAGCCCGCGGCCGGGTTCTACCGCTCCCAGTGCGACCCGCAAGAGGAGGTCGTCATTGAACCCGGCTTCTATTACTCCTGGGGCGACCGCGGAGGCGGCAATGGTCCCGGCGTCGTGCCTATTTGCTCCAACTGCGATCATCTGAAGATCTATTACAACGGGCGGCTGCTGCTGGAGGCCGACGCCGACCGCAAGACGTACGCGAACTTGGAGTACCCGCCGTTTATCGTGAGCCTGACCAACCTCACGTTCGATCAGTGGGGCGATTTGAAGATCGAGGGTCATATCCAAGGCAAACTGGCGGCCACCAGGACGCTATCCGGCAGCGGCCGAGACGACCGCCTGGTGGTGAAACCCGACGATGCGGAGCTGGATGGCGATGGCCGCGACGCTACCCGTGTGGTGCTGGCGGTGACAGACGAGTTCGGCAATATCCGCCCCTTCGCCACC
>JBKQQG010000087.1:0-19455 GCA_052144455.1 Bryobacteraceae bacterium
GCCAAAGGACCGACAGTTGCGAAGAGGATTTAATGCGCGGCGGGGCCGCCTAGATTTCCATTTCACAAAACACCCTTATGTAAGGGGTTTTGTGATACGATGGTTGAAGCAGGAGGTTGCCATGGACTTCACGACCCGTTCACTGTCCCAACAGGAGAGCCGCATTGTGCTTGCCCTGGCTGAACAGCGTCGGCGGGAGGTTGGGCGCGAAGACATCGTCCGACTGCTCGGTGCGAGCCGCAAAGCCGCCGACCATGTGATTCATTCGCTCCGCCGAAAAGGCTGGCTGGCACGCGCCAGTTGGGGCAAGTACCTCCTGATCCCACCCGAACAAGGTCCTGACGCGCTAGGAGAAAGCAATCTCCTGGCGCTGGCGAGCCGAATTGTCGAGCTGTACTACATCGGCTACAGCACCGCCGCCGCCCACTACGGGTTGACGACACAACACCGCAACGTCATCTGGCTGGTGACGCCCGCGCATGTGCGCGACAGGCGGATCGGCGACGGTGAGGTTAGGGTTGTCAATCCCGCGCCTCGCAAGTTCTTCGGCTTCGGTCCCATCGACATTCTTGGCTACCAAGTGATCCTCTCCGACCGCGAAAAGACGGCCATCGATTGCGTCGACCGCCCCGACCTGGCCGGGGGAGTGGGCGAGGCCGCGTACATTCTGGCGACCGCCAGTCGCCGGTTCGACTGGGCGAAGGCGGCCGCCTACCTCGAACGGATGTCATCGACCGCCCTGGCGCGGCGATTCGGCTGGGTGGCGGATCACGTCGGGGCCGACATTCCGGCCACCGAGCGTGAGCGTCTCCTCCGGCTGGCCGCTGGCAGCAGCAAGGCGTTCCTAGGTCCCAGAGGAGAGGTGAAAGGCGCAATCGGTTATAACAAGACTTGGCGTCTGTTCGTGAATGTGACGCAGGAAGACCTGAGCAGCAGCACCGGCCTCGGCCTACGGCACACCGTCAAGCGGGAGACCTAACGAATGCTTTCGCAACCTCAGGTTCAGCGCTATTCCGCTGAATCCGGCCTTCGCGACATCATGATCGCGGAGAAGGAAGTCGTCCTGACGTTCCTGCTGCAACTCCTCTCGGAGCGCGGCGTACTTGACCGGTTCGCTTTCAAGGGAGGCACGTGCCTGCGAAAGATGTTCCTCGGCAGCCAGGCACGGTTTTCGACCGATCTGGATTTCACGGCCCTGGCGGAGCATGACCACGAGACGGTGATCCTGGACATGATGGCCGCCTTCGAGCAGTCCTACCACGGCATACAACTCACGATTCCGGACAACAGCTTCTACGAGACGGAAGACGGTCTGTCATGGGGCGTCAACCCCTCCTACTCCCATGAATGGAACGGCAGCGGAGACAGCGCGGTGCGGCTCCAGGTCAGCCGCCGCGAAACGCCGACGCTGCCCGCCGAGCGCCGGCAGCAATGCGAACAGAGCTATTTCAGCCTGCTGCCCTTTGCGCCCGCCGAGATCGCGTGTCTCGCCCTGCCCGAGATCATCGCCGAGAAGATCCGCGCCTGTTGCCAACGGAACAAGGCTCGCGACATCTACGATCTCGGTGTGTTCGCGACCCGCCCACTGAACCAGCCCCTCATCCGCCGACTGGTTGTTCTGAAGCTCTGGCAGGCGTGCGACAAGTTCGACCCGGATCACCTGATGAGGAAGTTCGAGGATGGCAGAGCGTTCGATTGGGAGGACCTCGGCCAACTCGTGCGCCGGACCATTGCAGTTGACCCTGAGAGGATCAAGGCCGATTGCGTGAGAGGCTATCGATTCCTCGCAGACTTGACCGATGACGAGCGGAAACTGGCCAACGACGGTCACCAGCGGGAACGCGCGCTGTGGCAGGAACTGAGGACGGCCCTCGGGCAGGCGTAGGCGAACCATGCAAACACGACAGGGGGATAACTCAGCCCGCCCTCTTGTTCCGGGCGCGCAGGCTCTGGATCTCGGCGAAGCACGGTGAGCAACGGGTCACGTGGTGGATCGCCGGGTCACCGACCGCCACCTGATCCAGATGAAGGGCGAGGGTTCTTAGCACGTCCGCGCTCGGACAGCCCTTCCTGTCGGGGTTTGGGAACCCCCTCAAACTGGTTCGTCGCAAAACTTCGAGCAGTTCCTCGTCCGAAGGACGCGGGCGCTTTACCGACTTCTGGGCCACACGGTATTCTAGCCCTTTTCACGGCTTCCTGTGAAGCGTTTTTCGCAGTCTCTCCAAACCGTTCTTTAATCGCTGCGAAACGCAGTTGGGTGTCACCCCGAGGCCGACTGCGATTTCCGAGACGCTCTTGCCAAGGCTGCGCGCCTCCACGATGTCACGGGTCTCAGGGTCCATCCGTTCGAGCAATGCCTCGACCAACAACGACCGCTCGATATCCTCGGCCCGATCGTGTTTCGCGAAGAATTGTTGATCGATCGCCAGGGCCTCTATCGAAATCAGACGGCGGCGGTTCTCGATCTCGGCATCGACCAGACGGACGAAGATCCGTCGCAGATACGCCACCGGGCTGCGCAGGCGCTCCCGCGGCCGAGCTCGCGATCCCATGTCCACGGCCGCTTCCAGCAGCGTGACCGCACACGTCTCATCTCCGAGTTCGTCCCGCCGATAGGCAAGCGCGGCCTGCTCCATCGCATAGGCCGCCTCCTCAAGCCGCAAATCGACCGGATTCCCCAGGTCATCGGACGGCCTGATCCAGATTCGACGTTCAGCCATAGCGCGGGTTCCTTGGCAGCGCCAAAGATATATCTGACGCCAGCGGCTCCAATAAAGTTTCCGGCGACAATACCCCTATGCCCGTTTATCGCATTGGCGTCGCTACCCGCAAAAGAGTTTCGACGCCGTTTGACAGATGAGGCCTTCGAAAACCCTCAGTAATAGTAGGAGGGTAATTTTGGAATGAAAGTTTTTCGCAGGTTCACAATGATTGGAATGCCGCAGATTGCTAACTTTGGTAAGCATCTCTGGCTTCCTGGAACCGTCGTGCTCGGTTTGGTGCTTGCCGGAACGCCGGCTTTCGCCCAGGGAACCGGCAGCTCGCCCTGGGAAAACGCAGTCAGCGTGCTGCAGGCGGCCTTCACCAGCACGATCGCGCGCGGGCTCTCGCTCGTCGCGATTGTCGTCGGCGGCCTGATGTTCGCCTTTGGTGAGGGCCAGTCCAAGCGAATGCTTGCCGGCATCGTCTTCGGCGTGGGCATGGCCATCGGCGCGGTGAACTTCATGGCCTGGCTGTTCCCGTCGTCGTAATCGCAGTTTCAAAACAGTAATCGGTGACACCAGCCCGGCGCGAGCAGGACGGAAGTCTCCGCTCGCGCCCCCGGTCTGGAGTGTGCCCGGACAAAGGAAATGGCAAACGAGCCCGCGATTCACACGGTCTACAAATCGCTCAATAAGCCCCTCACGATCTGGGGCGTTGACCGGCGCTATTTCTTCTTCGCCGTCGCCATGGGCGGCGCAACCTTCAACATGTTTTCGAGCTTCCTCGGCGGAATCCTGATGTTCGTTGCCCTGTACGTCTTCGCGCGCTGGGCCACGAAGCACGACGCGGAGATCCTGCGCATTGTGCTCAACTCCTCGCGCGCCAAAGTTCTTTACGACCCCGGCAAGCTCGAATACTTCCATCCCAAGTGGATTCGCCATGATCAAGCCCAGCCGCATCATTCGTGATTACCAGCAGGAGGCCGGTTCGCTGTCGAGCCAACTCAACCTCTACGGCTTCATCGACGAGCACACCTTTTTGACCAAGAGCGGCGACCTGGGGGTCGTGCTGAGCCTGCGCGGGGTCGATTACGAGTGCCTCGATCACCACCAATTGAACGAGGTGGCGCGCCGGTTCGAGGCCGCGATGCGGATCTTCGATGAGAAGTTTCGCCTCTATCAGTACGTCCTGAAGCGCGACGCCCCGCCAATTCCGCATCGCGACTATCCCGACAACCCGGTCTTGCAGGAAGCCATCACGAACCGCGTGGCGTACCTGAAGCGCAAGTCCGGCGAGATGTACACGCTGGAGATCTTCTTCGTCATCCTCTACGAGGGTGCCCGGCAAGAAGGCTCCCGGCTGCGCAGACTGTTCCAGCATCCGGCCGAGACCACGGCCCAGTGGCTTTCGGCCACCAAGACGGCGCTATTCCTCGAAGACGACATCGACCGCGCCGCGAGCGTACTCGCCAACAAGGTCCGGAGCTTCGTTATCCAGCTCCAGGACAGCGCCGCGCCCGAACTGCTCGCGAAGGACGCGGCGTTTCGCTTCCTGCGGCGGCTTCTGAACTTCGCGCCGCACAAGGCCGACTCCGTGGCCCTCAAGCACGACACGTTCCTCGACTACTACGTCTGCGATTCGAACCTCGAGTGCCACCGCGGACACCTCCGCCTGGACGACTACTACGTCAAGGTGCTCACGCTGAAGGAGCCGCCCGCCCAGACCTGGCCGCACATTCTGCAGTCGCTCTACGAGATTCACTCCAACTGCCTGATTGTCAGCGAGTGGCAGCGCGTTTCGAACTTCGATGCGCGCAAGGAGATCCAGAGCAAGCGGCGGCACTTCCACAACACCAAAAGCTCGATGACCAACTACCTGGGCGACGGGCAGCCCAACCCCCAGGAGATGCTCATCGACGACGCGGCCCAGGCGCTCGTCGGCGACCTCGGCAACTGCCTGCGCGAACTTGAGGTCAACGGGAACTACTTCGGCCGCTTCAGCATGACCGTGGTGCTCTACTCGCACGACCGGCCGCAGGCCGTCGAGACCGCCGTCGCCGAGACGTTCAAGGTCTTTTCAACTTACGACGCCGTGCTCCTGGAGGAGCGCTACAACGTCCTCAACGCCTTTCTCGCCGCCGTGCCCGGCAACTGGGCCTACAACCTTCGCTACATGTACCTGCTCAACACGAACTACGCCGACCTCTCGTTCCTGTTCACCTTGCACACGGGGGAACCGGAGAACCGTCACCTCGGCGCGGAGTATCTGGCGGTGCTCGAAACCAACCACGGCACGCCCTACTTCCTCAACCTGCATTACCAAGACCGCGCCCACACGATCATCCTGGGTGCGACCGGCGCCGGCAAATCGTTCTTTTTGAATTTCCTGCTCACGAACCTCCAGAAGTACCAGCCCTACACCTTTATCTTCGATTTGGGCGGCAGCTACCAGGACCTGACGGCGTTCTTCAATGGCAGCTACGTCCGTGTGGGCCTCGATCAAAGGGCGTTCGAGATCAACCCTTTTTGCCTGGAACCCACCAAGGAGAACCTGCACTTCCTGTTCTCGTTCGTCAAAGTCCTGATCGAGACCGGCGGCGGGCACACGCTAACCAACGCCGAGCAGAAGGACCTCTATGACCAGATCGAAAATCTGTATCAGATCGACCGGGACCAGCGGCGGCTTTTCACGCTGTCCAACATCCTGCCGCGCCACATCGGCCAGCACCTCGCCCGTTGGGTGGCGGGCGGCCAGTACGCCACGCTCTTTGACAACGTCGCGGATACACTCTCGTTCGCCCGCTTTCAGGCATTCGATTTCGAGGGCCTGGACAAGTACCCGCAGGTCTTGGAGCCGCTGCTGTTCTACGTGCTCCACCGCGCCAACGCCTCCATCTACTCGCCCGAGCTGGCGACTACCTTCAAGACTTTCGTCATGGACGAGGCCTGGCGGTTCCTCCGCAACGACACGATCAAGGAATACATCACCGAAGCCCTGAAGACGTGGCGGAAGCGGAACGCCGCGCTCATCATGGCCACGCAGTCAAGCGACGACCTCAGCAAGAGCGACATCCTGCGGATCATCGTCGAGAGCTGCGCGACGACCATCTTTCTCGCAAATCCCGGCATGGACCAGGCCGTCTACCGCGACATCTTCCATCTGAACGATACGGAGACCGCGCTCATCGCGGACTTGGTCCCCAAACGCCAGGCGCTCATCAAACGGCCCGACATGGCGCGGGTCGTAAACCTCAACGTGGACGACACGGGCTATTGGCTGTACACCAACAGCCCCTTCGACAACCAACGCAAACGCGAGGCCATCCGGCAGTACGGACTCAAACGCGGCCTGCAGGTGCTCGCGGCGTCCAGAAAGGCAGCTCTATGACATCACGACTTGCTCTCAGTCTCATCCTCTGTGGTTCCCTGCTGGCGGCCGTCACGCCGCCGGCCAACGGCGCCCGCTCGGTTCAGTACGGCGACAAGGACGTGGTCCGGATCAACGCGCGGCTCCGGTTCACCACCCTGATCGTGCTCCCCAAGAACGAACAGATCCTCGATTTCGTGTGCGGGGACAAGGAGTTCTGGATCGTCAACGGCAACCAGAACTTCGCCTACGTGAAACCGGCCAAGGAGCGGGCTCGCACCGACCTCAACCTCATCACCGCCAGCGGCAACGTGTACTCGTTCGTGCTCGAAGAAGGGTCAAGCCAGCCGGAGGCGGAGCCCGATCTGAAGGTCTTCGTCGAACTGCGCGACGAGGCCATGGTTTCGGCCATCGCCGCGCCGCCGCGGTTCGTCACCGCGCAGGCGGTCGAGGACTTCCGCCAGCAGATGGAAATGGCCAAGGCCGAGACCCGCGCGGCCAAGGAAACCGCGCAGAAGACCGTCGAGCGCGAGGCCGCCAAGTTCCGGGAGGACTATCCCACCAACGCTTTGAAGTTCCCCTACCGCTTCCAGGCCAATGCCGCGCCCTTCCGCGTAACCGCGATCTACCACGACGACAAGTTCACCTACATCCAGGCCAGCCCGCAGGAAACCCCCGCGCTCTATGAGATTAAGGACGGCAAACCCAACCTGATCAACTTCGAGTTCAAGAACGGCGCCTATGTTGTGCCAAAGATCGTGGACAGCGGCTATCTGGCCATCGGCAAGGCCAAGCTTCCGTTCGCAAAGCAGCAGTAGCGAGGGACGACCATGGCCACTACTCCGATCCCTAACAACGCCGCACCGCCGGCCCCGGCTGCCCCGCAGAAACCGCCCGGGGCGCTCCCGAAGAATGCCCAGACGTGGGCGATGATCGCGGTCGCGGTCATCATGGTCTTGGTGATCGCCTTCAGTTCGGGCGGCACGAGCAAGCCGAAGCCAGCCAGCACCGCGCCGGCCGCCACGGACCCGAGCCAGCAGCGCATCCAGGAGTTCAAACAGCGCATCGAAGACGGAGCGCAGAAGCTCAAGGCCGAGCAGGAACAGCTTGCCGAGACCAAGAAAGGCTTGGCGCGCGCCGTGTCCGGCGAGGATGCAGCGCCGGCCGCCAGTAGCCCGCCGGAGCAGAACCGCCCGGCCCGGCCACAGACACCCCAGGATCAGATCGAGGCCGAGCGAGCGAAGCGCGAATACACGTCGCTGTTCGCCTCCAATATCGCCCTCAGCTACCGGAAGACCGACCAGGGCAGCCCGGCCGCGACGCCCGCGGCAAAGGCGTCCGCGGCCCCACCGAACGCCATTGCCGAAGCGCTCCAGGCTTACGCAGCGGCAGCGCAGGCGGCGCTTCCTCACCCGGCAAACCCGTCTGCACAACCGGCGCCGGCCGCCGCGGAAGAGAAACCGCACCAGACGGAAGCTCAGAACAACCGCTACCGCGTTCCCGAGGAGCTGCGCCAAGCCTCCGGCAACCAGTACCGGCTCTTCGAGGGCACGCTCCTCGAGACCGTCCTCACCAACCGCCTGGCCTCCTACTTCTCCGGCCCGGTCAACTGCATGGTGACCACCGATGTCTACTCCCACGACCGCCAGCACCTCCTCATCCCGCAGGGTTCCCGTGTGCTCGGGGAAGTCAAGAAGGTGGACAACTTCGGCCAGGAACGGCTTGCCGTTTTCTTCCACCGCATCATCATGCCCGACGGCTACTCGCTGAGCCTGGACCAGTTCAAAGGCCTCAACCAGATCGGCGAGACCGGCCTCCGCGACCAGGTGAACCACCACTACCTGAAGACCTTCGGCGTGGCGCTCGCCATCGGCGCCATGGCGGGCTTCTCTTCCGCCAGCGCTAATTACGGCGCCACCCAGACGGGCCTCGACGCCTATCGTCAGGGCACTGCCAACAGCCTTTCGCAGAGCGCCATGCAGATTCTCGACAAGTTCCTGAACGTCCTGCCCACCTTCACGATCCGGGAAGGCCACCGGATCAAGATCTATCTGGCCGGCGACCTTTTGGTCCCGGCCTATGACAACCACAAAATGCCCAGCGACCTCTGAAAGGACAGTCTGTCATGAAGAGAAAAGCACTGAAGCGAATTGCCGTTTTCGCCGCCGCCCTCACTCTCCTGAGCCTTCCCGCTCTGGGGATCTTCGGGCTCGGCGACATCGTCTTCGACCCAACCGCCTGCGCTAGCCTGGTCGAGCAACTCAGCGAGATGACCGCTCAGTTCGACCAGCTCGTGCAGACCTACAACCAAATCACCTCGCAACTGCGTCAGATGGAATTCAACGCCCGCCGCCTGGCCAGCCCGCAGCGCTTCTTGACCGTTTTCACCCGATGGATGCATTCGACAGCGCCCAACAACTCCGGCCTGACCGCACAGTGGGTCCAAGGCATCAATACGATTCTCGGCAGCGGCGGCTATGGCCCTGCCATCCTTGGCCTGACCCCGCAGGCCCGCCTGCTCAGCACTCCCTCGCGTTACGACTACGCCAACGTCGAGATCGCCGACGGCGCCACCGGGCACACGATGGACGTACTCGGGAACGTCCGCTCGAACGCCGATTCGGTTCAGAACACCATCAACTCGCTCGAAGCCGACGCGCTCTCGGACGATGACGACGATCACTCCGAGGTCGAGGTCCTGGATCGCGTCGCCGCGGCCAACGTCATCGCTCTGCGCAATCAGCAGGACGCTAACAAACTACTGGTGACTCTCGCCGAGCAGCGGGCGCTGGAGACCAAACGCACCCGCGACGGCGAGGCGCAGGCCCTGAACGAACAGGTTTCGTTCATTCAGAACGTGCCCGCCGTCATGGCCGAGGAGACCGCCGGGCTCACCTCCGCCATGACCTCGTATTCGCTGCCGTAGGCAGCCCCTGGGAGGAATTCCAATGACACCCATGCAGGCGTTCTTCAGCTACCTCACCGAAATGATGACCGGCAACGCCGCCATGTTCCAGCACCTCGGAATGAACATGTTCCGCAGCTTCGCCGTGATCCTGATCGCGTGGTTTGGAATCAAGTGGGCCCTCGCCGCCGCTGGCGGCGGGGCTCCCCTCCCGCTTGATCGCTTCGCGAGTCTCCTCATCACCATCGCCTTCGGCTACACCATGATCTACTTCTACGCCAACCCCATTCCGGGCTTCGGCGTCAGCTTCGTGCACCTGGTCGCCGACCAGACCCAGATCCTTGCCAACTCGCTCAATCAGGCCAGCGCGCAGAAGATCATCGACGGCCTCAACAACGCCTTCCAGAGCACGGACGAGCCCTCGGTGACCTCCATTCTCACCGACGCTCTCGGCTTCCTGAAATACGCCATCGTGCTCGTTCTCATCGTGCTGGCCCAGGCCGCCATCTATGCCGTCATCGCCTTCGGTTACATCGCTCAGGCGGTCGCCGTGCTGCTCGGCCCGGTGTTTATCCCCTTCTTCATCGTGCCGCAGATGGAGTGGATGTTTTGGGGCTGGCTGAAGTCTTTCCTGCAGTACTCCTTCTACCCGGTGGTCGCCAACGCCTACCTGTACGTCTTCGGCAACTTCCTGCTCAACTTCTTCACGGTGCATCCGCCACCCTACGACGGCGTCCACATGGCGTTCCTGTTCCTGCCGTTTTGCCTGCTGCTGATTGCCTTCGTCCTCGGCATTCTGCTGATCCCGTCGCTCGTGAACTCGCTATTCAGCGGGCGCTCGGGTGAGTCCCACCTGTCGTCGTTTCCGGGAGCTTAGGCATGCAGACTGACAAGAGCTTCAACGAGGCCAAGCGGATGTATGTCGAGCAGTACGGCTCCGCGCTGGTGATGAACACCTATCTCAAGATCGCCCTTCTCTGCCTCTCGCTTGTGGCGGTCAGCCTGGCGTTCCTGAACGTGAAAACCTACAGCACGTTCCGCAACTTCAAGCCGCTGGTGATCCGCATCAACGAGGTGGGCAAGGCCGAGGCTGTGACTTACGACAGCCTGGCCTACCAGCCCCACGAAAGCGAGCTGAAGTACTTCCTGATCCGGTTCCTCACCGGCTACTATGGCCGTTCCCGCGTCACCGTCCGGGACGCTTACGCGCGGTCGCTGTACTTCCTGGACGGCCGCCTGGCCGACGCCGCGATTACTGCCGACCGCAAGAATCACGTCATAGAGAAGTTCCTGGTCAGCGGCGACGACGAGGTCGAAATCAACGTCAAGAGCGTGTCGCTGGAGGACCTGAGAACGCAGCCTTTCCGTGCCACGGCCGAGTACGAAAAGATCTACTACAGCCCGAGCGACCGCACGGAAAACAGGCGTGAGCGCTACATCGGCAACTTCGTCTTCACGATCCGCGACCACGTCCCGAACTCGTTCATCCCGGTCAACCCGCTGGGCCTGACCATCACCTACTTCCGCGAGGACCAGGCCTTCCAATGATTGCCAACTCCATTCTCGCCGCCACAGTCGTCATGATGGCGCTCGGCTTTCTAGTGCTCCAGGAGACCAAGTTCTTGATCCCCTACAAGCCGATCCTGGCGCACCAGTACGCAAAGTACATCTGGGCTTACGCAGGGGTGCTGTTCGCGAATCTGTTCGCGCTGATGTACCTGTTCGCGCGCAAGCTGTTCCTCAAAGACACGGGCCGCAAACTGGCCCACGTCGAAAAGCAGGTCCGCACGAGCGATACGGTTTCGCCGGATCTGAGCGACCGCATCGAGGAGTAGAAAACGTGTCGCGCGACCTCTACGAACACGAACCGGAGCGCGACGCGGAGAGCCCGGCAGCCCCCGCGCGGACGCACGATGCCCAGGTCGTTATCATGCCGCTGCCGGAGCCGGGCGAGCGAGGCGACGGCCACCCAGAGAACCGGGCTCACGACCGGGAGCGCGAGCCGTTCGAGCGATGCAGGCTGAGCCCGGCGGAACGGCAAACGATGCGGGACATTGGGCGATTCCGCGCCATCCATGCTGCCGATCTGGAGCGCTTCGGCTACCGGGGCAGCGCCGGCGCAATGGCGCAGGATCTCCGCCACCTTCGCGAAGAAGGCCTTGTGCGGCGGCACAGCCTCTGCAATCGGGGCCGGAAACTCCCGGTCGTCGTGCTCACCGAAAAGGGCAGGAGATTGATCGAGCGCGATCCGTTGACCGGCCCAGACCAGAGGGTCTATTCCGGCCTGGCAAAGCGTGGCGAGGTCACGCACGATGCGGCCATCTACCGTATGTGCCAGGCCGAGGCTGCCGAGATTCGGGCCAGGGGCGGAACGGTTCGCCGGGTAGTCCTCGACTACGAACTCAAGCGCAAAGTCTACGCGCCGCTCGCTAAAGACCGGCCGCGCCTGAAGCCCGAAGAGTACGCCAAACGCCAGGCGGAAGTGGCCGCCGAGAACGGTCTCGAGGTCGTCAACGGCAAGATCCCGCTGCCCGATCTCAGGATCGAATACCAGACCCGCGACGGCGAGATGGCCAAGGTGGATCTGGAGCTGGCGACTGAGCATTACAGGGCGTCGCAGCTCGCCGAGAAGGCCAGCGCCGGCTTCGTCGTCTATGGCGAGGGCGGCGGATCGAAGCCCGAAGACCGCGATCTCATCTCGGAGATTCTCTCGCTATGACCGACCAAACGGCGGCAGTTGCGGCCCTCCAGAGGTTTGGTTACACCGAACGGCAAGCCGCCTTTCTGCGCATCGTTGCCCTCCATAGCGGCTACTTCCTTGCCAGGCAGTACGACTTATTCGCCGACAGTGTCGCCGGCGGACCTCGCAAGCGCCTCATCGATCAACTGGTCGCCAGAGGCCACAGCAAAGAGCTTTCGTTCTGCGGTAAGACCGCGATCTATCACCTCTGCGCACGGCGGCTCTATGCGGCTCTCGAAATCGAAAACAGCCGAAACCGGAGACCCCACCAGCCGTTCGTGTTGAAGGCGAAACTGATGGCGCTCGACCTCATCCTCAGCCATCCCGAAGCCCAGTTTCTCGCTACCGAACACGACCGCGTGGAACTGTTCACAGACATTCTGAAGCTGCCCAGAACGACTCTGCCGGTCAAGTTCTATGCGTCGAAAGCCCGTGCGACGCGAACCGCTCGGTACTTCGTGGACAGGAATCCCATCTTCCTCTCAGCCGCGGCGGAGGGCGCCGCGCCCATTGTGGGCTTTGCCTATATCGATGCGGGCGGCGACACTACGGCGGGCTTTCGATCCTATCTCGCGCAGTACCGGAGACTCCTTGCGGCGCTCGAAGGCTTCCGGCTCGTCTACGTTGCTAGCACCTCCAGGTTCGTCGAGCAGGCCAGGAAAGACTTCTCGAAGCTGCTTGGATTCGATGACTCAATGGGGCGAGAACGGGCAATCGAACCAGCCCGGTTGATCGAGCACTTCCAGGCACGCGCCTGCCATGAGCGGCGCGACTACACCGGCTTCGACATGGCGAAGATTGACCGGCTGGCGGACGAGTTGAAGCAGTTTTCCGGGCCAAGATTCGACGCGCTCTTCCGGGTTTTCCAGAGCCAAGGTGCGCCCGACATGCTCGCCGAACTCGCCCGGTTGAAGACGGCAAAGGCGGCGGCGCATGGCGTTTTCGAGGCCCAGGTTCTGCCGCACTCCTACGCGTTTCTGGGGGAAGTATGACGGCCAAGAAGCGTAAAATCGCCGCGCATCGCGTTTTACAGGTAATCTTACGGGCTCCTTTACGGGTCCACGGCCTCGAAGGCCCGCAGCAACAACGACTCACGCAGAAAGGCGGGGTCGGGGGACAAGTCGGGCAAAAGTCGGGAGCGACCCCGGTTCCAGGACCGCTCGCGCGGCCCCGAAACCCACTCCGCTGGCCTTCGGCGCTTCGGGGGTCGCTCCCGACTTTTGCCCTGCCCGCCAGACGACCGCCGACACAAACATGAAATTAATTTCATCCACCAGGAGGACACTGTGCCACTCATCGCAAAGGAACTGAGAATCGAGCGGGATACTTTCCCGTTCCGACTACCCAAGGAACTGGCCACCAAGATCGGCCTCTATGCGAGATTCCTCGACTCCAGCCGGGACTACGTGGTCACCCGGATCATCGAGTACGTCATCGGCCGCGACCGCGAGTTTGCGGCCTGGCTCAAGGAGCACGCCGCCGACACCGCCCAGGCGCCTACATCAACCGATGGAGTCAGGCGGCACGCCGGGCGTCCCCGCACGGCGCCCGCAGCCCAGGCGACGGACCATGTTCCGGCGCATCGTTGAGTCCCGCGGCTTCGTTTCTTTCGTGCTGAGCGCGGCCGTCTGGTGCATCCTGCAATTCCGAATGCGATTCCCCGAGGAGCACCCCATCCTGCAGCTCATCTTCCTCTACAAGCCGTACCTGTTCCACAGCATCAAGTGGACCTACATCGTCATGCAGTTCACCACCCCCTACATCGTCTTCTCGACGATGTTCTCGCTGGCCTACATCTTCCTGCTCCGGCAGGAGCGGAAGATCAACTACCAGCGCCTGCCGGCTTACCCGCCGCCGGCCATTCGCGACCGCCTGTTCCTAGTCGTGGGGGAAATCCACAATCCCAAGAAACCAGTACCGGCCGAAACTCCCCACTGGCTCATGATCCCCGAGCGCGGCCTGTACACCGGCGTCGCGATCTTCGGCGCCGTCGGCAGCGGCAAAACGAGTTGCTGCATGTATCCCTTCGCTGAGCAGCTTTTCGCCTACCGGCACAACGATCCGCAGCGCCGCGCTGGCGGCCTGATCCTCGAAGTGAAGGGTGACTTCTGCTACAAGGTCCACGGCCTGCTCAAGAAGTACAACCGCGAGGGCGACTACATCGAAGTCGGGCTCGCTTCCAACTTCCGGTACAACCCGCTGCACAACGACCTCGAAGCCTACGCCCTGGCCTACGGCATCGCGTCCCTGCTGAATAACCTCTTCGGCAAGGGCAAGGAACCCTTCTGGCAGCAGGCTTACACCAACCTAGTGAAATTCATCATCCTGCTGCACAAGGTCCTCTACGACTACGTGACGCTGTTTGATGTTTACGCCTGCGCCATCAACCCGAACCTGCTCGCCGCGAAAATCAAAGAGGGCGAGGCGATGTTCCGGGACGAGTTCCTCCTTCTCCCTCAGGAAGTCTATCTGGAGAAGAAGACCGAGGAACTGGAAGCCTTCAGGTGGAGCCTGGACTCAACCGTGGGCCGGGTGAAAGCCAGGCACACGCCGGAACTTGAGCGGTACTTGAACGAGCACGCCATGGAGCACGAGTCCTATTTCGTGCCGAAAGTGGGCGATGGGCTCCTGGATCGGAAACAGCAACAGTTCGAGGCTGTCAAGCGCTGGTTCGAGGACGACTGGACCCGCATCGAGAACAAGCTCCGCACCTCCATCGTCGAGGGCATATCGGTTTTCCTCTCGCTCTTCGACGACAACCCGGACGTGAAGCGCACATTCTGCCCGTCTAAGGAATGCTACGACCCGGAAAAGAACAAGGACGGCCGCTACGGTACGCCACTGCCGCCATTCGCCCAACTGATCGAGCAAGGCAAGGTCGTCTGCCTCAACTTCCCGGTGGCCATGAATCCCGGCCTGGCCATGGTCCTTGGCACCCTCTTGAAGCAGGACTTCCAGCGGGCCGTCCTGACTCGCATCCCCAAGATCGAAACCTCGGACGGCGCCACGCCCTGGCGCGACATCGTCTTCATGTGCGACGAGTACCAGAACTTCGCTACGTGCGGCCAGAGCGACCCGAGCGGCGACGAGAAGTTCTTCAGCCTCTCGCGCCAGGCGCGTTGCATCCCGATTGTCGCCACCCAAAGCATCAGCTCGCTACGATCCACGCTTCAGGGGGAATCGTGGCGCACGCTGCTGCAGACCTTCCGTACGAAAATCTTCCTGGCGCTCTCCTGCGAGTTCTCCGCCAAGACCGCCAGCGACATGTGCGGCCGGGAGGAGCAGCTCAAGGTGAACTACACCTTCTCCGAGACCGGCCAGAACGCCGGCGTCAGCGTCCTGACCGGCCGCGCCGCGGCGCATAAAGCTACCATCACCACCAGCAAAAGCTACAGCGCCCAGATGCACCCGGTGTTCGAGGCCAAGATCTTCTCGGAGCTGAAGAACGCCCAGTCCATCGTCCTGGCCTACGACGGCCTGAATCCCCTGCCGCCCAGCTACTGCTACCTGAAGCCGTACTACATCGACCCCAACATCAGCTACTTCGAGCAGCTGGCGCAAGGACTGATCTGATGAGCTTCGATCTGATCCTGCCCTTTCTGCGGCCCATCGAGCACCTCATCATGGACTCGTCCGTCTCGGAAATCATGGTAAACGGCGCGGACCGGGTTTTTGTCGAGCGCGGCGGCTTCGTCGAGCCGGTCAAGTTGCAGGCGCCGCTCACCGAGCGCAGCCTGCAAGTCGCCATCCGCAATATCGCCCGCATCCTGGGCGACGAGATCAGCGATGTGAAGCCGCTGTTGGATGCGCGCCTGCCGGATGGCTCCCGTGTCGCCGCCGTGTTCCCGCCATGCGCCGTTCAGGGCACCACGCTGACCATCCGGAAATTCCACAGCAAGCACTTCACCGCCGAGGAACTGGTCCGCATCGGTGCCCTGCCGCCCGAGGTGCTCGAGTACCTCCGCGATGGCATCACCCGCCGCCTGAACATTCTCATTTCCGGCGGCACGGGGACCGGCAAGACGACCATGCTAAACGCCCTGGCCCACTTCATCGACGCCACCGACCGCATCGTCTTGATCGAGGACACCGCCGAAATTCAGATCGACCAGCAAAACCTCGTCCGGTTCGAAGCCCGCCGCGAGCAGCTCGGAATACCGGCAGTCACCATCCGCGATCTGCTGAAAGCTACCCTCCGCCACCGCCCCGACCGCATCATATTGGGCGAAGTTCGCGGCGGCGAGGCCTTCGACCTTCTCCAGGCCCTCAACACCGGCCATTCCGGGTCGCTCTCCACCATCCACGCCAACTCCGCGCAGCAGGCCATCCAGCGGTTTACGAGCTGCGTCCTGCAGAGCACCGTCGAGCTGCCCTACAAGGCCGTCCGCAGCAACATTGCCGAATGCCTGAACCTGCTGCTCCACATCGAGCGCCGGCAGGGCAAGCGGTACGTCTCCCAGCTCGTCGAACTGGAGCGCTACAACCCGGAGCACGACACCTACGATCTCCGAACTCTCTACCAGCGAGGCTGAGCCATGAACTATATCCTCGACAACTTCCGCCCCGACGACCGCTTGGCCGTCGTCCTGGTCAACCAGCAACGGGGCGACGTGGTGCAACGGATCGCCTCCGCCGACAAGATTGCCAGCGAGGAATTCCAGCGCTGGCTCCGGCATATGAACGCCAACGAATACGAGGTCTACGTCAGCATGAACAACTTGCAGCCCGGCGCCCGCGGCCGGACCAAGGCCGACATCGGCCAGATCCGCCACGTCTACCTGGACCTCGACGAGGCCGGCCCGGAGGCGCTGAAGGCCATTCTCGACCGCCAGAACCTGCCCAAGCCGAACTACGTCCTGAACACCTCACCCGGCAAATACCAGGTCGTCTGGAAGGCCGAGGGATTCACGAAGGACCAGGCTGAAGCCCTACAGCGCGGCCTGGCGCGCGAAACCGGCGCCGACCCCGCCGCCACCGACTGTGCCCGCGTCCTCCGGCTCCCCGGCTTCTACAACCACAAATACCACCAGCCCCACTACGTCCGAGCCGAAAAGCTGTCCGACCAGACCGCCAGGCCCGAGCACTTCCCAGCCCGCCACGAAGACGCCGCCCACGCCGCCCCGAGCAGCGCCGTTCACCCGCCGCGGGCCGGCGACAACCATCTCAGCCAATCCGAGCGCGACTGGGCCTACGCCAAGCGCGCCCTCGCCCGTGGCACCCCGAAAGACCAAGTCGTCGACGAGATCATGAGATTCCGCCAGGACAAACCCAACCCGCGCTACTACGCCGAGCACACCGTCGCCAAAGCCGCGGCGTCCCAGCAACTGCCGGGTGCCTTTGATGCCGCTCGGGGACAAGAGGGAGTCCAGGAATGCGCTCCAGATCGCTAGCGGACACGTGTCGGACCAATGCGAACAGGAGGTCACCAGAATGAGTCATCATGCGGCTTCATACCCCAGCCTGAATCCAGCGACGCCGGGTGCGCCCCTGGCCTTCGAGCCGGTCCTGAACACGGAAGAGGCGGCCGCTCTGCTGCAAATCCATCCAAAGACGCTCCAACGATTGGCACGCCAAGGCGCTGTTCCAGCGTTCCGCATCGGAGACCTCTGGCGCTTTCGCGCTTCCGCACTGGACGAGTGGCTCCATTCTGGCGTATGCTCGAAGCGCCACTCGTGCCGCTAACACGAAAGGAAGGTCTTCGTTGTTTACGCGCACGCGAGTTCAGAATGGAAGTCTGCAGATCAAAGAACGGAAGGAGGACAGGCACATCTGGGAGTTTCGATACTACGAAACCGACAGCCACGGTGAACGACAGCGCCGCGCCGTAACGGTTGGGACGCGGCAAGAGTATCCGACCGCATCTGCCGCGAGGCGGTCACCCGTGGTGCAGGCCATTTTATTGCGCCTCAACGCAGAGCAGCCGGGGGCTGCTGCTGGCACCACAGAGTTCGGAGCTGTGATTGCACGATACGAACAGGAAGAAATGCCAGAGCGGTATTCAACAAGGGCAGCGTACCGATCATACATCAACAACCAAATCAGGCCACGGTGGGCGCACACACCATTGAGTGCCGTGAAACCGATGGCAGTCGAGGACTGGTTGCGGAGCTTGGACCTTGCCCCCAAAACCAAGAGCCATGTTCGCAGTCTGATGCACACGATTTTCCAATGTGCGGAAAGGTGGGAACTGACGGACAAGAATCCCATCAAGCTGGTTCGCGTCCGAGGCGGAACAAAGCGCCTCAAGACGCCGCGGGTTCTTGCTCCCCAGCAGTTCGAGTCGTTGCTGGGGCTGCTCCGGGAGCCCTATCGGACCATGGTACTGGTAGCCGGCTGTCTCGGCCTCCGCGTCAGCGAGATCATGGCTCTGCAGTGGAGCGACTTCGATCTTCAGGGACTCACGCTGTTGGTCCAACGGGGCGTCGTTCACGGGCACGTCGGGGACGTCAAGACGGAGTACTCCCGCGACAGTATTCCCCTCCACCCGGCCCTGATGGAAGCCCTGATGGAGCATCGAAGGCGCTCTCTTCCGACGCCGGAGGGGTGGCTCTTCGCCAGTCCCGTGACCGGCAAGCCATACCACCAGGAGGAGATCCAAAAGAAGCACATCCGGAAAGCTGGGCTTGCGGCCGGCATCGGGGGGGATATCGGTTGGCATACTTTTCGCCACAGCTACCGGTCGTGGCTGGACGATACGGGGGCGCCTCTCAGCGTCCAAAAGGAGTTGATGCGGCACGCCAGCATCCAGACCACGATGAACATCTACGGCAAAGCCATGACGGAGAGCAAGCGTCTGGCTCACGGAAGAGTCGTTGAGATGGTCCTTAAGTCCAACAAACTGAAGGAAACCGTCGGCGAGAACAGGTCGATGGCCGCTATTGGGAGCTAATGGGAGTTTGGAGTGCGCCCAGAAATCCGCGCAACCGATTGAAAAGAGTTGGTTGCGGGGGTAGGATTTGAACCTACGACCTTTGGGTTATGAGCCCAACGAGCTACCAGACTGCTCCACCCCGCACTGCTATGGTAGCGTGGCGCGAGGCCCGGGTCAAGGCCTAGTTTTGTCCCAGCCTGCCAGCCCTTCCCATCGGGACTAATCTAAAGTTTCCCGGCGGCCAGCCGATCTCTGTGTTTGACCTCCATGCCGCCCAACAACCCGCCCGCGCTTGATCGCGAAGCCCTGCTCGAACGCGTCGGGGGCGATGTCGAGTTCCTGCAGGAAATCGCCGGCCTCTTCCTGGAAGACTGTCCCAAGTTGCTGACAGCCATCCAGACCGCCGTCTCCGATGGGGATGCCCGCAAGCTGGAGCATGCTGCCCACACCTTGAAAGGGTCCATTGCGAACTTCGGCGCCGACGCCGCCCGCGAGGCCGCCTTCCGGCTCGAGGCCATGGGGCGCGCCGGCGACTTGAAGCCCGCTTCCGAAGCCTACCTGACCCTCGAGCAGGAGGTCCAGCGCTTTACCCTGGAACTCTGCGCGCTCAGCGACGAACTGGCCCGCGGCTAGCGCGGCTTCCCCATCCGCCCTCTGACGTTCCGGCTGTCAAGCCTCGATAGAAATGTCCCCCTCTCCACCTCGATAGAAGTGTCCCCTTCTTCTCACTCCAGAATCGGAGCGGCGTGGTGTGGAAAACCTGGTTTTGGTTTACCACCCCCCGCCGCGGCCGTCGGCGCTGTGGGAATGTGGAAAACTCGCGTAGCGAGTTTCCCAAGGGCGGTGGGAAGGGTGGAAAACCCGCTTTCG
>JBKQQG010000088.1:0-74040 GCA_052144455.1 Bryobacteraceae bacterium
ACGAGAGCAACCCGCAGATCCTGATGGAGCTGAGTGGGTTTCAATCCACGCGCCCCGCGCGGGGCGCGACCTCGGCCAGATCGTCAAGCTTTTGGAGTGGATCGGTTTCAATCCACGCGCCCCGCGCGGGGCGCGACTCTTGCCTGGTCTTATCACACCGCCGATGAATCCGTTTCAATCCACGCGCCCCGCGCGGGGCGCGACGCCTTCCACCTATCTCACTGAAGGCTAAGCCCGTAGCCCATCTCTTGCGCGGACTCGCCTCTTCTTCTCCTTCGTCCCACTCTTCACTCGCCCGCTCACTCGCTAAACCCAACTAACCACGCCACAAATCCAACGCGCGGACCTCCCGGCGATTCTCTGTGAGCTTCCGGTCCGCATCACACGATCAACGGCCCTTGCGGATCATACGAGCGATCCCTCCCGACTTGCTCCATCCTCGCCTTCCAGTTCCCTCCCAGAAAGTAGAATCGCAGGCTGTCCTCCGACTCCTCGATCTCGGACACCAGCGCCGCCCTGACCGCCGTCCATTGCGCGGCATCCACCAGGCATTCAAACACCGACTTCTGCACCCGCTGCCCGTAGTTCTCGCACACATGCGCCACCCGCCGCAGCCGCCTGCGCCCTTCCTCGGATTCCGTGTTCACGTCGTAAGCCACCACAACTACCATCATGACAATCGGCCCTCGCCCCGCCTACTTCCACACGAAACACGGATACCCATCCAGGTCACCCCGAATGTGCCGGGCCAGCAGATTGGCCTGCAAGTGCGGCACCAGCCCGAACGCTACGCGCTCTTCGAGAAAGGGGTGCATGATCTCCTCCTGCTTCCGTTTCTGGTACGCCACCAGGACCTCTTTCCGTGTCGCATCGTCCATCACCACCGCCCCGCCTTCACTCGTCTGAAACCCGCCCGCCTGTACTTGACGCCGGTTCACCAGCGTCAAGGCGAGCCGGTCCGCCACAACAGGCCGAAGCTCCTCGACCAGATCCAGCGCCAGGCTGGGCCGCCCCGGCCGGTCCCGATGCAGGTATCCCACCGCGGGATCCAGCCCCACACCCTCCAGCGCCGACGCCACATCGTGTGTCAGCAGCGTGTACAGGAACGACAGCAACGAATTCATGTTGTCGAGCGGCGGCCGCCGGTTCCGCCCCCGGAAGAAGAATGCCTCCTTGGAGGCGGTGATCAGACGATCGAACGCGCCGAAGTACGTGCGCGCCGCATCCCCTTCCAAGCCTCGCACCGCGTCCACGGACGTACTGCTGCGCACATCCTCCAGCAACCGCCCGAGCCGCTGCGCCGCCTGTTCTAACTCGGCAACGCCCTCGCCCCCCGGCCGCTCCCTGGCCCCGCGCAGCAATACCGTCCGGCAATTCGCCACCTTCCCCGTCACCACCCACCGCGCGATCGACGCCGACCGCGCTTCGTCGTCCGCCCAGCGGTACTGCGCCCGCCTCAGCACTACGTTCCCCGACACCGGCCCCTGCACCCGCGCCAGGAAGCGCCCGTATTCCGTCAGAAACGACAGCGCGACTCCGCGATCCGCGCACAGATCCATTGTCGGCGCGCTGCACGTCACCTGCCCGAAACAAACCACGCTCGCCAGCGTGTGGACCGGAACCCGGAGCTTCGTTTCCTGTTCCACCCGCACCAAAATGGTCTCGCCGTCCCGTGCCAGGTAGGCCCCCTGCGTCGTCACGTACAGCGTGTTCAGCAGTTGTTTCATCCGTCCTCACGTAGTGCCCGCGCCAGGTACCGCTCGACGGTTCCCGGCCTCTCCAACGCCCGCGGCATGCACACCTCCCGAAGCGAGCACTTCTCGCACCGCTCGCCGTAGACCGGCGGCGGCGTCAGCCCGAGCCGATACATCTCGTGCATCCGTGCGCTCAGCGTTTCCGTCCTCTCGCGCAGTTCCGCCCTGAATTCGACTGCCTCGCGGTGCCGCGTCCGTCCGTAGTACAACGCACCCTCGCCGATCCGAACTCCGAACCGCTCTTCCAGACACATCGCCTGAGCGCAGAGCTGCACTTCGTCGCACAGGCCCGCCTTCGGCCGCCCCCGCTTGTACTCCACCGGAAACGGCCTCCACAAGCCCGCCCGCCCCGGCACCTCGACCCCGTCCGCCGCCCGGTGAAACTCCACCACGTCCGCCCGCCCGGAAAGTCCCAGCCGCGCCGACCAGATCGCCACTCCGCGGCACACCAAAACGTCGACGCGGCTCTCCTGTTGCGGAGTGTCCACGCGCTCGTGCAGCACCCGCCCCTCCGCCGTCAGCGCGTTCTCCTCCCAAACCTGCTCGATATGGATCAAAGCCCACTGCCGCTCGCAAAACTCCAGGTGCTGCAACCCCGACAGCGGCAGAAACTCGTCTTCCGTGAACATGTCGCTAGACAAAATGAGCACTGCTCTGCCCGGCATAGATCAGCGGTAACACTCCCGCCATGTACCCCAGGAAGTCTTCGTCATAGGGGCCCGTCCACTCATACAGCCCGGGCAACCACCCGAACTCCGTTACCCGCAGCATCTCGATCTTGCGCGCCCACATTTGCACGCTGCCACGCACCAGCTCCCGGCTCGACATTCGGTCCCCTCGACGCAGCCTCTCGATCAGATCCCGATCCACCACAACCGTGCGCGTATCCGCGTCGATCACACGGTACCTCTCCGCCACCCACGCGAAATTCTGCCTGCGCTCCTGCTTTTTCAACTCCGCTGCTTCCTTCGGATAATACCGGAGCACCTCCCGCCGCAGCGCTTCCGTCACCGCCTCGGCGGGTGACAGGCATAGCACCAGTCCCTCCTCTAGCATCTCGGCAAGCACACGCCTGGAGCCGTCAAAGCCCGGATGATGGTTAAATAATCCGTCTGACACCCGCACGTCCCAGACCTCGCACGCAATCCACTCCCCTTCACGGTTGGTGCGTCCGCCGGTCTGGATCGCGCTAGCCACGCTACAGCTTTCGCGAACCGCTGTCCGGAACGAGAAGTCCAGGCCCGCTTCCACGCAGCTCGTCGCCACCAGCGTCCAATCCCTATCCCTCTGGTCCCCGAGCCGCTCATAGATCCTGTCGACAATTCTCTCCCGATGCATCGGTGCCAACGCCGTCGACAGGTGAACTACATCATCCTTCGCGCGCCGCAGTTCTTCCGCCAGCACCGCCGCGTTTTGCACGGTGTTCATGATCACCAGGCGTGGTCCGGGCTGATCCCGGACGAACCCCAACAGGTCGGTCGCGCTCAACACCTCCTCATTCCTCTTCACGACTACCCGCGCCGCCTCTGCCTCCACCAACGCGCTGCTTAATTCCCTGGGCAGCAGATCTGGCACATCTTCCGGAGGGTCTACTAGGTCCGGCAGTCGCCAAAACCGTGCCAGCGAGCCCGATCCCAGCACCACCCGGCATCCCCATTCGCCGCACAGCTCCTTCAGCCAGACCCACGTCTGCGGCCACAACCACGCCGGCAGTGCTGTGTGCTCTTCGTCCACGAACACCGCTGATCCCGGCAATTCGTGCAGTTTCCGCAGCCGCGCCGGTCGGTTCCCGGCTAGCGTCTCAAAGAACTGTACTGCGGTCGTCACGATGATCGGCGCCCGCCACAGCGCCGCCATCTGCCGCGTCTCGACCGCTTCGAAATCCGCAAGATGGTGCAGCTCCGCCACCACTTCATCCGGGTCTTCCCCATGCAGCGCTAACGCCTTCCGGTACACCTTCACCGCCTGCCGAATGATGTTGGTGAACGGAAGGACCACGAATATGTGCCGCAGTCCGCGCTCCTGCGCGGCTCGCAGCAGGTGCGCCATCACGGCAGTCGTCTTGCCCGTCCCGACCGGCGCTTCGCATGTTCGCAAACTCGGCTCCAACCGAGCGTCACGGCACGCCTCGTACATCGCCGCCCGCAGCTTCCGGCGGCTTGCGCCCTTGCCCGATTCCTGGAGTCCGCGAACGAACCGGTCCAGCGCCTCCAGCCGCTCCGCCCAACGTCCCTCCGGTCCCGGCCCAGGCGCCGGCTCCCCGTAGTGCCGTGCCGTGTCGCTATGATCTCCGTCCACCAGGCACGACAGCGCGATCCGGTGCGTCAACCCACTCCAGTCGCCCACCGATGTCCGCTCCGCCTCCACGGCCACGCCCCGCGCTTCGTACGTCCGACGGTAGGCCTCTTCGTGCCGCTCCGTTCGCTCCAGTTCCTCCCGGTTGCGGAACGGCTTGACGGGTGGGCTCTCCGTCACCCGCCGCCGCTCTTCTGGCACCGACGGCAGCCCGGCGTGATGGCTCTTCACCAGCACCGCCGCGATCTCCCGTCCCTTCTCCAGCAGCAGCGCCGTGCCCGCATCGGCGTGATCCAACCCAAGCCGCTCGCGCTCCGAGCCCTGCAAGACCCGCTGGCTCTCCGGCCACAGCTTCCCGCAGTCGTGCATCACCGCCGCTGCCCGCACCTCGCCCACCAACTGCTCACCCTGGCCGGTCCAGTACCGAGCGGCCTTGCTCGCCGCTGCAGTCGCCAGCCTCTCGACCTCCTCGATGTGCGCCCAGAATCCCTGCGCAGGAATCCCGCGCTCCTTCCGAGCACTGTGCGCCAGCGGCTCTGCTGTCATTCCTCGGTCAGGTTCCTGCAACTCTCTACGCGTTTCAGGATATCGGGTGGTAGTTCCCCCGGGTCGTACTCGGCCCACGATTTCGAAGGTCCTTCCGGCGCGGATCTCTTCTTCTTCGGCATCAGTGCTTCGATCAACACCGAGTCCGGACACGACCCTAGCGCCGACTTGTGCTCCACGTACCACGCGTACCGTACGCGCACGTCCGGCCGTATGAACGACGCCGTATGCGAGTAAGCGTGCGGGATCAGCTTCAGCATCACTTCCACGTCTCGCTTCTCGCACCCCGACTTCAGCGCCGCCGTCGGATTCACGAAGAATGGCATCGCGTACACACCGTGCTGCACCACCCGGTACCCCAGTGGCGCCATTCCGCGATCTTTGCCTTCCTGCACTCCCGACTTGTTCGTCAGGGTCAGCCGCTCCACTTCCACCGGCGCCACCGAAATCCCCATCCCGAACTGCACGACGCCGGTCCTGATCCAGCTCCCTCCCTTTTCCTTCTCCTCCAGGAACGTATTCCCAAACACCCGCGCGTCCCAGTAGTGGGCTGCAAACGACCCGTTCGCAACTTCCGCCATGATCTTCTCCCGATTCCTGCCGCGCTTCTCCAGAATGTCGAACTCTTCGTCCTTCAGGGAGGGATCGAAGCCGCCCGCCACCGCCTGCCATACTGGCCCTTTTTTCTGCTCCACTAGGTCGCGCAGCTTCCGCTTGAACGAGACCGGCGAGATTTCGCCGTAGTCCCCCAAACGCATCCGGGGATCGCTCTCGCTATCGGGATCCCCGTTCGGATTCGAGTTCACTACCTCGATGATCAGCAGGCCCGTTGCCCGCTTCAGCAGTTTCTCATTCCCGTCTTCCATCGGCTTCCTCCGTTCCTTCCTCTTGGCCTTCCTTCTTCTCCCAGCGGGCGAGGTATCCCAGTAGCAATTGGGCCTTCCCGGCATCGTCCATCCGTTCGGGAAGCCCCTCCGCCAGTGTTGGCGTAAGCTTTCCCATCTCTCCCAACGTCCACCGCGCCAGCTTTGTCCCGTCCGTTTGGGCCCAAGCTTGGTAGATCCCAATCCGGTCCAGAATCCGGGCCAGCCCTTTCTTGGGATCCGCTGCCGTCCTCGGCAACACCGCGTTTCCCAACAGTTGCGGCGGAATCTCATTCTTCCGCACCTTCACACAATACTGCCGGTGAAGCGTGTCTACCAGTGACAAAAAACGCCCTAGCTCATATGCGGCTTCCTTCATATACGCCTCCTTCTTGATGCCCAGCCGAAACAAAGCGATTGCTAACACCGCCATCGCCACTGGCGCGCTCTCGTTCGCGCGTTTAACGAACTCCTTCCGAATCTCCAACCTAGCCTCGCGGTGCGCGGCATGCCCCAGCCCAGTCAACAGAGGTTCCGTACGCGCCAAAACCAGTCGTAGCATTGCTCGCGCCGATGCCTCGCGGCCTTCCATGTCCGCGATCAGCAGATCGTAGACCTCGCTGAGTCCGCATCCCGGTGCGTCCGTTGCCTCTTTTCCTCCGCGAATCCACGCCGTCTGCGTGCACCGCACCAATTGCGAGGGGAACGGCACTTCTGGCTCCGTCTGCAACACCGGCTCCGGCCGGTTTCGCGCCGCAATCTCCCATTCCCGCCCGCCTTGCAGCACCTGTTCCGCCGTGAACGTCCGGCTAAGCTCCACCCGTACCCGCCCCTTGTCGATTCTGCTCAGCACGAATACACGGAGCCGCTCGCTGCCGTGACTCTCCCGCCCACGCATTGCGGCCGAGATCTTTCCACATATCTCCCCGTAATTCTCCTCCGCCTCCTCCGGCTCGGCGAACAGAGAGGCCCACGCCTCGTCCCCGAGCCGCGTTCCCTCCAGATACGCCAACAGCAGGTTGGATTTCCCCTTGAGCGTTCCGGGCACCCGTTGCCAGTTCTTGAATTCTCGCCCCGATGCCGTTAACTGTTTCACCGCCCGGTCCAGCTCCTCCGCGGTTCTTTTCCCTACCCGGAATACATCCGTCCCGATCCGTCCGTATCTTCGCTGGCAGGGAGTGTACGGGTTCATCGACATCAGCACTGTCGGCCCCAGCACCGGCAACAGGGGGCTCGGCAGTTTGTGGGTCTCCAATGGCATCTCGCGGCCCGTGAGCGAGCAGCGCCCGGCCTCGCCTTCCTCGCCGTAAGGCGCCGACAGCCGCCGGCTGTAGTACCCTCCCATTCGCGGGTCTGCTACTCGACAGTCGAAGCGCTGGTAATCGGCCACGTCGAGCAGCACCGGTATCTTCTCTTCCTTGAACTTGCCACTGTCCCGGTCGTACTTCCCCGCGAGGAGCAGTTCCACAGTCTCCAAGAGGGTCGCCGATCCCTCTTCCGCGGCATCCAGCGCCGTTTTGGTCAGCGCCCGAAACCATTCCTCGTCTGCACTCACCGCCAGAAGCCGCTCCATCACAGCCACAAATGCAGCGAACCGCCCCTCTCGCTCGCTGAATCGCGGCTTTAGTCCCTGGCAAACCGTCTGCGCCCGCTCAAGATCCCGCAACGGTCGCTCCGACAAGCTCACCCCTTCGCACGCCTCCCGCAAGAGACGGGCTCGAATCCGCACCCCTGCTGTTTCCCCAGCCCCCGCGTCCGCGGCGCTCTTCTTCTTACGTTCTTTGCAGCTCTCCAGCCAGCGCTGCGTCGCCGTCGCTGTTGCAGCTAGCCGGCACACCGGGGCCGTTACGTTCATCGCCGGGAAATTGCTGTGGAAGCTCTCCTGAATCTTGAAAAGCTCAACTGCCCGTTCCGCCCCGATCAGTTCCACCACGCTAGGCTTGCCGGCAGCGTCCAGCCCGATCCAGACCGTAGGCGACCGCGCCAGCCGCTTCACCCAGGGATGCGTTTCTTCCTCCGGCACGCCGTACCGCGCCAGAGACCGCCGCAGGACTTCCAGCTCATTCAACATAGTGCAGCACCCCCTCTTTGACCTCCGCGTCCTGCACGAACTTCGGACCCCAGCACCCCGCCACCGGTTTGTCGAACACGGCGTGCAGCATCGACGGAATCACCAGGTTCACCGAGCGGTCCACCTCCGTCCCCTCCCGGAAGGGCCCGAAATACGAAGGCGTGAATTCCTTCCACCCCAGGCACGGCGTTGTAAACGCCTGTCCCTTCTGCAGCCGCCGCTCGAACATTTCCTTCAACGCGTGCAGGTGGTTCGTCGCCACCGGACACTCGGCCGCCTCTTCAACTACGCCGTACAGCCGGTAGCAAACGTCAGCTAGGATCAAGGCTCCCAACTGGTAGCTGGTGTCCTTCTGGAGCTGATTGCCCTTCCGTAGCGGGCCGCGGTAGTTCGTTGTGTATCGGTGGAATTGGATCGGTCGGCAGATCTCGACCTTGGTGGGCCGGATATATGCGCTCTTCAGCCGCGCGATGGATTCGAACACCCCTTTCGCCGCCGAATATGTCGGGGCGGGGTAGGACACGAACGCGCCCCCGGTGTCCGGTCGTGTGAACATCGCCGCCGGACCGGCGATCTCGAGCTGAACGCTGTACTCTTTCCGCATTAGGCTTGCCGTCCTTCCTGGTCCCGAACCACACTATCCCAAACGCTAGTGCGGTGCAAGCCCGAACCATCTCAGCTCCGCCCTCCGATCCCCCTCCCTGCCCTGTCTGATATCATTAGGCCAGATGAGCTCGCTCTCTCCGAGACTGCAGTTGCGAGTCGCGCAGAAGCAGATCCTGACCCCTGGGCTGGTCCAGATGGTTACGGTTCTGCAACTGAACCGGCTCGAACTGCGGGAGATGATCACCCAGGAGATCGCCGAGAACCCCGTCCTGGAGGAATCCACCGACGAGGCCGGCGAGGAGCTCAGCCCCCAGGAAGTGCAGCAGCTTCTCGAAGCCGAGCGCGTGGCCGAGCCCGCCGATCAATCGCTTCTGGAGGCCCCCAGCGGGGACGTGGAAGTCGCTCCCGGCGTGCTTGCCGATGTGGAGGCCGAACCGCCTGCCGACTCGGGCGCACCCGCGGCCGAGGCTGCCGCGACCGCCGAGCCGGCCGAAGCGGTCGAATCCGCCCCGGCCACCGATCCGTTCGAGGAGATCGATTTCGGCTCCTTCTGGGACGACTATCTCGACCCCGGCTACCGCAGCCCGTCTTCCGAGCAGTCCGAAAAGCCCTCCTTCGAGACTTTCCTCTCGGCGCCGGTCACTCTAGGCGACTATCTGCGTTCGCAATTGAGCATGATTCCGCTCTCCGACGACGTTCGCGACGCCGCCGACTCCATCATCGGCAATCTGGATGAGAGCGGCTACCTCCCCGTTTCGCTCGAGGAAATCGCGGCCAGCGGCGAGCACAGCATGGAGAACGTGGAGGCGGCCCTGAGCGAGGTTCAGAAGCTCGACCCGGCCGGCATCTGCGCCCGCGACGTCCGCGAATGCCTGCTGCTTCAGCTCGAGAGCCGGAACGGCCGGGGCGGCGTGGCCTGGCAGATCGTCTCCGAGCACCTCAAAATGGTCGAGCTGCGCCAGATCCGCGAGCTGGCCAAGGCGCTGGGCCGTCCGATCGAGCACATACAGACTGCCGTCGAAGTGATTCGCCACCTCAATCCGCGGCCCGGCCTGCGCTTTTCCGGCCCCGGCGCGCGCCAGGTCGAACCGGATGTCCACATCTTCAAGGAAGGCGACGACTACCTCATCCAGCTCAACGACGAGGATCTGCCGCAACTGCGCCTGAACGCCCAGTACCGGCGCATGTTGGACCGCCATCAGGAGCCCGACAAGGAGGTGCGCAACTACGTCAAGGAGCGCTATGCATCGGCGCTTCAACTGATGAAGAACATCGAGCAGCGCAAGCACACCATCTTGCGCGTGTGCCAGTCCATCGTGCGGCGCCAGACGGAGTTCCTGGACCACGGCATCGACTGGCTCAAGCCGATGATGATCAAGGAAATTGCCGAAGAGATTGGTGTGCACCCATCCACGGTCAGCCGCGCCGTGGCCAATAAGTACGCCCACACGCCGCAGGGAGTTTACGAGCTGCGCTATTTCTTCTCGGAGGCCGTGCAGGGACCTTCGGGCAGCGCCACTCCCCTGCTGATCGTCAAGCGCATGGTCAAGAAAATGATCGGGGAGGAGGACCCGGCCCACCCGCTTACCGACGAGCAGATCACCGCCCGCCTGCAGGACGGGGGCATCCAGGTCACCCGCCGCACGGTCGCGAAGTACCGCGAGGATATGAAGATTCCGTCCACGCACCAGAGGCGCATCCGCGCCTGACAAACCGTAGATTGGAGGACGCAGTGAAGATCACATACACAGGCATGCCGGGAGCGTTAAATCCAGTCGAAACCGGAAAGATCGAGATCAAGTTCGGCAAGATCGCCAAGCTGCTCGACGCGCCCAAAGGCGAGCGCGAAGCGCACGTCATCCTTACCCAGGAGCGGCATTTGAGCCACGCCGAGATCACCGTCCGTTTCCTGAACCACCATTTTGTGGGCATTGGCGCCGCCGCCGACCCTTATACAGCTATCGGCGGCGCTCTCGAGAAGCTCGAGAAGCAGATCCTGCGCAACCTCGAGCGCACCCGGGACAGCCATCGCGGCCCCAAGGCGGAGAAGGAGGCGGCCGAGACGCCGGCCGCGTCCCTGGCCGCTTCCCAAGCGGCCGCCGAACTCGAGACCGGGGGTCCGCCCCAGGTTTTCCGCGTCAACCACCACGAGCGGCGCAAGCCCATGACGCTCGACGAGGCCCTGCTCGAAATTGAAGGCCGTAGCTACATCGTCTACCGCGACGCCGAAACCAGCCGGGTTTCCGTGCTCGTGCGGCGGCGCGACGGCAATTTCGACCTGATCGAGGCGTGAAAAAGAAATCGGCTCGCTCCCCCCGTCCGGCGGCTCCGGAACTCGTGATTATCACGGGCATGAGCGGGTCCGGCAAGGGCACCGTGTTGAAGTGCCTGGAGGACCTCGGCTATTACTCCGTCGACAATCTGCCCATCGAGCTGATTCCCAAGTTTGCCGAGCTAACCAGGGGCGCGCCCCAGATCACCCACGCCGCCCTGGTCGTCGATATCCGCGAGGGGGAGGGCCTCCAGCGCTTCCCCAAGCTCTACCAGCAGATCCGCCGCCGCGTGCCCACCACGCTGCTGTTCCTGGAGGCCGACGACCAGGCGCTCATGCGCCGCTTCAGCGAGACCCGCCGCCCCCATCCGCTCGGAACCGAGCGCTCGGTCGGCCGCTCCATCCAGGCCGAGCGCCAGTTGCTGGCCCCCATTCGCGAGCTCGCCGACCATGTCGTGAACACCTCCAAGTTCACCGTGCACGAGTTGCGCGACGCCATCGCCGAAAAGTTCCATGGCGACCGCGAGCACTCCAAGATCATGATCTACGTCACCAGCTTCGGCTACCGCAACGGCGTGCCCGCCGACAGCGACCTGGTCTTCGACGTCCGCTTCCTGCCCAACCCGAACTACATCCCGCAGTTCAAGAAGCTCAGCGGCCGGCATCCCTCGGTGGCCCGTTACATCCGCTCTTTTCCCCAGACCACCGAGTTTGTCGAGCGCATCTCCGACCTGCTGGTCTACCTCCTCCCCCACTACATTCGGGAAGGCAAGAGCTATCTCACCATCGCTTTCGGATGTACCGGCGGCCAGCACCGCTCGGTCATGATCGCCGACGAGATCCGCCGCCGCCTGGCCCGCGCCGGCTTCAAAGTCAAAACCACCCACCGCGACATCGTCAAATCCGCGTAGCACCCCCGGCGTGGCGGATTGACGCCCCGGTCGCGGTTATGTTCTGCTGAGGCTGTCGCGGGCACGTTTGCCGAAGGAGGACCAGACAGGTGCTGACTCGACGCCGTATCCTGATGACTGGCGCTGGCGCTTCGCTGCTTCAAGGCGCCACTGCAGGAACCGCTCAGGCGGTTTGCCCGCCAGCCACATGGGAGCACGATTTCGTTTCATTGAATGGCCAGTGGCTGTTCCGGCTGGACCCGGACTCGAGCGGCCAAACGGCCGGCTGGGCGCTTCCGGATGCGCCGGCCACCGGTTGGCGGGAGGTCGGCGTCCCCCACACCTGGCAGGTCGAGCCCGAGAACGCCGAGTACCGCGGGCTGGCCTGGTATCGCCGCACGTTCGATGCGCCGCGCGTGTGGTCCGGCCTTGCCGTCCGGCTGGAATTCGAAGCTGTGTTCCACACGGCGACGGTGTGGGTGAACGGCAAGGAAGCGGGACGGCACGCCGGCAAAGGCTATACGGCATTTACTCTCGACATTGGCCACCTCTTGCACTATGGCGCCGGCAACACCATAGCCGTGAAGGTCGACAACGCCTTCAGCGGCTCAATGCTCCCTCGGGACCGCTCCAGCGATTGGGCACACGATGGCGGCATCTACCGGCCAGTCCGACTGCTCATCACGCCGGGAGTGTTCATAGAACGCCTGGCCATCGACGCGGAGACGGACATTGCCGCGAACTCCGCATCCGTCGCGGTGACAGCGGTAGTGCGCAACACATCGCCGAAGGCGTGGAGCGGTGGCATCGGCTACAGCATAGCGGATGAGGCGACCGGCAACTGTGCGCTCGCGGTTCCCGAGGCCGCGACCGTTCAAGTTGCCCCCGGAGAGACGAAGGCGGTCCCGCTCCGTTCCGCGGCTCTTCGGGCGCCGAAACTATGGCGTTTCGACCAACCCAACCTTTACAGCCTGCGCGCCGAGCTGGCGGGAGGCCACGCCATGGTGGCTTCCTTCGGCATCCGCAGGATCGAAATCCGGGACGGCGCCTTCTACCTGAACGGCGAGAAGGTCCGCTTGATGGGCGTCGAACGTATGGCGGGCGGCAATCCGGAGTACGGGATGGCAGAGCCTGCCGCCTGGATTCATCGCGACTTGGCGGACATGCAGAACCTGAACTGCGTCTACACCCGCGTTCATTGGCCCCAGGATCGCGCCGTTCTGGACTGGTGCGACCGCCACGGTATGCTCATCCAGAACGAGGTGCCCGCCTGGGGATCCGCCACGTTCTCCGGAACGAGCGCCGAGCCGCCGGCTGAGATCGTGAACAACGGCCTGGAACAACTGCGCGAGATGATAGCCCGCGACCGCAATCACCCCTGCATCTTCTCGTGGGGGATGTGCAACGAGATCGGCGGCCAGAATCCGCCGGCCTACGCCTTCGCCAAGCGCATGTACGAGGAAGCCAAGAAGCTCGATCCCCGGCGGTTAGTTTCCTATGCTTCCCACTCGCTCTCGACCACTCCTGAGCGGGACGTCGCCGGCCTCATGGATTTCGTGATGTGGAACGAGTACGTGGGGACCTGGCAGCCGGGAACCGTTGAGGATCTGGCCCGAACACTCGATAATATTCATCGTGCGTTCCCGGGCAAACCCCTGGTGATCTCCGAGTATGGCTATTGCGCATGCACGCCGGAGCGTCCCGAGGGCGACGAGGCGCGCATCCGTGTGCTGCTCGATCACGATGAGGTCTTCCGCCAGCGCGACTGGGTCGCCGGCCTCATCTTCTTTTGCTACAACGACTATCGGACGCACGTCGGCGACCGCGGCGCCGGCGCGATGAAGCAGCGAGTCCACGGCGTCGTTGACCTCTTCGGTGCGCGGAAGCCTTCGTACGAGAAGTTGAGGACGGAGAGCAGCCCCATCGAGTCGTTCGAAGCTTGGGGCACGCCTGGAGAATTGAGAGTTCAACTCGGGACACGCGACACCGTTCCCGCGTACGTTCTTCGCGGATACAGGCTGAGAGCCGTGGCGTATGGCTCGGGCGACATCCCCGTCGAGCGTATCGACCGAGCCCTGCCCGACCTTGGACCGGGAGAGCGAGCGGCTCTCACTGTCAAGTTGACCGAGGCTCGGCCCATCCGGGTGACGCTCGAAGTGCTGCGGCCGCAGGGGGCTTCGGCGCGCACTCAGGTCTGGAGGCCCTAGTGTCCTTCCGCAAATGTGGCGGACCGCGGGGCCGATGCCGGAGGTCTGATGCCGCGCGACGCGAGGACGCGAAACCCGGCGATCCCCTGCGCCGGTTTGACGCCTGCCTCGGTTTGACCCTGCCGCCGCCCCTGCGCTATCCTGACTGAAGGAACAACCGACTGGATTTCGAACTAGATGGCTAACACTTTCTCTGCTCTCAAGCGGGTTCGTCAGGAAGCGCGGCGGACCCTCATCAATCGCGCGCGGAAGACCCGCCTGCGCCACCAGATCCGCGCCTTTCGCCGGCTCGTGGAAGGCAAGGACGCCACCGCCGCCCAGGCTTTGCTGCCAAAGACCTTCTCGCTCATCGACCGCGCCGCCAAGTGGGGCATCGTCAAGAAGAACACCGCGGCCCGCTACAAGAGCCGGCTCACCGCCAGTTTGAAGCGCTTGGCCGTTGCCTGACGACTCACGCCCGTCCACCGGACGCGGCCTAAATCCTCAACGAAGCGTGATGCGGCGCAAGTCGCCGATCGTCTCGAGGTGAATCTCGAGGCGATCCGGGGGCCACAGGCCGGGGAAGCGCTCGCCCCACTCAACCAGGAGCACGGCTTCGCGGTCCAGAAGCTCGTCCAGACCCAGGGTGCGTAGGCCGCGCGGCTCTTCAATGCGGTAGAGATCGATGTGATAGACGCGGCCGCCGTATTCGTGGATCAGAGTAAACGTGGGGCTCGACACGTCCTCGGGCGAAGCGGCGCCGAGGCCTTTCACGATGCCTTTGGCGAGCGTGGTCTTGCCCGCGCCCAGCTCCCCGACCAGCAGGACCACCGCGCGCGGCGGAAGCTCGCGGGCGATCTCCTCGCCCAGCGCAATGGTCTCCTCCTCGGAGGCGGTTTCAAAGACACGCATGCATGGCCGCCGGGAGAAAGCGCAGCAGATCCGTGGCGATGAGGCACTTTTCGCCGAGCTCCGCGGCGCCGAGCTGGCCCGCCAGGCCATGCAGGTAGACGGCGGCCGCGACGGCGAGATCCGGCTGGCGCGGGAATTGGGCCAGCAAGCCCGCGATCATGCCGGTCAGGATGTCGCCCGAGCCGCCGGTGGCCAGGCCGGGCGTGCCGGTGGGATTGATCCACGCGCGCCCGTCGGGAAATGCGATGAGCGTGCGGCAGCCTTTGAGGACCAGCGTCACCTGGCGCTCCAGGGCGAAGGAGCGGGCCACGCCGATTCGGTCGGCCTCCACTTCGGCGGCGCTCTGGCCTATCAGCCGCCCCATTTCGCCGGGGTGCGGCGTCAGGATGCGCACGCGGCCCGCGCCCGAGAACTGGGTCCCCGCGAGGGCGTTCAAACCGTCGGCATCCACCACCATGGGATGCGGAAGCTCTCCCACCACGCGGCGCACCGTCTCCACGGTCTCCGGGGACCTGCCCAGTCCCGGGCCGATAGCGATAACATCCTTGGTTTCGGCGATCTTGGCGAGCCGGCTGTAGTCGAAGCCGGAGAGCGAAATCGAACGGGTCTCGGTCTCGGGGAGCGGCTCGGTCATGAGTTCGGCGCAGTGCGCGGCGATCGTTGGAATCGCCGCCTCCGACGACGCCACGGTGACCAGGCCGGCGCCGGCACGCAGCGCCGCCATCCCCGTCATAGCCGCCGCGCCGGTCTTCCCGCGCGATCCGGCGATCGCCAGGACGTGCCCGAAATCCCCCTTGTTCGCGCCTGGCGGGCGCGGGCCCAGCAGGGCGCGGAAGAGCTCCGGCTCGACCAACGACAGAAAAATGGAATCGTCCTCGTCGAAGAGCGCGGACGGACTGCCAATGGGGGCCACCCTCAGCACGCCCACGCGCTCGCAGTTCGGCGCCAGCACCTGCCCCACCTTGGGCGCGGTGAAGGTAACGGTGTAATCCGCGCGCACGGTCTGGCCCTCGGAGCGGGCCGCATCGCTGGCCAGGCCGGAAGGGATATCGACCGCCACCACTTTGGCCAGTGGGAAGCCGGAATTCACTTCGTGGATCCATTCGAGCATCGGCCCGGCAACCGGCCCCTGCAGCCCCGTGCCGAGCAGCGCATCGAGGACGATGGTGGCGCCGCGCATTTCGGGAGCGATCTCTCCCGCGACGGAGCAGCCGCAGGCGGCTAACATGCGGAAGTTCTCGAGCGCCTCGCCTGTGAGTTGGTCCGGCTGGGCGGCCAGCGCCACCCACAGCGCCTTCGGCCGGATGCGGGTGTGGAGCTGGCGCGCCACCACCATGCCGTCGCCGCCGTTGTTGCCCTTGCCGCACAGGATCGCGATGCGCTCGCCCGCCAGCGGCGCGAAGGTCTCCGCGAGGAACTCGACCACGCGGTGGCCGGCGTTTTCCATGAGCACGATGCCGGGGATGCCGAGTTCGATGCTGCGGCGGTCCACCTCGCGCATCTGGGCCGCGGTCAGGACTTTCATTCGCGCACCTCCGCCAGCAGCGATTCCAAATCGCGCAGGTGCTCGTGCTCGCCCATGGCGATCAGGAAATCGCCGGACTCCAGCAAGGCGTCGGCGGGCGGGTTGAACAGCATTTGGCCGTCGGCCCTGCGGATGGCGAGCACAATGACCCCCAGATCTCGCCGGAGCTGCACTTGCTTGAGCGATTTGCCCACCAGCTCGCTGCCCGGGGCCACGCGCACCTGCTCCAGACCCACGTCCAGCCCGACGTGCTGCGAAGCGACGTCCAGAAACTGCACCACGTGCGGCCGCAGAAGCGAAAGCGCCAGATGATAGCCCGCGTGCCTGTATGGCGCGAACACGTTGTCCGCCCCGGCCCGCCGCAGCTTCTGCTCCGAGTGTTCCTCATTCGAGCGCGACGCCACTTTCAGGCTCGAGTTCAGGCCCTTGGCCGAGAGGATCAGGAAGAGGTTGTCCGCGTCGGTGGCCAGCGCCGCCACCAGCCCCTTGGCGCGGGCGACCCCGAGTTCGATCAGGGTCTGGTCCTGGGTAGGATCCCCCAGCGTGGCCAGCAGGCCCGCCCGGATGGCCTGCTCGACCCTCTCGGGATTTCGGTCCACCACCACCAGCGGTACGCCGGCCCGCTGCAATTCGCCGGCGGCGCTCCGTCCCACGCGGCCAAAGCCGCACACGATGTAATGCTTCTCTAGCTTGTCGATCATGCGTTTAACCCGCCGTCTGCCGAAAAACTCGCCCAACTCGAGTTCGATGACCGTCTGCGCCAGCGCGCCGATGGCGAAGAACAGAGTCGTGACGCCGATGACGATCAGAATGGAATTGAAGATCCGTCCCGCCTGGTGCAGAACGTGGATTTCGCTGTAGCCCACGGTGGTAATGGTGATCAGCGTCATGTAGAACGCGTCGAAAGGCGGATAGTGCTCGATGACGATGAAGCCCACCGTGCCGATGGCCAGAACCAGCACGATGGCCAGACCGAGGAACAGGCAACGTCGCTTCAGCCGGCTCATGGCAGCGTCAGATCCTCCTTATCAGCAACAGCGTCATGTCGTCCTGCAATTCCGGGCTGCCGGTCCACTCTCGCACCGAATCCATCACCGCCGCCACGACCTCCGCGGTGTCCCGCCCGGCGTTCTTGACCACCACCTCGGCCAGCCGGTCCTCGCCGAACATCTCGCCAAACTCGTTCTCGGGCTCGGTGATGCCGTCCGTGAAGCAGGCCAGCAAATCGCCGGGCTCGAGCTGCAGCGAGCTTTCCGCGTACTCCGAGGATGGAAATGCGCCGACCACCGTTCCCGTGACCTCCAGCCGCGAGGGAACGCCGCGATGCACCAGGATCGGCGGTAAGTGGCCGGCGTTGGTGTAGGTCATCCGTCCGGTATCGTCGTCATACAGCGCGAAGAAGAAGGTGGCGAATTTCTCCGCCGGCGTGTACGCGAAAAGCTGCTGGTTCAGCCGGGATACCAGCGCCGCCGTAGAAAGAGCGCCGCCGTCGCCCGCCATCTCCCGCCCGGCGCGCAACTGGGTGCGCATGGTGGATTGCACGGTGGCCATCAGCAGGGCCGCCGAGATCCCTTTGCCGGCCACGTCGCCGATGGCCAGCGCAATCTTGGAATCCTCCAGATTCAGGTAGTCGTAGTAATCCCCGGAAACCAGGCGCGCGGGCGTGCAGGCCGCGGTGAGCCGCAGCGTCTTCGAGACCGGCGTGCTCTTGGGGAAAAGCTGGTTCTGCACCTCGCGCGCGATTTCGATCTCGGACTGCAGCCGCTCCTTCTCCTTGGCCACCTCCACCAGGCGTTCCAGGTTCTCGGTCATACTGTTGAAGGAATCGCCCAGCTCGGCGAGCTGATCGTTGCCCTGCACATGGACGCGGTGTGAAAACACGCCCTCGCGCACGTGCCGGGTGCCTTGATAGACGTTGTGCAGCGCGTAGGTGATGCTGCGCGTGAGCCGGATGCCGATCACCACCGACACCAGTTCCACCAGCATGAACGTCACCGCCACAGCCGAAAGGAACCACCCAAAAAACGAGGACGCGGTGAAACCCGTCTTGAATTCGCCCTGCTGGCTGAATATGGTTCGCAGGAAGGCGGAATAGCGGGTGCCTACGAACAGCGCCGGGTCGCGCATATGGCCCGGGGACTCCCACACGGCCACCTGGATGGGAACCGCGTGCGAGACTTGGAAGTCGTACCAGTCCACCTGCGCGGGGATCGAGTCGGGGCCCGATGAGGCGAGATCGCGTTTGGCTTCGCGGTCGCGCACGGCGATCTCGCCCAGGTGCGGCGCCAGGCTCGACAACATCTGCGGGGTGACCGGAGCCAGCATGGTCACCTCGGTCGTATCGTGAATCGCGTGCGCCCACACACAGAGCGTCTGGCCCTTGAGCACCAGGCCGTCGGTGTCCCCCCAGGCGCCGGGAGGAGAGCCGAGGGAGCCGTTCTCGGGGTAGCGCCAAGTGGTGTCGCCATCGCGGATGAGCAGTTCCAGACCCGGGCTGAGGCTCGCGAAATACGGCGCCAGCCAGCGCGCCCGCTCGGTGCGTATCCCGGCCGGCGTCCAGGCTAGCCCGCGCGCCACGCCCAGCATCCCCTCCGTGCGCCGCTCCAGTTCCGTCGTGACCAGATAGGCCGCCACCTGGCCGGTGAACTTCTCGCCGCCATAATACAGCAGCAATCCGATCAGCGCGATGGGAACCACCGCAATGAACAGATACGCCACCACCAGCCGGTAGCGCAGCCACCAGATGAGCCTGGTGATCCCCACGACGATCCAGCGGAAGGCCACCAGAGCGCCGGCCAGGAATGCGGCAAACGCCAGCAGAATCTCCGTGCTGCCGCCCGGCAAGGCGTACCTGGCGATCAGCGCCGCGAGCAGCAACAGGAGAAAGACCCGCTCCAGGCGGCCCAGCTTCCGCAGCGCGATTTTGAAGCGAACAGCCATAGCGGCGCCGGCGTACCGCGCACACATCAAGTGCGCACGCCGTCACGCGGTATTTTAGCAGTTAGCGGCGCTAACCGCGCGGCAGGCCATTCCCTCACGGCCGCGGATCGGGATTCGCCGGCGGGGGTGGCGCCGGGCGTTGCTGCAACTCCTTGCCGCTGGAGGAGCCTTCCGATTCGAAGTCGAAGAAGTGGCCGGCCACATGGGCCCGCAGGGCGCCGGGACCCAGCGGTTTGCCGCCCGTCACGAAGAACACCGCGCCATCGGTGGATTCTCCCGGCTCGAGCTTGATCGCGATAAACGCGATGGCGGAGGCCGTGGCGGCGGCCTTCAGCTTGGCGGAGCCGATCTCGGCCAGCGCATTCTCCCGCCGCGCCTCGTACCCGTTCGTCGAGCGGAACCGCGTTACTCCGCTCAAGCTCATCTCGTAGGTCGCGATCAGTTTGATCACATCGTCGCGGCCGGCGTGCTCGAGCAGGTGATCCACCACCTCGCGAGCGGGCGCGGCGTAAACCACCGAGCCGTCCTCCCGGCGGAAGCTGAGGTCCTCCGGACGGACCGTGAAGGCGTTCTCCGATCCGTTCATCACGCCGACCTGCAAAATGGCGTAGTCGTGCAGGCGAGCGGACAGCGGGGCGTACATCACCGTGGCGCCCTCCCGGCTCAGGGTCTTGTATTTCAAGCCATTCTGCTCGAACGAAATGACCTGCGCGCCCAGGCCGCACACTGCCAGCACACCGAGCGCCGCCAGATTCCGTTCCGCAAGACCCATACTGCCATTATGCATTATCGGCTGGACTGGCCCGGAATCGTTGGTAGTGTCTGAAATGTGCGTTGATCGAAAAACAGCTAGCGGTTGCATTCGGCCCGTTCCGCCGTACCATTGAAGTATGCCATCTGACCGCAGTTCGCTCCTAGCCCTCCGCGATCTGATCGCCGATACAGACCTCACCCTCGAAACGATCCCCGAGCTTCCGCAGAACCGCACGGCCCACTGCCGAGAAAACCTCCGCGCTGCGCTTGCCCTGGCCGAGGATCTCATCAAGCAGCAACGCATGACGCCAGCCGCCGTGCTCGGTCACAAGGGCGGAAGCACGACCTCCCGGCGACTCGGTCCCGAGCACTACCGCAAGATGGCAGCAGCGCGCAAGACGCGGGCGGGTGGAAGACCGCGCAAGCAATCCGGGTAGCCACCTGCGCTACATCAGGCCACTTGAAATCGCCCTGGTTCCATACCCGGAAGGTAGAGATTCTGCGGTAGTGTCGGCTTATAGGTCGGTTTGGGTTCTCGTGTGCGTCTGCGGATGAGATGAAGGATTTCCGAAGCCACATAGATCCTCCCCCGCTTCTCGCCAGCGGGCACTATTAGCCCTTCATCCACGAGGAGCTTGAGATCCCTGCTTGCCAACTGTTCGTTGATGTCCGCAGATGTTCTGTATGTGGCATTTCTGATGCTGTGGCCGAAAGTAGCGTCAGATAGGGCCGTGATAACGCGCGGGGGGAGGGACCGTTCCTTTATGAGGGTGTCCAACTCATCCCAGACGCGCTCCAGTTCCTTGGTCCGCTTGAGCAGCGTCGTGGCTTGGTTAAAGTGTGCTGCCAAACAAAACCGAACCCAGGGCCGGGCATCGTTCTCTGGATGCCAAGCTGCTCCTCCTACCGAAGCCAGAACGGAATAGTATTCCTTCGTGTAGCGCCCCAGGTACTCTTCAATACTGCTGAACCATGGATCAAGGATGCCCTCCCTGGCTAGGATCAAGGTTTGCAGGCAACGAGCCATTCTGCCGTTGCCGTCCGAAAACGGATGGATCATCACGAGGTTCAGGTGACCCATAGCAGCGCGGATGATAGCTGGCGCTTCATCATCAGAGTTCAGAGAACCAACCAACTCTTTCATGAGTTCAGCCACGACCGCAAAATCTGGCCCCTCATAGACGATCTCGTTCTTCTCCTCGTCGCGGACATATATCGGTCCGGGGCGCCAGTTCCCAGGATGTCTGGGGAGATCGTAATTGAGCATCATGTAGTGTAGACTTCGGATGAACCCTTCTTCATATTTGAAGTGTGGATCGCCAGAGAGTTGAAGAACATAGGTCATCGCCGTCCGATATCCCGTGATGGCCGCCCAAGTCTGTCCGCCGGCTTCAATCGGCTGTTCGCTCTCGACGGCTGCGATCGCATCGTCTTCCGTTACGTTGTACCCCTCGATGCTGTTTGACCCACGGATATTCCGAGCAAAGGTATTTCTCCTCAAGAGTCCGTACCAACGCTTCGGCGTTTGCAGAGCGTACCTGAGGTGAGTCCTTATCGTCTCCACCTGTCGGATGACATCCAAGCATTCGGGGAGTAGCTTGGGGGTGGCGAAAATCATTTGCTTTCTGCCTCCTATACAGATACTATATGTTCTTAGGACAGAAAGCAAGCGTTTTTCTTGCATATTTTACTTGACAACAGCTATCGAAAGCTGTATTATAGAACCATGGACAGCGACACAAAAGCAGCGGATACAATGACTTGCGTGGCCTGCGAGATCGAATGCCAACGCTTAGGCAAGCACAGGAACGGCCTGCGCCGCTTCCGCTGTCCGCAGTGCCACAAGACCTATACGGAAGCCCACAAGCCCGCTCTGGAAGGCTCCTACATCCCCCAGGAGCGCGTTGAATTGGCCCTCCGGCTCTTGATCGAAGGGAAAAGCATCCGCAGCACGGAGCGAATCACGAACCTCGACCGGAACACGATCATGCGGCTTCTGGTTCTGGCGGGCGAGAAGTGCGAGAAGCTCCTGGGCCGTCTGCTGGTGAACGTCCAGGTCAAGGACGTGGAGTGCGATGAAATCTGGGGCTTCATCCTGAAGAAGGAAGGCCACAAGCGGCCCGAGGAAGCCGAGAACGAAACCATCGGCGACGCCTACACTTTCGTCGCCATGGAGCGCCATTCCAAGCTGGTTCTCAACTTCGCTCTCGGTCGTCGGAACCAAGCGACCACGGATATCTTTGTCGAGGGCCTCCGCGCGGCAACTTCCGCTCAGGAGTTCCAGGTCACGACAGATGGTTTCCAACCCTACATCACGGCCTTCGACAACACGCTGTCAGACCGGGTGAACTTCGCTCAACTCATCAAGGTGTACCGCTCAAGCCCCGAGGGCGAGCATCGCTACTCTCCGGCTGATGTGGTTTCAACGGAGGTGGTCCCAGTCCTTGGAAACCCCATTCCGAGCCGGACCTGCACCTCCATCGTGGAACGCCAGAACCTCACCATGCGGATGCAGATGCGCAGGCTGACCCGGCTGACGAATGCCTTCTCGAAGAGGTGGGAAAACCACTGGGCTGCGCTCTGCCTGCACTTCGCGTTCTACAACCTGTGCCGGATTCACGGCAGCCTGCGGGTCACCCCGGCTATGGAAGCTGGCATTGCGGATCACGTCTGGACAATAGAGGAGCTTCTGGCGTAGAATTGAAGCAAGGAGGGACCCGACTGCAATCGGTCTCCCCTCAATTATCTGGGAGCAGCACCTACCTGAGATCGATTTTACGACAGGAGTGTGCGCGATGCAATGGACGATTTTTCCTCATGAAGACAACTCCGGGGATTGGGTGGTTGAAGCGATCAACTTCGGGGGCGACGGCGAAATCTTCACGGCGATCTTCAGCGGCAGTTCTTCCAGGGAGAGAGCACAAGAGTATTACACCTGGAAGCAACGGCAACCTGTGGAGATAGCCGCCTAGTAGTCCACTTCGACATCAGTGTAAACCACGCAGTGCCCGCGAGTCTTCGGCTTCACCGTCGGCTCATGCCAAGGCCCCGCTGCAAGGCACGCGGTCTCTATATCCGCGACGTGGTTGCATCTCCAGTTCGCAGTGGAACCATCAGGTTGAAGGCCACCTGCCTGGCTGGTGTAACCGTCGAACTGATAGTAGATGACGTTCAGTTCGCCCTTAGCCGACGTTCCAAGACGATAGGGACAGATGCTTCTGGAGGGTTCGCCGGCCTTTGCGATCACACACGGATTCTTGCTCAGAATAGCTTGCTTGAGAGTTTCGTAGACGCCCATAGTGGTGATGATCGTATCAATCGCCGTGCTCGGAGTCAACGGTCCCCGACAGGCGTTACAATTGAACTATGGGAAAACTCATGGATCTGGCTGCCCTGGGTATTGTGGCGGCATTGTGTGGGGAGACATTAGACAGCGACCACAAGGTTGCTGCGTGCCCTCCAGACCACCGTCCCATCGAAGTCTATTACGTCTGTCCAGCGCTCGAAACCGCTTCGGTCGTGTTTGGCTCTAGCGGCTCGATTCAGGGAACACCTACCATGTTTCGCCTTAGCTAGGGTCTTCAACGCACATTTCAGACACTACCGAATCGTTAACGCGCTCTTCCGGGCCGCTGACGGCCTCCGCGATCGGACGCAGGTTCGGCGAGCAACGGCTGGAACTGCTCATCCGCCAGAACGCCATCATGGGCATGCAGCTCATCGGCGCGACAACACCGCCCCCCGCGAGTTCCTCTATATCGCGGATACCTCGGCCGCACCGTCGCATGGCGCCAGGCCCAAGTTCCTCGTCACGGCTCTGGCGAGGCTCGCTAAAGCCGGCAAAGCCCGCATGGGTTCTGTAGCGCCTACGGCAGCACCAGTGGCGACCCGCTGTCTTGAACGCCGGCCTCCTGCCCCATCCCGGCGTGCTGGCGCAGAAACTCCATGAAGGCGCGCCTTCGCCGCCGCCCATTGTCGAACTGAATCCCCGTCCTCTGCAGGAACACCAGCACGCCCAGGATGCCCGCATCCCGCACCGGGGCGATGCCCAGACGCTCCACGGCGGTCTTGCGAAACTCCTCCAGCCCCTTCTGCATGAGCTCGAAGATCCGCGCCGCCGCCAGGTTGGCGGGTTTGCTCTCGTAATACAGCCCGCTTTCGCGCGTGCGATACGTCCGCGCCAGCGAATCCAGCGCCTCTCGCACATCCAGGTCCACCGCGCCCGGCATTCCCCACGCCGCGGTGGCCAGCCCCCGAATCGTCGCCTGCAGCAGCGCTCCCTGTTCCCGGATGAAATCTTCGCTGACCTCGATGTCCCGATTGGGAAGGCTCTCGGGATCCAGCTCCGGCATCTTCTCCCGCCCTCGCGACGCCTGCAAGTACTCGCACTCCAGCGGGCAATCCACCGAATTCTCCCGCTCCCTGCCGCAGCATACCGGGCAGATCTCGTCTCCGATGCCGGGGCACTGCCGGCGAGCGCGCCGCGTCTGGCAGATCTTACAGGCCATAATGGGTAATCATCGCATATGCTCCGTACCGACCTGTTCCTCAAGGTTCACATCGACTACCCTCCCGGCGAGTCTCCCGAGCGGCTCGCCGAGGAAATCTGCCGGGCCATCCTCAGGATTCATGGCGTCCGCTCGGCCGAGCTTTCCAGCTTCGTCACCCACCCCGACCCGCCCGCGGATTGAACGTTGCGGGCCTTGGTGCTCCGGGAGGCCACGCCCCCTCTTCCCGCGGTAAGATCGACGTGAGGGACCATGGACCATAATCGCATTACCATCGAACCCGGAAAACGGTCTGGCCAGCCCTGCATACGCGGTCTTAGGATCACGGTCTGGGACGTGCTAAGCTGGCTCGGGACCGGCATGAGCGAAGAACAGATCATAGCCGATTACCCCGAACTGGAGAAGGACGACTTCCGGGCGGTCTTCGACTATGCGGCGCGGGTCGGCCGGCGGGTCGCCCTGTGAAACTGCTGCTGGACGAGGACCTTTCTCGCCGGCTCGTAGATCGATTGGCGGACTTGTTCCCCGGTTCGGCTCACGTCGCGTTCGCGGGACTGCTCCAGGCCCCGGACGCCCACATCTGAGAGTACGCGAAAGAGAAGGGCTTCGCGCTCGTGACGGCGGATGCGGACTTCTATGAGATGGCGACCGCGTTTGGCCCGCCACCCAAGGTCGTCTGGTTGCGCCGTTGCGACTACGCCACCGCTGTGGCCGAAAGCCTGATCGGGGGCCAGGCCATCCGAGTGTCCGAGTTCCTTCAGGATCCCGATCAGGCGGTGTTGATTCTCACGCCGTAGACGAGAGTTCGAAAGCCGTCCAGTGTGGGGAGCCAGAACTAGGTCCCGGCTCTAGCCGGTACCGCCCCCGCCCATATTTGCGAGCGTTGCGTGACGAGACTCCGTAAAAACCACAGCCTTCCGCTTCCGAACTTCCGCTGCCAATATGCCCACATGGGCAGCCAAGGCTTCGACGGCGGACCTTGGGGTGTCGGTCTCGGCGACCAGGCCGGCGAGGACGTGAGTGCAGTTCTGGTCGACCGCTGCAGCGGGTGGGTCGGCGCAAAAGACGATGATCTGTGATTCCACCGTCCACGGAGGCGCATGCCACTCCTGCGTGCCCTCGTCAAAGGTGTATTGGATCTCGAACCAGATATCGCCCGCATCACCCGACGGCCCTCCGGAAATCTCGGCGGACTGCGCCCAAGCAAAGAGGCCGAGACCCGTATGTCTGTACGGTACCCCGACATGTTGGCTCGCCTCTTGGGCCAGTTCGTCGAGGCGCTCCTCAATCTCTAGCAGCAAATCCATGATTCGGCCCTGGTCTTCTCGTCCCATGGGGCCGAAAATGGGACTCAGATCTGGCCTCGTGCGAATGTTTCCTAAGTTCACACAATCAATTATATGAGAGCAGCGACGCGCCGCAATTGGACAACGTCCGGAGCCTGAACCGGGATGGCTGAACACACCAGAGTTCGAAATGTGTCCACGATGGAAAGCCGCGCTATCGGATTCTGCTTATTCGTTCCAACCCGGCGACGGACGACACGGTCCACGCGCCTCGGAGGCAACTACCAGGACAGGATTGGAGCCCTATCCTCCGGCAGGCCGCCCCACCGTCTGCTCGTACGTGCGGCGGAAGAATCCGTCCGTCATCCCCGCGATGTAATCGCAGACCACCCGGTGCGGCGGTTGGCCTTCCGACTCCTCCCGATAGGCCTCCGGCAGGCGCCCGGGCTGGTCCAGGAAGAATTGGAACAGTTCCGCGACCGCGCTCGCTGCACGCCGGCGCTCCTCCGCCAGAGCCTCGGAAAAGTACACGCGCGAACGTAGGAACTGCTTGAGGGCCGAGCTGGTCGCCGCCGCGGCCGGCGAGAATCGCACCAGGCGCCCCGGCCATCGGCGCACCTCAGCCACGTCCTTCGCGCCCGCCTCCTCCACCGCCTCCCCCGTCCCCTCGATGAGCCCCGACACCAACAGGTCGATCAGCCTGCGCAGCCCCTCGTTGAACCGTATGCGCTCCGTTGCGCCGGGAAACTGCGTCTCGATCTCCGACTGGATTTCGGCGTATTCCGGAATCTCCCGCGCCACCGCCTCCAGATCGAAGAACCGCGCGGAGTAAGCGTCGTCCAGGTCCGCCGTGTTGTAGGCCACCTCGTCCGCCAGGTCGATCAGTTGCGCTTCCAGCGGCGGGCGCAACCCGGGCAGGTACTCGTCCAGTTCCGGCTGTTCGCCCGCCTCAAAATCGCGCGAATGCTTGACCATGCCTTCCCGCACCTCGAAGGTGAGATTGAGGCCCGGAAACCGTGCGTAGCGCTGCTCGAAGCTCTCGACAATGCGCAGCGCGTGGAGGTTGTGGTCGAACCGGTCGCCGAACCGCCTCATCTGCCGGTCCAGTTCTTCCTCTCCCGAGTGTGCAAACGGAGGATGCCCGATGTCGTGGGCCAGCGCCAGCGCTTCCGTCAGGTCCTCGTTCAGCCCCAGGGCGGAGGCCGCCGTCCGCGCAATCTGCGCCACCTCGATCGAGTGCGTCAGCCGGTTGCGGAAATGATCCGACAGCCCGGCCGTGAAGACCTGCGTCTTGTCTTCCAGCCGGCGGAACGCGCGCGCGTGGACGATCCGGTCCCGGTCCCGCTGGAACTCGTTGCGATAGGGATGCGGAGGCTCCGGATACCGGCGGCCCCGGCTATCTCCCACCGGGAACCGCGCGCCCAGCGCTTTCATCGGCCCATCCGCGTTAGTGGGAGCGGGGCAGCTCGTTCATTACGTTCATCACTGCCCGGCCGATCGCGGGCCGGCCGGAGGTGTTGAGCGAATTCAGCAGTTTGCGCGCCTCATCCGGCTTGCTCGAGCCAAACAACTCCGCCAGCGCGACGGTGGCGTGATCCTTGGAAACGAAATCCGTCGGTTTGGCCATCAGCGCGCGCAGCAGCTTCTCCGCTTCCGCCGTCTTCCCTTCCCACCTGTAAACGTCGGCCAGAGATAGCTTGGCCAGCGACGCATAATTGGCGTTCCCCGACTCCGCCGCGCTCTTCAGCCACTTTTCCGCCTCCGGCGTCTTGCCCGCGCCGGCCGCCTGGGTGCCCAAGTAGAACTCGGCGATCGTCGCTTCGTCGCTGCCCCGGTATTTCGTCACCACCTCCGTCAGCGCTTTGGTGGCCGCGATATCCCTGGCCTCCTCCGTGGGAAAGAACTTTAGAGCCTCCCCCGTCGGAGGCCCGATCTGGGCCTGAGCGATCTCGCTCGCCGCTTCCAGCGCCGCCTGGCGCGCGGCGTGCTGACGGCCTCGGTAGGCGATTACCCCCAGCACCAGCAGCAGGATCGCCGCGCCGGCAATGCCATAGCGGATGGCCTGTTTGCGGTGCTCGGTCAAGTACTCGACCGTAAGCCCCACATCCTGGGCAAACTCGTCTTTTTTTAACTTCTTTCGGGTGATTCTATCCACGGAAACCTCGGCGGCGATTTGATTCTACCACAACCGCCGCGAGGCAGGCGATCTCGCCTGCCCTCAAGCGAAGCTGCGAACGGCCGCCGCTTCCTCGTCGTAAACCTCGAACACGGTGTACAGCTTGGTGATCTGCAGCAGGTCCTTGACCCGCTTGGTCAGGTTCAGCAGCTTCAACTGGCCGCCCTGGTTGGCGACCGATGTGAACCCCGACACCAACTCTCCGATCCCCGAACTGTCGATGTAGGAGACATCCCCCAGGTTCAGCAGAAGCTTCTTATTCCCCTGGGCCATCAGGCCGCGAATCCCCTCGCGAAGGTTGCTCGAACCCTCGCCCAAAGTGATCCGGCCGGAAACATCAATCACGGTGATATCCCCCACCTGGCGGGAGCTTAGTTTCGCACTCACAGATTCCATCCTCCTGCGGCCATTGGCCGCTTTATTGCTTCTTCTCCAAATACTTCACCAGCTTGACCTCAGTCCCGCCCGGCGCCAGGCGGCGAACCTCGAACTCGTCCATAAAGGCGCGGATCAGGAAGATCCCCCGGCCCGACTGGTGGAGCAGGTTCTGCTCGGCCAGCGGGTCCGGCAATCCGCCCAAATCGAACCCTTCACCCTCGTCTCCAATGGTAACCACCAGCCGGTCCGGGCCGCCCGTCACCGTCAGGTGCACCTTCTTGCGTCCGTTGTACCGATTCCCGTGCACCACCGCGTTCACCATCGATTCGCGGACCGCCATCCCGATCTTGTGCAGGTCGTCCTCCGGGAACCCCAACTCCTGGGCCATCTCCTCCGCCAGGCGCTCCGCCTCGTCGACGCTGTCCAACCCGGATTCGAGCCACCGCTCTACTTTCCGGCTCTCGCTGCTCGCATTCTCGCCCATGTGGTTCCGTCGGCCGGCGCATCCGATTGGTCCGCTCTGGGCGGAAACAGCGCACATCCGGCACAACTCAATCGAACCGTTAACTTAGCAAAGTTCGCGCCAAAAGGCAAAGGGCGCCCCATCCAGGCGTCCGCCGCGCGGCCCAAGTGCTGCCGAGTCAGTAGAAGTACAGGACGTCCGGCCGCACGCGCCCGTTCGCTTCCAGGCACGGGCCGCACTCCATCTGGTAATCCGCGCGCGCCCCCCTCACCGCCGCCGGGATGGTGTACTGGTCGTCCGGCTTGTGCTCGGTCGCAATCGCCAAACGGGGCTTGTAGCGCTTGAGCGTCCCCTGGGCGCCCCGCAGCGCTGGAATCTCCGCGCCCTCAATGTCCATCTTGATGAAATCCACCCGCGGCAGGTTCAACTCCGCCACGATCCGGTCGATGGTTGTCAGCGGCACCCGCACCGAAGCGTGCGACCCATCCGGATGCATCACCACGCTGTTCGCGGCGAAGTTGGTGTCGTCCACGTTGAGCACCAGACTGTCATCCCGGTCCCACACGCCCTTGGGATACACGACTACGCGCCCGGCGGCCACCTCCGCGGCCAGATTGCGACGGATGCATTCGGCGCTGGTCGGCGCAATCTCGATCGCCACTACCTTCCCGGCGCCGGCCTTCAGGGCCTCGCGCGTGAAATCCCCGTCGCTCGCGCCGCAGTCCAGAACGATGTCTCCGGCCTGTATGAAATGCGCCCCGGCTCCGTAGATGTGCCGCTCCATTTCCGCGAGGTTGAACGGCAGCACGTAGCGATTGCCCCGCGGAATCCAGAACTTCCCTTTGGGCGTATCCCACAGTTCCAGGCCCTGCTCTTCTTTGAGCAGGCGGCTGCCGGCCAGAATGCGGTCTTTAATCCGCATCGTTTCCTGGATGTTGGCCGTCGACCGGATGGCGTGGGTGAACGGGCAAACCGGGCTGTGCCCGGCCATCGCCAGGACCCCTAGCCGGAAGGCGGGCGAGAGACGATAAGCCGCCGCTCCCAGCACCACCAGAACGGCCGCCACGATTACCATGCGCAGTGTCTTCACAGGTCAATGATACGCAATCCGCAGCGGGGCCGTAAGGCCGCCTCACTTCAGGGCCTCAGGCTCACTCCGAATCCACTCCCGGACACAGCCTCGGGGCTGGGTTGCCGCACCACATACTCCTGCGGGTTGTCGTCGTACCCCACATCCGTGCACCTGGTGTGCAAAGGAGTGCCCACGGCGCGCCCTTCCTTCCATAGAGGCAGCAGCCGGCTGATGTCCACTTTGAATCGAATGCGCACGCTGGAGCGCGCATCCACCCTCGCCCCCGCCACCGGCTCGCCATGCTCGTTGAGGACGGTTCCCCGGATCGTGCCCGAACGGTCGTCGGACCGCCCGGTCGCGGGGACGGCCACTCCCAGGCAACCCGCAACCATCGCCAGCATCGCGATCCGCCGGGTCTTCACAGGTCAACGATATGCACTCCGCGCCTCCGCAGCTTGCACTACAATGCAGGAAAGGCATGCGTCGAGCGGCGCCCGTTCGTCCTTATCGCTGGTTGGCGGAGTTTTACGACCAGCTCTTCGCCATTCATCTGCCCTGGTTCGAGGCTGCCCGCCAGCGCATTCTCGGCGGGATTCTGCCGTGTCTGGAATCCGCCTGCGACCTGGCCTGTGGCACCGGCACAACGGCTTTGCTTCTCGCAGCCAGGGGAATCAGGATGTTCGGCGTCGATCTCTCTCCGGCGATGTGCCGGCTGGCCCGCGAAAAGGCTCGCCGCGCCCGTTTGCCGCTGCGGGTTCTCCACGCCGACATGCGAAGTTTCCGCTTGCCCGAGCCCGTCGACCTGGTGCTCTGCGAATTCGACGCGCTGAATCACGTGCCACGCAAGGCCGACTTGGCGCGGGTGGCTCGGGCCGCCGCTCGCGCCTTGCGCCCCGGCGGCCACTTCTACTTCGATGTGAACAACCGCCTCGCGTTTGAGAAGGTCTGGCCGGGCGTGTGGTGGGTCGAGAAACCTGGCGTGGCGCTGGTCATGCACGGCGGCTACGACCGCCAGCGCGACAAAGGCTGGTCGCAGGTCGAGTGGTTCATTCGCGAGGGGCGCCTCTGGCTCCGTCGCCAGGAGCGCGTCGAGCAGGTCGCCTGGACACCCGGCGAGATCCGCCGCACGCTACGCGACGCCGGCTTCGACCAGGTCCGCGCCTGGGATGCCACGCGCTTCATGAAGACCGACCCTTCGATCCGCCCCGGCTACCGCACCTTCTATCTTGCCCGCCGCGCCAAGCCCTGATCCAGCGGGTGCACTAATTCACCGGGTCACATCGCCGTAGACGATCCCGCGTCCGTTGGTGCCCATATAGATCCGTCCGAAGACGCGCGGATCGGCCACGAAAGTCCACGGATTCTCCGGGCCTCCGTAATTGTGTGCGTCGTCGCCGACCCGCATCCATGTAACGCCCTTATCGGTGGACCGGAAGATGCCCTGCACGCCGCTGTATGTCCCGTACACGAAGAGCGTGGGGTACCCGCCGCTGGACGCGGGCGCCCCGGCGGCCACCGTCATGACGGCGGTCAACAGCCCGGCCGTGCCCCCCGCATTCACCCGCGCCCAGGTGGCGCCGAAGTCGGTCGAATGGTACAACGCGCTCGCCTGCGTCAGCCAGATGTCGCCGGCCATGCTGTAAACCGGCAGGATGGCCCCTTCTCTCGATGCGGGCAGCGGCGAGCCTTGGTTCATCGGTGTCCAGGTGTGCCCGTCCTGGGTGCCGTCCCCTTTGTAAGTCGAGTAGAAGTTGCCCGTGTCCGCCTGGAACGCGTAAAACACTTTCGGACGAACCTTGTCCGCATAGATTGCGCTCACGCCCTCGGGCGGCAGGCTTCCGGTCCCGGACGTGGGCGTCGCCAGGAATGTCGCCCCGTGGTCCAGCGAGTATTGCGCGTTGGAAAGGTAGATCGCCCCGCCCTCGGCCGAAATCGCCGCTCTCAGCGACGACCGCACCACGGTCCCGAACGGCGTCCATGTGCTTCCGCCATCCGCCGACGTTGCCCCAAACGGACGCGTATTGCCGGTGCGCACCATGAACTTCGGGTTCTGCCCTGCCCAATCTAAACCCGTGCCGGTGCTCGAAATCGGATTCGTCATCATCATCGGTGGCGAGACCGTAAAATCGTCGTGCTTGAAGCCGCCCACGTCGCCCGTTGCGCTCAACAGGTGAGCGCCCTCGGTCGGACTGATCAACCCCAGGATGGCGCACTCCTCGATGCCCTGCGCTTCTACGTCCCAGTACGGACCGCTGCCCTGAACCGTCGCCCCGTCGGCCGCCGAGAGGTTGCACGTCGCATAGAGCGTCGCGCCGGTCGCGAACATCAGGCGATCCGAGTCGGCCGGGTCGATGGTCAGCGCCGACATCCACCATCCGAACTTAGGCGCCGCGCCGCCCCAGTTCAGCCAGGGCGACTTGGCGATACTGTTTACCGTGTACTTCGCCAGCCATCCCAAGTCTTTCCATGTGGCCCCCGCGTCCCGGCTCAGATAGATCGTGTCCACGGGCTCCCAGCGGTCGAAAGTGGCCACCACCACCGTGCCGGGCTTTTGCGCATCCACATCGATTCCGATGAATCCTCCCCTGCCACCCCTGCTCACCGTAAGCGCCCCCGGCGGCGTGATGTTACTCCAACCGCTGGCGTTTGTGTCGTACTTCCAGACCTCGCCGTTCAGCATCACGTTCGGACCCGCCTGGTCGCCGATGGTCAGATACAGTATCCCCTTGCTGTCGATCGCCGCCTTCTGCGGCTTCCGTGTGGCGTCGGGTTTCCTCTTACTTTCCACCGCAAACCTGCCGCTGGGCTGCCCGGGAGTAAGTGCCCACGTCGCGCCCCCATCCGTCGATTGGTATAAGCCCCCGTCGGCTAGGTCGCCCACATAGACGCGCCCCCTGGTGAAGCGGTCGAACAGCACAAACCCAAGCCCGGGATCCGATGTCGACTTGACCGGAAAGGTCGGCGCCTGCGTCCAGCTCCGGCCCCCATCCTCGCTCTTCCAAAGCCCGTTCCGCCGTGTCGCGAAGAACAGTTCGCCGCTCTTGAAAGGATTCACCGCCAGCCGCTCGCCCTCCGCCCGGCCGTGGGTATTGGATCCCAGCGTAGTGCCTATCGGCGACGGAAGCGCATAGAACCGAAAACTCGCGCCCCGGTCGTTCGAATACAGGATATAGCCCGGGCTTCCTGGATACATTCCGGTCGCCATGTAAAGCTTGTTCGGATCCGTCGGGTCCAGAGCGATACTCTCCGGACCCAGCCGGCTTGTGTAATGGTCCGCGTCGGTAAAATCCAATAACTGAGTCCATCTCCGCTGCGAGGCGTCCCACCGGTAAACGCCGCCCATGTCGGTTTTGGCGTAAAAGAGGCCCCGCTCGGCCGGGTGGGCAATGATATTCGGAATATAACCGCCCGCCATAATAGTAACAGGATTAAATGTGTACGATAACTTCTCGGGCGGCTGGGGTAAGTCGCCTCCGGCGCAAACTTGCGACAATAACCCGAAGACACACACAGCGAGCGCGCTCCACCGGCGTTTCGTTCCAGAAAGCATATCCCTCTTTTACCACAATCGAGACCCGCCGCCCCCAAAACGCTACCGGCTTGCTCGGATGGCCTCCACGAACCGGTCAGGCTCGGCCACGCTCACGATCACCGAGTATCCCGCTCGCGTGGGAACGTAGGCCACGCGCCTGGCATCGGTGACAAACACCAGCGCCTTCTCCCCGTTTTTCAGCCGGAACCACCCGGACCTGTATCCGGGCAGACCCACCCCGTTGGTTCTCAAGGCCAGTGCGTGATCCCGGTCCAGCGTCAAGTCCAGCGCCCGCGCCTGGTCGGCCATCAGCTCGCTCGCCGGAATCGTCCGCCCGTACATGTCGCCCACGATCTTCAGCCCCTCCTCGCCGACCTCGAAACGAACGTGCCGCGACGAGTATGCGAAATAGGCGAACAGCACAATCATGGCCAGCATCAGAACCACCACCGGGATCAGGACGGCAAATACCCCGCTCGTGGCCGGAATGATCGGAAACACCTGCTTCATGGCGAGCCTCCCAGTGCGATCTTAGCACCCCAGCAGCCGCTCGATCAGCCTCTCCGCGCCGCTATCCGAGACGAGCAGCGCGCGGTTCTCCGGGCGCAGAAAGCCCTCGGCCGCCGCGTGATCCAGCATCGCCAGCAGGCCGTCGTAATACCCGGCGGTGTTCAGCAGCCCGCACGGCTTGCGGTGGATGCGAAGCTGCCGCCAGGCTAGCGTTTCGAAGACCTCTTCCAGCGTGCCGAAGCCGCCCGGCAGCGCCAGGAACGCATCGGCGCGTTCGGCCATCCGCGCCTTGCGTTCGTGCATTGACTCCACCACGCACAACTCGCTCAGGCCGCGGTGGGCGATTTCCTTCTCCACCAATGCCCGTGGGATCACTCCGATTACTTCGCCGCCGGCCTCCAGCGCCGCATCGGCCAGCGCGCCCATCAGGCCCACGCTCGCGCCGCCGTAGACCAGGCCGATGCCCCGCCGGGCCAGTCCCCGGCCCACTTCGAGTGCAGCTTCACGGTATATGGGCCGGGACCCGAAGCTGGATCCGCAGAAAACGCAAAGGCGCCGCACGATGAGGGGCCGGACCGCTACCGGGTCCGCTCGTCCCGTTCCACTTTGCCGTCGCGCAGGTGGATGACCCGGTGCGCATGCATGGCGATATCGTGCTCGTGCGTCACCAGCACGATGGTGTTGCCCAGTTGGTGCAGCCGTGCGAACAGCGCCATGATCTCGTTGCCGGTCGCCGTGTCCAGGTTGCCGGTGGGCTCGTCGGCCAGCAGGATCGACGGGTTGTTGACCAGCGCCCTGGCCACCGCAACGCGCTGCCGCTGCCCGCCCGAAAGCTCGTTCGGCTTGTGGTACATGCGCGGCTCCAGATCCACCTGGACGAGCGCCCGCTTGGCCTGTTCCAGACGCGCCGCCGAGCCCATCCCCGCGTAGATCAGCGGCAGTTCCACGTTGTGCAGCGCCGTGGCCCGCGGCAGCAGGTTGAAGGTCTGGAAGACGAACCCGATCTCCTTGTTCCGGATGCGCGCCAGCTCGTCGTCGTTCATGTCGCTCACCAGCCGCCCGTTGATGTAATACAGCCCGCGCGTGGGAGTGTCCAGGCAGCCGATCAGGTTCATCAGCGTGGACTTGCCCGAGCCCGAGGGACCCATGATGGCCACGTATTCGCCCCGCTTGATCTCGATATCCACGCCCGACACCGCGTGGATCTCCTGGTCGCCCATGACGTAGGTCTTCCACAGGTCGTAGGTGCGAATCACGATCCCGTTGCGCTTCAGTTCCTCGCCGCGCTCGACTTGTTCTTGCAGTGCTCCCCCCATGGCCGTTTCGCGCTCCTAGTCCGTCTTCACCGCCGCCTTGACCGCGTTATCGATCTTCACCTTGGTCTCGTTCCGTATCGTCCGGATCACCTTGTAGCTCCCCGTGACGATCTCCTCGCCCTCCCGGAGCCCGCTCAGCACCTCGATATCGGTGGCGCCCGTGATGCCGGTGTCCACCTTGCGGTACATGGCCTGCTCGCCCTGGATCGAGAAGACGCCCTGGATCTCTTCCTTCTTGGCCTTCTCGGCCGCCGCATCCACTTTGCCCGCGGCCTGCACCGTCTTCCCGTCCTTCGACGCCGGCTCCAGATCGCCCTTCTGCCGGACCGTCAGCGCCTGGATCGGTATGGTCAGCACGTTCTTCCGTGTCGCGGTCGTGATCTTCGACGTGCAGGACAGCCCCGGCCGCAGCTCCGCGGACGGGTTGTCGAGCGCAATCACCACTTTGAAGTCCTTGGCCTCCTGGCTGGAGATGGTGCTCTGCGAGGCCGCCAGACCCGTCGAGCGAAGGATCGCCGTATTGCCGATCTCCGTCACGTGCCCCTTGAAGGTCTTGTTCGGAACCGCGTCGATGGTGACGTCGGCCACCTGCCCCAGCGCCACGTTCACGATGTCCGTCTCATCCACTTTCACTTCGGCCGTGATCAGCGACATGTCCGCGATGGTCATGATGAGCGAGCCGGCCGAGTTCTGTATGCCTGGCACCACCGTTTCGCCCACCCGCACCGGCAGGTTGGTGACCATGCCGTCCAGCGGCGCCGTCGAGTAAGTCTTCTGCAACACATCCGAGTAGTGGGCTAGCGTGGCCTTGGCCGCCGCCACATGGCGTTGCGTGGAAGCGAGCTGCGCGGCCGTCTGGTCCCGCTGGGCTTTGGTCTGCGCGTAGTGTGCCTGCGCCTCCCGGACCGCCGCCGCCTTCGAGTCGTAATCCGTCCGCCGCGTGTCCAGGTCCTGCTTGGCGACCAGTTTGTCCCTGTACAGCTCCTCCGTCCGCTCGTAGCTCAGCTTCGACTGCTCCAGATCCGCCTGCGTGCGCTCGATGGTGGCCTTGGCGTTAAGCAGGCTTTCGTCCGACGCCACCAGCGACGATTCCATCGCCGTCGCGTCAGCCTCCGCCGAACTCACCGAGGCCTTTTGGGCCGCCACGTCCGCCTCCGGCTGCACCGATTCCAGACGGGCCAGAAGCTGGCCCTTCCTTACGCGATCTCCTTCTTTTACAGGGATTTCCATGATCATCGAAGGCAGCAACGCGTTGGAGCCGATGTTGACGTAGTTCTTCGGTTTGATCTCGCCCGAAGCCGTCACCACCGACACCAGGTCCTGCCGGCTCACCCGCCCGGTCTGAACCACCACGATTCCCCGCTGGCTATATCCCTTGGCCACCAGCGCGCCCACGGTCACCACCACCACCGCAATCACAATCAGCCAGATCTTCCATTTCCGCTTCACAGGATGCTCCTTCTGGATCAGACGCCAACCGAAGGCAGATTGTTCACAAAATCCGATGGTAACATGCAGGTTTCGCCGAAACCCCCGGGGATGGGCCCCGTTTGCTACGTCTCGGTGAAGAAACTGCCCATCTCCCGGAACTTGGCGTACCGCTGCTCGATCAACTCCGTGGGCGTCAGCCCCCCCAGCTCCTTCAGAGCCTGTCGCAAGACCTGGCGCACCGCCTCCGCCGCCAGGTTCGGGTCCAGGTGAGCGCCGCCCTCCGGCTCCGGGATGATCCCATCGATCAGCCCCAGCTCCAGCAGGTCCTGCGCGGTCAGCCGCAGCGCCGATGCCGCCTGCGCCGCCTTCGAGGAATCCCGGTAGATGATGGCTGCGCAGCTCTCCGGGCTGATCACGCTGTACACCGCATTCTCCAGCATGAAAACCCGGTTGCCGACCCCCAACGCCAGCGCCCCACCGCTGCCGCCCTCCCCGATGCAGATCGCGATGACCGGGCATCCCAACCGGGCCATTTCACGCAGATTCGTGGCGATCGCCTCGGCCTGCCCCCGCTCTTCGGCGTCGATTCCCGGATACGCCCCCGGCGTATCCAGCAGTGTCAGGATCGGCCGCTGGAACTTGGCCGCGAGCTGCATGATCCGCATGGCCTTCCGGTAACCCTCCGGTTTGACCATCCCGAAGTTCCGGTACAGCTTTTGCTTGGTGTCGCGGCCTTTCTGCTGGCCGATCACCATGATCGGCTGGTCCTCGAAGAACGCCATGCCGCACACCACCGCCGGATCGTCGCCGAACCGCCGGTCGCCGTGGATTTCCCGGAAATCCCTGAAGAGCCGTTGGATGTAGTCCAGCGAGTGCGGCCGCTTGGGATGCCGCGCCAGTTTCACCCGCGCCCAGCGCGGATTGTCCTGCTCCGCTTCGTCGGACGCCCCCTGTCCCGCGCTTGCCTGTGGCTGTTTCTCTTCGGAAGCCATCTAACCTCTAATTATGCACTAGCCCGCCCCCGCCGCGGGCTTCACCCCGCCAGCTTCTCGATCGACTCCGGCCCGCAGATCCGCTCCACCTCCTGGCGGAACTCCCGGTCCGGCTTCACTTTCTGCGCCACATCCAGAATCAGCGAGAAATCCCGCGCCCGCTCCAGCCGCAGCCGCACCGACGTCTCCCCCGGCTTCTTCGCGAAGATCTCCCCCAGCGCCCCCGCCGCATCCCCGGGCCTGCCCAGCGGCACTCGGATCGAGATCAGGTTGGGGTACTGCACTCCCGCCACCGCCAGCGGCGTCAGGTCCTGAATCGAGACTTTGGGCGGCCCGCTTTCATCCGGCAGCGCGGTCGCCTTGACGAACAACGCCCGGTCCTCCGCCAGTTGGTCCATCAGCCGCTCGTAATTGGTGGTGAACAGCACCGCGTCGATGGTGCCATGCAGGTCCTCCAGTTGCATCGCCGCCCAGACCTTGCCTTCTTTGTTGCGCCGCCGCTGTATCCCGCTGAGAATCCCGCAAAGCTGCACTTCGACACCGCGCTCCAGGCCTTCCAGCGTGTCCGTGAAGTGAGTCGCCAGTTCCTTGATCTTGGCCGTGTACTCTTCCAGGGGATGCCCGGTCACGTAGAAGCCCAGCACTTCCTTTTCGCCCGTCAGCCTCTCCTGCGGGCTCCATTCCGGCGTCTGCGGCAGCGGCCGTTCCTCCGGCGGCTCTTCCGCCGCCAGCTCCGCGAACAATCCCCCCTGCCCGGTCTGCCGGTCGCGCCAGACTTTCTGACCCGATTCCATCGCCCCCTCGACCGCCGCGAACAGTTGCGCCCGTACCGGCGCCAGCGAATCCAGCGCTCCCGCCTTGATCAGGCTCTCGATCATCCGCCGGTTCACCGCACTTAGGTCGATGCGCTCGCAGAAGTCGTACAGCGACCGGAACCGCCCCCCTTCCCTCCGCGCCGCCAGGATCGATTCCACTCCCGACTGCCCCAGGCTCTTGATCGCCCCCAGCCCGAAGCGGATCGCCTCACCATCCGGCGTGAAGCTCCACTGGCTCGAATTCACGTCCGGCGGCAGCACCCGGATTCCCATCTCCCGGCATTCCCCGGTGTACTTCACGATCTTGGCCGTGTTGCCCGTTTCCGAGGTCAGCAGCGCCGCCATGAAGTCGATCGGGTAATTGGCCTTCAGGTACGCCGTCAGGTACGCCAGGTACGCATACGCCGCCGAGTGCGATTTGTTGAACCCGTAACCGGCGAACTCGTCGATCAGCGCGAACAGCTTCTCGATCTTCCGCCGCGGATGGCCCCGCTCCAGCGCCCCGTGCATGAAGCGCTCGCTCTGCTTGGCCATCTCCGCCTGGTCCTTCTTTCCCATCGCCCGCCGCAGCAGGTCCGCTTCTCCCAGCGAATAGCCGGCCAGCCGGTTGGCGATCTGCATCACCTGTTCCTGGTAGACGATAACCCCGTAGGTCTCCTCCAGAATCTCCTTCAGCTCCGGAACCTCGTAACTGATCTGCCGCCGCCCGTGCTTGCGCTCGATGAAATCGTCGACCATCCCGCCCTGGATCGGTCCCGGCCGGTACAGCGCGTTCAGCGCGATCAGGTCCTCGATGCGCCCCGGCTGGTAGCGCCGCAGAATGTCGCGCATCCCCGCCGATTCGAACTGGAAGATCCCGCTGGTCAGCGCCTTGGTGAAAATCTCGTAGGTTTTCGCGTCGTCCAGCGGCACATCGTCCAGCGCCAGCTTCACCCCGCGGTTCTTCTCGATCAGTTCCACCGCGTCGTGCAGCAGCGTCAGCGTGGTCAGGCCCAGGAAATCCATCTTGAGAAGCGAAAGCTTCTCCAGCCCCGACATGTCGTACTGGGTGACGATTTCGTCCTTGTTCGTGCGGTACAGCGGAACCAATTCCTTTAGCGGTTGCGGAGCGATGACCACCCCCGCCGCGTGAACGCCCGCGTTGCGCGCCATGCCTTCCAGCCGCCGCGCCGCCTCCAGCACCTCCGCCACCCGCGGGTCTTTCTGGCTGGCCTGCGCGAACCCCGGCTCCATCTTGATGGCGGCGTCGAGCGAGATGTTCAACACGTTGGGAACCAGCTTCGTCAGCCGGTCCACGTCCGCGAAGCTCATCTCCAGCACCCGCCCCACGTCCTTAATCGCCGCCCGCGCCCCCAGCGTCCCGATGGTGACAATCTGCGCCACCTGCTCCCGCCCGTACTTCTCCGTCACGTAGCGGATCACTTCCCCGCGCCGCCGCGTGCAGAAGTCGATATCGATATCCGGCAGGCTGACCCGCTCTGGATTCAGGAACCGTTCGAACAGCAACCCGTACTCCAGCGGGTCGATGTCCGTGATCCCCATCGCGTAGCTGACCAGGCTGCCCGCCGCCGACCCGCGCCCCGGCCCCACCGGGATTCCCTTGCTCTTGGCGAAGCGTATGAAGTCCCACACGATCAGGAAGTACCCCGAGAACTTCATCTGCTGGATCATGCGGATTTCCCGGTCCAGCCGCTCCGAGTATTCCTCGGGATGGTGCTTCAGCCGGCCCGTTGCGATGAGCGCCTCGATCCGCGGACGCCGCCCCTCGAATCCCTGCCGCGCCACGTACTCGAAATACGTGTCCGTCGAGTGCTCCTCCGGCACGTCGAAGCGCGGGAACGGCTCCCGCACCTGCTCGAGTTTCACCTGGCACCGCTGGGCAATCTCCCAGGTCCGGTCCAGCGCCTCCTCCAGCCCGCCGAACAGCGCCGCCATCTCCGCGCGCGTCTTCAAATAGAAGTCCGTCGTCGGCCACCGCATCCGCGACGGGTCGCTCATGGTCTTGCCCGTCTGTATGCACAGCATGATCTCGTGCGACCGCGCGTCTTCGCGCCGCAGGTAGTGCGCGTCGTTGGTGGCCACCAGCGGAATACCCGTGTCGTGCGCCAGCCGCACCATCTGAGGCAGCAGCCGGGCATCCTGCTCCAGCCCGTGGTTCTGCAGTTCCAGGAAGAAATTGCCCCGCCCGAACAGGTCCGTGTAGGTGTAGGCCAGGCGCCGGGCTTCTTCGTACCGGTCCGCCAGCAGCGTTTCGTTGATATCGCCCCGCAGGCACGCCGAGAGCGCGATCAACCCCTTCGAGTGCCGCGCCAGCAGGTCTTTGTCGATCCGCGGCTTGTAATAGAACCCCTCCAGGTAGGCCGTCGACACCAGATCGATCAGGTTGCGGTAGCCTTCCTGCGTTTCGCACAACAGGACCAAATGGTTATAGCGGTCTTTGTCCGACCGGCTGGTGTGCCCCTGCTGCGAGACGTACACCTCGCAGCCGATCACCGGCTGAACCCCCTTCGCCAGCGCGGCTTTGTAGAAATGCACCGCGCCGAACAGGTTCCCGTGATCGGTCAGCGCCACGGCCGGCATCTTCTGCTCCGCCGCCAGGCTCACCAACTGGTTGACTTCGCAGGCGCCGTCCAGCAGCGAGTAATCCGAGTGGCAATGCAGATGGACAAAAGGAGTATCGCCCATTTCGCGGTTAACCAGTATGGTACCACCGGGGGTTGAATCAGGCGGCTGGTCTCACCTGCCGGACCGCACCAGCCGCACATCCAGCCGGTGGCCGATGGCGTCCGCATACCGCTGGAGACTGCTCAGCGCCGGCAGCCGCTGGCCGCTCTCAAGCCGTGCCACCGTCGACTGCGTCGTCCCCATCCTCCGCGCCACCTCGGCCTGGCTCAGCCCCGCGCGGTGCCGCGCCGCGATCAACTGGCGCGCCACGGCGAACTCGGGTTTGAGAGCTTCATAGGCTCGCCGGAACGCCGGCTCGGCCTGCCATCTCTTTTTCAAGCGCGCGATCGTGCTCACAGAACCTCCTTGACTCGCTCCAGCGCGAGGTGAATGGCGGATCGCGGAGTCTTCGGCGTCTTCTTCACAAACGCGTGAAGCACAACCAGCCGCTCGCCGCTCGCCGCAGTGTAGATCGCACGGGCTATTCCGCTCCTGCCCTTCATCCGGATCTCGAAGAGCTTCTTGCCCAGCGGCTTGACGTACGGCTCCCGGACCAGGAACGGGCCGAACGTCTCCAGCAGTTCAGCGATATGAACGAACTTGGCGCGCATATCCGCAGGAAGCGCCTCGAGTTCGGCATCCACCGCCTCGTTCAAGGTCTCGACCCGCCAACCCACTCGCCCATTATCGCATTTTTGCTATGCGAGCGCACCTGCGTGTACGCCGTCATCGTCGTGGTGATCCTCGCCTCCATCGGGCTTTCCTTGCCCTTCGCGCGAAAGCAACCGGCGGATTGAGTCCCGCCCGCGCCGGACTCAGAACACTTCCGAGTTCTGCTTGAGGTAGTCCAGTAACTCGTCCACCTGGCAGAAAGCCAGCGCGGTGTAAGTGTCCGCGGCGCCGTAGTACAGCGTGATCCGACCCGTGGGAGCGTCCGCGATGGCCGCGCAGGGAAACGCCACGTTGGGAACGAAACCCGTGGTCTCGTACTCCTTCTCCGGCGTCATGATGTAATCCCGCGTGCGGTACAGTACCCGGCTGGGATCGTCCAGGTCCAGCAGCGCCGCGCCCGTGCTGTACACGTAGCCATTGCAGGTCGTGGTGACTCCGTGATAGAAGAGCAGCCAGCCCTCCGTCGTCTCGATAGGCGCCGGGCCCGCCCCGATCTTCGTGCTCTGCCACCAGCCCTTGCCTCCCCGGCTCATCACCAGGCGGTGTTTGCCCCAGTAAGTCAGGTCCGGACTGTGGCTCAGCACGATGTCTCCGAACGGCGTGTGCCCGGAGTCGCTCGGCCGGCTCAGCAGCGCATACAATCCGCCGATGCGCCGCGGAAACAGGACGCCGTTGCGATTGAACGGCATCAGCGGGTTCTCCATCTTGATCCACGTGCGAAAGTCCTGCGTGCGCCCCAGCCCTATCGATGCCCCCGGAAAATCGTCGCACCACAGGATGTAGTAAGTATCCTCAATCTTCAGTAACCGCGGATCGTAGCCGTAACTGTTGGGCTTGGGCCGGCCCTGCTCGTCCTGCCACGGGATTATTTCCGGCTCCAGTTCCCAGTGAATCCCGTCGGCGCTCCGGCCGAAGTGCAGGTCGGCCCGCGCGTTGCGGTGGTCCGCGCGAAACACGCCCACGAATCCGCCCTCGTAAGGAATCGCGGCGCTATTAAAGACGCGGGCCACGCGCCCCACCGGGTTCCACCCGATGATGGGGTTCCCGCTATAGCGCCACACCACTTCGCGGCACCCCGCCGGCTTCTCCTCCCACGGGAGGTTCGGAACCGCGCCGCCCAGGATGGTCGTGGATTTCGTCTTCTCGTTCATCGTCCGCTCCCTTGGTTCAGGCCTCGCTGTCCGCCGCTCCGGCCAGTGCACGCCGTTCCTTCAACTCCGCGCCGATCTTCTTTTCCATCTTGGCATCCAGGATATAGAAGAGAGCCACAACCGCGGTGAGCACGCTGGCCGCCGCGGGCAGCAGGCCCACCATCATGCGGATTCCGAATATCGTCGTGGCTGTCTGCGCCACGTTCGGGTGGTACCCATAGTAAAACAGCAGCCATCCGGCCACCGCCGAGCCCAGCACCGCGCCCATCTTTTGCGCGAAGCTGCCCGCGGAGAAGACCAGGCCGGTCGAGCGGCGTCCGAACTTCCACTCGCCGTAATCCGCCGTGTCCGCGAACATGGCCCACACCAGCGGACTCAACGGCCCGCCGGCGAAGGAGCCCACGATCTGGCTGGCGTAGATCAGAACGAAGTCGCGCCGCCCGGCAAAGAACAGCGCGGTGCAGCAGGCGGCATTGATCAGCGACAGCGTGATGTAGGCCGAGCGTTTGCCGCCCAGCAGCTTCATCATCTTCGGCGCCGACAACGCGCCCAGCAGGCTGCACGCCGTGCCCGCCAGCATCCACGAGGCCACCATCCCGCTCCAGGTCGAGAGTGGTTTCAACACGGAAGCAGGCAGCCAAGACCACGTTGAAAACGCACCCGCGTCTCCCACCACGTACTTGAAGTAATAAACCTGGGCCGCCAGCCGGATGCCCACCCAGATCTGGAACATGATATTGACCGCCGCCAGAACCATCCACGGCTTGTTGCGCGTCAGGTCCCCCAGGTCCTCCTTGACGCTCGATTTCCGGACCGGCTGCAAGCGCTCCTTCGTCGAACCGAACGTGAACAGAAACAGGCAGATCGCGGCAGTACCATATACCGCCAGTGTCAGCGGGTAGCCCAGCCGATCGTTGCCGCCTCCCAGCGTCTTCACCAGGTACAGAAACGTGCCCTGGACCACCAAATTGCCCGTGAAGGCCCCCACGAAACGGTACGACGACAGCCGCGTTCGTTCCTCCCCCTGGCGCGTGATGACTCCCAGCAACGCCGCATAGGGCACGTTGAGCATGGTGTAGAACAGCATCAACAGCGTCACCGTGACGTAGGCGTAAACCAGCTTCCCGGTCGGCGACAGGTTCGGCGCCGTAAACGTAAGCACGCCGGAGATCGCGAACGGGAGACACATCCACAGCAGCCAGGGACGGAACCTGCCGAACCGCGATCGTGTCCGGTCGGCCGTCATTCCCATGATGGGATCGACGAAGTTGTCCCAAGTGCGCGTCACCAGGAGCATGGTTCCCGCGGCGGCCGCAGTGATCCCGAAAGTGTCGGTGTAGAAGATCAGCAGGAAGACGCTAAAAGTGTTCCAGTACAGGCAGAAGCCGAGGTCTCCCACGGCGTAGCCGATGCGTTCGGTCCAGCCTATCCGCTCTGGCTCCATATGACGATGAGCAGCCCGCCCGTGGCGGCGCTCCTCTTCCTTTCCGCCGGAGCGCCGGCCGGTCCGTTCCGGCGCGCATCGGCCCTTCCCGTCTCAGGGGCGCCACCAGGTTCTCGGGGGACCCTGCCTCAACTGGCTCGGTGGCGTGAATCTGTGTAGCTTACCACGGCTGGGCCGCTCGTGGGGCAAGACTTCTCCAAAGCTAAGGCGAACACCCGATTCCATCCCTACCCCGTTGGGTGCCTAATCGAGCTAGCCCGCTCTTCTTTCCTCGGCCGGGTTGGCGCGGGCCAGCCGGAGCCTCCAGGAGCGGCCCGCATTATGGATGCAACCATCGCGGGAACCACCGAACAGCCGGGAACGCGCCGGAGCGTCTCCCATTCGCGCCGTAAGTCCGGGGGCGGCAACACCATCCTGGAGTGCGCCTTCACCCTGGTTCCCCTCCTGGCGCTGGTCTTCGCCTTCGCCGACCTGGGCCTGCTGCTGTTCCGCTGGAGCACACTCCAGAACGCGGTGCGGGAAGGCTGCCGCTACGCCATCACCTTTCAGACTTCGGGAGCCCTGGGGCAGGATGCCTCCATCGAGCAGGTAGTGCAGACCTACGCCCTGGGCGTGGTCACCGCCACCGACAGTCCCAAACACATCTTCGTAAACTACTACACCACCACCAACCTGACCACCCCCATCACAACCGGTGGAAACATCCCGGGCAACGTCGTCCAGGTCTCGGTGCAGAACGTTCCGTGGGCCTGGATCGCGCCGCTGAGCGGCACCCTCGGAGCGGGTTCCTTGTACGCCACCACTCCGTTCCACGTGAACGTCTATTCGTCCGACATGCTGGGTGGCTACCCGGCCGGCGTCAACTCGGTGCCGCGCTGAGGCCGCCTCGCGAGGAGGGAACATGGCCATCCACAGGCGCGCAAGAAACCAGGGCGGCCAGGAGCTTATCGAGTTCGCCGTCACGGCCCTGCTGATGGTGGGTCTCCTGATGAGCGCCTTCCTCACCGGCATGAACCTGATCCGCAGCATCCAGGTTAACCAGGTTTGCCGCGACATCGACAATATGTACATCCACGGCGCCGACTTTTCCACCTACTCCATGCAGCAACTGGCGCAGCGGCTGGCCACCGGCCTCAGCATTCAAATCGGAACCGCATTCACTGGAAACAGCGCCACCAATACCGGAAACGGCGGTAACAGCCTGGTCACCTTGTCGGAAGTCATGTACGTCGGCTCGACCACCAGCCCCAACTGCACCTCCGTCGGCGCCAGCCAGTGCACCAACGCCAACAGCTTCGTCTTCACCCAGCGCGTCCAGTTTGGAAACGGAACCCTGACCGCCCAGAAGGCCAGCACGTTGGGCAATCCTTCCACCACGGCGATTTCCAGCGCAGGAATCGTCCAGAACCCGGTCACCGACGCCGGAGCCAAGCTTCCCGCCGCCGCGCAGACCAGTTTCAAGGCCCTGTGGCAGACCGCGCTCCAGGACGGGCAGGTCTGTTACGTCGCCGAGTACTACGCCCAGTCTCCGGATCTGGCCTTGGGAAGCTACACGGAGGGCGGAGTCTATGCTCGTTACTTCTTCTAGGCGAACTCTCATGACCAATCCAGCGGGCGCTCGAAAGCGGAATGGAGTCAGTCTGATCGTGGCGGCGCTGTCCCTTACGTTCATCATCCCCGTAGTCGGGTTGATGATCGACGTGGGCATTCTCTATTCGGTCCGCGCCCGGCTCCAGGCCGCCGTGGATGGCTCCGCTCTCGCCGCCGCCCGCGCGCTGAATCTTGGCCTGACCACCGCGGCCCAGGCCACCTCCGCCCAGCAGAACGCCGTGGATTGGTTCTACGCCAATTTCCCCTCCGGGACCTGGGGCACCACCAATACGCAGATGAGCACCGCCTCGGTGACCGTTTTCGACGATCCCAACAACGCGCATGTCCGCAACGTCACGGTTGTCGCCTCCACCACGGTGCCCGGCTACTTCATGAATTGGTTCAGCGCCCAGCCCACCCTGCTCTCCACGACCGGCAACGCCTCCCGCCGCGACGTGGTGATCATGATGGTGCTCGATCGCTCCGGCTCCATGCAGAACGCCGGCGCTTGCGCCAGCATGGTCACCGCCGCCAAGCTCTTCACCGGCCAGTTCGCCGAGGGCCGCGACCAGATCGGCTTGGTCTCCTTCAGCGACAACGTCTACATCCACTCCAACCCCACCACCAGCTTCCAATCCGTGCTGGGCTATCAGAACGACTCGGGAAGCGGAACCGGAGCCCTGGATACCATCGTCTGCGCCGGAGGCACCAGCACCGCCCAGGCCATTTCGGTCGCCTACAACGCGGTTTACCAGATGAACCTTCCGGGCGCCCTGAATGTCATCATGTTCGAGACCGACGGCTTGCCCAATACACTCACTCTCAACTTTTGGGATTCCACCCTCAACACCGCCGGTCTCACATCCACCAGCACCTGCACCGACAAGAACACCAAGAAGAAGAGCCAGGGCGGCTTTGCTACCTCGGCCGTCCTTCCCAGTTGGACCCCCGGCCAGACACTGGGTTCCGGAAGCTACTTTCCGAACATTCCGGCCGGCATCGTGGGCGCGGTCTACTCGGACGACCCAAACAGCGGCAACCAGTACGATGTCATGATGAAATACTGGGCCCCCGGCACCGCCAACAGCTTCAGCAGCTCCACCTACATCAGTTCCACCACCGCGCCCGGCTGCGCTTTCGACAACACCCACACCGTCAACCCGGCCCCCGCCGACATCGCCTGGTTCCCGGTCACCGACGTTTGGGGCAATTCGTTAAACCCCGCTTACGGATACCTTCCCGTCACTCTTACCGGCTCGCATATCGTGGCCAACAGTTGGACCACCTACCATAACGCGGCCTTGAATGCGACCGACAACGCCGCCTATCGGGCCCGCACCAACGCGACCATCCCCGCCTACTTCTTTGGCATCGGCCTGGGAGGAACCTCCACCAACCCGCCCGACTACGTCCTCATGCAGCGCCTGGCCAACGATCCGAACGGGGATAATTACAACAGCCCGGCGAAGTACAGCGCCTGCTCGAGCGAAGCCAACTGCGCGACTTACTCCACACAGCCGCAGGGCACCTTCGTATTCTCCTCCAGCCCCGCCTCTCTCGCGCAAGCCTTCCTCTCCATCTCTTCCCAGGTCTTGCGCTTGAGTAAGTGACCCGCCCGCTTTTCTCGCACCCTGTCGTCGTGAGACGCAGGAGATGCCCGTGGATGCGAGGCGCGCGAAAACAGGGTCAACGATAGGCTTCGCGGCGATGGCGGATACGGCGAACCTCGATGGCGCCGTCGCTCGAGCAGACGAAGAAGAGCCGGTAATCGCCCACCCGCAGTCGCAGCTCCTCCATGTCGCCCTGGAGAGCCTTGACATCCCCTGTGCCCGTTTCCGCGAATCGATGCAAGGCACGCAAGATGCGCATGGCTGCGGCCCGATCCATAGCGCGAACGTCGGCCCGGGCCTGTTCGGTCCAGGCGATCCGCTTCACGCCGGTTCCTTGAAGTTTTCGATCTCTTCCTGCGTGATGCCGAGTTCGGCCAGCACCAGCTCGTGCGGAATCGGAGTGTGGTGTTTGAGCCACTCGCGGGCTTCGCCGAGAGCCTGCGCCTCTTCCGCCGTGAGCGGCTCATCGTCCATGGGCGCGTTGGCGACGGCGCGCGAGACGGGATCCAACATCGCCTCCAGCAGGCCGCGCACGGCATAGACTTGGCTGGGCACAAGCCGGTCCACCAGCTCATGGAGCTCCTGTTTCTGGTGGTTCAGATCGCTGGCCATCTCGCCTCGTCCACTGCTTCGCCCGCCTACAGGTATTGTACCGCCGCACTCAATCGGGTTCCACGGGCTCGACCGCCGCGCCAGCCGGATGGCTACACCCGGTGCTCTTTCCGCACCACCTTGCGCGCTCCGCCGTGCCACGCCGCGCTCCAGTCCTTGGGCGGCACGATCCTATCCAGCCGGTCCAGTTCCCCGATGTTCTTCAGCCGCGTGTAGATGAGCTGCCAGGCGCAGGGGCGCTCCTCGTCCACCTCGCAGTGCGTCTCCGTCGAGCCGCCGCAGGGGCCGTTCAGCATCCGCTTCGCGCAGCGCGTCACCGGGCAGACTCCTCCGAACTCGGCCAGCATGCAGTCGCCGCAGCCCATGCATTTCTCGGTCCAGACCGCCTGCTCCTCCAGAATGCCCAGGAACTGCGTGTTCAGCCCGGCGTAGACCGGCTTATTGGGAAACCTCTCCGCGATCGCCTGCACGCCCGCGCCGCAGCCGAACGAAACGATGGCGTCCGCCTTGGCCGCCGGCTCCGCCAGGTCCTTGATGAACTCGTTCTCGCACTGGCGCTCGATGGTGACTTGCGTCAGATCCAGCGGCTTGCCCTCGATCTTGCGCGCCATCCGGACAGCGTACGAGGCGATGCCCACCTCGCGTTCGCCCCCCGCCAGGCACACTGTCACACAGGTGCCGCAGCCCACGAACAGCACCTTGCCGTGGCGCGCGATCAGGTTCTTCAATTCCGTAACCGATTTCGGGCTTGCGACGATCATATCTTTCCCACACTTTCTAGCTGCTTCGGTTCCTTCAGCGGACTCGGCCCCAGCGCCTTCACCGTCTTCACCATCTCCTGCACGCTCTCGACAAACGTGGGCGCCATGGCCGCCGAGAGGTTCACCATCTTCAGCCGCGCTCCTCCCACGCCGATCTCCTCCAGCATCTCACGGATGCGGTCCGTGCGTTTGCGGGCCCGCAGGTTGCCTTCCAGAAAGTGGCAGCCGCCTTCCAGGCATCCGGCCACCAGGATTCCGTCGACGCCCTTCACGAACGCCTCCAGGATATGCTCCATCTCGATCTTCCCCGTGCACGGCGCGTGTATGATCCGCACGCTGGCCGGATACTGCATGCGCTTCGAACCGGCCAGGTCCGCCGCCGCGTACGCGCAGTAGTTACAACAGAAGGCGATGATCTCGGGTTCCCACTCGTTTGACCGGCTCATGCGCTTACTCCTCCCCCCACCAGTAACTCGTCCAGCATGGCCACCAGCGCGTCGTCTTCCTGGTGCTGCAGGCCGATCGTCCTGGCCGGGCAGGCGGCCGCGCAGCTTCCGCACCCCATGCATTTCGCCCCCTGGATCTCCGCCTTCTTCAGATCGTTGATCATGGGAGCGCCGTAGGGACACACTTTCACGCAGGTCGCGCACGCCACGCAGTTCTCGGGATCCACCTTGGCCACTTGGCCCGGAATCTCCAGGTGCGTCTTCGAAAGCACCGTGGTTGCCCGCCCCACCGTAGCCTGAGCCTGGGCGATGGTCTCGTCCATGCTTCGCGGCGAGTGCGCCAGGCCGCACAGGAACTCTCCCTCGTTGGCCAGATCCACCGGCCGCAGCTTGGGATGCGCCTCCAGGAAGAACCCGTCGGCTGTGAGCGCGCTGCGCAGCAGGCCCGAGAGCGCAGGGTTGCCCGCCGCCGGAGCGATGCCCGTCGAGAGCACCAGCAGATCCGGCGAGAGCAGCAACTCGCGGTTGCCCGAGGTGTCGTGTACCCGCACCCGCAGCCGCCCATTGCCCTCCGTCACCTCCGGCGCGTCCTTCTCCGGATGGCGCACGAACAGAATCCCTTCTTCCCGCGCCTTCTGGAAATACAGCTCGCGGAATCCGTAGGTGCGTATGTCGCGGCCCAGCACCACCACATTGGCTTTGGGTAATCGCCGTTTAATCTCCAGCGCGTTCTTGACCGCCTCCGAGCAGCACACCCGGCTGCAGTAAGTATGCTCGTCGTTGCGGCTCTCCACGCACTGGATCATGACCACCGTGGGATTCGCCTTCCCCTCCAACTCGGGTGGTAGCTTGCCCCCGGCCAGCGCTGCCTCCAACTTACTCTGCGTCGTAACATGCGGGTTCCGGCCGTGTAAGTACAACTCCGTGGGCCGCTCCTGCCCGCCCGTCGCGACAATGACCACGCCGTGGCTGATAGGCAGTTCGTGCCCCGCCACGTTCAGCACGCTCTTGAAATTGCCCACATGTCCGGCGATGCTCGCGGGCGTCGTGTTCAGGTACACGTTGATCTTGGGATGGGCCTGCACCTTGGCCGCTAATTGGCGCAGGTAGGCCGCCACATCCGCCCCCTCGAGCGTCGCGTGTATGTTGCGCAGCAAGCCGCCCAGCGCCGGCTCCTTCTCCACCAGGTGCACCTCGAAACCCTGGTCCGCGATGCCCAGCGCCGCGGTCATCCCGGCCAGTCCGCCGCCCAGGATCAGCGCCGACGCCGTCACCGGCAGTTGTCCCGTCTGCAGCGCCTTCAGGCGCCGCGCCCGCCCCACCGCCATGGCCATCAGGTCCACCGCTTTGGCCGTCGCCGCATCGGGGTCGTCCTTGTGGACCCACGAGCACTGGTCGCGGATGTTCGTCATCGCGAACAGGTACTGGTTCAGCCCGCTCTCCCGCAGCGTCTCCTGGAACAGGATCTCGTGCGTGCGCGGCGAGCAGGAGGCCACCACCAGCCGGTTCAGCCGATGCTTGGCGATCATGTCCTTGATGTGCTGCTGGTTGGTGTCCGAGCAGGTGTACAGGCTGGCTTCGGCGTGGAACACGTTGGGCATCCCGGCCGCCTTCTTCGCCACCTGCTCAACGTCGATCACCGAAGCGATATTCTGCCCGCAGTGGCAGATGAACACGCCCACCCGTGGAGCTTCGTCGGTCGTGTCCCGCTCCCATGGGTATTCCCGCCGCTCGATCAAGTTGCCGCGGACCGCGCTGAGTTGGTCCATCGCGCACGCCGCCGCCGCCGAGGCCTGCGCCACCGATTCGGGAATGTCCTTGGGCTCCTGAAACGCTCCCGCCACGTACAGGCCGGGCTTCGAGCTTGCCTGCGGCGCGAGGCGATCCGTCTTCGCGAAGCCGAACTCGTTGAGATCGAGGCCCAGCCGCCCCGCCATCTTCCGCAGGCTCTCGGGAACCCGCATCCCCACGCTCAGCACCACCAGGTCGAATTCCCACTGCTCTTCCTTCCCCTCCGCGTCGAAGTAGCGCACGCGCAGGTCTTTCGTGCCGGGCATCTCGATCACCCGCGAGGGGATGGCCCGGATGTACTTCACGCCCTGCTCGTCCCGGGCGCGGTTCACGTAGCTGTCGAACTCCTTGCCGAAGGCCCGCACATCCATGCAGAAGATCGAGATCTCCAACTGCTGGCCGCGCGCATGTTCGAGGGCGACCATCGCCTCCTTCGTCGCGCTCATGCAGCAGATGGACGAGCAGTAGCCGTTGCCCCGCGCCGCGTCGCGGCTGCCCACGCACTGTACGAATGCGATGCGCTTCACCGCGCCCCCGTCCGAAGGCCGCTCGACATGTCCGCCGGTCGGCCCTGCGGCCGAGAGCATCCGTTCGAATTGCACGCTGCTCAGCACGTTGGCATATCGCCCGTGCCCGAACTCGCCGCGCAGCGAAGCTTGGAACTCCTCGAAGCCCGGCGTCAGGATCACGCTGCCGGCCTCGATCTCTATCTCCGCAGCCTGCTGCTCGTGGCACACCGCTCCCGCCGAGCACGCCTTCACGCACTGCATGCACTCGCTGCACAGGCCGCACGCCAGGCACCGTTTGGCCTCCGCCACGGCCTGCTCCACGCTGTAGCCGTGGTCGATCTCGCCGAAGTCTCGAACCCGCGCCGCCGCCTCGGCTTGCGGCATCTTCACGCGTTCCTGCCGCGGAGCGTCGGGCCGCGGATTGCTCGCCGTCTCGGCCCCCGCGGAAGCCTGCGCCGGCGCCATCTTCACGCCTCGCAGGAATGCGTCGATCGCCTCGGCCGCCTTGTGCCCCTGCGCCATCGCGTCCACCATGGAAGCCGGTCCCAGCACCGCATCGCCGCCCGCGAACAGGCCCGGAATGCCGGTCGCCAGCGTATCCCGGTCGGCCACGATCCGCCCGCCGGGGCCCGTTTCCACGCCCAGCCCGGCCGCGTCGATTCCCTGCCCGATGGTCACGATCACCGTGTCCGCCGCCAGCCTGCCGGTTCTCGAATCGTCGAACTTCGGGTTGAATTGCTTGTTCTCGTCGAACACGCTCACGCAGTTGCGGAAGGCCACACCCGTCACCTTGCCGTCGCTCGACTCGATCCGCGTCGGCCCGGCGCTATCGTGGAACACCACTCCTTCTTCCAGCGCCTCGGCCGCTTCCCACGAGTGCGCCGGCATTTCCGCGCGGCTCTCCAGACACGCCAGTTGCACCAATTCCACGCCCGGCAGCCGCAGGGCGCAGCGCGCGGCGTCCATGGCCACGTCGCCGCCGCCGATCACCACTACCTTCGGCCCGATCGCGGGCGTCTCGCCGCTATTTACCCGGCGCAGGAAATCCAGGCCCGCCCAAACTCCCGCGGCGTCTTCGCCTTCGATGCCCAGTTTCCGGCTGACCCACGCGCCCGGCGCCGCGAACACGGCCTTGAACCCGTCTTCCAGCAGCTTCTTCGGGTCGCCGGCCGGCGTGCCCGTCTTGGCCTCCACGCCCAGGTCCAGGATGTACTGGATCTCTTTATCCAAAACCTCCCGGGGCAGGCGGTAACTCGGAATGCCGTAGCGCAGCATGCCGCCCAGGTGCGGCTGCACCTCGAACAGCGTCACGCCGTAGCCCCGCAGCGCCAGATCGGAGGCCGCGGTCAGCCCCGCCGGTCCGCCGCCGATGATGGCCACCTTCGCATCCAGCTTCTTGTCCGCGGGCTTGGCCGGCGGATACTGATCCGGATTGAACTCTATGTAATCGGCCGCGAATCGCTTCAGATCGCGCACCGCGACCGCCTGGTCGATCTCGCCGCGGTTGCAATGGTCTTCGCAGGGATGCTGGCACACCCGTCCGCACGCCGCCGGCAGCGGGCAGCGCTCGCGGATCAGTTCGTAGGCCTCTTTGAACTTCCCCGCCGCGATCAGCGCCACGTACCCCTGCGCGTTCACTCCGGCCGGGCACGACGATTTGCACGGCGCGGGCCCTTCGGACTTCGAAATCCCAAACACGTTCGGGATGGCCTGCGGGTAAGGGCGGAAGATCGCCTTGCGCGTGCCCAGCCGCCGGTCGAATTCGCTGGGCAGTTCCACCGGGCAAGCCTCCGTGCAGTCGCCGCAGGCATTGCACTTGTCCACATCCACGTAGCGCGGCCTCTGCCGGATCTTCACCTTGAAGTTGCCCGGCGCGCCCGAGATTCCCTCCACATCCGCCAGCGTCAGGATCTCGATGTTCTTGTTCCGCGCGCACTCCACCAGCTTCGGCGAGAGAATGCACATCGCGCAGTCGCCCGTCGGAAACGTCTTGTCCAACTGGGCCATTCGCCCGCCGATCGCCGGCGACGAATCCACCAGGTAGACCTTGAATCCGCTCTCCGCCAGGTCGAGCGAAGCCTGTATGCCCGTGATCCCGGCCCCGCACACCAACACCGCGCCCACGGCCTCGGCGGGCTGGTGTCCATTTCCGTTCGTTCCGCTCATCGTCGTGCCTCGGCGCCGCAAATCCCTCTGGATTCCAGCAGATCGTACGGCTCTACCACCAGGCTCTCCAGCGACACTTGCTGCGGCGTGCAGCCTAGCGCCAGCCCCAGCAGTTGCGTGAAGTAGAACACCGGCAGGTTGTACTTCCGCTCGTACCGTCTCTCGATGTCCTTCTGCCGCATGTCCAGGTTGAGCTGGCACAGCGGGCAGGCGGTCGCGATGCAATCCACCCCGGCGGCCTGCGCCATCGACAGGATCTGGTTGCTCAGCTTCAATACAATGCTCGCGTCCGTGATCGAGAAGCTGGCCCCGCAGCACTCCGTCTTATGCGGCCAGTCCACCGGCGTGGCTCCGGCCGTCGCCATGAGCTGGTCCATCAGCGTGGGGTTCTCGGCGTCGTCGAAGTGAGTAACTTCCGGCGGGCGCGATAGCAAACAGCCGTAGTAGCAGGCCACCTTCAGTCCCCGAAGCGGACGGCTCACCGCCTTGGCGATCCGCGCGCGCCCTATGTCCTGGCAGAGAATCTCGAGCAGGTGCCGCACCGGCGTCAGGCCGTCGTAATCGCCTCCCACGAGGCGCGCCACCTTCGCCCGCACCGCCGCGTCTCCGGCGATGTGATGGTTGGCCGTCTTCAGCCGGCTATAACAAGCGGCGCAGGCCACCGCCACCGTTTGCCCGCCGGCGGCGAACAGGTTGTGGGCCGGCAGCGCGTCGGCCAGCAGCGGGTCCGTGCTATGCGCGGCCGTCGAGCCGCAACAGATCCAGTCCTTCATCTCGGGCAATGCCAGGCCCAGCCGGGCCGCCACCGCCAGAGTCGAGCGATGGAAGTCCTTGGCCGTGCCATCCAGCGAGCAGCCGGGAAAGAATACGTAACTCACTCGCCACCTCCCTCGGCCGCCTCGCGGAACATCCGCTCTCGTTCGCTCCGCCCGGCCACTTGCGGCCCGCTGAGCGGCAGTTTGCCTTTGGCCAGCATCATGGGCGCCTTGGTCGCATCCTCGAACAGCCGGATGCTGCGCAGCTTGAACGCCGCCATCAGGCCCAGTTCGTAAACCCGCCCCCGCTTGCGGACGCTTTTCAGGAAGATCTCGTTGAACAGCGGAACCGCCGTGCCCGGCGCCGTCACTCCCTCGCTCGCGCTCATGGCCCGCAGCGCGTCGTTCATGGCTGGAATGTCCACCTTCTGCGGGCAGCGCGTGACGCAGGTCTGGCAGGACGTGCATTCCCAAATGAACCGGCTCCTGAGCACCGCTCTGCGCTGGTTCATCTGCACCATCCGCACCAGTTCGTGCGGCTTCAGATCCGCCCCCCCGGCCACCGGACAGCCGCTCGAGCATTTCGCGCACTGGTAGCAGCTCATGGGCGCGGCCCCGCTGCGCTCCTTCACCTCCAGGGCCAGCCGGCCGCCAACGTCTTCGAGTTCTACGATTGCCGCGGTCATTTCTTCTTCTCCGACCCGGCCAGCACCGACAGCTTCACCGCGCTGACCTTGCGGTAGACCTCCTGCGGGCTTCTGATCTTTCCATCCACCCGCAGCAACTCCTCCACCGGGATGCCGAACAGCCGCTCGTTCTCTTCCAGGTAGCCGCGAATCATCCGCCAGTCCTTGTCGCCCAGCGGCGAGAACACTCCGCCGTTGAGCTGGCGCTCCACCACCGACTGGCCCGGGTCGCGCAGATAGATGGCCCCGCCGCTGGCCAGCGAGAACAAATTGCTGCCAGGGTACGGCGAGGCTTGCGGCGTCAGCCGGCCGCTGGTGTCGAACTCCACGCCGTTGAGGATCACGAATCCGCCCCCGGCCAGCGGATCTCCCGCCATGAACGACTCCGCCAGAAAGTCCAGGCAGGTGCCGTTGATGACCACCCTCGGATGGCCTACCGCGTTGATCAACGGCCGGCCCGCCGCGTTGCCCAGGACGTACACTTCGCCGCCCTTGGCCCCGTACATGAAGGTCTGTCCCACATCGCCGTGGATCACCAATTTGCCGCGCTTGGCGATCTGCGCCACCTGGTCCTGGGCGTTGCCGTGTATGTGTATCTCCAGGCCGTCCATGCCGCTGGCGGTGTAATCGCCATTCGACCCGTACAGATCGATGCGCACGCCGTCGGTGGCCGCGCCCAGCCCCACTCCGTGGAATCGTTGCCCGCGCAGGCGATACACGGCGAACCGTTTCCAGCCCGCCTTGTAAGCTTTGCGCAGCAGCACCGCGTCGCAATGGTCGCCCTCCGGCGGGAAGCCCTGGCTGTCGATGCACAACAGCTCTTCGCCCGTCTCCGGAGCGGCCAGCCGGTCGCGCGTCGCCCAGGTAATCCGCCGCCAGTAGCGCGTTCCCGGCTCGCCGAACAGCGGAGCCGAATCGAAAAGCCGGTCCAGCGTTTCCTCGATCACTTGCACTACCGTGGCCCGCCGCTTGTCGCCGCCTTGGAACCGCCGGTCGTGCAGCCTGCTCAGCAGCTCGATAGCCGTGGCGCGCGATTTCGGATTGTCCGCGCCTTCCAGTACTCCCTCGCAGAATTGCCGCAGTTGGCCGGCCGGCCAGGAGGGCAGCTCTCGCACCTGGGCGAAAAGGGCCGCCACCTCGCCCGAGCGCAGCTCCTCCTGAATCCCGTTGGACGACCCGTTCGCCGGCGTTTCGACGCTGGCCACGTCGCAGCGCACCGTGCCCGTTTCGCGCTTGACCTCTCTCCCGAACTTGTCGGTACAGGACAGGCGCATCCGGCCCGCGTCGCCGTTTTCGCCCGGCGCCACCGTGAAGATAAACGCGCCCCCGTCGCTCGACGAGCCGCCCCGCGCGTTCCAATACTTGTCCGCCACCGGGCAGAAGCGCGGGTCCTCTTTGGCCAGGCTCCGCAAGGTGGCGTCGATGGCCTGCTTCTCCGAGCAGATCAGCCCGATCTGCACCTCGCCGCAATCCGACAGCGCGAATACCTGCGGCCGCAGCATGGCCGTGTCGGTAATGCCCAGCAGTTGGAACCGTTCCCCCTGGCTGCGCGCGATGATGAAGAACCACGGCCCGTCCGGCGATGCGTGTATATGCGTCGCTTGGATCTGCCGGTAGATGACCTGCTTCTCGGGCGGCAACTGGTCGAAATCCAGTTCGGTCGTGGGCGCCAACGCCTCGATGATGTACTCCAGCGGATATCCGTAAACCCGGTCCCACAAATCAAAAAGCTGCACCGAGACTTCGGTGTCCGTCAGGAACTGCTGCCGTATGTTGCGCTGGCGCAGATACTCGCACACCGAGTGGTAGTTGGCGAAGTCGCCGTTGTGAACCAGCGCTTCGTTCAATCCCACGAACGGGTGCGCTCCGCCGGGATGCCAGACGCGGCCCTTGGTGGGATAGCGCTGGTGCGCGATCCACACGTGCGCCTTGAAATCCTGCAACTTGTAATACTCCACGTTCTGCTCGGCGTAGCCCACCATCTTGTAGACCAGCAGGTTCCGCGAATGCGAAAGCACGAACGCCCGCTTCTCGCCCAGCGATGCGTAGAACGTGTCGTTGAGCTGGTAGGAGTTGCGCCACACGAACTCGTCTTCCAGCGCCCGCGGCTCCAGGTCCTGCAAGCCCGCGCTCTCGGCGAAAGCCTTCAGCGCCTCCGGCTTGGCCCGCGCCACGTAGCGATGCACGTCCGGCGGCCGGACCTCCAGCCCGGGAATCTCGCGGTAATCGTCCAGGTGCGGCTGCCGCGTGGAAACCGCGATGTCGAAGTTGGGCAGGATGAACTGCCGCTCCAGCTCGGCATGGCACTCGGGATCGAGCAGCGCGATCTGTAGCAGATAGTGGCTCCCCAGCATCTCGTTCGAGATGCCCAGTTGCTCGGCCACCAGGCCCACCGCCGCGATGCCGCCCCCTTTCCCGTTGCCCCGGTTCTGCATCTGAATCGAGGGCTCGTAGATGAACCGCCCCTTTACGGGCACGGTGCAGGCGAAGCCAGTGACGCCGCAGCCGCCCTCTTCCGCCCGCTCGGGATCGACCGGCTGCTCCGGACCCGTGTACACCTGCGACCGGCTGGCCAGCAATCGTTCGGCGTAGTCGCTCATGGGGCAACCTCCCTGCCTTGGGCCGGCTCCTCGCTCACGTAGCACAGCACGTCGCTGCGCCCGCGCAATTCCCTCGCCGACCTCATCCCCAGCCGCGAGAGCACCTCGACCATCTGCTCTCTCCAGGCGTTGAGCAGGTTGACCAGGCGCTGCGTGGCCCACTCCAGGCTCATCTGCATCATCAGCTCGGGATCGGTGGTGGCGATGCCGCGCGGGCAGCCCCGGCCGCTCTCGCAGCAGGAACACCTCACGCAGCCCAGGGCCACCAGCTCGGGCGTCCCGATCACCACCCCATCCGCGCCCAGCGCGATGGCCTTCAAGGCGTCGTAAGCCGTGCGGATGCCGCCCGAGGCGATGAAGGTGACCTGATCCCGAATGCCCTCCGCCGCCAGGAATTTGTGTACCTTCGGAATGGCGTACTCGATGGGCATCGCGATGTTCTTCTTGGCGATATCGGGCGCCGCGCCGGTGCCGCCGTAGCTGCCGTCCAGGTGGATGATGTGCGCGCCCGCGTAGTAGCTGCCCACCGCCACCATGTCTACATCGGTGGGCGTCGACACCTTCACGCTCACCAGGCAGGTCGAGTTCACTTCCTTGATCCAGTCCACGTGCTTCTTGTGGTCTTCGACGCTGTATACGCTGTGGAATGGGAACGGGCTGAACAGCGCGTTGCCGGCCACCGCCTCGCGCATGCGGGCCACCGGCGGAGTGTTCTTGTCGCCCAGCAGGTGCCCGCCCAGGCCCGGCTTGGCGCCCTGCGCGTACTTGAACTCCACAATCCGCACCCGCTGTATGGTCTCCTCCCGCACTCCGAACAGGCCGGTCGCCACTTGCGTAATCACGTGGTCGTCGTAGGGCCGCAGACGGTCGTGATACCCGCCCTCCCCGGTGCAGGTGAAGCTGTTCCAGGCTACCGCCGCCCGCGCTTTCGCGAGTATCGTGTGGATGCTCACCGACCCGAAGCTCATCCCGCCGCCGTACACCGGAAGGTCGATGTGGATCTGCGGCCGGCCGTCGCCGCGATGGTTCAAATCCAGGCCCGTGTCGATCTCCGCGGCCGGAACGGGGGCCGGCTCCTCGAACCCCTCCGTCTCGAACTTGAAGCGCAGGCTGTCGAACCCGCCGCCCGAGGCGCCCGTCCGGGATTCCAGGTGCGGCGGCGCGGCGTGCCCGGTGGCAGCCTGGTGCCAGGTGGCCAGGATCAGGTCGCTCGACCAGCGCGGATCGCCCATGCAATCGGCGCTCGGATTGCGCCGCATGCTGAGCGCCTTCTGCGGGCACTGCGCCACGCAGGACTCCGCGGTCTCGGCGCACTCCGGGCCGATGCACAGATGGTCCAGCGGCCGCAGCGTGAAGGCGTAGCCTTCCGGCTTGACGTGTACCCCATACTGGCAGACTTCGACGCAATGGCCGCACGAGGCGCAGCGCGCCAGGCGGTCGATCTTGTACTTCCCCAGAGCATTGCGATAGCGGTCCGGCGCCGGGCGAATCTCCCGGCCGACTTCGGTTTGCGGCCAATCGCTCTGGCCCCGAACTTCCGCGGGAATGGGGGCAACGCACGCTGTCATACACGCACCTGCTGTCGAGACACGCGGGCCATATCGCCGAATGCCTCCCTCTCGATGTCTTCCATGAAAATGGCCCGTCCCACTTCGCCGCGCAGCCGGCGGACTTCGCGGATTCCCATGGCCCCCAGCACCTCGATGAGCTGGCTGTGCCAGGCGCCCATCAGGTTCACCATGCGCTGGGTCGCGTAGGCGGCGTCGGCGGCGCCGATCTCGGCCGGGCAGCGGTCGCCGGAGTCGCAGGGGCGGCCGTCGCGGCAGACCCGGCAGCCCAGCGCCACCAATAGCGGCGTATCCAGGGCCACCAGATCGGCCCCGCAGATGATCGCCTTGGCCATGTGCTCGGCCAGCGCGATGCCGCCGCCCACGATGAGCGTGACCTCGTCGCGCAGCCGTTCCTTCACCAGCCGCCCGTGTACTTCGCGCAGGGCGTCCTTGATGTGCCGGCCGGGCCGCCCGTCGGAGAGCCGTTCGCGCCCATGCAGATCGGCGCAGAGATGGAACACCTTCAGACCGGCGCGGACCAGTTCCAGAATCCGGTCGGCGCTCGCCGGGCCGAGCGTCATGCGGACCGAGACAATCAATCCCGGGTTGACGGCCAGCATCTTGCCAGCCAGTTCGGCCGCATCGGCTCCATCACCAACTTGTGCCAGACGTGCGGCCTTCAGAACCGCCTGGCAGGGCTCGATCTCGTTCTGGCCGGCGACCAGGGGAACCACGAACGGCAGTTGCTCGACCGGCAGCCCCATCGCATCGCGGGCCGGCATCACGGCCAATGTATGCAGCGCCTGGGCGGCTGCGGCGCGGGCGCCGGCCAGGTGCCGGCTCTCCACCGCCCAGCTGGGCAGGTCCAATATCGCCGGAAGCTGTATCTCGATCAGATGCGAGGGCGGCGTGAGCATTTGCCCATCCGCCGCGAACCGCAACCGCATGGGCTTGGGGCCGATATCCACCGAGGTCGAGATGTACTCGCGCCCGTGTATGCCGTCCCGCGTGGGACGCACGATCTCGGACATATCCGTCCAGATGGAGTCGAAGCCGGGGCCGTGGAACCGGCCGCGATAGCCCGCCCCGGAGACCGGGATTCGGCCCGCGTCGGACTGGTTCCAGGTGCTGAGCAGGATGTCGGGCTTCCAGTACTCGTCGCCCATCTCCAGGTAACCCGGGTTCACCGAAACGCTCAGCAGGCCCTTGGTGCAACCCTGCACGCAGGAAAGGCAGGCCTTGCATTCGTCCAGCGTCTCGACCGCCGCGAGCGGGTCGCGATTATAGGCCGCCTCGTGCCGGTACACGTCGTAGAGGCAGCGCAGCTTGACGCAGTTGGAGCAGCGGGAACAGTCCTCGCGCCAATCCACGTTGCCGAACTTGCCCACCCGGCGGAACCGGGGGGCGATGGGAGCGGTGTGTATGTGGTAACGGTCGGGCATGTCAGGCCAATCCCGCGGCTGCGATCACTCCGGCGGCCTGCGCCTCGCAGCCGCCGCTGAGTATGTGTATGCCGCGCACGCCGGGCACGGTTCTGAGCTGGGCGGCCAGTTTCGCGGCGCCCTCGCCGGGCTGCACGCCGGCCAGGATGGCGGTCTTCTTATCCAGCCCGGCCGCCCGCACGGCCTCCATCCAGCGCGTGAAAGCGGGCAGATCGGTGACCGCTTCGGTCAGCAGGAAGTCGGCGCCCGCCGCGACCTTCTTCTTGAGGCGCAACATGGTCAGCCCGAGCGGCAACTGGTAAGGGTGGGCCGCCGCCCCCACCAGCAGTTCCGCGAAGTCCCAACCCTTCACCATCTGGGTGAACTGGATCGAGTCGATGTCGTAGACCCCGGCCGCCTGCGGAGAAACCCCCAGCGACTGGTGGTGGCCGCTGAGGCAGAGGATGCCGTCGATGCCCAGCGCCGCGGCGCCCAGTGCGTCGCTCTCCAGGGCGATTCGGTTGCGGTCGCGGGTCACCATGGAAAGCACCGTGGTAAGGCCTTCGCGGACCAGCAGGCTGGCGCAGGCCAGGGCCGATCCGCCGATCTTTTCGGGGTTATCCGCCACCACCACGGCGTCCAGTTTGGACGGCAGCAGGGCCGCGAGCTGCTTCACGGCGTCGGCGCCACCGGTTCGCGGCGGCAGGCACTCGGCGGTGATTACCAGCCGGCCCGAGGTCAGGGCCTCGCCAAGTTTACTCTTCGTTGTCGTCATCGAGGGTATCCACTTCCTGGGGGATCTGTGCGACCGCTTCGGGCGCGGGAGCGGCGTGCATGGGGTTGAGGGGCAAGCCCTCCAGGGCCTGCGTCATCTGCTCGCGGAGGGTGCCGATCCGGGCGTTGCGGGCCTCGGAGCCGTCGGCCGGCTCAGGCTTTCCCGCGCCTAGCGCCAGGTCTTGTGCGGCGGTGCCGGGCAGGTGGAAGAACAGCAGACGTTTGCCGCCCAGTCCGATCTCATCGAGGATGGAGCGGAGGTAGTCCACCCGGCGGGCGCAGCGCTGGCTGCCTTCCAGGTAGTGGCAGTTGTCCTCCTCGCACCCCACCGCGCAAACCACGTCGGAGCCGGTCTCGAAGGCTTTCAGAACGTGCTCGGGCTGAAGGCGCCCGGTGCAGGCTACGAGCACTTCACGCACCGGGACAGGCCACTGGAAATCCGGAACGATGGGACGCGGCCGGCCCGCCGAGCTCGGCGCAATGCCGGGGCGGGCGCAGTTGGAGCAGATGAAGGCCGTGACAGCTACAGCGGTAGCGGCGGGGCGGGTCTCCTGCATGGGCGACTCCTAAAACGACGGGATACCTAGAATAGAACAGAACCCCATTATTAGTCAATCAGAATTTTTGAGCTTGCTATATAAGGCGATGTGATGCTAAGCTGCGCTTATGATGGTTCAGCACCTGAAGCTGTTCAGGGAGATAGTTCATGCCCGCAGCGTGAGCCAGGGGGCGCAAGTCAGCGGCGTGAGCCAGTCCGCCGCCAGCCAGCACCTTCAGGAGACGGAACGGCTGCTCGGCGTGCAGCTCCTGGATCGCAGCAAACGGCCGCTGGAGGTGACCGAGGCGGGACACCTGTACCACGACTTCTGCCGGGACGTCCTGCGGCGCAAGCAGGAGTTGGACGAGGCGCTAGGTCAGTTGCGGGGCCGGGAGCAGGGCCGGGTGCGGGTGGCGGCAATCTACTCCGTGGGCCTATCGGACATGTCGCGGCTGGAGGAGGAGCTATCCCGGAGGATGAAGGAAGCGGAGCTGCAGGTGGAGTACCTGCGCCCCGAGCGGATCTATGACGCGGTACTGGCCGACCAGGCCGACCTGGGGCTGGTCAGCTACCCTGAATCCAACAAGGAGATGACGGCCATCCCCTGGCGGCAGGAGCGCATGATGGTGGCGGTGGCGCCGTCGCATCCGCTGGCTGCGAAGGCGGTTCTGAGCCTGGCGGACCTGGCGCACAGGGACTTCGTGGCCTTCGACGACGACCTCCGAGTAGGCAGGGAAGTCAGGCGTTTTCTAAGAGATAGCGGTGCCCAAGTGAACCTGGTGATGCACTTCGACAACATCCAGACCATGAAGGAGGCGGTGGCGCTAGGCAACAGCGTCAGCCTGCTGCCGGTGCGCGTGCTGCGCAAGGACATCGAAGAGGGCCGGCTGGTGGCGATCCCGCTGGAAGGATGCTCGCTGGAGCGGCCGCTGGGGATCATACACCGGCGCCGGAAGAAGTTCAACCGGGCCACGCAGGTGTTCCTGGAGCTGCTGCGGCAGGAGGCGGCGGCGGAGACTGAATCGGTGGCTAGCGGTACACCACCTCTCCGGTATTGAAGCCTTCCACCAGGACTTGCGGCTTCTCGCCGCGGGCGTCGGCATCCTGAACCTCGGTGAGAATGGCCCGGCGCTCGCCGGGCATCAGCCAGATGAAGTTGTCGCTGTACATGGCGGGCAGGATGCGGTCGCGGCTGGTCTCGCGGACGGCCTTCAAGTGAACCATCACGGCCGGGGCGCTGGAGGGGTTGTAGATCTCGGTGGAAATGCTCCAGCATTGGCTTTGCTTTTGGCTTTGCCTTTGCACGGTTGTGGCTGCCTCGAGCTTGATCTTAGGCAATTCGCGAAGGGCGCGGAAGTTGCCCTCCTCCAGGCCGCGCCAGTAGAAGTTCTCGCTCACGAGCTGGGCGCCGCGGGTCAGCGTAAGGCGAAGGAAATGGACGGGGGACAGGCCGGCTGGGTACTCCATCTTAATGGGTGATTGGAAGCTATCCTCGGCGCTATCGAGAGAGGCGGTTTTCTCCCATTTCAGCGCGCCATCCATATTCAGAAGCTCGACCCGGGCGGTGAGGCCGCGGGCGTCTCCGGCGCTGTAGTTCACGACGTCGATCATGTCGGTGACCGGATTCCATTGAATATGCAGGGGTTCGGAGCCCTTCTTGGAGCCGAAGTAGCCTCCGGTCGGCTCGAAGTAGTAATCGTAGGTCTGCCAGACGAAGGAGGGCCAGGCCGGGTGGCTCATCCAGAGCAGCATCCCCATACGGTTTTTGCCCTGGGCTTCAAACATGGCGCGATAGCCCTCGTAATTGACGAACTGGGCCAGGGTCAGCCAGTCCTCGAGGCTGTTCGCGCCGCCGTACGACTGGTCGATGCGCTGGCGGAAGGAGGCCAGGAACTGAGCGCCGCCGAGACAGAAATCGTGAATGCCCCACAAGGCTCCCTGGGGCCAGAGGGCGGAGGCCGGAAGCATGGCGCGCAGGCTGTCGAGGGAAACGACGTTGGGTTGGCCCAGCTCGCTATGCAGCTTGGGGGTCTGGCGGGATTGGAAATAGAACTTGGGCGGCATGAAGCGGTAGGGTCCGCCGCCACTCACCAGACCCATCGCCGAGTTGGAGATGTAGCGCAGGCCGGGATGCAAATCGGCCAGGATCTTGCGCATGCCGTCGTCGAGCACCTTAGGTGGATTGCCTTCATTGCGCCCGCAGTAGAGGCCGATGGAGGGATGGTTGCGGAGGCGCAGAACCATGTCCTGGACGTTGCGCAGGAACATGTCGTTGTCGTCGGGGTTGGGGCCATCCATCGGATTGGCCAGCCAGAAATCCTGCCATACGACGACGCCAAACTTGTCGCAGGCCTGGTAGAACTCGTCGTCGCCGACTTGCCCGACCCAGTTGCGGATCATGGTGAAGTGCATGTCGCTGTGGTAGCGCACGGCGGTGTCGTACTCGCGGGCACGGTAGCGCAGCATGGACTCGCCAAAGCCCCAGTTGCCGCCACGAGGCGCCAGACGCCGGCCGTTGATCCAGATCTTGAGGGCGCCGTTCTCCTCGGTGTAGGTGAACTGGCGCACACCCGCCTGGAACGACTTGGAATCGGAGAGCTTGCGGCCCGCGGTTTCGAATCTGAGCTCGACCGGATAGAGGTTCGGTTCGCCGTAGCCGGCGGGCCACCACAGCTTGGGATTCTGCAAGCGCAGAGCCGGGTGCGTCGTGGGGTTCAGTTTCACCGTCTGGGTGGCCCCGGCGGCGATGGTCACCGGCGTTGTGAAAGCCACATCGCCGAAGTGCCCGCGCAGGGTTCCCTTAACTGCCGAGGCGGCATGGTTGCGGAGGGTGACTTCGATATTTACGTCCGCGTGGGATTTGTCAGGCAAAGTGCTGGAAACAAAGGGATCCTCGAGGGTGACCGGGCCGCTCGGGCAGAGATAGACACTGCCCCAGATGCCGGTGTTGCGCCCGCGGATCACGGGAATCCAATCCCAGCCAATGGAGGCATGATAGGTGGGATTGTCGGCACCGAGGGCGCCGCCGTTCTTGTCGGGACTCTCGAGAGTCTTCTCCCGGGCGCTGCCCGGCGTGGCGTTCTTGAGGATGCGCACGGCTAGCGCGTTGGGTGCGCCGGGATGGAGGCGGGCGGTCACGTCGAAACGGCCGCGCATGAATCCGCCATCGATGCGGCCTAGTTTCTCGCCGTTGAGGTAGACCTCGGCCTTCCAGTTGATGCCGTCGAAGTTGAGCCAGAGATGGCCGGCGGGGCGAACCGGGGGAGCGACGAACTCGGTGCGGTACCAGAAGTCGGCCCAGAAGAAGGAGTCCGAGATCTGTAGCTGGTTGTCGCCGAAGTTGGGATCCGGAAGAGCGCCGGCGTTGTAGTAACTGGTGAGGACCGTGCCTGGGACGGTGGCCACCAGCCAGCCGTTATCCTTGAAACCGGGCTGGGAAATGGCTTCGCCTTTGGCTTCGACGAGCGAATCGCGCTCGACGCGCCAGGCGCCACCGGCAAGGTCCAGGCGTCCATCGGGCCGGGGCGGAGGCGCGGGATGGGGCTGAGGCAGCGGACCGCCGCGGCCGTAAACCTCGAACTCGGAGAGGATGTAACGGCCAGGCTCGGCCGGGCGGGTCATGAGCACCCGCACAAACCGGCCCGTGACCGGCTGGGCAAGCTGGATATCGTCGGAGGCGGAGAGCGGCTGAAGGGTCTGCCAGGCGGCGGCATCGTCCGAGACCTGGAGTGCGCCTTCCGCGGCGCGGCGGATCCAGTACAGCTTGACGCGGTCGAAGACGCAGGGAGCGCCGAGATCCACGTAGACCCACTCTTGGCCGTCGGAAGCGCTCATCCAGGCGCTCGAGAAGTTGTACGGCCCACCGGCCTCGACACGGTGGCCAGCCTGGAACCAAGCCAGCTCGCTGACGCGCCAGGAGATCGCGCTGGGGGCATAAAAGTCGATGCGGTAGAAGCGATTGCGGGCGGGCGTGGCCAGGGCGATGGAGGGCTTGAAGTCGCGGGCAGGGTGATCCGCGCCGACCGCGCGGCCCAGTTCCTTCCAAGCTTGCCCGTCGTCGGAACCGGAGAGGATGCAGGTCCAACCTTCGGGCTGGTCGGAGCGCGAATCGACGCGCGCCTGGACGTCCAAACGATCAACCGCGGGCGGGCCGTCGCCGCCTCCCCATTCGAATTGAACCCAGGTGGCGGGGCCGGTGAGGGTGACGGCGGTCATCGGGTTGCGGTCCAGCAGGTATTCGCGCTGGTTTTTGGGGAGGATGCCTGCCTGGCTGGTGGCGATGGATACCCAGCGAGGCAGGTTTTTGGCTTTGATTCCGTCGGTGACCAACTGGGCGGTCAGGTTGTAGTCGTAGCTGCTGGAATGGTAGGCGGGGCGGCGGAAGGCCAGGTTGCGATAGGCGTTGGCGTCGACCACCATCGACGGCGAGAAGTCCTGATGGGGGTCTCCGGGATAGACGCCCACGCCGCGGGTAACCTCTTGAGCATTTAGCATTGCCATTGTCATGAGACTGATTGCCGCCAGGGAGTAGGTCATTGTTTCGATCTTCTCATATGCGGCGGCGGGACGCGGCGGCGGGCCGGCGCTGCCGCGCGGCAGGCCGGCGGCGCGCCGCGGAAGGCCGCCTCCGGCGGAGGGGCGAACACCGGCGGACCGGAGGAGGGCGGCTGGACCGCGCGGCTGGGTTCGTCTTGGGTTCGTTTCTTGAGGAGGAAATGGCGTTTTTTCTAGGGGATTGGGGTCCATGGTGGGTTCGTTCCGGAAATCCTGTTTCTGGTGACTTTTCGGTTGGGTGGCGTGGTGGACAGGGCGGGCCGGTTTGGCTTCTGTGTTGCGCGGGGACCGGGGGGCCTGGAGTTCTGGGAGGGCTTCGTGGGTGCGGGCGAGTTTCATGCAATCGGCGAGAGGGCGGGCCTCTGATAGAAGATAGGCTCGGAGCTGGCAGGTGGCGGGCCGTTGAACAGGGCAAATGATTGAGGGGGTGGGAGATGAAGTTTCCGGAGCGACGGCGACCGGCGGATTCGGGTCGGCAACGCCGATTGGAAAGGCCGGGGCGACGCTTGGGCGCCGCCCCGGACCGGATAAGCGTTATGCCAGGCGCTGCTTTCTGCGCCGAACTTCGAAGATCGCCAGACTGGCGAGGGCCACGAGCACCAGAAGCACAGTCGGGGGCGCAGGGGTACCGCCGGGCGCCTGTACGGTGACGGTAACTGTGACCGGGCCGGACTCCAACGACTGACTCCCATCGTTGTTCACACCCATCGCCTCATAGGTGAAGGTGTCCGTGCCGCTATAACCAGCGGTGGGGTTGTACAAGATCGTATTGCCGCTGGTGGTCAACGTTCCATGGGCCGGATTGGAGCCCTTTGTAACGGCGGTAATGCAACCGTAGACCGCCCCAGCGACCGGGCCCGTTCCTTCGTTCCCCGCGGCCGAACAGCCGGAGACGCTACCAGCCGGGACGGGGACCAGCGTCGGCGTATCGAAGAACATAGACAGAGTGGTTGTGGCCGGAATGACGTTGAGAGTGATGGTCAGAGTGGCCGACCCGCCAGGTCTCGAAGTGCCACCGGCCGATCCAGTGCCACCAGCGCTGTTCCAAACGGTCGTCACGGTGATTGGAAACGTGTCGAGGCCGGTGAAGTTCGCCGTGGGCGGTGTGTACGTGTAGTTGCCCGAGCCGGCAGCGTGGGTCATGGTTCCGCCCTGGGAGGTGGCGATGGTCGTGTCGGTATCGTTGGCGTAGTTGTTGTTGTAACAGTCCGCGTCGGCGGTGAAAACGCCGGCTCCGCCATTGACGATCAGATAGGCGACGCCTTCCTGCGGCTGGCAGAAGAGCGGGTCGCCGGGGTTAGGCGCCGCCCCGAGGGCGAAAGGAGATGCGGCCAGGCAGGCGAGGACCAGCAGCAAAGCGATCCTGGCGATACCGGTCGAACGGTTGTTTTGCGAGGCCCAGCGGAGGCTGGGACGAACCAGAGACATCTACATATGGTGACTAGTCCCCTTCGGCGTGAGTTTCTTCTCACCCCACGATTCTCACGCCCGTTTCAGATTGAGAGTAACAGAGGCGGCAGGCGGTGCGCGAGTTTTGTTGGAATTATTGTAGCCGGACCTGGCCGGAAGCGAGATGCGGGCCACGTTGCGGAGTACATCTGACCTGGCGGCCCGGTGGGGAAAGCGCCCACCTGCCCCTGGCGCGGATTCGGGATGCGCTGTGATCGGTTCCTCTATTGCTTGACCAGTTCGACGCGGCGATTGAGGGTGCGGCCGTCTTCGGAGTCGTTGGAGGCGCGGGGCGCATAGGGACCGGCGCCGTAGCGATCGGTGAGCGCTTGCACCACGGCCGCCGCGCGCCGGCGGGAAAGGTCGATATTGGCGGCCAGGGCGCCGACATTGCCGGTATGGCCGACGACGTAGATCTTGAGGCTGGCGTCCTGCTTCAGCAGCTTGACGATCTCCTGGAGCGCCGGAGCGGACTCGGGCTTGACGCCGGCCTTTCCCGTGTCGAAGAGAATGCCGCTGGCCACGACATGGCCGGCGGTCGCCAGCCCGTTCGAGAGGTCGGCGGCAGTGGCAACGACATCCTGCGTCAATTGCTTTTCAATCAGGATGTACTGCTTAAGGTGAAATCGCCCCAGGTGTCGTCCTGGACCAGGGTGTAGCCAGCCGTACGCAGGGCGGTCATGAGGTTGCGGACGACCTGCGCGGCGGTCGCGCGCTTGGGGAAATCGTATTGGGTGAAGTGATACTCGCCCTCGAGCTTGTTGGTCTCTTTCTGGGGGCGGATGTCGGGGAAGGAATGGGAATCATCCGGTTTGTCGACGCAGCCGTCGATGATGCTACCAGGAAAACGGTTGATCAGAGGCGAGTCCTTGCAGCCCGGGGTGTCGTGCGGCTGCGCCGCGCAGAGCTGGACGGCAAAGGGCGCCGCAAGGCACAGAAGCAACCATCGAATTGGGCCGCCCCGGGTTTAGTTCGGGCCTACCGGCCGGGCACCCGGAAACAGGCTGCATGGCTGGTTTGGCGGGGCAGAGGATGGGAGGGATGTTGGGGCGGGGAATTGAGTTCACTGCCGCTTGACAGGGGGATGGGGCGGCGGTAGCATCCGGAACATAGGCTTTCATGGCAACTGAACGGAGGGGTTTCCTCAAATGGATTCTCGGAGGGGGAGTGGTTGCCTCCGTGGGGTCATTCGTCTACCCGGTGTTGCGGTTCGTCGATCCGCCCGCGGTTCCCGAGGCGGTGGTGAACGAGGTTGCGGCCGGGAAAGTCCAGGACTTCAAAGTAAATAGCGGGAAGATTGTCAAGTTCGGCAGCCGACCGGTGTTGCTGATAAGGACAGGCGAGACCGGGTGGAGGGCATTCTCGGCGGTCTGCACGCACCTGAACTGCACCGTGCAGTACAAAGAGGATGCGCGCGCGATTTGGTGTGCGTGCCACAACGGCATGTACGACCTGAATGGGGCGGTGGTGTCCGGACCGCCGCCGAAGCCGCTGGAGGAGTACGTGGTGCATCTGCGGGGCGAAGAAGTGTTTGTTTCCCGCCGGGCTTAGGAGGGCTGAGTGCCGCTGGCCGTGGGGAAGGGCCGCATGGAGCGCGGGGTTGCGTGGCTGGACGAACGGCTGGGGCTGACCTCGATCCGGGAGTTCGTTGCACACAAGACCGTGCCGGTGCATTCGGGGATGCTCTGGTATTACTTCGGGGGCGTCACGCTGTTCCTGTTCGGAATCCAGGTAGCTACCGGGATTCTGCTGCTGCTTTACTACAGGCCGACCGCGACCGAGGCCTACGAAAGCGTGCAGTTCATCATGACGCGGGTGCAGTTCGGGTGGCTGATCCGCTCGATACATAGCTGGAGCGCGAACCTGATGATCCTGGCGGCTTTCATCCACATGTTCAGCGTGGTGTTTCTGCGGGCGTACCGGAAGCCGCGCGAGCTGACCTGGCTGAGCGGGGTGGCGCTGCTGGCGCTGGTGCTGGGCTTCGGCTTCAGCGGGTACCTGCTGCCGTGGAACACGATTTCGTATTTCGCGACCAAGGTGGGGACCGACATGGCGGGCAGCGTACCGTGGGCGGGGCCGGCGCTGGCGCGGTTCCTGCGCGGCGGGGACGACGTGGGAGGCGCCACGCTGACCCGTTTCTTCGGCTTTCACGTGGCGGTGCTGCCGGCGGTGGCGACTGCGCTGATCGGCCTGCACCTGATGCTGGTGCAACGGCACGGCATCAGCAGCCCGCCGTGGATCGAAAAGCGGTTTGCGGCTACCGGCGGCCGGGTTCCGCAGATGCGGTTCTTTCCCAACTTCTTCCTGCGCGAGATGATGGCGTGGTACGCGGCGTTGGGCGTGCTGGGATGCCTGGCGGCGCTGTTCCCTTGGGAACTGGGCGACAAAGCCGATCCATTTGCCTCGGCGCCGGCGGGCATAAGGCCGGAGTGGTATTTCCTGGCGCCGTTCTACACGCTGAAGCTAATCCCGAGCCACGTGGGATTCATGGAGGGGGAACTGCTGGGATTGATTGGGTTCGGGCTGCTGGCGATGGGGTGGGTGCTGCTGCCATTCTGGGCGACGGATCGGGCGGGCGTGGAGCGGACGCGGCTGGTGACGGGCGCGGGGGTCCTGGTGGTCGCTTATCTGGCGACCTTCTCGCTGCTGGGGTATCTGAAATGAGGCGCGCGCTGATTTGCCTGGCCGTGGGTCTGGTTCCGGCCGCGCTGGCCGCCGGGCCCGCCAAGGATTCCTGCGTGGAATGCCACTCGGCGCTGGCCGACGAGTTGCAAAAGCCGGCGCTGGCCTTCGCGAAAGACGTTCACAGCCAGCACGGATTCTCCTGCGTGGATTGCCACGGCGGGGACCGCGGCGCGGACGACGCGGAGGCCGCCATGAGCGCCGCGCGCGGCTTCAAGGGCAAGCCGGCTCGCAAGACGGTTCCGCAACTGTGCGCGCGATGCCACAGCGACGTGGGGCTGATGCGCCGCTACAACCCGCGCGAGCGCGTGGATCAGTACGCGGAGTATCAGACCAGCGTCCACGGAAAACTGATCGCTTCGGGGGACGAAGCCGCGGCCACCTGCATCGATTGCCACAGCGTACACGATATACGGGCGGTCAAGGACCCGCTCTCGCCGGTGCATCCGCTACGGCTGCCGGAGACCTGCGCGCGGTGCCACGCGGACGCGGCGCGCATGGCGAAGTACAAGATCCCGACCAACCAGTTCGCGGAGTACCGGCAGAGCGTGCATTGGGAAGCGCTGGCCAAGCGGCGCGATCTTTCCGCGCCGAGCTGCGCCTCCTGCCACGGCAACCATGGGGCGACGCCTCCGCAGGTTTCCTCGGTGGCCGCGGTGTGCGGCTCCTGCCACGCGATGATGGAGGACCTCTACGACAAGAGCGCGCACCACGACGTCTTCGCCGCCATGAACCTGGGCGGCTGCGTGGTGTGCCACTCGAATCACGGCGTGAAGATGCCATCGACGGCGATGCTGGCGGGGGAGGGTTCGGTCTGCAAGCAGTGCCACGAAGCGGGGAGCGCGGAGGGCCGGGTCGCAACGGGCATGGCCGGCGCGATTACGAAGCTGGGTTCCTCGCTGAAGAGCTCGGACGCGGTTTTGGAGCAGGCGGCGCGCTCGGGGATGGAAGTCTCCGAGGCGGTCATGAAAGAGCAGGATGGGCGCGAGGCGCTGGTGAAGGCGCGGGTGGCCGTGCATACGCTGGATCCGGTCGTGGTTGAGAAAGCCGCCGAGGCGGGAATGGCCATCGCCGCGGAAACACGACACGCCGGCGAGGCCGCCCTGAAGGAGCGGGACTTCCGGCGGTTCGGGTTGCTGTTTGCGTTGGTCGCCATCGCGGTGACGATCGCCGGATTGTGGCTGGCGGTACGCGCGCTCGAACGCGGCGCGCCGCCCCTGGAGGAATCCGGGAGGAGGTAGAGGTATGTGCTCCAGATGGTTCCTGGCGCTGGCGGCGGTGTCCGTGGCTTGCGGCGCGGTGCAGCCGCTGGATACGCCGGCCAGCGCGGAGGCGTGCGGCCGGTGCCACCGCGCCATCCACGAAGCCTGGAAATCCTCGGCGCACGCCAACGCCATGGAGAGCCGGCTGTTCCAGGACGCGCTGGAGCTGACCGAGACGGATTACGGGACCGATTCCCGCAAGGTTTGCCTGGAGTGCCACTCGCCAGTGGCGGTTCGCATCGGGGACTTTCATTTGCTGCGCAAGGTGAGCTGGGAGGGCGTGACCTGCGACTACTGCCATTCGGTTCGCGAGGTGACGTTGGAGGGCGCGAATCCCAAGGCTAGCGTGGAGTTCACGCAGGTGAAGAGCGGGCCGCTGCAGGATGTGACCTCGGTGGGGCACGGGACGGTTTACTCCGCCATGCATACCTCGGCCGCCATCTGCGCGGTGTGCCACGAGTACCGCAACGCGCTCGGTTTTCCGGTGCTGACGACTTACTCGGAGTGGAAGAACAGCCGCTTCGCGAAGGAAGGGAGGGTGTGCCAGAGCTGCCACATGAACCGCGTGGAGGGCGAGGTGGTGGACCCGCGCATCCAGCAAGTGAGCCTGGCGAAGATCAACCTGCACCAGATGCCGGGCAGCCACTCGATCGACCAACTGAACAGCACGGTGAGGGCGCAGCTTTCGAGCGAGCGCGCCGGGAACCTGTTGCACATTTTCGTGGACGTGGCCAACGTGGCGGCCGGGCATTACGTGCCCACCGGATCTCCGCTGCGCCAGATCGTGCTGGAGGTGCGGGCCGAGGCTTACGAGGGGGCGCGCTTCCGCGCTCAGAAGGTCTACCGGCGCACGGCGGCCGATCGGGAGGGCAAGGAAATAGAGCGCGAGCCGGCCGCGTTCCTGCGCGGCGCCAGCGTTATCTCGGACACCCGGCTGGCTCCGGGGGAGAAGCGGCGCGAGACGTTCACCTTCCCGATCCCGCCGGGCACCCAGGCGGAAATCAGCGCGACCTTCTGGTATTACTACTCGCCGCTGGCGCGCACCGAGGCCGGGAAGCGGGTGACGTTCCTGGCGCTGCGGCAATTGGTGAAGTGAGCGGGACGCCAGCGGCGGCGCGAACTCTCCCTTCGCGCCCAGGCCGACGAATGCAGCGGCTGCGCTCCAGATAACGGCGTCAGAGGCTTTGCAGTAAGGCGAGGAGCTTGGGCGACGGGCGCCAGCGCCGCCGGGGTTCCTTCTGCAGGCTGGCCCGGTTCCAAAAGGCCTCCAGCACGTCGCGCTTCATTTTGAGATTGGACGCGATGTGCCGGCTGCGATGACCGGCCGGAGCGCCGCGACCGTGCCTCGCCGACCCGGGCGCCGGTGTTGTAGAGGAAAAGCAGCAGGGCTCGATCGCGCCGGGCGTTTGGCGCTCCGGGATTCACTGCACCGGCCGGGCGGCGGCGCTTCGGCGCCTCTGCCGGCGCCGGCTCAATAGCTGCCCGGACGGAAGTCCCCATCGTCTGCCCGTGGGAACACACCGTGTTCCACATCTAAGGAAGCCGGGCTGCTGCGCCATAGTCCAGACGGTCCGGACGAGACGCTCACCTTACGCATCCGGAGGGGGCCGGGGGTGCGGGCGCGCAGGGGCGCGTCAAACGAAAAGCCCTCCGGCAAGCCGGAGGGCCTCGTGTTTAATTCGGGCGACGTCCTACTCTCCCACACACTTGCGCGCGCAGTACCATCGGGGCTGAAGGGCTTAACTGCCGTGTTCGGGATGGGAACGGGTGTGACCCCTTCGCTACAATCACCCAAAAGATCGTATGAAGAAAGAATATTGACGGGCTTTAGCGCGCTGGACACCCTGTGTCCGTGGTGAATCTCATGGTTAAGCCGAACGGGCTATTAGTAACGGTAAGCTACGTGTTGCCACTTTTACACATCCGTCCTATCAAACTGGTAGTCTACCAGTGCCCTTCTTACCTTACGGTTGGGAGATCTTATCTCGAGGAAGGCTTCGCACTTATATGCATTCAGCGCTTATCCTGACCGAACTTCGCTACCCAGCTATGCCACTGGTGTGACAACTGGATCACAAGAGGTTCGTCCACCCCGGTCCTCTCGTACTAAGGGCAGAACCCCTCAAATCTCCTGCGCCCACCACAGATAGGGACCGAACTGTCTCGCGACGTTCTGAACCCAGCTCACGTACCGCTTTAATAGGCGAACAGCCTAACCCTTGGGAGCTTCTACACCCCCAGGATGCGATGAGCCGACATCG
>JBKQQG010000089.1:0-6708 GCA_052144455.1 Bryobacteraceae bacterium
ATCCCCATAACCAACCGCTTCCCTGCGGTTTCGTTCACTGGGCGGTTGCATCGGCCGGCGGCCCGGCCGCTCGTCGTTGCCATCCGCGCGCCCCGCCGCCCGCGCCGATGAAACCTTTTGCAGTCACCACCCCCCATCCCCTCTATCTCCCCTCCTTTCAACGCGATTCCCCGCGAGATTTCAGACTCCCCCCCATCCCCATGCTATTGCTGGGTCGGGGTTCATCCCCCCACCGTCATGCCGACCAAAACTCGAAACATCTCAAAGCAACGCCTCGCCGCCAACCGCGCCAACGCTGCCCGCTCCACCGGACCGCGCTCTCCCCGAGGCAAGACCATCGCCGCCCAAAACTCCCGCCAGCACGGCTTCGCCGCCGCTAACTTCGCCGTCATCCGGCTCGAAGAAATCGACGCCGTCGCCCGCCTCCGGCAAGACCTCGTCGCCGTCTACCAGCCCGTCAATTCCCAGGAGCTTTTCGCCATCGAGCGCATGGCCCTCGCCCAGCAGGCCCTCCTCCGCTCCGCCACTCTCGAAACCGGACTGTTCTCCTCTTGCCTCAACGAGTCCCTCAATCGCGATGGTAGCCTGATCTACACCCTCTCCGACGACCTCACCCGCGACATCCAAGTCGCCCGGGCCCAGAACCGCGCCTACGCCCTGGCCGAGGGTCTCCAAGTCCTGGCCCGCAAATCCAACGGCTTCTCGCTCTTCCTCCGCTATCAGGCCCAAACCGAGCGCCTCTATCGCCGCGCCGTCGAGGAACTCGAGCGCCTCCGGGCCCTCCGCCCGGATTCACCGAACGAACCCATCATGGACCCCGATCCTTTACAAACCACGCCACTTCCCCCTCCGGAAACGAACCCACCGGGGACCCCCCTGGAGCCTGTCGCGCCCGCCTGCCCCGAGCCTCCGTCCGCCCCCGGCCTCGCCTCCCCGCTTCCAACGGCGCTGGAGAGTCCCGCCCTGCCTGCGGGCCACGAGCAATCTCCCGCCACGCTATCATGGCATCGTGAAGCGTTGGCCGAGCTGGATCAGGGTCCAGGACCTATTGTGGGTGGCGATGTTCGCTATCATTGCCGCCGCCGGTCCCGAGCGCGACCCGCAGTGCATCTCCTTCCTGTTTCTCATCGCCGCCCTGCAGCTTGCCGAGCCCAGGGTCCCCGCGCTGGCCTCCCGCCGCGGCAGCGTCGTCGCCAACCTCTTGAAGCTCGGCCTGGGCGTTCTAGTCATCCTGCATTCCGGCGGCATCCCCAGCAGCTATTACTGGATTCTGCTGATCCCCATCGTCTCCGCGGCCACCACCCTGGGAGTGGGCGGAAGCCTGCTCTTCACCGTGCTGGCTTGCGCCACTTATCTCTCCTTCCTGCTCCTCATCGACTGGGAAAGCAAGGAAATCCCGGCGGACCAGGTGCCGGAGCTGATCCTGCGGGTGGTCTCCCTGGCCGTCATCGGCTTTCTCGCCCAGCGCCTGGCCGAAGCCAATCGCATGGAGACGCGGCGCGCGCAGGCCGTGGCCGAACAGCTTGCCGAGGCCAATCGCAACCTTCAAAAGGCCGAGGCCGTCGCGCGCCGTTCCGAGCGCCTGGCTGCGCTTGGTCAGTTATCGGCGGGCCTGGCCCACGAGCTGCGCAATCCGCTCGGGACCATGCGCGGCTCTGCCGAAATGCTGCGTAACAATTTGCCTCCGGGAAACGAAGTCGCCGCCGAGCTGGCCGGCTTCATCTCCAGCGAGGTGGACCGCATCAATTCCCTGGTGACCCGCTTCCTGGATTTCGCCCGCCCCCTAGAACTCCAGCCCCAGCCCGCCGAGTTGAGCGAGGTTGTCGATCGCGCCATCGCCCAACTGGAACGCGACACTCCGCGCCAGGTCGCCGTTTACAAGAACTATTCGCCCGACGTGCGCCCCTTCCCCTTCGATGCCGAGCTCATCGAGCGCGTGGTCTACAACCTGCTCCTCAACGCCGTCCAGGCCACCCCCTCCGGCGGAGCCGTCACCGTCAAGACCCGGCCCGCCGACGGCGACGTCGAGATTTGCGTCATCGACCGCGGCTCCGGTATTGCCCCCGAGCAGGTCGAGAACATCTTCAACCCCTTTTTCACCACGAAAAAGGACGGCGCCGGCCTCGGCTTGGCCATCGTCTCCAAAATCGTGGATCTGCATGGCGGTAGAATATCTGTCGAAAGCGAACCCGGCAAAGGAAGCGTTTTTCGCGTGTTCCTGCCCTCCCCATGAAAACCTGCATTCTGATTGTCGAAGACGAAGAGAAGCTCCGCCGCGTGCTGGAGCTGCAACTGCGCTCCGCCGATTTCGAGGTGGAAAAGGCCGGCTCAGCCGAGGAAGCCCTCAAGCTTGCCGACCGGGCCGGCCTGGTGCTCACCGATCTGCGTCTGCCCGGCATGAGCGGCCTCGAGCTGATCGCCGCCATCCGCCGCCAGAACACCCGCACCCCCATCGTCGTGATGACCGCCTTCGGCACCATCGAGACAGCGGTCGAGGCCATGAAGGCCGGCGCCGCCGATTTCCTGCTCAAGCCGTTCTCCCTCGACCACTTGATGACCGTCCTCCGCAAGGCGCTCGATCTGCGCGCCCTCCAGGACGAGAACCTCCAGCTCCGCGAGGAGCTGGGCCATCGCTACGAGTTCGACAACATCGTCGGCCATAGCCGTCCCATGCAGGAGATCTTCTCCACCGTCGAGCGCGTCGCGCCCACCCGCGCCACCGTCCTGCTGGCCGGCGAGAGTGGTGTAGGCAAGGATCTCATCGCCCGCGCCATCCATTACCATTCCCCGCGGCGCGACCGCCCCTTCGTCAAGATCAACTGCACCGCCATCCCCGAGAACCTGATGGAAAGCGAGTTGTTCGGCTACGAGAAGGGCGCTTTTACCGGCGCCAATACCACCAAGCCGGGCAAGTTCGAGCAGGCCGATACCGGCACCGCGTTTCTGGATGAGATCGGCGACGTGCCCGGCTCCATTCAGGTGAAACTGCTCCGCGTGCTCCAGGAGCGCGAGTTCGAGCGCCTGGGCAGCAACAAGGTCCGCCACATCGACGTCCGCATCGTCGCCGCCACCAACCAGGACCTCCGCGCCGCCCTCGAGCAGGGCGCCTTCCGCGAGGACCTCTATTACCGCCTCAACGTGGTGCCCATCACCATCCCGCCCCTGCGCGAGCGCCGCGAGGATATCCCTTTCCTCGCCGAGCATTTCGTAACCAAGCTGGCCGCCGCCAGCGGCAGCCGCGTCGAATCCATCAGCGAAGCTGCCATCGAGAAGCTGATGGGCTACCACTGGCCCGGCAACGTGCGCGAACTCGAGAACGTCCTCGAGCGCTCCATCGTCCTGTGTCCCGCCACCCGCCTCGAGGCCGCCGACATCCGCCTCGACATCGCCCCGCGCGCCGCACGCCCCTCCGCCGGCGACTTCCTGCCCGACGGTCTCACCCTCGACGAATACGAGCAGGCCATTCTCCGCGAAGCCCTCCGCCGCGCCGACGGCAACAAGAGCCAGGCCGCCCGCCTCCTCGGCCTCACCCGCAACGCCCTCCGCTACCGCCTCTCCCAAATGGGCATGGATAAGGAATCCCCCGGTGGCGAGTGATCGCCGCTCAACGCCTCACCTTGATCTCAAACGACTCCGTCGTCGGCTCCAGCCGCACCGTTTTGGCGTTGGCCACTCCGTAGCACAGGATCGCTTGCTGCCCCTTCGCCACCACGCTGGGCGACGCATAGAACTGGAGGATCTTCACCTCGCTGCCGAACTCCGGCGGCGGCGTCGGCAGGCGCTTGCGCTCCACCGCCTGCGCGCCGTGGGGCAGGCAATCTCGCCTGCAGCCGGCCTTCCGGCCGGCCGGATTCCCCGTGCCGCCGCGGATACTCCGCGCCAAATCCAGCCTCATATCCCCGCACTCCGTCCGATATGTTTCTTAGGTGAACGGAATATGGCACGGCTCAGCGCACCGCTCGACGCAACCAACATCGGCTCCGAGGCCCGGCTGCTCGAGCACGGCCTGCGCCAGTCCATCGTCGGTCAGGACGAGGCGGTCGATCAGATCGTCAATGTCTACCAGATGTTCCTCACCGGCATGCAAGCTCCGGGCAGGCCGGTCGGCAACTTCCTTTTTCTGGGACCCACCGGTTCCGGCAAGACCCGCATTGTAGAGGCCGCCTCCGAGATCCTGGCCGGAACTCCCCGCGCCGTCGTCAAGATCGATTGCGGCGAGTTTCAGCACAGCCACGAAATCGCCAAGCTGGTCGGCTCGCCTCCCGGCTACCTGGGCCATCGCGAGACGCATCCCATGCTCAGCCAGGAAACTCTCAACGAGTACCTTTCCGAGAAGGTCAAGCTGAGCTTCGTCCTCTTCGACGAAATCGAGAAGGCCAGCGACTCGCTGTGGAACCTGCTGCTCGGCATCCTGGACAAGGCCACGCTCACCCTCGGCGACGGGCGCAGAGTGGACTTCTCCCGCTCCCTGATCTTCATGACCAGCAACCTCGGCGCCTCCGCCATGACCGCCATCTCCAGCCCCCGCTTGGGCTTCTGCGTCCCCGGCGCCGGCGTCGACATGGATGGCAAGATCGCCAAGGCCGGCGTCGAGGCCGCCCGCCGCAAGTTCACTCCCGAGTTCGTCAACCGGCTCGACAAAATCGTGGTCTTCCGTTCGCTCGGCGACGCCGAATTGCGGCGCATTCTCGAGATCGAGCTGGGCATGGTGCAGGAGCGCATTTTCCAATCGCCCAGCGCCCACCCCTTCGTCTTCAGCGTGACCGCCCAGGCCAAGGACTTTCTGTTACGCGAAGGCACCGACTTGAAGTACGGCGCCCGCCACCTGAAGCGCGCCGTCGAACGCAGTCTGGTGCAACCCATGTCCAACCTGATCGCCAGCGGCCAGCTCCGGGAAGGAGACTGGGTGTGCGCGGACTACGATCCTCTCGCCGACCGCATGGCCTTCCGCCTCGAGGCCGAGGACGTCTCGCCCCACGCTATGGCGGATCTCGTCAGAGCCTCTATGCCCCTCTCCGCCGCGGCGTAGCGCCGGCCCGCTATCCTTTGTACTTCTCGCTGCACGCCGTGGAACAGAAGTGCACCACGTGCCCCTTCACGGTTTTCTGGACGGATGCGGCCGTGGAAACGTACGTCCCGCAGACCGGGTCGCGCTTCAGTTCGCCGGCTTTGCGCGGCTCCGCTCCGGCCGCCGCACGCGCCTGCGCCTGCGGATCGAACAGCGCCCCGAAGCCTTTGGCCAGAACGCCCAGGATGGTGCGCAGCAAGCTGATGAGGATGATGGCGGCAAAGATGTAGAGGACAGCTCGTACCATGGGACGGGGCGCCCTTTCGAGCGCCCCACTACCAGATCGCGTTACTTCTTCTTCTTCGGCGCGGGCGCGTTCGGATTCACGTAGGTAGTCTGAATCTGCTGGGAGATGAAATCGAGCATCGCCTTGGCGCCGTCGGCGTTCGGGCCGTTGGGGGCCAACTGGAGGTACTTCTCGTAGGCCTCCTTGGCGCCCGGCGGTGGAATGGTCTTCCCATCCGGCGACAGTTGCGCCTTGGCCATCAGGCAGTTGCCATACTGGAAGTAGGCTTCGGCGTAATCCGGGGTCATGTCGATCGCCTTCTTGAACGCCCCGGTGGCCTCCTCGTTCTTGCCCTGGTTCACCAGCAGCGCGCCCAGGTTGAAGTAGTACTTCCCGCCGCCCGCTGGATCGATTGCCGCGGCCTTCTGCAACTCCACCTCGGCCTCCGGGATTTTCCCGGATCGAGCCATCGCCAGTGCGTAATTATTGTGATAGCCGGCTTCGTTGGGCGCCAGCGCAATCACCTTGGCCCAGGTATCGATGGCCTGCTGCAGCGCCGCATCGTGGTCGGCGCCGGTCTTGGTCGCCGCCAGCGACGTGGCAGCCTCCGCCATATGCGCCAGAATCACGTGAGCGTTGGCGGGGTTCGTGTTGGCCTCGGCCGCTTTCTTGAACGAATCGATCGCCACGTCGAACTGTTTTGCTTCCACCGCCTGCATGCCCGCGTTGTAAGCGTCGTTGACGGCTTTGTCCTTGCTGAATTTCTCCAGCCGGTCTTTCTTCTCCTTCTCGAAGGCGGCAACCTGCTCCGGGGTCATGTCGCGTTTCTGCTGCGAGCTTAGCTGCCCGCCGGTGCTGGCCGCTTTGTTGATAGCGTCGTTCTTCAGCTTGATTTGGTGCAGGTCGAAGTCGTGGTAAAAGGGGGTCGACGTCTTGGAGTGGATCTTGTTCATCGAGTCCTTTGCCACGCCGTCGACCTTCACTACGAGGTCGTACGTCCCGATCTGCAGCCCGCCGTAAAAGTACTCGCCCCGCTTGTCGGTCTTGCAGCTATAGTGGCCGATGATGTCCGTCCGGGTGATCTCGACCACAGCGCCCTTGAGTGGATTCCCGTCCTCTCCAATCACTTTGCCCTGGAAAATGCAGGTTTGAGCCATGGCGAGGCCCGCGAACAGCAGCCAGATGCCGGCGCCCCATGCCATTCTTCGTAGTATCATTACAGACCTCCGCGTCTTAGTCGAACTTTGCCTCCTCCGAGCATACTACAAAGGAGCTGCCTTCCGCCGCAGGTCCTTCGCCGGGAAACCAGCCGCCAGTTCATACCCCGGCGCCCGCCGCCCGCCCGCACCCCGGTGCCCGCCGCCCGCCCGCACCCCGGCGCCCGCCGCCCGCCCGCACCCCGGCGCCCGCCGCC
>JBKQQG010000090.1:0-2712 GCA_052144455.1 Bryobacteraceae bacterium
GTCTGCGCAATCGCGATCACTGGTACGACCGCCAGAGAGGCGTACAGGAGGTGTCGGTTCACGTGGAGATCTCCTTTAAAGCCTGGTTTTGACCCGCGGCCAAAGACAAGTAGTTTGCCCAATTTTACTGCAAACGAAGGCTCAAGTCCTGAATCACGGCGCATACGGAAAGTATCCGTCGCCGACGATCTGAAAAAAGTAGCTTTCGGGTTGACGACCATCCACCCCACAATCGCCGCTCTTGCCGAAACGCGAGACGCGGGCGTTTGGCATGACGGCGTGGGGCCTTGGGGATAGCTTCCAGATTGACGAACCGGACAGAATCTCTCCACCAACGTATAGTCGGCAGCCTTTCGGAATGGGCCCCGCGGCGCCCGTTTCAGGTGAGCGTTAACCCAACTTCGCCAGTTCCGGTCCGCCGCTAACTTTTTTGCGCCCGCCCGGCAGGCTGATTCCGCATACAGCAGGGCAGCGTTCGTTTGTTTCCATCGGAGGTCATCCGGAGCCGGCGCGGGCGTGACGCAAAGTCGCGTGTAGTGAAGACCAACCCGCTTGCAAACGCGGCGGTAATCCGTAGGATTGCAGTATGTACCTGCGGCGCTGCTACCGTCGGAAGGATGGAAAGCGCCACGCCTATTGGGCGCTGGTGGAGTCCTACCGCACCCCGCGCGGTCCGCGCCAGCGGGTCGTAGCCTATCTGGGCGAGATGGATGAAGCCGGCCGCCTGGGAGTGCGACAGCGAGCCGATCCCGGAGACGGAACCTGGCAAGCCCGTCTCTTCGACCGCGCAGAACCAGAGTGGGTCGAGGTGGATCTCAAGCGGATCGTGGTCGAGCGTAGCCGCGAGTTCGGCGGGCCGTGGCTGGGCCTGGAACTGTGCCGTCGATTGGGGTTGGTGGAGTTTCTCGAGCGGGCGATTCCGTCCGGGCGTGAGGAGATCCCCTGGCCGCTGATGGCGCTGGTCCTGGTGCTCGGGCGGTTGTGCGAGCCCTCCAGCGAGTTGCACCTGGCCGAGCACACCTATGAGGCCAGTGCGCTGCCGGAGTTGCTGGGCGTGCCCGCGGAGAAAGTCAACGAAAACCGATTGTACCGAGCGCTCGATCAGCTGCTGCCCCACAAGGAGGCACTCGAGAAGCACCTGAAGGAACGGCTGGGCGAGCTGTTCGAACTCGACTACGACCTGCTGTTGTACGACGTCACCAGCACCTACTTCGAAGGAGAAGCGGCGGCGAATCCGCTGGCGCAGCGCGGTTACTCGCGAGACCACCGGCCGGACTGCAAGCAGGTGAATATCGCGCTGGTGGTGAGCCGCTGTGGCATGCCCCTGGGCTACCAGGTCTTTGCCGGCAACCGCACGGACGTGACGACCTTGGAGGAGATCGTCGCGCTGATGGAGGCGCGCTACGGGAAGGCCAACCGGATCTGGGCGCTGGACCGCGGCATGATCAGCGCAGACAACGTCGAGTTCCTCAAGCAGGAAGGGCGCCGTTACATTGTCGGCACGCCGAAAGGGATGCTGAAGCGCTTCGAGCGCGAGCTGCTGTCCTCAGACTGGAGGCAGGTGCACGAGGGTTTGGAAGTGCACCTGTGTTCGGCGCCGGATGGCGCCGAGGTATTCATCCTGTGCCGCAGCGAGCAACGGAGCGCAAAGGAGCGGGCCATGCACGACCGCTTCGAGAAACGCATCGAAGAGGCGTTGAAGAAAATCGCCGAAGGCTGCCGCAAGCGCCGACGGAAGCCTATCGTGATCGCTCAGCGGGTGGGGAGACTGCTGGGCCGGAACACGCGGGCGGCCGGTCTGTTCGAGGTGCACATCGATACGGCGGCGGACGGCTCGGCCCAGTTGCGGTGGCAGAAGGTCGAGCAGTGGCGCGATTGGGCGCGGTTGAGCGAAGGCTGTTACCTGCTGCGCAGCAACGTGACGGACTGGAGCGCCGAGGATCTCTGGCGGGCCTACATTCAGCTCACCGAAGCCGAGGCGGCGTTTCGGATTCACAAGAGCGATCTGGATCTGCGTCCGGTCTGGCACCAGAAGGAGGAGCGCGTGGAGGCGCACATCCTGGTTTGCTTTCTGGCTTACGTGCTGTGGAAGGCGCTGGCCCAGACGTGCCGCGCCGCGGGACTCGGGGATGAGCCGCGCAAGGTTTTTGAGGAACTCTCGAAGGTGGCGCTGGTCGAAATTGCGCTGCCGACTCGCACTGGCGTGACGATCCGCAAACGGTGTGTCAGCCGTCCCGCCGAACACCAAGCGATCCTGCTGCAGCGGCTTGGGCTGCAACTGCCAGCCGCACTCGATTTTGTGCCGGTGTAGTGAAGACTCGACCCTGCCCGCGCTGCAAAGACAACTACTTGTGATTCAAGCTGGCGAAGTTGGGCTAGCGCTCCGGTTCCCGCAACCGCCTGGCAAACGCCGCGCCTTTGGCGAACTCTTCCTGCGACTGGCGGGTGCGAAGGTTCTCGCGCAGGTGCTCCAGTTCCTGGATGTAGTCGCCAAGGGCGCGGGCGATGTGATCGGTGTTGGTGGCCAGGATGTCGCGCCACAGGTCGTAGGAGCTTAACGCCAGGCGGGTCATATCCTTCAAGCCCGGCCCGTACAGCGGCGGAACGGTGCCTTGCCACTGGGTTTCGAGCACGGCGGCGAGCGCGGTGGAAGCCAGTTGCGGCACGTGCGAGGTGCGGGCCACCAGGCGGTCGTGGGCGTCGCAATCGAGC
>JBKQQG010000091.1:0-54467 GCA_052144455.1 Bryobacteraceae bacterium
GGTCAGAGTGTCCCGCCCCAGGTTCCCGTAGAACCCGCTGCCGCTCGGCGGGGCCAGGAAGGCATCCGGGTTGAACCACTGAGTCGGGCTCCCTAGAATCACGGGGCCGGCGAACGCCGGATTCACAAACGGGCGCACCGGATTCCGCGTGTCGCCGTTGTTCGACGGGTTATAGCTGAGTTGCGGCGTGAACGGAAATCCGCCTTGCACCGTCACAATCGAGTTCACCGTCCAGTCTCCGACTAACATTCGGCCGGCGCCGTGTGCATCCGTCCAGAAACGCCCCCCAGGTCCGAACGGCAACGCATAGCCCGCACTCACCACGCCCACGTTCCTCACGTCGAAATTCGCGAGTCCCTTGTCCGCACGGAGGTCGAACGGATTCGAAGCCAGGGCCGGCTCTCCGCCGGAGGTGGTGGCGTTCAGCGAGTCTCCGTCGTCAATCGTCTTCGACCGGGTGTACACGCCGCGCAGCGAGTAGCCGCCGCTGAAGCGGTGGTTCAAGTCCACCTGCAAGGCATTGTAGGAGCTATCGCCCTCCGAAAAATAGGTCCAGGTGTTCGCCAGCGCGGGATTCGCTCTGGTCGCCGTCGGGACGTAATAGGTCCCTGCCGGAACCTGCTGGCCGGCCAAACCTGCGGGGAAGTTACTGGGATAGGTCGCCGGACACGGAACCGCCGGACAAATCGCGGGAAACGGTTCGTTCGCATCCACGCCGACGATTTCATGATACCCGTGGGATCCAACATATCCGGCCGTAAGAGCGGTATTGGCCGTCAGTTCCTGTTGGATTCGAAACGACCAGGAAACCAGTGTGGGCGTTTTCAGATCCGGCTGCACTCCGCCAGGAACCAGCTTGGCGCCGGACGGGACCGGGGCAGCCGGGGAGACTGGGAGTTGAGAGACCGGAAGGTTCGGCAAACTGTAAGTTGGATTAGACGGCGCGTTCTGATCGGTTCGGTAGCCTAGCGCATCCTGAAGATCGTTGTACATGCCGCCCCCGGCGCGAATCACGGTGCGTTTGTTTCCGAACGGACTCCATGCCACGCCGGCTCGCGGCTCCGCCAGGAACTTTCCATTGTTCACGATTAAGGCCGAGCTTCCGATGTTTGGCTGAGTCGAGACGATCCCGTTCGTGAACGTATAGGTGGCCGCTCTGCCATCGGCCTCGTTCCACCCGTTCGTGAATTCGTCCCGGAAGCCAATCGAGAGCGTAAAGCGCTGACTTAGTCGAATCGCATCTTCGGCGTACCACGCGCCAAACCAGGAACGCCAGCCGAGCGGAGTAGGCGCCGGATCGTACAGCAGGGTGGCCACAGTTCCTTTCAGGAAGGTTTGCAGACTGGTGAACGTGGCCTGGCCGTACTGGCTGAGCGCCAACTCCTCGTTCGAGCGAAGCCGCTGAAACCAGGCGCCGAAGTTAAACTGATGACGCCCCTTCGTGAAGGACACGCGATCCTCATAGGTGAAGAGATTCCGTGCGACCCGCAAGTTACTTCCGTTGTTGCTTCCGGCCAGGCTCAACTGAGCCGTAGGATTCGACGCCGCGCTGCCTCCCACCACGATCGCGCCAATCGGCAGTCCCGCGAGGAATCCGGGCAAACTGGCCGCGGGACTCCCCGGCGTGGGTTCGCCCGTGAAGTAATAGCCGGCCCTCGAAAAGCCGGCCCGGGCCGTGTTGAGCAAGGAAGCGGAGAACACGTGAGTTTCCTCGACGCTCGCGACCTGCTCGCGCAGGCTCTCGACGTCCGTGCTGTACAGATTGGTGCTGGTGGGCGTCAAGTCGGCGCTATCGTCGGCGGTGTAAGCCGCGCTCAGCGTGTCCGTGGAAGCGAAAACGTGGTCCAGCCGCACCGTCCCAAAGTCATCCCGGATGGTCTGCAAAGGACTGTTGAACGCCTCTGAGATCCCCCCGAAGTCCGGAGCGCCGGGGCTCGCCGAGGGCCACGCGTCGATCAGCGGCGAGACCCCCACGAACGCGAGCCCCGAAGTCGGGCAAGACGGAGCCGGGCTGATCAGCTTGCAGGGCAGATAGCCGTTGCGCGCGTTATCGTCGGGAACCAAATCCACGCCCGTCTGGTGCAGGTGCTGCCGCAATCCCTCGTAATTACCGAACACGAAAGTCTTGTTCTTTTGGATCGGCCCGCCCAGCGAGCCTCCGAACTGGTTGCGCTCGAAACCGGGCGCGGAACGGGGGTCGAAGTAATTGGGAGCGTCCAGGGCATTGTTCCGCAGGAATTCGAAGAGAGATCCGTGTAATTGGTTCGTCCCGGACTGCGTGACAATCAGAACCTGCGCGCCGGGACGTTTGCCGTACTCCGCGCCGTAGGAATCCGTGAGTAGGTTGAATTCCCGCACCGCGTCCACGCCCAGCAATTCCTGGCTGGTCCCACCCGGCTGCATATTGTTCTCCGCCGCGCCCGTAAACTCCACGCCGTTTAGCAGGAACAGGTTCTGCTGCGGCCGGTTTCCCTCCACGGCGAAGTTATTCCCCGTAGTCGAATTCGAAACCCCGATACCGCCGGTCTTCTCCCATGTGAAATTGACGACTCCGGGATTCAGGGTGAGCAACTCGTCGTAACTCCGCCCGTTGAGCGGAAGGTTCTTGATCTGCTGCTCGCCCACCACGCCCACGACGCTCTCCGTGGTCACCCCCACCAAGGGCGCGTCGCCGTTCACCGTGATTGTCTGGCTCGATTCCCCCACGGGAAGCTCCAGGTCCACCGTGGCGCTCTGGCCGACCACCAGGTGAACGCCGGTGCGCACCACTTCCGCGAACCCGGCTTTCCCGCTTCGTATCTCGTATTGCCCCACCGGCAACAAGAAGAACTGGTAGTGCCCCTCGGCATTCGTAACAGCAACGCGCTCCGCCCCGGTATCTGCGTTCTTCGCCGCCACGCTCGCCCCGGCGAGCGCCGCCCCGGATTGATCCGTGACCGTTCCCGAAACTCCGGCCGCTACCTGAGCCCAGGCTTGCGCCGCGAATAAGACCACGCCGATCGACCATCGAATGCCGCGCGAGGTGGTCTGCAAGGCGAAAGTCCTCCCTCTTCTCCCAATGTATCGTAATAATGGCAGTGTATCGTAAAGGAGACAGTCCCCCGATCCGTCCCTAGAACATTTCGCAGTGGAGCCGGGAACTCGCTGGGGCGGGTAGCCGGAGGCAGTCGGGGCGCTCGCCTTTGGGGTGGTGAATGGCCCTTAGTTTGCCGATGGCGCTCCCAGCGAAGCGTTCCCCGGCTGAAGGCGAGTTTCTGTTCGAGTTCGATCCCCAGCCACTGGAAGAATGTGCCGCGGCTTTGGGCGGGATTCCGCTGGCCGCGCGGGCCGGAAGATCGCCACCATCGGCCTGGGCGCCACGATCGTCGAAAGCTGGAAGCGAGAAGCCAAAGCGAGTTGCCAAGGCGGCAGCGGATGCCAACCGGTGTTGGCGCTGTGGGCGGAGATGAATGCGGCGTTGGCGGATGAGTTGCGGGACGGCAACGTGCCCGCGGAATACCGGCTGTTGCCGGCGACCCGGCGGACCTTTCAGGCGTTGCCGGAGACGGTCCAGGAGCGCTACTTCCGAGGCGGCTCGTCCTGCTGCGAGGAAGAGCTGCCGGCGTGGCTGCGCAACGAGCGGCGCGAGGCCGGGCCGCAAGGTTTCATCGGGTTTGCGGTGAGTGCGCGGATGAACCCGGCGTTGCGGGAACAGATCGAGGCTACGCCGGAGGAGCGCCGGCAGTGGCACGGGGAAGACGGCGGAGCCGTCAAGGAGTGCGCGGTGGCGGACTACTTTCCGGAGGAGACCCCGGAAAACCGCTGCCGGGAACCGCTGCGCTATGTGGCGATCCGGATCCGGCACAAGCAAGGAGCGATGTTCGCCGACGGCAGCCGCGTGAAACATTTCGCGGTGGCCGGCAATCTCTGGGACGAGGATGCGAAGAAACTGCTGCCCTGGCATCGGCAGAAGGCGGGGCCGATTGAGGCGGCGCACGACGCGATCAAGAACCAACTGGCGGGAGGAGCGATGCCCTGCGGCCGGTTCGGATCGAACGCCGCCCGGTTCCGGCTGGCCGCGCTGACCTACAACGTGCCGACGGCGCCGAAGCGATTGGCGCTGCCGGCAGAGTTACCGGCCGCCCGGCCGAAGCGGCTGCGGTTCCCGATTATCAACACGCCGGGCAAGCCGATTCATCACGCGCGCCGGGCGATGCTGCGGCTAGCCGGAAGCTGAGTTCGCTTCACCAACGGGCAGGGAGCGCTGCGCTGGCTGCCGCCGCCGGCAGGCGGCTGACGCGGCCGGGACAGTGAGCGGCGTTCCTACGCACGGATTATCCCAGGTGCTTTCTCCGAATCGGAGCCTGGTGTCTGCATCCAGGCAGGAGACCGATTCAGGACCACTGCGCCCGCTCCGACGGCATCCTACCCACCGCCCTCGGGTTCCAAGCCGCCCAATCGACGAGCTCCGGTTTGCCGGGCTTCGGCCCGGCGTCCGGCTGCCCGGTCATTGTTCCCCCTTTTGCACTGGAACACGAGTTGCCGCAATCTCCGGCTTCTGCTCCGCGGATGCCCGGTCGAAGCCCAGCGGCAGCCTGAAGTCTAAGAGGGCTGTCCCGCGCCAGGCCCAGTCGGGCGATTCGGAACGAGGGATCTCGGGCATCCACAGAAATGCCGTGTACCCGAACTCCTCCTGGCCAGAGCCTTGGACGTCCATTTCTGATATTCTTTTCCTGGAATGTTCAGCCGGCATCATCGGAAGGTCAAGGTCCTCTTCGGTCTGTCGGATGTCTTTCTCACCGCGCTGGCCTTCGAGGCCGCCTACCAGAGCCGCGTGCTGCTGCACTTCGAGCGCATCTTCCACCTCAGCTTCGCGATCCACGCGTTGCTGCTCGGCTTTTCGGCGCTGGTGTGGCTGGCCATGGGAATCTGGATCAGTGTCTACGACAAACTGGACGCGGGCAATCCGCGCGTGATCCTGCGCGACAGCCTGCGCCAGTCGCTGCTGGGGATCGCCTGCCTGGTGTTCGCTCAATACCTGCTGCGCCTCGAGACGCCCCTCAGCCGTTCCTTCCTGGCGTTGTTCGCGGCCTATAGCTGGGCGTTTCTGTGCCTGTTCCGGCTGGCCGCGGCCAACCTGGCCGGAGTGATCCGGCGCGAGTTCGGCGTGCCGCACTATGTCATGGTGGTGGGCGTCGGGGCGAGCGCGCGCCGGCTGGGCCAGGCGCTCGAGGAGTCGTCCCGCTACGGAATCCGGCTGCTGGGGTTCCTGGCGGAGGACCCCGCCCAGGCGCCCGCCGAAGTGCAACTGGGCGCTCCATACGAGGTGCACCCGCTCTCCGAACTACCCGCTCTGTTACGGCGGCAGGTGATCGACGAGGTGCTTTTCGCGGTGGATACCCGCAGCCTGGCCGGCCTCGAAGACATCCTGGTGCTCTGCGACGAGGAAGGCGTCCGCACCCGGGTGGTGGTCGATTTCTTCCCCCACGCCAACAGCGACGTCTACCTGGACCGGCTGGGCTCTACCCCGCTGCTGACCTTCGCCGCCACTCCGCATGACGAAATCCGGCTGCTAGCCAAGCGCGTGCTGGATACCGTGCTGGCCGCCGTCGCTCTGGCGCTCCTCGCTCCCTTCATGATTCTGGTTGCGCTGCTGATCCGCCTGACTTCGCCCGGCCCCGTCATCTTCAAGCAGGTGCGCTGCGGCCTGAACGGACGCCGCTTCACGTGCTACAAGTTCCGCTCCATGTGCCGGAACGCCGAGGAGCTGAAGCCCTCCCTCGAGCATCTCAACCGCAGGTCCACCGCATTCAAGATCCCCAACGATCCCCGCCTGACCCCCCTCGGCCGCTATCTGCGCAAGTTCTCCATCGACGAGTGGCCGCAACTCTGGAATGTCCTCAAAGGCGATATGGCGCTGGTCGGCCCCCGCCCGGCCGTACCCCCAGAGGTGGACAATTATAAAGGATGGCAGCGGCGGCGGCTGCGCATGCGTCCCGGGCTCACCTGCCTGTGGGCGCTCAAAGGCCGTGACAATCTGGACTTCGAGACCTGGATGAAGATGGACATGCAGTACATCGACCAGTGGTCGCTGGCGCTGGATTGGAAGATTCTCCTGCTCACCGTTCCCCGCGTGCTGACGGGGAAGGGAGCCCATTGATGCTTCAAGAGACCGGGAGGTGCGACATGGAACTGCTGCCTACCCAGCAGGATATCGTCGGACTGCTGCGCCGGACGGGCGCGCTGCGGGACGGCCATTTCGAATACCCCAACGGGTTGCACTCGAACGAGTATCTTCAGGTGGCGCTGGCCATGCGCTACTACCAGCACGCCAAGGTGCTGAGCGTAGGCCTGAGCCGGCGGCTGAGGGCCAACTCGGAGATCCGCGCGATCATCCCCGAGCTCTCCATCGTGGCGCCGGCCACTGGCGGGCTGCCCGTGGCTTACGGCGTCTGCGAGGCGCTGCGCGCGCATCAGGTCTACTGGGCGGAACAGGAAGACTCCACCCAGCCCCTGCGCTTCCGCCAGTTCCTCGAGCAGGTGCCCGGCGAAAAGGTCGTCCTGGTGGACGACATCCTACGAACGGGCGGGAAACTGGCAGAACTCAAGCGCCTGGTGGAATCCAAGGGCGGCCAAGTGGTCGGTCTGGCGGTGGTCATCTACCAGCCCACGCCGCAGACCCACGATTTCGGCTCGCTGCCCCTCTACTACCTGGCCGAGCTCGACGCCACCTACTATCGCGACGCCGCCTCCTGCGACCTGTGCCAGCAAGGCGTCCCCATCGAAAAAGTTTGGGTGTAGCTCGATTTGCTGAAAGGCGCCGCCTCCACGCGGCATTCCACTGCTATGACACGTCTCACTTTGCTCACCATCCTGGCGGGATTCGCCACCTTCGGCCAGACCCAGTTAACCATCTACAACGGGAACTTCGCGGTGGTCAAGGAGCGCCGCTCGTTCGATCTCAAGTCCGGCGAGAACGAAGTTCGCGTCTCCGACCTCAGCGCCCATCTGGAAGCCGATTCCGTGGTCTTGCGCGACCTCAAGCAGCCAGACTCCATCCGCATCCTCGAGCAGAACTACGAGAGCGATCCGCTCAGCGAAGGGCTGCTGCTCCGCAAAAGCGAGGGCAAAACCCTCGATTTTGAGATCGACCTGGGCAATGGCACGAAGAAGATCGTCCAGGGCCGCATTCTGCGCAGCGGCTACGTTCCGCACCCCGAGGCGTATCAGCGCTACGGGCAGCAATACTATCAGGCCCAGATGGAGATGACCAATGCCGCCGGCCAGCCCATTGTCGAGGTCGATGGTAAGATCCAGTTCGGCCTGCCCGGCAAGCCCGTTTTCGACGCTCTCGATCCCAAAGGCTTTCTGAAGCCCACCCTGCTGTGGCGGCTGTGGACCGATCAGCCCGGCGCGCACCAGGCCGAATTCTCCTACATGACCGGCGGCATGCGCTGGGAAGCCACCTACAACGCCGTCGCCGCGGAGAAGGGCAACACGCTCGACCTCATCGGCTGGGTAACCCTCGAGAACATGTGCGGCAAGGACTTCGAGGATGCCAGCGTCAAGCTCATGGCCGGCGACGTGGCGCGCGCGCCTCAACCAGAAGGCTTTTACCCCCAGTCGGTGGCCAAGGCCGCCAGTATCGCCCTTCCCGAGCCCGTCTCCGAGCGGGCCTTCGACGAGTATCATCTCTACAGCCTGCCGCGTCCCACCACGCTGCTGGACCGGGAGGTCAAGCAGGTCGAATTCGTGCGCGCCGCCAATGTTCCGGCCGAGCGCGTCTACGTCTACGACGGCTTCCGGACCGACGCCCGGTATAACGGCTGGAACTTCGAAAGCATCCGCAACCAGGCCGAGTACGGCACCTTGTCCAACACCAAGGTTTGGGCCATGCTGGAGTTCCGTAACTCCGAGAAGTCGCAATTGGGAATGCCGCTGCCCAAGGGCAAGGTGAAAGTCTATCGCCGCGACGTGGACGGCCGCAACGAGTTCGTCGGCGAGGATGCGATCGATCACACCCCGCAGGACGAGACGGTGCGCCTCTATACCGGCAACGCCTTCGACATCGTCGGCGAACGCCGCCAGACCAATTTCCGGGTCGATAACAATGCGCACTGGGCCGACGAATCTTTCGAGATCAAGGTGCGCAACCACAAGAAGGAGCCAGTCGAAGTGCGTGTCGTCGAGCACATGTATCGCGGGCAGCAGTGGGAGTTGACCTCCAAGTCCCTGAAGTCCGCCAAGAAGGACTCCCGCACCATCGAGTTCCGCCCCACCATCCCCGCCGGCGGCGAGGCGGTCATCACGTACACGGTCCACTACGCCTGGTGAGGAGATCGATTGACTATGACACGTCTCACTTTGCTCACCATCCTGGCGGGATTCGCCACCTTCGGCCAGACCCAGTTAACCATCTACAACGGGAACTTCGCGGTGGTCAAGGAGCGCCGCTCCTTCGACCTCAAATCCGGCGAGAACGAAGTTCGCGTCTCCGATCTCAGCGCCCACCTGGAACCCGATTCCGTGGTCTTGCGCGACTTGCTGCGGCCCGGCTCCATCCGCATTCTCGAGCAGAACTACGAGAGCGATCCGCTCAGCGAAGGGCTGCTGCTCCGCAAAAGCGAGGGCAAAACTCTGGATTTTGAGATCGAGCTGGGTAATGGCACGAAGAAGATCGTCCAGGGCCGCATTCTGCGCAGCGGCTACGTTCCGCACCCCGCGGCCTATCAGCGCTACGGGCAGGAATATTACCAGGCCCAGATGGAGATGACCAATGCCGCCGGCCAGCCCATTGTCGAGGTCGCCGGTAAGATCATGTTCGGCCTTCCCGGCAAGCCCATCTTCGACGCCCTCGATCCCAAAGGGTTCCTGAAGCCCACGCTGTTGTGGCGGCTGTGGACCGATCAGCCCGGCGCGCACCAGGCCGAATTCTCCTACATGACCGGCGGCATGCGCTGGGAAGCCACTTACAACGCCGTGGCGTCGGAGAAGGGCAACACGTTCGACCTCATCGGCTGGGTAACTCTCGAGAACATGTGCGGAAAGGACTTCGAGGAGGCCAGCGTCAAGCTCATGGCCGGCGACGTGGCCCGCGCGCCTCAAGCAGGAGGCGTCCACTACGGGGGGGCGGGGTTGGTTGAATACGACCGTCTCGAGGGTCCCGCGCCCGTCACCGAACGGTCCTTCGACGAGTATCATCTCTATAGCCTGCCGCGTCCCACCACGCTGCTGGACCGCGAGGTCAAACAGGTCGAGTTCGTGCGCGCCGCGAATGTTCCGGCCGAGCGCGTCTACGTCTATGACGGATTCCAGACCGACTCCCGCTATCGTGGCTGGAACTACGAGAGCATCCGAAACCAGGCCGAGTACGGCACCCTGTCCAACACCAAGGTCTGGGCCATGCTCGAGTTCCGGAATTCCGAGAGGTCGCAATTGGGAATGCCGCTGCCCAAGGGCAAAGTAAAGGTCTACCGCCGCGACGTGGACGGCCGGAACGAGTTCGTCGGCGAGGACGCGATCGACCACACGCCCCAGGATGAGACCGTGCGCCTCTATACCGGCAACGCCTTCGATATCGTCGGCGAACGCCGCCAGACCAACTTCCGGGCCAACAACAATGCGCACTGGATCGACGAATCTTTCGAGATCAAGGTGCGCAACCACAAGAAGGAGCCGGTCGAAGTGCGTGTCGTCGAGCATATGTACCGCTCGCTCCAGTGGGAGCTGACCTCCAAGTCCGACGACTCCACCAAGAAGGACTCCCGCACCATCGAGTTCCGCCCAACCATCCCCGCCGGTGGAGAGGCGGTCATCACTTACACGGTCCACTACACCTGGTAATGAGATCGGGCTAGACTGGGTTGTCGCCCCCATGAACCCGGTCGGCATCGCCATCGTCACTTTCAACTCCCAGCGCTACATCGGGGCCTGTCTCGATGCGGCGTTGGCAACCGGAGCGGAAGTTGTCGTGGTGGATAATGGCTCGGCCGACGGAACTGTGGCCGAGGTGCGCCAGCGGCCCGCGGCCCGGCTCATCGAGAGCGGCTTCAACGCGGGCTTTGCGGGCGGGGTCAACCAGGCGGTTTGCGCGCTCGATTCTCCGCTGATTCTGCTGCTCAACCCGGATGCGGTACTGCGCAGCCCGCTCGACGATCTCGTCGCCGCCTGTTCGGAGCCCGGCGTCGGAGCGGCTGGCGGCCGGCTGATCGACGAGTCCGGTGCCACCGAGATCGGCTTCACGGTGCGCCGCTTTCCCACGCCGCTAACGCTGTCGTTCGAAGTTCTGGGCGTGAATCGGCTCTGGAAAGCTAACCCCGTGAACCGCCGCTACCGTTGCTTGGGCCTCGATCACAGCCGGCCCGCCGATGTCGAGCAGCCGGCGGGCGCGTTTCTCATGCTGCGGCGGGACGTGTGGGACCGCTTGGGCGGCCTGGACGAGCGCTTCTTCCCGTTCTGGTTCGAAGACGTGGATTTCTGCCGCCGCGTGGCCGGTGCGGGTCTGAGAATTCGATATGCGCCCGGCGCCGTGGCCAGCCATGCCGGCGGCCACTCGGTCCGTCAGGCGCCCTGGGAAGTCCGCAAGAGCTCCTGGAATGCAAATCTCATGCGCTATGCCCGCAAGCACTTCGGCCCGCTGGGCGCGCGAGCTGTGTGCGCCGCGGTGGCCGCCGGATGCCTGCTCAGGCTGCTGCCGGAGATCCTGTCCCAGCGCAGCCTGCACACGCTCAAAACAAACGCCGCGATCCTCCGGCAGGCCGCCGTCGGCATAGTGCTGGGCAGGTAACGGCGCCGGTCAGGCCCGCCCGAACAGCACCTGTTGTTCCGGCAGCGCTTCGCCGTCCACCGAAATCCGCAGCGTCTGCCGGCCTACACAAGCTTCCGGCACACGAACGTTGAACAGGTAAAACCGCGACAGCGGGTCGACGCAGAACAGCTCTATCGCCTCCACCGTCTGGCCGCCGATGCTCACCTCCAGGCTGCCGATATCCCGGCACCCTTGCAGGCTCACCTGCATGATCCCGCAGGTCACCACCCCCTGCTGCGAGATATCCTGGCCGTCCGTCACCCGCACGATCCGCGGCCGCATCGGCGGGCACGGAGCCACCACTACCTGGACCGCGTTCGAGACCAGTCGTCCTCGCCACGCCAGCGTCACCGGGTTCGCGCCCAGCGGAGCACTCGCCGGAATCTGTACGTTCATCTGCCGGGCGCCGTTCGCATCCGCGGGCCCGATGTACCGGATCGGGACCGCCTGCTCCCCGATTCGCAGCGCCAGTTCGATGAGCGTGCAGCAGTCTTCCGGAATCCCCGCCACCCACAGCGTCGCGAATCCCCGCGGACCGCCCGCCACCAATTCCGGCCGGCCGTCGGGATGCGCGACCGATTGGATCGTGGCCCGCAGCGAATCCCCGCTCGCCCCCACCTTCGTCGCCGGCTTCTTCAGCGTCAGCCACAGGTACTGCGTGTCCGCCCCTTCGCTCGAAAGCGCCAGCCAGCCGCTCTCCCGCGCATGTTCCAGCAGCTCCCGCTCCGTCAGCCACGCCCCCACCCACGTGTCGCACCGAGCTTCCACCGGAGGCGCCCCGTTGAACTGCGCCGTGAACACGCCTCCCGGCTTGAGCGCGCGGAACGCCTCGTCGATATACCGGAAGACCAGCGCCCGCTCTGGAATATGCTGGAACACCGCGTACGAGAACACGAAATCGAAGGACGCGCTGGCGAACGCCGCCAAGTCATTTTTCCGGGCCACGTGGAAATGCGCGTGAGGAATGTCCGCCAGCCGCGCCCGCCCCCCCGCCGCCATCTCCGGAGAGATATCAACCCCATCGATCTCCCCGCAGTCGGCCGCCAGAGAGCGCATCAGCCGTCCCAGCCCGCAGCCGATTTCCAGGAATCGCCGCTCGCGCGTCTCCGACGCAGGCAGGTGCGGGTAATCCCTTCGCGCCCGCGCCAGAATGTCAGCCGCCCCGCCGTCGAACTCCTCGTCGCTTTGGTTGTGGCGCTGGCAGGCCACGTAATACTTCGCGTCCGATCTGGCCCGCTCGTCCCAGTCGCGCCGCATGCGCTCGATCAGCTCGCTCATGAGAGCATCCAGTATAATACGGAAATGCGTTACTCGGCCGCGCTGGCGGTGTTCTTAGCGGCGCCTGCGGCATTCCCACAGATCGAGCCGGCCTGGACCACTCTCTCCGCCCCTCGCTACTTCAACTATCGCGGCGCGGACAATCAGCCCCGCCTGGGGCCCGCTGGACCTTACGACTTCTACTTACCCGGACGCTTCTCGCCCGCCCAGCCCATGGCCGACCAGCTCGGATGTTACAACAACCAATACGCGCCTCCCTTCTGGTTCGACGGCGGCAAACTTCTCGCCGGCCCGCGCCAGGTGGATTCTCCCGCGGTTGGCGCCGTCTTTGCAGCGCCCCGGCCGATGCGAGGGCTGGCCTTTCTGGGCTCGTTCGCGCCCGGCCGGCAGCCCGGCGTCAACGGCGCCGTATTCTACAGCGATAACCCCTGTTACATGGGCACGCTCGAATACGGTTTCAATCGCACTTACTCCGCCGGCTCCGGTTATACGCAGTTCTATTACGAAAGATACGCCAATTGTCCGGCCTCCGGCTCCCTGCTGTGCCACGGCAGTAGCAACGCTAGCCCGGAAACTGTGGTGAACGCTTGTACCAGCGGAATCAACTTACCGGACGGGTATTCCCCCCGCACGCCGGACGGCCACGACCCCGTCATGGCCAAGAACCCCGAGTTATACCAAGCCTTTGTCTTCCTCGACTCTGCGGAGCGCAAGTACAAGTTCAAGGTTCAGGTAGTCGATCCCGCCACCCGCGCCCGCCACTGGGAATGCGTCGTCGACCCCTCGGCCCCCAACCCGTTCAACGCCTGCCCCGGAGGCGGCTACAGCCAGAACTCCTGCGGCGGCGGCTACCCCATCGCTTCCCTCTATAACGCTCTCGGCGCCATCACCGCCACCCTGAACTCGAACAACGGCCCGCTCCCCGCCGGCCGGCCCGTCATGCACATCGACCGCATTCTGGCCGCCCTTTCCGAGTCATCCGCGAAGGCGAAGCCCACGCACTAGCGGCGGATCAAGACCACCGGGGCCTGCTCGGCGCCGGCGACGCTCTCGAAGAAGGCGCGAGCGGCGGGGTAATCGGCGGGCGGAGCGGTGATGGCGTGGACCTCCAGCGCCTCCGTGAAGACCAGGTCCGCGCCGTCGAGGGTCCAATTGGCCTCGTATTGGCCGAAGGGAGTCGCCAGCTTCACCGGGTCGGGCATCTCGTCGACCTTGAAGCTGGCCGGCAACTGGACCGTGACCTTGTCCTGGCGTAGTTCCGGGTCCAGGACCAGCGGGAGCGTGCGCTGAATGGCCGGGAGGTTATATCCGGCGCTGAAAACCAGCGTGCCGGGCTTGAGCACCAGCAGGCGTCCCTGCATGGACTGCGCGAAGGAGTCGGCGGAAAACTCCAGGCGCAGATCGAGCCTGCCCTCCTGCCGGGAATCGACGGGAGCGAGGGAGACCAGCTTGGCGCCGCCCAACGATTGCGCCAGGCGTCGCTCCACGGCCAGCCGCAGATCCGAGGCCGTACTGCTCTGCACCATGCGGCGCATCCGCGCGGCGGCCTGCCCAAAGTGTCTCATCTCACCTTCCGCTGCAACGGCGCCCCGATCCGACAACCTGGCGCCGATCGTTGTCTCGATGCGGTTCGCCGACGCCGGCAGGAACGGCATCTTCACCAACGGTTCCCGCTCCGCGCCGTTCACCAGGGCATAGCTGCCCTGCTCGCGGATGGGGAGATCGCCGACCGGCGTGTAGGGATCGGTGGGGTCGAAGAACAACAATCGGCCGACCTGCGGATGCATGGCGATGGCGGGCGACTGCGTGGCGTCTCCGACCTTGATCGCAATGATGGCGTGATTGAACTGGTCGGGCGAGGGCCACTCGGGCCGCACGTAGGAGCGGTCCGTTGCCCAAATCGACATCATGTACGAGGGAATGCCGAGCGCCTTCAGCATGGTGCGCATGAGGTTGGCTTTGTCCTTGCAGTCCCCGTACTCCTTGTCGAAAACCTGCCGGGCGAGATGGGGCTTCATTCCCCCGCCGCGCCTGAGTTTCGTCGAGATCTCGACGTAATTCACATCCTGAACGAAGCGTGCGATGGCCTCGATCTTGCCCAGCTCCGAAGTCGCCGCACTGGCCAGCTCGGTAGCCCGGTGCGCGATCACCTCGTCAAGTTGCGCCTGGGAGTCCTGAAGCTCCGCGAGCCAGCCCGATACGGCCGCCCAATCAGTCATCCCACGCAGCCCGGCCGGGTTGCCCGGAGGTGGAAGGTAGCTCACGGCCAGCCGGGGCGCCAGGGCGGCTATGGATGGGCTGTGCGGCTCGCGCTCGATGTAGGGCAGATCCCGCAACTCCCAACTGTAAGAAGACCCGTTGACCGTGGGCGCCACGCTCGCGTGATTGAAGGTGACGCTCTGGGCCGTCCAGCCGCCAGGCAAGGTCAGCGAGAAGCGCGAGAGCAGTACGGGCAGCCTGGACTGGAAGCCCCACTCGAATTGAGTGAAGACGCTGTTCTCCTCTTCCAGGTACTCGTAGCCGAAAACGCTGCCATCCTGAGCATCGGATTCGGCGACGACCTCGCGGGCCCGAATCTCGTTGTAGACGTCGTTGCGGTTCGCGGCGACATCCAGGATGCGGTCCTTCCCGTAGCGGATCACGGCTCCGCCGGGGCCCAGCATCCAGGCATGGAATTCCCGGACCCTGCTGCCCGACGTGTCGTAGTAGCACCGGGCGACGGCGTGCTCGCGCCCCTCGCGGTTTAGAATCCGCATGGCATAGCGGTACCGCCTGAGGGTCCGCCCGGTCTCGTCGACAGTGATCTGCTCCTCGTCCAGCAGCGCCACGGCGGGAACCTTCGCGGCGTAGGCGCCCTTGGGCGCGGCGGCGGCGTCTCTGAGCCACGAGGGCGCCTCCTCGGCGGCAAAAGCCACGCCGATCAGCCAGGCGGATCCCAGCGCCAGCCGAACCGCACTTCTCATTGGACCCCCTTGGCGGAGGCCGTCTGCCGGAGAGTGATGGAGTTCCCGTCGCGCTGATGGATGGCGTCGAAGATCGCCTTCACGTTGCCGTAGTACTGGGCCGGGAAGATCAGATAAGTATTGCGTCCGAAGATCAGACGGCGCTTGTAGATCAGCTCCCGGCCTGGCGTGGTTCCCAAAGAGACCAAGTACTCCCCCGGCGCGCCCATGTTGATGTTTCCTGGGGCTTCCGGGCTTTCCAGGTCGAATCCGGCGGGCATCTTGATGGTAACGGTGTCCGACTCGCTGAAAGCGTAGTCGAAATGCAGATCGTACTTGCGCTCGCTCGCCGGGAATCTGGGCGCTTCGCCCCGCTGGAAGTAGCCCGGCTGGAACAGCAAGCGTTTTCCCGTCCTCTGTGCATAGCTGGGAATCACGACGTGGTAGGAGTACACGAGAGCCTGCTCGGGGTCCTCCAGGCCTTCGATCTTCACGGCGGAGATCTCGGCGTTGCTGAAGTGGCTCCTGACCAGGTCGTGGATTACCTCTTCGCGCTGGGCTGGGCTCCGGCTCTCCATGTCCGCGCGCCGCCGCGCCGCGGAATGACCGGTGTAACGAAGCGTGGCGTCTCCGCTGAGCGTGCCATCCTCGCCCAGGGTGAACACCCCGCTCCGCGCCGAGGCCGACTTTTCCGGGCCGGAGATATCGGTGCGCACAAAGACCGGCTCCTTGGGATCCGAGATCAAGGCCTCCATTCCTTCTTCCTGCCAGCGCAGCATTCCGAAAGGGAGGTCCTTCTGCGCGACGTCGTAGAAGCGCCACTTCCCGTCGACCTTCACGGCGATGTCGTAGGCGCGCAGCAAGTAATCGTCGGTGAAGTTGCGGTTCACGACCATGTCGTCGCGGGTGGAGAGCCAGGCCATGCGGGCATCCAATCCCGCCGCGGACACCATGGCCGTAAACAGCATGTTCAAGTCGTGCGGGGTGCCCATGCCGCGCTTCAATGTGTCCGCCGGAGTCGAGTTCTGTTTGGCTTTGGCCCTTTGGTCCTCGGTGACGTCGTCGGCGCGCAGATTCTTGATCTGCGTCACGCAGTAGCGATGGATGCGTTGGATCTTCTCGTCCGCGGCGGTGGCCCCCTCGATCGCGCTCGCGGTCGCTTCGCGAACCTCGCCCGTCACCTTCGTCTCCAGCTTGTACTCCTCGTATTTCCTCTTCCCGACCTCCGGCCAGTACTTCTCGGGCGTGAGCTTATCGTCCTTCGTGTAGTAGAGGAGCATCCAGGGCCGAACCTGGGCCTCCGCCGGCATCAGCGGCTCCTCCTTGAATGCCGGCACGTCCTGGTAGGTCACACTGTAGAATCCATCCGCCTCCTTGACCAGGGGAGCGGCGGTGATGTTGAACGTCGCCGAGCGCATTCCGTATTGAAAGCGCTCGTGGGTATATGGCTTAATCATGTACCTCACCAGGTGGGCCGGGACAGTCAGCTGGAGCTGGAGGCGGACGTGATCGACGGTTCTTCCGCGAATCTCCTTGTACCGGTATTCGACAATGGCGCCCGGCTCCACGGCCGGCATCGCGAACGAGACCGCCTTCTCCTTGAGTCCGCCGGTTCTGACGACGTCGCGTTCGAAAACCGCATCCTTGTGCAGCTCCACGATCGTGCCGTCGGCCTTGATGGTCCGCCCGACGACGTCCACGATGGCGGTTCGGCTGTAATGGGGAATACTCACCGTCCCCATTTGTTCCTTGCCCCGATCGGTGAAGATCTTGAGCCGGATATAGTGATAAAGGACCGTCTGCAAATCCTGTCCCTGCGCCTCATCCATCAGATAGACCCGCCAGAAAAGGGCTTCGGCGCCGGCATCCTTGTCGAGCTGGGGCGTCTTCAGGCTCCGCTCCTCGTCGGTGACTGGGAGCCAGCTCATATATGGTGGGATCGCTTGGCAGCCCGCGGCCAGCAGCAGGCCGAGCGTGGATGCGCGGAAGAAACGCGAAAAAGGGAAGGGCGCGGTGGACATGCGTGAAAGTATATCGAAAAACCAGCCGGAGCAACAGCGCTTTTTGATTGCGTTTGGTTCTTGGTGGAAGGCACCCGTGTCCACTCCACTGCTCGCCAAGGGGCGCGCCCTTACGGCTTCAGCAGCACCACGGGAGCGGCCTGGCTGGAGGCAATGTCTTCCAGGAACTTCTTGATCTTCGTATACTCGGACGCAGGCGCCAGCGTGTCTTTCAGTTCGATCGAGTGCTCGAACAGAACCTTGTCGCCGTCCACCTTCCACGAAGCGCGGTACCATCCGTACGGGCTGTCGATCTTCACGGGGTCCGGAAGCTCATCCACCTTGAGCCCCGGCGGCACCGCGAGCGCCACCGAATCCTTCCGCGCGCGGGCCGGAAGCTTCACGGGGAGCTTGCGCTCTTTCGCCGGCAGCGCGTAACCCGTGCCCAGCGCCAGCAGGCCCGGCGAGACCACGAACATTCTCCCCTGCATGACCCGTCCGAACTGGACCAGCGAGAAGTCGAGGCTGACCTCCAGCCGGCCTTCCTCAAACCGGTCGGATGGCTCGATGCGATCCAGCGCCACGCCGCCCAGACTGGCGGAGAGGCTGCGTTCGAAGGTCCGCTTGATCTCGTCCTTCCGCTCGTGCGACATGATGGCGCGGACGCGGCAGGCCGACTGCCCGTAGTAGGTACGCGAAACGTGGGCCGACAGGCGTCCCGTTGCTTCCAGCTTCGCCTCGGCCCGCGACTCGACCCTGCTGAGCCCCGGCGCCAGCAGAGGCACCGTCACCAGCTCGCCCCGCTCGCCGGCCAGCACCAGCGCGTGGCTCCCCTGCTCGCCCAGCCGCACATCGCCCACCGGAGTCGACCAATCCGTCGGGTCGAAGATCAACAGCTGGCCCAGCCGCTCGTTCTCGATCGCCGCGGGCAGGTTCGTGCCCGGCGCCACGCGGATCGCGATGATGGCGTGGTCGAACTGCGGCGCGGGCCACTCGGGCCGCACATACTCGCGGTCCTCCGCGTCGATCAGCAGCAGGTAAGACTCGATCCCCGCCGCCTTCAACAGCGCCCGCATCAGCGTCGCTTTGTCCTTGCAATCGCCGTAGTTCGTCGCTAGCGACTCCTCGGCCCGCCGCGGCGTGAACCCGCCCCCGTGCCCGAGATTGATCGCCACCTCCACATAGTTCGTCTTTTGCACGAACCCGCCGATGGCGCGAATCTTCTCGATCTCCGAGGTCGCGCCCGAGACCAACTCCGTCGCTTTGCGGCGGATTGAGTCGGTGACTTCGGCCGAGGGATCGGCCAGCTCCGAGAGCCATTCGGATACGCCCCTCCAGTCTTTCAGGGGCCGCAGGTCCGGCCTGCCGCCTCCCGCGGGGAAGTAGTTCACGCCCAGGCGCGGAGCCACCGCGTGGAACCCGGGGCTGCGCTCCTCGGGTTCGATCCACGGCAGGTCGCGCAGCTCCCAGGTGTGGGTCGCGCCGTCGATCCGCGGTTCCATCCGATCATGGTTGAGCATGGTCCCGCGGACCTCCCAACCGGCGGGAAGCGACAGCACGAAACGCGATACCAGGACCGGAAGGTCCTCCTGGAACGCATAATCGTCGAACGTGAATCCGGCCTTCTCTTCTTCCACTACCTCCCAGGCGAATACCGAGCCCGGCTCGAGATTGTTGCCCGGGTTGAGGGATTGCACGCGCTCTTCGCAGTAGGTGTACTCCGGAGCGGCAGCCTGATCGGCGATCGCATTCTTGGCGAAGATGGTGGGCTTGGCCGAAGGCGGCAGCAGCCAGCCTTGGAAGGAGGCGATCCGGCCGCTCTTGCCGTTGTACGGGCGATATGCCACCAAGTCGCCGCCGCCCTTCTGAAGGATTCGGATCGCCCCGCGTTCGTGCATGACCTGCCGGCCCTCGGGGTCGATCGTCACGTGCTCCTCGGCCAGCAGCACCACCCGGGACACCTTGGCCGGGTAGACGGGCGCCGTGCGGCCCGCCACCTCGCGCACCCAGTCCGGCACGGCGTCCGCGGCCATCAGCGTGGACGCCACTAGCATCAGCGGGGCGAGTTTCATTGCGCCTGCCTGAGCGACAACATGTAACCGTCGCGCCGATGAATCTCGTCGAAGACCGTCTTGGCTGCCGGATACGCCTCGCGCCTCAGCATCAGGTATTTCTCGTTGCCCCACACCAGCTCGCGCGCACAAGTCAGTTCGGAGCTGCCGTGCACGGACAATTGCAGCTTGTAAGAGCCTGGCTCGCCGAAGTCCAAGTCGCCCGGACTGTCGGCTTTTTCCAGCGCGAAGCCCGGCGGCAGCGCGATGGTGACCTGTTCCGACTCCCTCCATAGATGGGGGAAGGAAATGTTATAGTGGCGCTCCCCCGAGGAGAACAGCGGCGCCGCGCCCCGCTCGAAGAAGACCGGCTGCACCAACAGCCGCTTGCCGGTGCGCTGGGCGTAGTCGGGAATCAGGATGTGATACCGCACCCGCAGGGGCTCCTCCGGATTCTCTGCGTTCTCCACCTTGATGCCGGTGATCTCGGCCTGCTTATTCCTCCCGAGGAGCTGTTCTTTGACGATCTCCTGCTGGCGCGCCTCGGATTCGCCGGCGAAATCCGCGCGGCGAAGCTCGGCTGCATGGCCCGTCCAGGATTCGTCCGCTTCGCCGGCGATCGAGCCGTCCGCCGCCAGAGAGAGGCTCGCCTTCCTCGAGGTCGAGGAATCCCCAGCCGCCGAGATCGGGGTGGTAATGAACATCGCGCTCTTCAGGCCGGTCACCAGAGCCTTCTGGCCTTCCTCCTGCCAGGAGAGCATCCGGGCCGGAAGCCGGCTCTGGCTCACGTCGTAGATCTTCCATTGGTCGCCGATCCTGACCGCCATGTCGATGTTCGGCAGGAAGTAGATATCCGTCATCCGCTCGTCGAAGGCCAGCCCATTGCGGCTGGCGACAAACGCCGGATGCGCCTCCAGGCCCGCCTCCGCGGCAAGCTGGGCAAACAGCAGGTTGAGCTCATCGTCGTAGCCCAGGCCGGATTTCAGAATCTCCGGCGCCGTGCGCCTCTCGTGCTTCGACGTTTTCTTGATTACTAGTGCCCGCTCGGCGTCGCCGACCCGGCGATCGTTCATGTTGCGGACGTTCGCGCGAACGTACCGGATCAGAGCCACGACCTTCTCCTCCTGGCTCGTGGCGCCCGCGGTCGCCTTGGCCGCGGCCTCCTTGGTCTCGGAACTCGATCTCAGCGCAACCTTCAGACTATCGCCGTACTTCTTGGCGACCGCGGGCCAGTACTTCTCGGGCTTGCGGGGGCCGTTCTCATTTGGTTCGAGGTAACGAAGCAGCGCCCAGGGCCGCACATTCTCCTCGCTCGGCGTCATCGCTTCCTCCTGGAAGGCCGGAACATTCTCCAGCGTCAGGGAGTCGAAGTTGCTCTTCTCGGGTTTCAATGGCGCCAATTCGCAGTTGAACGGCAATACGTTCAACCTGTAGCCGACGTAAAAGTCTTCCAGGGGCTTGACGAAATAGGTCACTTTCCGGACCGGGAACTCGAGTTGCAACTGCAATGGCATGTACATGAGGCGCGAATCCCGCGGCAGTTCCTGGTAGCGGTACTCGACGATTGAGCCGGCCTCCACGCCCGGCATCGCGAACGAAGTTGCCTTCCATCTCAGTCCGCCCAGTTTATGGATCACCGTTTCACGGACCGCGTCCTTGCTCAGCTCGAGAATCGTGCCGTCCGGCTTGATAGTGCGTCCCGTGACGGAGGCGATGACGGTCTGGCCAAAGTGCCTGAGGTTGATCGTCGAAGCCTTCTCCTTGCCTTCTTCGTTGAAGACCTTCAGGCGAACATAGTGGTACATGATCCGCTCGATGTCCTCCCCCCGGGTTTCATCCATGACATAAACCCGCCAGAACAGCGCCTCCACGCCGGCGTTCTTGTCCACCACCGGCGAAGTCGTTTTCAGTTCGGCGTCCGTGACGGGAGCCCAGGCGACGTCAACGCCGAGCGGTTGGGCCAGCGCGCAGGGCAGCGCGGCCAGAATCAGTGCGAGCTTCAGGAGGTTTTGTGCGTTTAGGCGGAGCATGGACGCATACAATATCACATTAACCCAGGGGTGCGCCAGCAGATTGCGGTCTATTTTGGGCCGCGGCCACGCGCCACAGCCTCGGTGCCCCGATCGCTATACACTGATACGTATGCGGACCCCATGGCCCGCTTGGCCTGTGGCGCGATGAAGCGAAGTTGGGCGATCGGGTATGTGTCGGTGCTGGCGGCGAGCTTCCTGCCCGCCATGGTGGTGGCCGTGTGGCTGGGCGCCGGCATCGACGAGGACGCCTACGACTGGATGTTCCGCCACCACCCGCCCGCGGGAAGCGCTACCGAATCGATTCTCCTCGCGGTGGACGAGCAATCCCTGATGGATCCTAACCGCGCGCCGGGAATGCGCGGGCTACTGGCCGAGGGCTTGGAGCGGTTGGCGGCGGCGGGGCCGAAAGCCGTGGCCGTCGACGTGATTCTGGCCGACCGGGGCGATCCGGCCCAGGATTCCGCACTCGAGGCGGCCTTCCGCAAACTGCCCAACCTGGTGCTGGCCTGCGACATGATCGACGACGGCCGGCGCTGGGAAGATGCGCTTCCCCGATTCCGCCGGCTGGCGGCCGCCTCAGGGCACGTCCATGTCGATCCCACCACCGGCGGCGTGACCCGCCTGGCGCCCCTCGAGAAGGTTGCGGGCCAAGACCGCAGGTGGGCGCTGGCGCTCGAGGCCTACCGGCTGAGCCGCGGGGTGAAGGAAATCCTCGAGTCGCCCAACGACCTCCAAGTCGGCCCGCTCACGATTCCCGCGCGCTGGGACGAGTCGCGCTCCATCCGCATCCGCTATCGCGCCCAACCCACCGAGCGGGTTACCTTCTGGGAGTTGAAGAACCGCCCCGATCTGGCCCAGCGCTTCCGCAACCGGGTGGTCTTCGTGGGAGTCACGGCGCAATCGGCGGCTCCGGACCGGCACATCACCCCGCTCTCCGATGCGCGCAAGATCGCGGGAGTCGAAATCCACGCCAGCATCTTCGATACGCTGGCCGGAGGCCGGATGCTCGTGAGCGCCTCGCACCTCCAGGTGGCGGGTTGGTGCCTTCTGCTGGCCCTGGCCGGGGTAGGCGCCTTCGCCTTTCGTAGCGGGTGGCAGGCTTACGCGCTGGCCGGCCTGGTGCTGGTGGCCGCGCACCTGGGACCCTACTGGCTGTTCACGCACGACGTGGTCTTTCCGTACTTCGCGGCGGTATCGGCCGCCTGGCTCTCCACGGTGGGCGCGGGCGCCTTCCAATTCGTGACCGTGCGCCGGCAATTGCGGCGATCCGAGGCCCAAACGGCGCGCTACCAGCAGGCCGTACACTTCGTGACCCACGAGATGCGCACCCCGCTCACCGCCATCCAGGGCTCCAGCGAGCTGATGACCCGCTACAATCTGGGCGAGGAGAAGCGCAAGCAGATCGCCGACCTGATCAATTCCGAGTCCAAGCGGCTGGCGCGGATGATCGAGACGTTCCTGAACGTGGAACGGCTCTCGGCGGGAGAGCTGGAGTTGAAACAGGAAACCTTCGCGGTGCGCCAGGTGCTGGAAGCCTGCCTGGGGCGGGCGCGGCCGCTCTCCGAGCGCAAGCAGATCCGCTTCGAGGTGGGCGAAGTATCGGACGCGCTCCTGACGGGCGACCGCGAGCTGATGGAATACGCCATATACAACCTGCTCACGAATGCGGTAAAGTACTCACCGGCACAGACCGTCGTCACCGTCGAGGGCCGGGCCGACGGCCAGCACCTGCGGTTGGCGGTGCGCGACCAGGGAATCGGCATGGAGCAGCACGAGTTGCGCAAGATCTTTCAGAAGTTCTACCGGACCGGCCGGGCGGTCGAGTCCGGCGAGGCGGGCACCGGGATCGGGCTCTCCATCGTCGAGCAGATCGTGCTGCACCACGGGGGCAAGATCGAGGTGACCAGCGCCCCGGGCAAGGGTTCCTGTTTTACCCTGGTATTGCCGGTCAAGGATCACAGAGGTCATAGTTGATGCGAGTCCTGGTGGTGGAAGACGACGCGGCGGTCCGCACGACCATCCTGACGCTGCTCGAGTGCGAGGGCTACGAAGTGGATGCGGTATCCTCCACCCGCGAGGCCATCGAGCGGCTGGGCGCGCGCGACTATCCGGTGGTGATTTCCGACATCTACCTCGACGAGCGCACCGGCCTGGACGTTCTCGAGGCCGCACGGGCGCAAAACCCGGACTGTGCGGTGATTCTGATGACCGCGCGCGGAACCATGGAAACCGTGATGGCGGCGACCCGCGGCGGAGCCTTCGACTACATCGCCAAGCCCTTCGAGCTCGACCGCATGGTGGAGACCGTGAAACGCGCCGAAGCCGCGGTCTCCGGCGCGGCGCGCCAGGACGAGGTCGAGACCGAAGATCTGCCGGAATCTGAGATGATCGGCAGCTCAACCGGGATGGTCGAGATCTACAAGGTGGTCTCCCGCGTGGCCCCTACCGACGCCACCGTGCTCATGGAAGGCGAGACCGGAACCGGCAAGGAGCTGATCGCGCGGATGATCCACCGCAACAGTCCGCGGGCCAGCCAGCCCTTCGTTGCCGTGGACTGCGGCTCCATCGCCCCCAGCCTGCTCGAGAGCGAGCTGTTCGGGGCCATGCGTGGAGCCTTCACCGGCGCCGAGCGCGACCGCATCGGAGTCTTCGAAGCCGCCAGCCGGGGGACGGTGTTCCTGGATGAGATTGGCGACGTCGAGTTGAACTTCCAGTTGAAGCTCCTACGGTTTCTCCAGGACCGGGAGATCCGCCCCGTCGGAGCGCCGCGCTCCAAGGTGGTGGACGTGCGGGTAATCGCGGCTACCAACCAGGACCTCCGCCAGAAGGTGGACGAGGGCAAGTTCCGCGAGGATCTGTGGTTCCGGCTCAACGTGGTCCGCATCGTGGTGCCGCCGCTGCGGGAGCGCAAAGGCGACGTGCCGCTCTTGGTCCAGTACTTCCTCCAGAAATACAACGCTCGCTACACCCAGCAGACCAGGCTCACCACTTCCGGGCTGAAGGCCATGCAGGACCACATCTGGCCGGGCAACGTGCGCCAGTTGCAGCACATGGTGGAACGGTTGAGCATCCTGGCGCCGGGGGGATGGATCGACGAGGCTTCAGTCAAAGAGGCCATCGCCTCCAGCGAGCCCCGCGAGCAGGCGAGCGAGTCCCTCGCCGATACAGAGATCGACCAGATCCGGCGGGTGCTCTCGGCGGCTGGGGGGAACAAAAGCCGGGCGGCCAAGATCCTGGGGATCGAGCGCAAGACGCTCTACAGGAAGCTGGAACGCATGGGGCTTTAGCCCGCCTCAGGCGTCTCAAAGGGAGGGTAGTACCCTTACCAGAGAACCAGTACGAAACCCCTGCTGTGCAGCGACTTTTCTCTATCCTTCTAACAAGTTAAGATCTAGAATGGAGGCGGTAATCCGGGTCGCGGACGAAGTGTTTGTCCATCGGGAGGTGAGCTCAGATGTTTGAAACTTTAGACGACCAGATCAGGCGCGACACTGAGATGGAATCAACGCGCGCCCAGCGTATCATGCGCTGGGTCCTGGCGCTGGCTGTTACGGTGCTGGTGCTCGGAGGGCTTGTTTATGGGGTCCGCTCCTTAGGTTGACCCGGGCGCTGAGCGCGTCCTGGGGCGCGAGCGGTGGGTCCGGCGCCAACATTCTCATGACCGACTTGACCCGCGCGCGGTAGCCGGGGCGCGGGTTGTAGGTTGCGAGGATTCCGTCTAAGTCCTTGCCCTTATAGAGTTTGGAGTTGGCGAGGCGCTGAGCTACCCAATCGATGCTCCCCCGGACTGACGCGAATCCCCGAGTCGCCGAGCCCCACCCAAAGATGTTGTTCTTGCTGAAGTTCTTTCCCCCGCCCGACTCGATCACCGAAATACTGGGCAGCAGCCGCCAATCCAGCCCGTGACGATCCGCCGCCGCCAGGAACTCCGGCGCCAAATCGCCGACCGGGCTGCCCAAGCCATCGAAGAACTCTTGCAGCCGGGCCAGCCGGGGGTCCTGCCAGCGCTCGGAGTGAGGGACTCCCTGGGCCGGGATAGGCGCACAACAGCTCGCCAGGATGCCCGCCCCAATGATCAGTCTTCTCACTTCAGAGTTCCTCCCGATGGAAGTGCTGCCACAGCAATGGTTTACGCGGCTAGCCCAGATGAACGTCCTTAAGTGGACGCCAGGATGTGATTCCGCAAGTATACCACGGCTAGGCGGGAGGAACTGGACGGGCAGGTGGTGGGGGCGGGCCTTCCGGATCGGGTGGAGTGCCGGGGATTGCGCCCCGGCACCCTCCCACACCACCGGACGTGCGGTTTTCCGCATCCGGCGGTTGAACCCAGCCGCGTTAGGTCGCGGCAAGACCCGATGGAAACAGAAAGCCGTGCTGCCGCAGGACGGCGTTGCTCAGAGCCTTATGCAATTCCGGCTGGGCGGCCACCCGCCAGGCGCCGCGACGACTTGTCGCGACCCCCAGAGCGACACCCGTTAGCCCCAACCGGCGCAGGTTGCGCAACCGCCCTCGACTGTCGTGCCATCTCAACCAGAAGCACTTTCGAATATGCCTGCGGACCCACGTCTCCAGTTCGTAGATGGGCCTCCGCGCCTCGGCCAGTCGGAAGTATCCCCACCAGCCTCGGGCGTAGCGGTTCCACTCGTCGCGGAGCTGGTTGCTCGTGCGACTGCGGCGTCCGTCCCACAGCTCCCGAACCTTCGCCTTGAATCTCTCCAGGCTCTCCGGCGCTATCCCGATCCGCGTTTTGCGATCCAGTCGGAAGCCCAGGAACTTGCGTTCCCAAACCCTCCCCGTCCCGCTCTTGGCGGCATTCACCTTCAATCGCAGGCGCTTCTCGATCCAGGCCTGTACCGAGACCATCGTCCGCTCGGCCGCCGTCCGACTGCCTACGTAGATGTTGCAGTCGTCGGCGTACCGGCAGAAACAATGTCCCCGTCGCTCCAGTTCCCGGTCCAGCGCATCCAGGTAGATGTTGGCCAGCAGCGGAGATAGCGGCCCGCCTTGCGGCGTACCCTCCTGGCTGGCTTCCACCAACCCGTCCACCATGGCTCCCCGCCGCAGGTACTTCCCTGTCAAATGCAGCACCCTTTTGTCCCGGATTACTTGCGCCACCCGGCCCATCAGGATGTCGTGATTGACGTGGTCGAAGAACTTTGCGATGTCTATATCCACCACCCAGTCCTTCCCTCCCTGCGCGTACTGCTGTGCGGCTCGCACGGCGTCCTGCGCACTGCGCCCCGGCCGGAACCCGTAACTGTGCTCGCTGAAGTTCGGGTCGAAGATCGGCGTCAGCGCCTGCAGCAGCAGTTGCTGAATGAACCGGTCCTGTACCGTCGGAATCCCCAGCATCCGCGTGCCTCCGCTCGGCTTCGGGATCTCCACCCGCCTCACGGGACTCGGAACGTAGGTCCCCTTCAGAAGTTTGTCTTTGAGTATCCACCAGTTCGCTTGAAGATGCGGTTCCAGTTGCTCCGTAGTCATCCGATCGATCCCCGCCGCTCCCTGGTTGCGTTTCACCGCTTCCAGGGCCGGCCGGAAGTTCTCGTCCGCTACGATTGTTTCCATCAGCGTCTCGTACATGGCTCTCCGTCGGAAGGTTCGCGGAGCACCGGCATCGTCCCGCCGCAGTGGGCTTGCAGCGGCTGCACCGCTTGGGCCCCCAGCGCTCCCAGGTTGGCTACCGTAGTTGTTGCGCCTGGGATTCGAGCTCGCTTATTGCGCCGGCCTCCAGTTCCTTCTCTAGCTCCGTTCCTTGGTCCTTCGGCCCTTCGCTCCACCCGCGTTACCGGGCTTCCTTGCTACTACGGCCTCTGCTGACTTCTCCCCCGCTCTCACGGAGGAGATCTCCCCAGGTAAGGTGCGAAATCTGTTCCCTCGCGCCGACTGGCTCTACCCGATGCGCCTTGACGACCTTTGGGCTTCGCTGTTCAGGGCCAGCTTGCCGCCCGCACCCGGCCTCACTGCCAGTTCGTGTTCCTACGGTCGAGGGTTTGCCTCACGCTTCTTTCGGCTTCGTCTCGCGACTACGCCTTGCGCTTCGGCTACGGTTGCCGTCGTCGGCTCCGATTGGCTCCTTTCATCCAACAAGATTCCGCCCATGCTGGGCACACCCTGCTGCCGGGCTTCGGCCCGGCGTGCGCCTGGCTAGCCATCCGGAGCTACAGCGCGAGGTATCCCGTTTCCTGCTTCGCCTTCAGTTCGACTTTGATCCCGCCGACCATCGGGGCTATCAGGTTGTAGATCACGCAAGTGATGGCCGTGGATACAAAACCCAGGACGGCCCAGCCAATCGGCATGAGCAGCATCAGGAGGACGATCGGAATGGCGTGGTTGCCTGCGAAGATCGTACCGAACAAAGTCATCGGGATCATGATCGCCGCGCCGATCACCAGGCACATCGCCGCTGCAATCTTGGAATTTCTGAGTACCCCGGACTTCCTGATCTCGTACATGAGTTTGATGCCTCCTCCAACGCCGCGCCCGTTCAGCTAGCGGGAATCTCAGCCGGAGATGCCGCAGCCGGCTGCTCTTCTGTCCGCAGCTCGATCTCGATCCCACCCATGATCGGGGTTACCCGGTTATAAACCCAACAGCACACGCTTGCACTGACGAAGCCAATCAACCCGCTGAGAATAGGCATAAGGAGCATGTATTGGCCGAACTGCACATCGAGCCGGCCCCTATAGGCAACGACAGGAAAGATCCTCAGGATTTCGCTCACCGCGCTGCCGAGCAGGCCCATCAGCCCGCCAATCTTGGCAGCCGGCAACACTTCAATCTGCGTGATCTCTTGCATGGAATAGACGCCTTTCTATGGATTCTGCGAGTCTATCACCCGAGCGGGCGTCCCAAAACTCGCGCCATCACCGCGCCGCGACTTCCGCTAGCGTGGTGATGCGCCCGCCCGCCGCGGCGAACTCGCCCAGCGTGCGTTCGGCCCCGGCCGGATCGATTCCCCGGATGCCGTCGCCCACCAGCTCAACGCGTTTGCCGGTCTTCAACAACCCAGTGATCGCGCAGCGGATACAGTATTCGGTGGCCACGCCGTAGACCACGTAGCGCTCGGCGTTCAACCGCTCGAGCAGCCGCGGAAGGTTGGGATTGGCGAACACGTCCAGCGTCTGTTTCTCGACGATAATCTGCTGGGCGCCCTCGATCGCGTAATCGCCGGGCGTCGTGGGGATCGTCGCGCGGCGCTCCAGCAGCAGATCCGCGGGCTTGCGCTGTCCTTGGGTTCCCGCCACGCAATGCGGTGGCCACTCCTGGAACTCGGGATCGTCCTCGGCATGCGCATCCATGCTCGCCACCACCGGAAGCGAGTGCTCGGCGGCGTACCGGGTGAGTTGCGCGAGCGCGGGAAGCAATCGTTCCGCTCCCGGAACGTAGAGCGCTCCCGCCGGGAACAGAAAGTCGATCTGCGTATCGATGTCGAAGAAGACCGTCTTCATGCGGATTGCCTCAGGCCTTCCACCAGGGCTCTCAGCTCGGGACTGTGCTCGACCGGGTAAGGCGCGGCCGTTTCCACCAGGCCCCGCCAGGCCTCGGGAAGCCGCCAGAGCGACTCCGCGGCACGGGAGCGGGCGGCGTTGGCATTGGGCAGCGGCTCCAGCAGGCGGCCCTGGAAAATCACCGGCCGAAGCAGCGGCTCGGCGCCCGTCGCCCCAACCTTCTCATTAGCCAGCGCCACCAGGTCGTGATCCGGAAAGCGATAGATCTGTTTGGCCCCCGGAAAAGTGACCTTCCCCGGGCTGAGCTTGGCGGTGTAGCGCCCTTCGATCTCCACCAGCTTGTAGATGCCGCCCAGCGCCGGCGCGTCGCTCGAAGTGGCCAGCTCCGTCCCCACCCCGAAGGTGTCGATGGGAGCGCCGGCGGCGACAATTGCCGCAATCTTGTATTCGTTGAGATCGCCGCTGGCCATGATCTTGGCCTCCACCAGGCCCGCCTCGTCCAGAATGCGCCGGACCGCGCGCGAAAGCTCGATGGGGTCGCCGCTGTCCAGCCGGACGCCCCACAGCGGGCGGCCCAGCGAGGCGGCGATGCGCGCGCCCTCCAGCGTATCGTACGTATCGATGAGGTAGACGGTATCGGGGCCCAGGAATTCTTGCAGTCGCCGCTGGGCCTCCCGTTCGCTGGGGAAGGCCAGCACCCAGGAATGCGAAGCCGTGCCGTAGACCGGAATGCCGGTGCGAAACCCGGTGAGAGTGTTGCTCGTGCCGATGCAGCCGCCGATGTAGGCCGCCCGCCCGGCCAGCGCGCCCGCCTCCGGTGTGTGTGCGCGTCGCGTGCCGAACTCGATCACGGCGCGCTCCCCGGCCGCGTGAACGATCCGCGCCGCCTTCGTAGCGATGAGTGTCTGGAAGCCGATCGCGGCCAGCAGATAAGTCTCCGGGATCTGGGCTTCCATGATCGGCGCCCTCACGCTCAGCACCGGCTCCCCGGCGAACAGCAGGGTGCCTTCCGGCACGGCAAACAGGTCGCCCGTGAATCGCAGGTCGCGCAACCGCTGGAAGAAGGAGGCGCTCACGCGGGCGAACTGAGTGAGCGACCGCAGGTAATCGATCTCCTCGGATGTGAAACGGAACCCAAGCAGGTACTCCACCACTTGCGGCAGTCCCGCGGCGATGACGAAGCTGCGGTGCTCGGGCAGCCGGCGGATAAACAGTTCGAACGTCGCGGTCTGGTGGGAAATGCCGGCTTCGAAATAGCCGGCGCTCATGGTGAGCTCGTAGAGGTCGGTCAGCAGGCCATTCATTTCTTGGCCGGCGGCGCGGCTGCTTTCACCCCCGCGATCGCCTTTTGCAACTCGTCCACCACCTTACCATCCAACTGATAGAGGCTGGGCTCGTTCTCCCGCCGCGCCAGCCAATCAGAGCCCGATTTCGCCAGCGCCACCCGTTCCACTTGCTTGCCAGTGCTGGACACCACCACCAGTTCCAGCGCCGGCGTTGTGAAGCCCGTCTCGGGAAACTTGACGGCTTCCAGCCCGCGCAGCTTCTCGAGCATGGCCTGCGTGCTACCCGAGTCCATCTCCTTGCCCGCCAACATCCACTTCTCCCCGGCTTTCTGGTAGACGGTCTGCTTCGCCCCCTCGCGAACCTCGATCCGGGACACTTCGTTCCATCCGAAATCGAACACCTTCTTGTTCCGGAAGTCTTCCAGCCCCTTGTCGAATCTCTCGCCCTCCTCGGGCTGGATCTTGTAAACGCCCTCCACGGCGCTACTCTTGGCGTAATAGTTCTTGTCTTTATCCCTGCGGATCTGCAACTGCTGCGTCCCGGCGGCGTCGGTGACCTTCACCTCGGCCATGGGCGCGCCCGAGGCGAATGCGGCGGCGGCCTTCTTGGCATCTTCGGCCGAAACCGAGGGGTCCATCTTAACTCCCTTCAGCGCTGCCAGCAGCAACTCGACATTCCCCCCGTCGGCGCGCAACGGGCGCGGTTTCAGGATCTGCCATTCGCTCTGGTTGTTCTTGCCGAACTCCACGGTCTGCCCCTTGGCGGTCAGCTCGATGCGGCTAAGCTTGTCGGAATCGAAGGTCAGCAGCCGCTTGTCGCGCAGATCGTTAGAATTCTTGTTGAGCGCCGTCTTGACGTAGCTGTAAATGGTGAAGACTCGCGGGTCCCCCTGCAGGCTGGCGTAGCTGTCGTTCCCGCTAGGCGTATCGTCTCCCAGCAACAGGTGCAGTGTCTTGCCGTCTTTCTTGGTGACGATCGCCTCCACCGCGGGTTTCTCCAAGCCGTAAAACGAAAGGTCGGTGGCCTTCTCTTCCACCACTCGATCGGCGCTCAGCGTGGCGGCCGAGGAAACCAGGGAACTCGAGGCCTCCTCGTCGGCGGCCAGCGGCTGCGGAGCGGTGATCCGCCACTTGCCCGATTTCATCTCCAGCACCGTGGTCTCGCCACCCGGCCTGCGGACCTCCACCTTTTGCATCTGCTCCATCGGAATGTCGGTGATCTTGGCGGCGGGTTGCGGCCCACCCTTCTTCGCCTTCTCCGCCTCCTTCCGATTCGACCACCACAGCCCTCCGGCCAGCAGGGCCAGCAAGGCCACGGCCATCCACAAACCGCGCATCCGCAAGCCGCGCATCCGCTATCTCCTCTTCCACCACACGCTGATGCCGCCGGCCACCGCGATCAGGGGCATCAGAACCAGGCACACATAGAAGACCCAGCCCATCTGCCGCTGGTTCATGGACAACGGCCGGTCCGCCGGCTCCTTCGGTCGGATCGAGATCAGGTCCTCGTCCGACGACAGCCAGTTCACCATGTTCATCGCCAGGTCCCGATTATCGAAGCTGCGCGACGAGAGCACGCCATTGTCCGCCCACGCGGAGCTGCCGACCACCACGAACCGGCCCTTGGGGCCCTTACCGCCCTCGTAAGTGCCCGCCGCGGCCAGCGTCAGCGGGCCTTTCTTGTCCTTCCGCGGATCGATGCGGATTTCGGCCGAGGAAAGATCGGTGGTGGCATAGCTGTTTTCGTTGGTCTCGAACAGCTTTTCCACCTTGGTCTTGTCGGTGGACTTCACATCCAGCGACCGTATCACCGGGAACACCGTGGCCGAGCCTTTCAGCTCTCGCACAATGGGGTGCTGCTCGTAGCTCGTAACCAGCGGCATCTCGGGGCCCAGCCCGAACAACTGCCCCACCCCGCTCATGTCCAGCGCCATGTCGTTGTTCGCCGTAACGCCCCAGCTTTCAAGCAGCTTGGCGAGCCCTGCGTTCGCCGCAATCTCAGTGCGGCCCATCCTCAGCGGAGGATCCAGCATGAACAGCGCGCGCCCGCCTTTCTCGACATAGCTGCCGACGGCTTTCACCACCGGTTCCGTATAATCCAGCCGCGGTCCGTCGATCACCAGCACCGTGCAATCGCCCGGCACTTCGGCCTTCTCCAGCAACGAGATCGAGCGCGCCTTATAGTTGTTCTTCTCCAGCAGTTGCTTGAAGGCCGCCGCCCCGCCGCCGCGCTGGTCGTCCGGATCGTGCTCCCCGCTGCCCGTCACCGCGCACACCATGTGCGCCGCGCCCTTCAGCGCACGGATCAGCGCGCTCGTGAGTTCCTCCTCGGTGAGGCTCTTCGCCTCTTCTCTCCGCCCTCCCGCTTCCACGTAGATCGTGCCGTAGTTCTTCACTCCCGCCGCTTTGGCGAGCTGCGGCTTCCGATCCGGGTCGATATAGGCCACGGTCAGCTTCGGCGACAGCGCGTCGTAGCGGTCCAGAAGGTCCTTGGCCCGCGCGAACTCCGACATCCGGTCGTAGTAGTTGATCGTCGCATCCTGCTTCAGGTTCCGCACCACCTTGATGGTCTGGTCCGACAGCGTATAGCGCTTGTTCGACGTCGCGTCGTAAGACTGGTTGTACCGGTTGGCCAGCACGTTCGCCGCTACCAGCACCGCCAGGATGATCAGCACGTACGCGGTGAGGTACAGCGCGTAGTTCGTCCGTCTCGATTTCAGCCACGCAAATCGCATCTAACTCCTCCAACGCAACGATTCCACCGACCGGGATGTCAGAAACAGCCACAGGAAAATCATGCTGGCGTAGTACACCAGGTCCCGGGAATCCAGAACGCCCTTCGAGAACTGCTCCAGGTGCGTGGATAGCGAGATATACGACAGGATCTTCGCCCACACCGTGGTGTTATACGCGCTCACCCAATCCAGCACCCACAGCAGCAGGCACACCGTGAAGCCCGCGTCGGCCGCGATGATCTGGTTCCGCGTCAGGCTCGACAGGAACGTGCACACCGCCAGCAGCGCGCCGCCTTGCAGCACCAGCCCCAGGAAGCCCAGCGCCACCGGCTTCCAGTCCGGTTTCCCGTATAGGAAAAGGAAGCTCAGGTTCAGGGCGGCGATGGCCAGGAAGCAGCAGTAGAACAGCAGCCCGCCCAGCCATTTCCCCAGCACGATTTCGAAGTCGCGCACCGGCGAGGTGAGCAACAGTTCGATGGTGCCGGTGTTCTTCTCTTCCGCGAACAGCCGCATCCCGATCATGGGAATCAGGAACAAGCTGATCACCGCCACGTTCATCAGCAGCGGCCGGACCACCCACTCGTTCACGTCCATCGGCATGCCCCCGCCCATCATCGACGCCTGCGCGCTGCGCGTGGCGAAGATAGCCGCCGCGACATAGAAGAAAAAGCCCAGCACGATCGCAATTCTGGTGAACAGCGAGTAGGCGATCCAGGTCGTAAAGTAACTCTTCAGGTCCTTGCAGCAAATCAGCCAGATGTTCTTCATTTTGCGGCAGCCTCCGTTGCGGCTTCCTGGGTCGCGGCGGTCGCATCCAGAAAGATCTGTTCCAGGCTCGGACTGGCGCTGCGGAGCTCCTGCAAATGCCAGCCCGCGTCCAGAATCGCGCGCACCACTTCGTCGCGGATCGGCCGGTCCGGAAGTCCCTCCACCTCCAGCCTGCACACGCTCTCGATGTCTTCCAGCGCTTGCACGCGGCTCACCCCGGGCGCCTGTTCGAGGCGCCGCTGGACCTCCGCGCGGTCGAGCGGCCCGTCGCGGCTCGTCACCTCGACGGTTATCGCTTCTCCCCCCTGCGCCCGGCGCGCCAGATTCGCCACCGTATCGTTGGCCACCACCTTGCCCTTGTCGATGATGATCACCTGCTGGCAGGTTTGCTCCACCGCCGGCAGAATGTGCGTGCTCATGATCACCGTGTGCTCGCCCGCCAGGTTCCGGATCAACTGCCGCGTCTCGATGATCTGCTTCGGATCCAGGCCCGTGGTCGGCTCGTCCAGCACCAGCACGTCCGGGTTGTGGATCACCGCCTGCGCCAGGCCGACCCGCTGCCGGTAGCCCTTCGAGAGCTGCCCTATGATTCTCGACTTCACGTTCGCGATGGCGCACTTCTCGCACGCCTCGTCCAGACGGCGCGCGACGTCGCGGCTGGGAACGCCCTTCAGCCGCGCTACGAACGTCAGGTAATCGGCAACCCGCATCTCGGGATACACCGGTGGCGTCTCGGGCAGGTAGCCGATCCGCTTCTTCACTTCCAGCGGCTCCTCGGAGACGTCGAAACCAGCCACCGAAACGTGGCCGGCCGTGGGGGGCAAAAAGCAGGTCAGGACCCGCATGGTCGTGGTTTTCCCGGCGCCGTTCGGCCCCAGGAATCCCACGATCTGCCCCTTCTCCACGGTAAAGGAAATGTCGTCCACGGCAGTCGTGCGGCCGTATCGCTTGGTGAGACCTTCAACTTTGATCATCGGAGTGGACAGGAATACAAATCGCCAGAATCGCGCTGCTCGCTCGCCTGATGGCGAATGGCAGGTTCAAATTCATGATAAGGACCGCGCGCCGGGCCTGTCAAATCGCCGGCCCGCTCAAAAGCCCATGATGTGAAAGCCCGAATCCACGTACAGGACGTTGCCCGTAACCCCGCGCCCCAGGTCGCTGGCCAGAAACAGCGCCGCGTCCCCCACCTCGCCGGGCTCCGTGTTGTGGCGCAACGGCGCCCGCGCCGCCAAAATGTCCAGAATGCTCGAGAAGTCCTTGATGGCCCGCGCCGAGGCGGTCTTGACGGGACCCGCCGAGATCGCGTTCACCCGGATCCCCCGCGGGCCCAGGTCGTTCGCCAGATAGCGCACCGCGGATTCCAGCGCCGCCTTGGCCACCCCCATCACGTTGTAGTTCTGAATCACCCGCACCGACCCGATGTAGGTCAGCGTGGTGATCGAGCCGCCTCCGCCCATCAGCGGGGCCACTGCCCGCGCCACCGCCACCAGCGAGTACGCGCTGATCTCCTGGGCCATCAGGTACCCGGCCCGCGACGTCTCCAAAAACGAGTTGCCGAGTTCTTCGCGGTTCGCGAATGCGATGCTGTGGACCACCGCGTCCAGCCGCCCCGGCGCGGCCTTGAGCGCCTCCGTCAACTGCTCCAGTTCGTGATCTTTCGAGACGTCGCAGGCCAGTACCCGGCTGGCGCCCAGCTCCGCCGCGCAGGTCTCCACGGCGTCGCGCTGGCGTTCGCCCTGATAGGTAAGGACGATCGACGCGCCTTCGCGCCGGAACGCCTCCCCGATCGCGTACGCCAGACTCCACTTGTTCGCGACCCCCAGAATCAGGGCGCACTTGCCCTGCAACAAATTGGGCATGAAATGATTATTCTAGCAGGTCCCCCAGCGGTTCAGATCCACCGCCGCGACCCCCGCCTGCCCCGACTGCCGCATGGCGTTCTCGATGTGCATCTTGTAGCCGCGAGAGTGCGCCGAAGCCAGGAAGACCGCCTCCCAGCGCTCCGGGTCGGCGCCCCTTTTCCTCATCTCTTCCTCGAAGTCCTTCGCCGGATTCTTCATAGCCTGGAGAAGGCCTGCCGGGCTCACTCCCTGGCCCGGCTCCGGACCCACGGCGCCATCGTACTCTTCGCCATTGCCGTCGCGCAGCCTGAAGGCCTTCGTGTACGCCCTCGCGAACGGCTCAATATCGCAAGACGTGGCGGCGCAACGGACCCGGAGACGCACGATCAGCAGGGCCTGGTCTCCCCCAGGCCGCGACGTCCGACCCTTCCACCATAACCACGTAGGGGCCGAGCGGGATGGGATGGCCGATCCCGTAGGCCCGGGGTGGCCCCGTCGAGCAGCCCCAAGTCGCCACCGCCAGCAGAACGATCCCGGCAGGCCGGAACATGGGGGCATCATACCAGTTAAACTGAATCTCCGCTGCCCGCGCCCGGTTTCGGACAGTGGTTTCCCACAATCGAACGCTCCACGCGGCCCCCGGCGCTCCAACCGCTTGCATCCTGACCCATCGCCCTGGCCCCCCAATTGCTACAATCCCTTAATCATGCGAAAGGATACTCCGCGATCATGAACCAGAGAACTGTCTCGCGCCGGGGCTTCGTGCATGGCGGTATGGCGCTCGGCGGAGGTTTGCTGGCGCTGCCGGCCGAGGGCGGGGCGCCGGCGGACGAGGCCGCCCCAAATGACACTCTGCGAACCATCCGCAATCTGAGGACCATCCACGGCAACTTCTCCGACCAGCCCGTAAGCGACGCCGATGTCAAAACCGTTCTGGAGGCCAGCGTCCGCGCCGCCAACGCCTCCAACACCCAGAGCTACTCCATCGTCGTCTCCCGCGATCCGGGCAAGATCAAGAAGCTCACGGGCTACGGCTCCAGTTGCCTGTTGCTGTTCTGTGCCGACCACACCCGCCTCATCGATACCGCCAAGCACCTCGGCTACGAGATGTACGCCGACAATATCGAGGCCTTCGTCACCAGCAGCACGAACACCATTCTCGCCGCGCAGACGGCCGTCATCGCCGCCAAGTCGCTGGGCATCGATTCGCTGCTCACCAACGGCATTCACCGCGGCGACATGGAGCGCATCTGGACCATTCTGGATTTGCCACAGACCGCCTGCTTCCCTTTGATCGCGCTGCTCCTCGGCTACCCGGCCAGCGAGCCGCCGTATCTCAAGGGAAGACTGCACGGCGCCGGCGTCATCCACTCCGAGCGCTATCACCGCCTGCAAAAGGACGAGCTGGACGAACTGGTTCGCCAGTACGACGACAAGACCCAGCACATCGGCCTCATCGACGACTGGGAGAAGCAAGGCCACAAGCACTACCTGGATTGGTTCTATAAGGATTGGATGCGCGGCGGCAAGCCCGCCACCACCGAAGGCCAGATGCTCCGCCGTCTCAAGAAGAGCGGTTTCGTCGAACCACAAAAAGCCTGATCCGGATCGTCCCATCCGGTCGCGCTAAGATACCTTCTTGGCGGAACTCTCGCTTTCCACTCCGGTCATGTACGTGAAGGGCGTTGGCCCGGCTCGCGCCGCCATGCTCGAATCCAAGGGCCTGAGCACCGTCGAGGACCTGCTGGCCTACGCGCCGTTCCGCTACGAAGACCGCACCAACGTGAAGACCATCGCCGAGCTGGCCCCCGGCGAGATGCCCACCGTGATCGCGGAAGTGCGCACCACCCGCCTGGCCGGCTTCCGGCGCCGCGACCTGGGCATGTTCGAGGTGACCTTCGACGACGCCTCCGCAGCCATCCTCAAGGCCAAGTGGTTTCACGCGGGCTACCTGGCCGGCGTCCTCGAGCCGGGGCAGAAAGTCGCGCTCTACGGAAAGGTCGAGTTCGACAACTACAGCGGCGAGCTCTCCATGCTCCACCCCGAGTTCGAAATCCTGGCCGAAGAGGAGGAAGGCGAGGCGAACCTGCACGTCGGCCGCATCGTGCCCATTTACGAGGCCGCCGGCAAGGTCACCACGCGGATCTTCCGCCGGCTCATGGCGCGCCTGCTCGAAACGCTCGCGCCCATCCCGGACCCGCTGCCCGCCAGCCTGCGCGAGAAGCTGAGGCTGCCCGGCCTTTGGGCGGCCATTCAGGATCTCCACTTCCCCACCCCGCAGCAGGATGTGCGCCTGCTCAACGCCTACCGCTCGCAAGCCCAGTTCCGCCTGATTTTCGAAGAATTCTTCTGGCTCCAGTGCGGCCTGGTGCTCAAGCACAAGCAGGCCCGCTTCGAGCCGGGGATCGCCTTCGAGCTGAGCCAGCGCGTGCGCGAGCGCATCAAGCGGATGCTGCCCTTCAAGCCTACCGGCGCCCAGAAGCGGGTGCTCGGCCAGATCGCCGGCGACATGCAATCCCCGGCGCCCATGAACCGGCTGCTGCAGGGCGACGTGGGCAGCGGCAAGACCCTGGTCGCGGCCGAGGCGGCCATCATCGCCCTCGAAAATGGCTGCCAGGTGGCCATGCTCGCGCCCACGGAAATCCTCGCCACCCAGCACTACTTCTATCTGCGCAGCCTCTTCCGCAAGCTGGACTACAACGTGGCGCTGCTGACCGGCTCGGCCACCCGGCGCGAGAAAATGCAGTACAAGCGGGCGCTTGCCGAAGGTCTCGTCCACATCGCGGTGGGCACCCACGCGCTGCTCGAGGAGGACGTCGAGTTCCAGAAGCTGGGCCTGGCCATCGTCGACGAGCAGCACCGTTTCGGCGTGATGCAGCGCCTCAAGTTCATCCGCAAGGGCGCCCATCCCGACGTCCTGGTGATGACCGCCACGCCCATCCCGCGCACCCTGGCCCTCACTCTCTACGGCGACCTCGACGTTTCCGTGATCGACGAGCTGCCGCCCGGCCGCAAACCCATCCTCACGCAACACATGACCGAGGACCAGATCGAGCAGGTCTGGAGTTTCGTGAAACAGCAGGTCGACGCGGGTCGCCAGGCTTACGTCGTCTACCCGGTCATCGAGGAATCCGAATCGCAGGCCGTGAAAGCGGCCGCCAAGATGCACCACCATCTCGCCACCGAGGTGTTCCCGCAGTTTTCCGTCGGCCTTCTGCACGGCCGCCTGCCCACCTCCGAAAAGGAAGCCGCCATGGAGCGGCTCAAGAGCGGCGAGATCCAAGTCCTGGTTTCGACCACCGTGATCGAAGTCGGCATCGACGTGCCCAACGCCACCGTCATGGTGATCGAGCAGGCCGAGCGCTTCGGCCTCTCGCAGTTGCACCAGTTGCGTGGGCGCGTGGGCCGCGGCGCCGAGCAAAGCGTATGCATCCTGGTGACCGGCAAGCTGAACGAGATCGGCCGCCAGCGCATCCGCACCATGGTGGATTCGAGCGACGGCTTCTACATCGCCGAGATGGACCTCAAGCTGCGCGGCCCCGGCGAGTTCTTCGGCACGCGCCAATCCGGCCTCCCGGCGTTGCGCATCGCCAACATCCTGCGCGACTCGGAAATCCTCGAGGCGGCCCGGCGCGAAGCGGCGGATTTCGTCGGCCGGCCCGAAGCCGACGGCGAACTGTCGCGGGCGATGCACTATCTCAACACGCACTGGAACCGGCGCTACGGCCTGGTGCAGGTGGGATGACCCGATGCGCGTGATTGGTGGAGAGTTTCGAAGCCGGCGGCTTAAGACGCTGCCCGGTCTGGCCCTCCGCCCCACCCCCGACCGCCTCCGCGAGACCCTCTTCGACGTGCTGGCCCCGCGCATCGCTGGCGCCGTGTTCCTGGACGCCTACGCGGGCTCCGGAGCGGTGGGCATCGAGGCCCTGAGCCGAGGCGCCACCCGCGCCATCTTCGTCGAGAAGCATCGCGGAGCCGTCGAGGTCATCCGCCAGAACCTCAAATCGCTGGGTCTCGACAGCCGCGCCGAAGTAATCTGCGCCAAAGCCCTGGCCGCCCTCGCGCGCCACCCGGCCGACATCGTCTTCCTCGACCCGCCCTACGACCTCACCGGGGAATACGACGCCGCGCTGCGCGTTCTCTCCGTGGCCCCGCCCGCGCTCGTCATCGCACAACACTGGGTCCGCCTCCCGCTCCGAGAAGACTACGGCCCGCTCCGCCGCGCCCGCCTCCTCAAGCAAGGCGACAACGCCCTCAGTTTCTTCGAGCCGGCGGGGTAAGCCGCCCCAGGCTGCCACCTCGATGGTGGCGAAGAAATCCATCCGATGCCCCTGAGCGCCGACGATTCCCGCTCTTTTCGCCCCTCATCGCGTTTCCGCTCCGCCGTGTGGGTAGTGGGCCAGTTCCTGGGTGGCGCGTTGTCCGGCTAGCAAGACTGCAGGCACACTCGACCAACCCTTGCGGAAAGCATAGGTACGAGGAGGCAGCCGCATTCGGGCGCTTGGTTCGGCCACTCGGCGCAAACGCGTTGTGCGCTAGAGTGAATCCATGAGCCCCTCTAACACACCTAGCCCAGCCGGGCGGGCTTATCGGCTCACGTGGTTCCAAAGAGCCTTCGCAGTTTTCTTTCTGGCATTCAGTGCCCTCTTCCTTGGCCAAATGTTGAGAGATGCAAGCTCAGGGGACAGCCAGCCGAAGCTTTGGGAACTGGGCATCGCTTCCATTGTGGTCATGGGCTGCGGCTTCTGGGTAGCTCACGCGTTCGAGGCAAGAGTTGCCTTGTTTGATGACGCCATTGAAGTACGCGGCCTGTTCGGCAAAAAACGGCTGCGATTTGACGAGATTCGGGGCCGCCGCGAATACGTCGTAAGAGGTGACGAAGGCGGCAGCACCCGCTATCTGAAACTGGAACCGAACGATGACCGCTTGCCGACACTCCGCTTCGCAAGGGAACACAATTTCGACAGCGTGTTCTACGCGTGGTTCCGCAGGCTGCCGGACCTGGACGCGATGGAAAAGGCGAAGAGCTCGAACTTCGGCCTCCTTTGAGCCACCTGCTTGATCGCTATGGGATCGGCGATGGTAAACGCGCCTGTCATATAAGCGGCTTTTGTATCGATCTGAGTCATGGGCTATCTCGCTTCCGGGCGTGCCGTCGCCAACTCGGAAATTGACCCACAACCGCCTTGCTCGCCAGTACACCGCCTCCCGCGCTCAGCCGCGGCGCGTCCTGTGCGCCGCGGGCTGCAACACCTCGCGTCGCGGGGACAGCAATTCGCGAGCTATCGCCACGGGCAACCTCAACGGTGCAAAGTAGTCGGCCGGATAGAGGTAGTCTTCCCCCGATTCGTCGATGACTCGCACATAGCCCTCGCGCGAAGCCGCCCGGTCGGGCAAAACCTGATAGACCTTCCGGGGTTCCAAGTCGTCCGAACCTTCGCTGCGGATGCAGAGCAGGAACCTGGATTGTGGTTTCTCAGCCTTCATGCAAGAACTTGAGTCTTCGCATGGCGCCGGCTCGCGATGGTCTCAACCTGCGAGACTTCGCCGACGATCTCAAAGTGCATCCTGCTCCATTGTACGCGTGTCAACTTGCTCGCGTCCGCCCGCCTCCTCAAGCAAGGCGGCAGCGCCGTCAGTTTCTTCGAGCCGGTGCCGTAACCCACTCAGGCCGCCTCGACGGCGAGCACGTTGCCGGGATCTACGAAGGCTTCCGCTACGGGAAGCTCTCGATGCGGAGCTTCCTGTTCGGCAGTAGGCCAGTTTCCGAGTGGCGCGTGCTCCCGCCGGAATCGGCGGCGACAAGCCGGCTTGCCGTTCAGGGCAACATCCGCGAACACCGCACCCGGGGAGACTGCGACGACCGAAGAGTTCCACGTACGGCAGTTTGTGTTCCGGCTTGCGATGTGGGTTAATTACCATGAAGACAAAAGGCGCCGGCGGTTGCGAACCGAATCCATGGATGTTCTGAAACAGCTCTTTGAGCGGCACTTTCGCCTTCCTGTAGAGCGAGTGCAGCCCTTGCAGGGCGGACTGGGAGGGTCGGGGCGCAATATCCTTCGGCTCACCCATCAGGATCTGAGCGCGGTGGGTATCCTGTATGACGTGCGCGAGGAGAACGTCGCTTTCCTGGACTTCTCGCGGCATTTCCGCAGCCGTGGCCTGCCTGTGCCGGAGATTTACGAATCGGAGCTGGATGCGGGCGCTTACCTCGAAGAAGACCTGGGCGACCTCACGCTGTTTCAGTTTCTCTCGAACAACAGGGCCGCTGACGACCTCGCACCCGAGGTGGTGGAGGCTTACCGTAAGGTGGTGGCGCAACTGCCGCGGTTCCAGATCGAGGCTTCGCGGGACCTGAACTACAAAGTCTGTTATCCGCGCTCCAGCTTTGACGGCCAGTCGATTGCCTGGGACTTGAATTACTTTAAGTACCACTTTCTCAAGCTGACGGGAATTCCCTTCAACGAGCAGGAGCTGGAAAACGATTTTCGACGCCTGACCAGGTTTCTGCTGACCGCTAGCCGCGACTATTTTCTCTATCGCGACTTTCAGTCGCGCAACGTGATGCTGCGCGACGGCCAGCCGTTCTTTTTGGACTATCAGGGAGGGCGCAAAGGCGCGTTGCACTACGATATTGCTTCCCTGCTCTTTGACGCTAAGGCCGATCTGCCTCCCGCGCTGCGCCAGCGTCTTCTGGAACACTACCTCGCGTCTCTCGCGCGGTTCGTCGAGCTGACGCCGGAAGAGTTCATGCGCCATTACTACGCTTTTGTCTATGTGCGCAGTATGCAGGCGCTGGGGGCGTATGGGTTCCGCGGCTTTTATGAACGAAAACCGCATTTCCTGCAGAGTGTGCCCTTCGCGCTGAAAAATCTGCGCTGGCTGCTCGAGCACGTAACGCTGCCCATCGCACTGCCCACGCTGCTGGGCGCGTTTGAGCGCATGATCGCGTCGGAGAAGCTGCAGCGCTTGGCCACGCCCGCGGAAGCGGCCGGGAAGCAAGACGTTGCGAACTCCGTTCCGGAGCCGGCCTCGCGGGGCGCCGACCTGGCGTTGAGGATTTTCAGCTTTTCGTTTCACCACAGCGCTCTCCCGAAGGACGAGAGCGGGCATGGCGGCGGATTCGTTTTCGACGCCCGCGCGCTGCCGAATCCGGGCCGCGAAGAGCGCTTCAAGTCTCTCACCGGCAAAGACGCGACGGTAATCGACTATCTGAGCGCGCAGGCCAGCGTGCGCGAGTTTCTCTCCAGCGCCGCGTCGATGGTGGAAGCGAGCGTGAGAAACTACCAGGAGCGCGGCTTCAATAGCTTGATGGTGGGGTTTGGCTGCACTGGTGGCCGGCACCGCTCGGTGTACCTGGCAGAGGCGCTGGCCCGGCACTTCCGCGGCCGGCACGGCCTGGACGTGTTAGTGCGGCACGTTGAAATGGAGAAGCTGGGTCAATGAAAGCCATGATCCTGGCCGCCGGGCTGGGCACGCGATTGCGTCCCCTAACCAACGACCGGCCCAAGGCGCTGGTCGAGGTGGCCGGACGCACGCTGCTGGAGATCGCCATCGCGCGCCTGCGGGAATGTGGAGTAAGTGAAGTTATAATCAATGTGCACCATTGCGCCGGAATGGTAACTGAATATCTGCGCGGGAAGAACAACTTCGGCATGCGGATCGAGATATCCGAAGAGGGCAGCTTGCTGGATACCGGCGGCGGCTTGAAAACGGCGGCCTGGTTCTTTCGCGAAGAAGGTCCCGCGGAGGCGCCGTTCATCCTGCACAATGTTGACGTGATCAGCACTGTCGATCTGCGGCGAGTGCTCGGCTTCCACACGCAGAACCAGGCGTTGGCTTCACTGGCGGTGCAGCGGCGCCAGAGTTCCCGATATCTGTTGTTCGACGAACAAATGCGCCTTTGCGGGCGGCGTCTGGTCAAAGAGCGGAAAACTGAACTGGTGAGGCCGTCGCCGCAATTGCAGGAGCTGGCGTTCTCTGGAATTCACGTGATCTCGCCGCGCCTCCTGGGGCTGATGACGGAAGAAGGGGCGTTCTCCATTATCCAGTGCTACCTGCGGCTGGCAGGCGAAGGAGAGAAGATTGTGGCTTATCGCGCCGACGGCGATTACTGGCGCGACCTGGGCACGCCGGAAAGCATCGCACGCGCCACCGAGGATCTGAAGAAACAGGGTCCGACGCGATGGCAATCCGGAACCTGACCCACCACCGCCCTGCGTCCTCGCCAGTCCGCCGCCTCCTGCGCTCAGCCTCGCCGCCCCCGCCTCAAACCGGCTCGGGCTCCGCCGCCGCCGGATGCCCCGTCGCCTCCAGCGGCACGTCGCATTCGCAGCAGTCGCTACAGCGGAGGCACTTCGAGCACAGGTGGTTCGGGCAGGTGTCCTTGGTGCAGTACACGCAAATCTCGGTCGAGACGTCGCCGCAGATGCTGCACGAAAACGCGCGAACCTCGGTCATTGGTGCGCCTCCTTCTGGGGCTGGCTGCCGGTTTTCGGGACTCCGCGCGACTCCCGCGAAAGCATCCCGCGGCAGCGTTGCGCCTCCTCGTCCATGACCCGGCATTCCTGTTCCTTATCGGCAGCCAGGTCCACGATGTACTGGCGCAGCTTCTCGCCATCGGCGGCCGCGGCGGTGAGCGCCGCTAGCAACTGTTCGGCCAGCGCCGGGCTTTGGTACTTGCGAATTCCTTCGGCGTAGGACCGCAACAGCAGATCCACGCTCTGCATGCGGAAGTACGTCGTCAGGGCGGATGTGAGCGTCTGCGGGTGGCCGGCCAGGCTTTGCGCCGCCCCGATCAAATACTCGGTTTCGGCGCCGACGCGCTGGCCCTGGTCCACATAGGCCGCCGGCGCGCCCCGCCAGTTCCCCGGCCTGGCCTGATCCAGAAGGGGCTTGAATCGCTGGACGTGCTCGCACAGGGTCGCCATGTCCTGCCGCACCTCCCACTCCGGAGGCAGCCCGCCGGATTGCGCCTTGGCCGGCCATGCAGGCAGCAAAACCGCAAGCCCGCACAACCCCACACGCATCGCCACTGCCCGATCTGCGCGCAAATTCCAGTTTCGCACAGCGGGAAGCTCGCGGACGGCGGGCGGCCTTATGGCGCGGGAGCGGGCGCCGGCGCTGGCGCTGGCGTCGAGCTTCCACCACTGCTCGGCGGAGGAGCGGGCGTTGGCGTGGTGCTTCCGCCACCCGTGCCGGGCGGCGCTGGCGGCGGCGGAGTCGGCGATTTATGGTCGCCCACCCCGGTTCCCGTGCCGGTACCCGTCGAAGTGGTCGTGCCCCCAGGGCTCGCAGTGCCGTTGCTCAATGCCACGTAAACGGCGTCGGAGGCAGCGCGCAGAACGGCCTTCAGCACCGAGCCTTTCTCGACCGACCTCTGCGCCAGCGGCTCGTTCCTGTTGACGCGCAGCCATTCGCCCGGGTTAACCAACTTGGAGCCTGGGATGTGACGGTGCGCAACTTCGACCTGTCCTTCTTCCACCACCACCAGCGTCGAGTCGCCGTCGTCCACGGTGACGTCGAAGATGGTGCCGCGCACCGAGATGATCGCGGTGGGCGTATGCACGCGGTTGTGATTGGGCACGCCTCCCAGATGCTGAATCCAGACCTTGATCCGGCCCAGCTCCAGGTCCAGCAGATCGCCCAGGTTGCTCGGGTTGTTGCGGAACATGACCTTCGAGCTGGGGAAGACCTCGAAAGTGCTGCCGTCGGCGACCTGGAACTTCGCGTAGCCGTCCACGCCGGTGACGATCATCTGACCCGCCCGCACGGAGCTGCCCTCGGCGAGCGCCCAGGGATACGAGTCGCGCAGCACGGAGACGCTGCCGTTAATCGCGATCACGGTGGCGGCGGAGTCGGGGGAAAAGATGGGAGGGGCTTGCGCGAAGCACACCACCAGCGTGGCTATCAGAGATAGCCCGCGCACCGTGGCTAACCCCGCACTTCGCATCATACGAGCCTCTAACTGCCGTTCCAATTCGCCGGCTCGTTTCGACACCCTAGTTTACACTATGATTGCATAGCAATAGCAGGGCCGTGCAACTTTTTTTGGAAAGCCGTTTGCATAGAAGCACTTTGGCCTTATATCGGCCGCGCGTTGGGCGGTCGATAGGTTAGAATGGACTCAGTCGATGTGTCATAACGCCCCAAGCCCCGGTGGGGGAGTGCGTTGGTCCGCGCTGCTCGCGGGCGCGCTCCTGCCGCTCGCGGTCGCCTTTGCCCAGGCTCCGGCCGGGTCCGCGGCGGGCGTCCGCCCCGATTGGAGGCACATCGGGAATTCGGCTGTCGAGATGGCGCTGGCCTCCCCCGCTTCGGGAGCGGCCGACCGCGTCTGGTTCTCCCCCGACGGCGCTCTCCTGTTTGTGCGCACGGCCGCCGGACGGGTGTTCCAGACCGCGGATTTCGAGAACTGGCAGCCCACGGCGGCGGCGCCGCCCAATGTGCCGGAAGGTGGCCAGCCGATCCGCTCCAATCTCTTGAATCCGCAACGGTTGTACTCGTTCGGGCAGAACGTCCTGCGCTCCGATGATGGAGGGGGCTCCTGGTCCAATGTCACCGCCTACGGGCGGACTTCCATCATTGGCCCAGGGATGCGGGATCTGGCCGTGTCGCCCCGGAACGCGGACGATCTGGTGGTGGCCGACGACCTGGGGGTCTGGCGGTCGCTGGATGGCGGCCTGACGTGGGCGGGATTGAACGACGCGCTGCCCAACCTCCCGGCCCGCAAGCTCACCGCCTTGCCGCAGGGCAGCCGGGGATTGCGGCTGCTGGCCGACGGGCTGGGGTTGATCGAATGGGCGCCGGGTGAGAAGCAGGCTTGGCGCACGGTATCCGACCAGGCGGGCTCGGCGGATTCCGATGCCCAGCGCGCCGTCTCGGAGACATTGGGCGTCGAGGTTACAGCCCTGGTGGCGGCGGGGGACCTCGAGTACGCCGGATCGGTGGACGGCCGGCTATGGACCTCGCTGGACAAGGGGGGCACTTGGAATGCGCCCGCGGCGGTCGAGCGGGGGCCTGTCGAGAGCATCTGGGTGGATCCGAAGGACCCGCGCACGGCGCTAGCGGCATTGGGCGGCGCGAAAGGGCCGCGCGTGCTGCGCACGGTCAACGCGGGCCAGTTCTGGGACGACCTGACGGCCGAACTGCCCGAGGGCCCGGCGCACGGTGTGGCCGCCGACCGGCCGACCGGTACCGTCTACGTGGCCACCGACCGCGGCGTCTTCTTCACCCACGAGGATTTGAACGCAGCCGCGCCGCCGGCCAACTGGACCGCGCTGGTGGGGCTGCCCGAGGCGCCCGCGCTGGACCTCCGGTTGGATGGGGATGGCAACCAGCTCTTCGTCGCGCTCCAGGGCTACGGCGTCTACGCCGCGCTGGCGCCGCACCGCTGGGGGAACTTGCGCCTAGTGAATGCCGCCGATTTCAGTCCGCGCCCGGCGGCGCCCGGTTCGCTGCTCAGCGTGCTGGGCGGGCGGGTGGTCGCCGCGCGCGCCGGCAGCCTCGAGTTCCCGGTGCTGGCGGCCACGGATACGGAAACGCAGATCCAGGTGCCGTTCACCGTTCCCGGCGGCTCGGTTTCGGTAGCCCTGGATACCGGGCAGGGCAGCTACCGGCTGGCGCTGCCGGTCGAGAACGTATCGCCCGCCGTCTTCATCGACCGCGACGGCTCGCCGCTGGTCTTGAACGCCGACAGTGGCGTGCTGATGGATGCCATGAATCCGGCGCATTCCAACGGGCGCTTGCAGATCCTGGCGACCGGGCTGGGCCGGGTTCGCCCCGACTGGCCCGCGGGCATGGCCGGTCCCGCCGAGGAACCACCCCAGGTGGTGGCGCCTGTCAACGCCTACCTGGACCGCACGCCGTTGGAAGTTAGCCGGGCGGTTCTGGCGCCGGGCTACATCGGCCTGTACTTGGTGGAGGTTCAGTTGCCCGCGCTGGTCAACGCCGGCCCCGCCGAACTGTACCTCGAGTCCGAGGCCCACGAGAGCAACCGCGTCCGCGTCTGGTTGGAACCGTAGCTTAGGGGAGCGGGTTCAGCGCGAAAAGGTAGTCTTCAACCAACCGGCTGCCGATCAAGTGCTCCTGGATGATGCGCTCCAGTATCTCCGGCGTCGCCGAATGATACCAGGCCCCTTCCGGGTACACGACCGCGATGGGCCCGTGCTCGCAGATCCGCAGGCAGTTCACCTTAGAGCGGTAGATCGTATCCAGGCCGAGATCAGCGAGCCGCCGCTTCAGATAGTCCCAGCTCGCGTTGGTGGTTTCGCGGGCGGCGCAGTGGGGATTGGTTTGGTCCGCGCACAGGAGGATGTGGCGGCGCAGGCGCCCGATGCCTCGTTCCCGCGCGATCTGCGCCAGACGCTCCTGGATGGCCGCTTCCGTCATAGAATGTGAGTGCGGATGAGCCCGGCGGAGTTCGACAAGCTGGTCGAGAGAGCGATGAAAGCGATCCCACCGCGCTTCCGCCGCCGCTTGAAGAACGTAGCCTTCATCGTGGAGCCCGAACCCCCGTCACCGCACCTGCTGGGGCTGTATCAGGGCCACCCCTTGCCGCACCGCAGCGTCAGCGACAGCTTCACCCTGCCCGACCGGATCACCATCTTCCAGGGTCCGCACGAGCGCCTGGCCCGCGACCGCCGCCACCTGCTACGCATGCTCGAAGATACAGTATGGCACGAGGTGGCGCACTATTTCGGCATGGACGAGGCCCAAGTGCGGAGGGCTGAGCGCGAGCGCCGGAGGCCGGAGCGGATCTGAGCGGGGCTAATGTTGGTTGGAGCCCGGGGAGCCGAAGCCTGGGAAGGGGGTTGGGCTCTGGCCGGGCGTCTGGCCGGGTTGGGTGGTGGCGCCCGGCATGACGGGTTGCTGTAGCGAGTTCTGGAGCGCCCCCATCTGCGCGGCCAGCTCCTTGCGGGGGTCGTAGAGGAACTCCCACTCGTTGAACTTCCTGCGGTCGTTATAGATCATGATGCCCGTGGCTTCCATCTTGGTGGCGACTCCGGCAATGCCTCCACCAACGGTCACTGGCTGCCCTCCGAGCACGTTTTGTCCAGGGGGGTTCCTCATCATGTTGTCGATGAGGCCCGGCACCGGGGTGGTGCCCGGCCCGCCGGGGGAACCCGCCGTCGAACCAAAGGCGCTCTGGGCTGCGGGATTGGTCGCCACACCGGCCTGGAAGCCGGGTATCATTCCAGGTTGCCCAGGCTGGCCGGGTTGGCCGGCGAAGGGCATACCGGGTTGGCCTGCCTGGCCGGGCTGTGCGCCCAGGTACGGCGCCTGTCCGGGTTGCATGGGCTGGCTGGGTTGGAAGCCGGGAGACGGCGACTGTTCGGGTTGCCCCGTCTGGCTCGGCTGGCCGGGGGTGGGTGGCGGAAGCTGCGCCGATTGGTCGGGCGGGGGGACCGTTTGCCCGGGCGCCGGATTGATCGGCTGATCCGTTCCGGGCGGCCCCTGCACCCCCTCGCTCGCCCTGCGCCGCGGCACCATCGAGACCACCGTCTGCTGCTGCTGCGAATCCGAACTGGAGGAGGCGGCCGCCATGTCGGAGACGCTGGTGAACATGCTGTCCTTGTTCTGCTGCTGCGGCGGCTGGAGCGGCTTCTGGGTCAGCGAGTCGGTGAAGATGCCGCCGGGGCCGGCGTGGATCAGCCGCCACTCGTCCTTGCCGGTCATGGGGTCTTTATAGCGGCGCCGCAGGAAGCGGATGTTGTTGGTGTTCTCGAGCGCGTCGAGCGAGGGCGGATAGCGCTGAAACCTTCGGTAAAAGAGCTTGATGGCGTGCTTGTACTCTTCGCCGCGCTGGATCAGCGTCTGCTCGCGGATGCGTTCCGCCTCGTAGGACACGCGGGGCAGCTCGAGCCAGAGCATGATCCCCACGGCGGCGGCCATGACGAAGACCAGCAGCAGGGCAAAGCCTGAGTTGCGGCGCTGGGGTGGGGGCGCCGCGGGACCGGAGTCGCGGCGATGAGGGGGCGGGTTCATCCGGGCTGCTGCTCCTCCAGCTTGAGCGTCTGCTGGTTCTTGAATTCGGTGTCCTCGACCACGCAGGAGTCGATCCCGATCCGCACCACCTTGTAGCGGCGCTCGATCACCTCGCCCTCCGCGGCTACGACGATGTCGTCGCCCTGCAGGAAGAAGGCCTTCTTGGTTCCGGTCCGCGGATTGGTAGCATAGCCGTAAAGCTTGAACGGAACGGGCGGAGGCGGCACCTTGACCTCCGGGAGCTGAGACTGGATTTCCGGAGCGGTGGAAGCCGTGCCGGAGGGCGGCAACTTGGGGAAAAGGTGCGCCTCCGGCTTGACGGGCGGAGGCGGCGCGGCGCCGAACTGGAACAGGTTGCGCTCGCCGCCGGCGAGGTTGACGGTCTGCACCTTGGTGAGCAGGTCGATCCGTATGGTCGGATCGACAGTGGCGGGGTCGGCGTGCTGGTCCTTCATGTTGAGCCGCAACTGGCGCGATTCGGGGTGCGCGGTTGAGCGCGAGCGGGGCTCGGGCGCGGGCGGCTCGGCCGCAATCTCGGCGGGAACGGTTCTGGCGGTGGGGCGCGACGCGGCGACCGCCGCGCGGGCCGCAGGCGGCCGGTCGTCACTGGTAGCGTTCATGACGATCGCTACGGCCAGCACGACGACCAGCACTCCCAGGATGATGAGCTTCTTTGGCTGCGCTCCGAGCTTCATCGCATGACCCCGCTTCCCGGCCTGCCCCGTTGCAAGGGCGGGATGCGCATTGGCGCAGGCCCCGCGGGGCCGGGCGCCGGCGGCGCGGAAATCGCGGAGGGCTGCGGCGCCGGCGGCATGGAAACCGCCAACGGCCGAGGGGAAGGTTGCCGAGGCGGCACGAAGACCGGCGAGGGATTCTGCGGCTGAGCCGGCGTTTCCGCGACCTCCTCGGGGGGCGCTCCGCCCTCCTGAACGAACGCGCTGATCTTCATGGTGACCCCCAGCACCATTCCGCCTTGCTCCGGCGCGGCTCCCAGACTCTCGACGATGAGAAACCGGTCGGAGCGGTCGAGCAGGTTCAGGAACTGGATTAGATCCGCGTAGGCGCCCTCATAGACGGCCGTAATGACCACCTTGGTGAGCGTATCGCTGCCCTCGACCGGCTCGAAAGAAAACGTGGTGTCCTTCTGGTGGATGCCGGCCCGGCCAGCCATCTTCTCGAGGTCCCCCAGCAGGGTGGAAGCCATGGAGCGCGTGCCCAAGAGGTACTTCTGCATGAAGCGGTCGCCGTCCGAGCGCGCGCTCTCCACCTTGCCCACCACCACGCGCAGGCGTTCCAGCGTGGCCTGCTTCTCGCGAAGCTGCTGGCGAAGCGCGGCGGCCTGCCGTTGGAGATCCTCCAGCGAACTGGCCCAGGGCTTGAAGACCACCGCGGCGGCCACCAGGTCGGCCGTCAGCAACACGGCCAGCGCCAGGCGAACCAGAACCCGCGGGTCCTTCTTCCAGTTGGCGAGGTCGAGATGGAGAGCGCGTCGCATAGGCTAGAGTTTCTGGGTGTAATTGACGCTGATCCGGAAGCGCAACAGGGGATCGGATTGGGTGGGCGGCATGCGGTTATGGATCAGCGTTTCGCCGAACTGGGGCGATCGCTCCAGCAGGGTCAACATGCGAATGACCGGCTCGCTGGAATCGGCGCCCACCACCATTTCCAGCGAGATCTGGTTCTGAGAGTTCACCGAGGGGCGGACCTGAATGAGGCGCACGTTGTAGGGCAGCACCTTCTCGAGGTCGTCGAAGAGCCGGGTCCAACTGATCCCCTTGGCGTAGAGCAGGCTGTTGAGGAACAGGCTGCGGTCGAGCACCTCGGCGTTCTCCGGCTTGCGCAGGACGCTTTCGAGCTGGGCCTGCTGGCTGGAGAGCGCTTTCAGGCGCGCCTCCAGGCCGGCGATGGTCTGGCGGGTCTGCGCGGCTTGCCCCTTTTCCGACACCGAGAGCGCGATCAGAAACCCGAGCAGGCCGATGAGCAGCAGGGCGGCCAGGCTGGCGGCGGCCAGCATCGGCCGTACCGGCCGGAAAGGCTCGCTGGCCAGGTTGATGGAGATGGGCGCGCTCACTTTGAAAACTCCTCGGCCGCTTCCAGGTATCCCAGCAGGCCGGCGTTATAGTGGTGCGGCACGCCCAAGCGCGACCGCAACGGCTCAACCGGGATTCCCGTTTCGGCTTCGCACTCCTGGAGCAACTGCCGGGCCAGCGGCTCGGGGCCGCAAACCAGCACCTTCTCGGGTTTGGCGTCCAGGTGGTCTTCGATGTAGGCGAAGGTCGGATAGAGGTGGGAGACGATTTCCGCGGCGGAGCCGTCGGCCAGTTCCAGCGTGCGAACCAGTTTCAAAGTGCCGTGGCCGGCCACGGCGAGGGTCAGCGCCCGCCCGGCCAGCTTGACCAGCACGGCCAGACCGGCGCCGCGCAGAAGTTCGAGCGCGCAGAGCGCCGAAGTGGTGACCAGGCCGGGTTGCAGGCCCGCCGCGCGGAAGGGCGCCTCGTAGCGCGCCAGAATCTCCATGGGCGCCACGGCCACCACCACGTCCCGCCGCTTGCCCGGGGTTCCGTTGGGCTGCGGATAGTAACTGAGGCCCGCGCTCTCGACGTCGAAAGGCAGGCTCTTGCGGAGGCGGAAACGGACCAGCGACAGTTGCTGCTCCGGCTCGTTGGGAAAGGCGTCGAAATCGAGCACGACCACGCGCACGCAGAAATCGGGCAGGATCACGACCGTTCGCTGGCGCTTCTTCCCGGGGGGGCCGGCCAGCGCCTGCACACGGGCCGAGAGCGCCTCCATGCGCAGGACGTTATCGCGCACCGGCGAGACCGAGAGCACGTCCGGCTCGAGGGGCTGGAAAGCGATGCTGGGCGGGCGGCCGGTTTGGGCCACCGCGATGCCGGCCTCGGAAAGCTCGAAGACGAAGCGGGGGGGCGGATCCTGGAACAGTCGCGAAATGGCGCGGGGGATTCGCATACGCCGCCGGTTCAGGCCTCGATAAAGGTGACCTTGTTGATCTCCTTAAGGCTGGTGACGCCCGCCTGGGCTTTGTCGAGAGCGCACTCGCGCAGGAAGGTCATGCCCTCCTCGCGGGCGGCCCGCTTGATCTCCGAGGTGGGGCGCTTGTTGAGAATCATCTCGCGGATGCGCTCGCTCAAATCCAGCAATTCGGTGATGGCGGTGCGGCCGCGGAAACCGGTGCCGCCGCACTCAAAGCAGCCCTCGCCCTCGTAAAAGGGGAAGTCGCGCCACTGGGCTGGGTCGAGGCCGCTCTCGACCAGGTAGGAATCCGGGTGATTGGCCTTCCGCTTGCAGAACGTGCAGATGACGCGGACCAATCGCTGGGCCAGGATGCAGTTGAGGGCGGAGACGAAGTTGTAAGGCTCGACTCCCATGTTCAGGAAGCGGCCCAGAACGTCGAAAACGTTGTTGGCGTGCACGGTGGTGAAGACCAGGTGCCCGGTGAGCGCCGCGTTGATGGCGATCTGCGCGGTCTCCTGGTCGCGGATCTCGCCCACCATGATCTTGTCGGGGTCGTGCCGCAGGATGGAGCGGAGGCCGCGCGCGAAGGTGAGGCCCTTCTTCTCGTTGACCGGGATCTGCGTGATGCCCTTGATCTGGTACTCGACCGGGTCCTCGATGGTGATGATCTTGTCTTCGTCGTTCTTGATCTCGCTGACCGCGGCGTAGAGCGAGGTGGTCTTGCCGGAACCGGTGGGGCCAGTGACCAGCACCATGCCATAGGGTTCCTTGATGTAGCGGCGGAACTTGGCGAGGTCCGAATCGGGGAAGCCGACCACGTCCAAGGAGAGCTTGGCGAACTTCTCGCTCATGGACTCCTTGTCGAGCACGCGCAGCACCGCGTCCTCGCCGTGGATGCTCGGCATAATCGAGACGCGAAAGTCGATGGCGCGGGCGTTGTAGCGCACGCGGAAGCGGCCGTCCTGGGGAACGCGCCGCTCCGAAATATCCAGTTCGCTCATCACCTTGATGCGCGAGATGATGGTCTGGTGGTGCTCTTTAGCGATCGGCTTCATCGCCTCCTGAAGCACGCCGTCGATGCGGTACTTGATGATCACCGAATCGTCGCGGGTTTCAATGTGGATGTCGCTGGCTCGCCGCTGCAAGGCCGTCAGGATTGTGGTATCCACCAGGCGAATGATTGGGCTGATGCCGCTTTCCTGGGTGAGCCGCTCGAACGAGATGGTTTCGTCCTGCCCGTTTTCGTCCTCCCGGATCACGTCCAGGGTAAAAGTCTCGCCGGCCTCGTCCAGCACGCGTTGCGACTGTTCGGTCTTTTTAAGAATGTCGCTGATCTGCGACAGCGTAGCCACCCGTGCCACAATCCGGCGACCCAGCAACATGGCGATCTCGTCAATGATTGGCAGCTGGCCGGGGTCGGCGATGGCGATTGCCAACTTGCCTCCGGGCAGTTCTTCCAGCGGAATAAAATTGTCGCGAAACATCAAATCGACCGGAACCTTGCGAAACAGTTCGTGCTGGATGTGATGGTTCCTGAGGTCAACGAACTCGCATCGATACCGATGGGCCAGTTCGCGCGCCCGGGTTTCTTCCCCGCTCTCGGCAATGATCGGACTCTGAACGAAAAGCTCAGACATGCAAACTCCACAAAACTAATGGTGAATGCCTACTCCCATGCTGAATATAGGCAGGTACAATGAAATCAAGATGAAAGCTACGACAATTCCCATGAAGATCATGATCGCGGGCTCGATCAACGACATCGTCGCCGCGAGCGCGTTCTGAACGTCCTCTTCGAAGAAATCGGCAACCGAATTCAACATCGCCGACAATGCTCCGGTAGACTCGCCCACCTCGATCATCTCCACCGAAAGCGGTGGAAACAGCTTTGTCTCTTCCAGGCTGCGCGACAAACTGCGGCCTTCGCGAACGTTCTGCGTGGCCCGGCCGATCGCGATCTTCATCAGCCGGCTCTGCATCGATTGTGACGCCGTATCCAACCCCGACACCAGCGGCAACCCTCCGCTCAGCAAGGTTGAAAGCATGCGCGCCAGCATGGCCACCTGGTACTTGATCCAGATGCCGCCAATAATGGGCAGCCGCAGTTTAACCTTATCAATCTGCTGGCCGCCGCGGTCGGTGAGCGACCAGCGATGCAGCAGGATCCCACTCCCGGCCAGTGCCAGCACGATGATCGGCAGATACTTTTTCACGGTGTTGGCCATGCCCAGCGTAAACATGGTGATTGCCGGTAAACTCTGCCCCAAATCGGCATACAACGCGCCAAACCGCGGAACGACGAACGTTACCAGAAAGGTTATTAAAATGGTAACACCA
>JBKQQG010000092.1:0-42397 GCA_052144455.1 Bryobacteraceae bacterium
CTCCGACAACTTCAGGTCTACCCGTTCCACCTGCCACGGCGTCCGAATTCCAAGAATCTGGGCGTACAGTTCGTGATCCTGCATCCGCCCATTATCGAACGCCGCCCACTACAATGCCGGATGGGCCATAAAAGGGAGACTGTTATGGACGAAACGAACGATCTTTCCATCAAGCAGCTCATACGCGCGGTTACGGCCGAGTTGCTCGCTTCGCAGCAGGAGCGTTTGGCTGCCGGCGACCCCGCGGTCTTCGAAGTAAGCGAACTGACCCTGGACATCAGCTTTGTGGCCACCCATTCGCGCAACATCGGCGGCGGCTTCGACTTCAAGGTAGTGAAGGCCGACGGCGGCGTGAAGTACGATGAACAGAGCGTCCACAAAGTCATCCTCAAGCTGACCGCGCCCAAGCCTCAAGCCCCTGACGAAACCGACCCGTTTGGCATCGCAGAGCCAGTGCGGCCCCGGCGGATCAAGAAGCCGGCCGGTGGCCAGTGATCTCCTATGCCCGATGACGCCGCGGTGGTTGAAGAGGGGCTCTTTCATGGCGAGTCCCTCTATGTCCGTTTCGCCTTCACGCACGAGGACTTTGTTGGTGCGCTGAAGGGGTATGCGGATGCCGGCGGGAACGGTCCTCTGCCTGAGGACCTGCGGACTTATGTTCACGAGCTGACCCACGCCGTCCAGTATGCGACCACGCCTTACGGCCTGTTCCTGCACTACTGCCGCATGGTGCAGACTAAGGCGGCTATCGCCCTCGTGAAAGCGCTATGGCGGCAGGGACGGGAGCCCTCTCTTCCGCTGCTCAGAAACCTCCCCGCGCTGGACGGCGAGACGGGGCGGGAGCTTGGCAGGTGGCTTTCGATCTGGTTCAATATCGAGTTCTTCACGGCGCATATCTCCGAGGACCCGGACAAACAGGCCAACCTGTTCCGGCGGATCGAGCGCCCCGGCGCGTCTGCGCGGCCCCCGCTGCTGCCGCTGCACGAGACGCTGTGGGGCGTTCAGGAGACGATTGCGAACCTGATCGAAACCGAGAACTCCGGGCGCGCCGCTCTGGGCCTTCCCGTGTGGGACCAGGACGAATTCGATCGTGGCGCCATCGAGGCCGCGATCTCCGCAATTCCCACGGAACGCGATGAGGGCATAGAGCGGGTCGAATTAGCGGCAAGCCTGTTTGGGAGCCCCTGGGGAGTCGCGGCCATCATCGAGAGCGCGGCGACGGCGTCCGAGTTCGCCCGCTCGGGAATGGATCTGACCGGACTGCGTACCTGGCTCGGAGATCCGTACAGTTCGCCGGCGGACGTCTACCGAAGTTGCCTGCAGAGGGGGTTGGAGGCAATTCCGGCGGACAACCTTCCTCAGTTTCTTTTCAGCTACCTGGCGCTCTGCGAGTTCGCCCTATTCGCCCCGCTCCTACCCCAGCACGCCGGCCTGCGCGGCCCCCGCTTCCCGATGGAGCAGGTTCTTCCCGTGTCCCGCTTCAACGAGTTGCTTGGTGTGGCCGCCAAGGTCGCCCCCATGCGCGGTATCCGCGACCATGCCCGCTACGTAACCGATTTGTGCCAGCGGCTGCAATGGGTGCATCCTATGCAGATCATTGCCGCCACGATGCAGCGTCCCCACTCCGTCTCCGATCCGCGGGCGCAGGCTTACGTGAACGCGCAACTCGCCCGCGCCAAGGCACAATGGGCCTTTCTCGACATCACGGGCCTGCTGATGGATGACTCACCGTGGGGATACGCTCTCCGCGACGATTGCACGTTCGTCGTCGTGGAGCACAGCGACAAGACAGTCTATCATCACAATAAAGAGTATCTGGCGGCCATGACAAACCAGCACCTGGCGACGACCGCGATGCGCCACGTCATGCTCGGCACGAGCCTGCGCATCGGTAGCCCATATCGCTGCGACGACCACGAGCGGCAGGCGCTCACCCAGATGTTGCGGATGAACCTGTACGCCTGCTTCGGACGCCAGTTCCCAATGGCCGAGGTGGTCTGACCGCCTTCAGTCGCTGAGCGGAATGTCCAGCTTCTTGGCCAGCCGGACGATCGCCTCCACCAGCCGGTCGACGTGCGCGTCGGTGTGCGCGGCCGTGCAGGAGATGCGCAGCAGGTTCTGGGTGGCGGCCGGCCGCAGAACCGGGTTCACGTAAATGCCATCCTCGAGCAGGGCCTTGCACAGCCGGCACAGGTCGAGTTCGTTGGCCACCACTACCGGAACGATGGGCGTCTCGCCCTCCAGCACGTCGCAGCCGCGGGCGCGCAATTCCATGCGGAGGCGTTGAGACACCGCCAGCAGCCGCCGTTGCCGGTCGGGTTCGTCCCGGATGATATCCAGCGCCGCCCGCACCGCGGCCACCGAAGCCGGCGCCAGGCTGGCGGAGAACACGAACGGCCGCGCCGTGTGCTTCAGGTAATCGATCACCGCTTGCTCGGAGGCGACAAAGCCCCCCACCGTGGCCAGCGACTTGCTGAAGGTCCCCATCACGATGTCCATGTCGTCCAGAACGCCCAGGTGCTCGGCGGTGCCGGCGCCTGTCGCGCCCAGCACGCCGATGCCGTGCGCCTCGTCCACGTAGGTCCGCGCCTGGTATTTCTTGGCCAGCCGGACGATGCCCGGCAAATCCGCCAGGTCGCCTTCCATGCTGAAGACGCCTTCGGAGACGATCAGAACCTTCTCCTCCGGCGAGCAGCTCTCCAGGCAGCGTTCCAGGTGCTCCATGTCGTTGTGACGGAAGCGCACCGTGCGCGCCGGCGACCGCAGCGCGCCCTCCACCAGGCTGGCGTGCAGGTTGTGATCGCACAGCATCACCTCGCCCTTGTCCGTGATGGCGGAAAGCGCCGCGTAGTTGGCCTGGAAGCCGGTGCCGAAGATCATGGCCGCTTCCTTGCGCACCAGCGCCGCCAGCCGGGCTTCCACTTCCACGTGCAGGTCCAGCGTCCCGTTCAGCAATCGCGAGCCGCTGCACCCGCTGCCGTAGCGGCGCACCGCTTCGATCGCCGCCTCCATCACCTTGGGATGGGTGGTCAGGCCCAGGTAGTCGTTCGACCCGAACATGAGCACCTTGCGGTTGCGCATGCGGATCTCGCCCGGCGCGCACCCCTGGTGGTCGTTGAACACGCCGAAGTACAGGTACAGACCGGCGTCCTGGAGGTCGCGCGGGCGGGTAAAATTGCGGCACTTCTCGAAGAGATCGTTGGAACCTCTTGCGGTGCGGGCGGCAGAACTGAGGATGGATACGCTGCGCATGTTTAATTCCATTCGTAGATGCGATAAGTTTTGTACCGCTGGCCACCGAGTGCTTCGATTGAGCGGCACATCAAGACATTGTCCTCAAGCACCCAGGACATCTCAGCCCCCTCGTACCCCCGGCGGTCGGCTCGCCGGAACAGTTCCGCATAGAATCCGGCTGCCACGCCCGCCGTCCGGTACTCCTCGCGCACACCCATGACGAGAACCCGAACATGACGCACTGAGCGTTTATGATACAAGATTTTGAGGAGTCCGAGGGGAAAAAGTCGCCCCTTGGCGTGTTTTAGGGCCTGGTTGGCGTCCGGAAGCGCCAGGGCGAAGCCCACCACCCGTTCTCCTACCTCTCCTAGTAGTACCATTTCCGGGTCCAGGATCATCTTCATGTCCTTGGCCATCAACATGAACTCTTCCCGGGTAGACGGGACGAATCCCCAGTTGCGGCTCCAGGCCGCGTTATAGATCTCCCAGACCAGCTCGACTTCCTTCCAGAACTCCTTCATGCGCATGGTGCGGATCCGCACCTGGCTCTCGACCCGCCGGGCGACCCGATCGATCTTCTCCGTGTTTCCCCCATGCGTGGCCACGTAGTAGGCGTACAGGTCCTTGGCCTTGCGCAGGCCCGCCCCCTCCAGCAACCCGGCGTAGTAGCGGGGATTGTAAGTCATCATCACCACCGGGCTGGAGTCGAATCCGTCCACCAGAAGCCCGGCCTCGTAGTTGAGCGACGGGTTCACCGGCCCGCGGATCACCTTGGCGCCCCGCTCCCGCAGCCAGTCCCGCGCCGCGCCCAGCAGGCCGCTCGCGACGCTAGAATCATCCACCGACTCGAAGAAGCCGAAGAAGCCCGCCTCTTCGTGGTGGAACTGGTTGTGATTGGGGTCCAGGATGGCTGCCACGCGCCCCACCACCTGGCCGTCCCGCAGCGCCAGGAAACACTGGATGCTGGCGAACTTGTAGAACGGGTGGTGTTTGACGTCCAGAATCTCCTTCTGGGCGATCCGCAGAGGAGGAACCCAATAAGGGTCCCGGCGGTAGAGGGAATAGGGGAAGCTTATGAACCTCTTCAAGTCCCGCGCGTTTACGACTGGGGCGATCTCAACCTGTTCAGCCAACGGACGGCTTCTCCCTGCTATAGAGATACGGCGCTGCCAAGAGCAGGCCGAGGGCCAGCACCGCGCCCGCAAACACGTCAATGGTGTAATGATACCGCAGGTAGACGGTTGCAAACACGATCAAAACAGAGTAAACGGAGAAGACTCGAAATAGTTTCCTCGAGATCTGGCGGCTGCTCCACCAGGCCAGCAGGGTGAGTTCCGTGTGACCGCTGGGAAAGCAATCGTAATGCGCTGATTCCAAACGATCTAGCGTGTGCTGGAGCAAGCCAAACAGCCACCCCCCGCGCAGCTCGAAGTGCTGCTCCCCGGCCAAAAAGAACCGCGGACCGCGCACCGGGACCAGGACATAGCCCACGTAGGAAGCCAGGAACCCCAGCGCGATCAGAAAGGCATAGTACCGGAAAGCCTCCAGCCGCCGCTTCCTCCACAGCAGCGCCGCCACCAGTAGCACCGCCGGCACGAACAGCGAGTACACAACCTGCAAGGATTCCGTCAGCCAGGGCTCGTGCACCCGCTCCAGCCACACGGTCGGGTTGGCGCCCCACAGCAGGCGGTCGAGCCGGGCTATCTCCGCATCCAACTGGACTCCCCGAACCGCCGGAATGAGCAGCGCCACCACCTTGTAGCAGGATGCCACGTAGGGCAGCGGGTACCAATATCGAAAAACCATCCGGAGCCGGTCGCATGCGGAGCCTGGAAAAGGGCGCGCCCGCACCGCCAGCACGACCAGCGCCGCGCCAGCCACGTGCGTCGCCAGCAGCCAGCCCGCGCCGGGCACTTCGCGGAACCAGATCCCCAGCAACAGGCTGACGGCGGCCAGGTAGCCCAGGATCATCCGGTCCACGGGCCACCAGCCCGGGGGCGGGGGAGCGGAGCCGGCGCTCACGAGGTTAGCCATTCCGAATTCTTATACCACAACAGCGTCTCGTTCAGGCCTTCGCGCAAGCTGTGTTGCGCGGTAAACCCCAGTTCCCGGCGCGCCTTGCCGGCGTCGCAAACCCAATACCGGCATCCGGCCTCCCGCACCTTCTCGCGGGAGAGAATCCCGGGTTTTCCGCGCATTTTCGAGGCCATCTCCGCCATCCAGCCCAGCGCGTAGGCGGCGGCCGCCGGCACGGAAACTGTGCGCACCTTGCGGTCCAGAATGCTCGCCGCCAGAGCCCCGAATTCCGTCCAGGAGACCGGCTCCGGATTGGCTGCGAAGAAGGTCCCTCCGGGCGCTTGCGGGCTGCTCGCCGCCGCGACCAGCGCCTCCGCCAGGTCCTTCACATAAATGAAGCTGAAATACGACTCCGCCCGCCCGATCCGCACCATGTACCCCTTCGCGATGCCCCGCAACACCTGGAAGACGTCCGTGTCCCGCGGGCCATAGACCACCGGCGGCCGCACGATCACCGAACTCCCAGCCAGCCGCGATTGCCGCACCGCGCGCTCCGCCTCCAGCTTGGATTTGCCGTAGTGGGTCAACGGGCGCGGTTCCGCGTCCTCCGTCAGCAGCCCGGCATCCGGGCTCGGTCCAACCGCCGCCAGGCTGCTCACGTGCACGAAGCGGAGCCGCTGGCCGCCGCTCTCAACGCAAGCCCGCAGCAAGTTCTGGGTGGCAAGTGCGTTGCCCCGGTAATACTCCGCGTTCGAGCTGGCCTTGGTGACGCCCGCCACGTGGAACACCGTCTCGACCTCAGCCAGCGCCTCCAGCAGCCCCGCCCCCGTCGTCAGATCGCCATAGCACAGTTCCACGGCCGTCTCGGGCAGGTAGCGCAAGGAGCTGCTGCGCCGCACCAGGCAGCGCACCCCCACGCCCAGTTCCAGCAGTCTCTCGACCAGGTGGCTCCCAACGAAGCCGGTCGCGCCAGTCACCAGAACGGGGGATGTCACAGTAGGTTGTCCGCCTCCGCCACGGGCGCCCGTGGTGGCTCATCCGGACCTTCCACTTTACCCAATCCGCAACGCGCGCCGCCGGGACCTCCAGAATCGCGTCGTTTCAGCCGATAAGGTGGTTATGGAACACAGAGCCGAAACGCGCTTCGAAAGCGAGCAAATCGTGCGCGTGGCCACGCTGGGTGAGCCGCCGGAGGAATTCCTGGCGCAAATCGAGAACGTCTCGGGAACGGGGCTGCGGCTTCTGGTCGACCGGTTCGTCCCGGCCGGCATGCCGCTCAAGATCGAGTGGAACCAGATTCTGCTGCTGGGGGATGTGTGCTACTGCCAGCCGGCCGAGCGGGGGTTCGCGATCGGCCTCCAGCTCGAGCACGCCTTGCTCCACACCGGCGAGCTGGCCCGTCTCGCGCAAGCGCTGCTGGGAGAGGCCCTGCCATCCCCAACCGGCGAACCTCAGGCCGCGCCCGTCAGGAAGCGGCCAGACCGCTGACTCCGTGGTAGACCGATAGAATCAGGACGCCCAGCAGAACGATGTAGAGCACGGTCCGGGCGCTCTCCAGTCTCGAGTGCATTCCGATATACCGCATCTCCTTTTCCCTCCCGCTCGTTATGTTAGATGCCGCGAGGCGCCCGGAAGTTCCATCCAGCCGCCTCAGCTCCACTTTGCATTCCAGCCGGTCCGTCCTGTATCGTAGTGCTCTGATGGCTAAACGGGCAGTGGTGTTCGGAAACCTGGGCCAGCTCGGCGTGGAGCTGGAGCGGGAACTGGGAGAGCGCGGCTATGAGGTGATGGGTAGCGATCGCGCCCAGTTGGACATTACCGACGGCGAGCTGGTCGAACGGCACTTGGCGCAAGTCGATCCGCAGGTGGTCTTCAACGCCGTCGCGCACAATCAGGTCGACGTGGCCGAACAGGAGCCGCAACTGGCCTTTCTGGTGAACGCGCTGGCCGTGCGCAACGTCGCGATCGCCTGCCGGCAGGTGAACGCCCGGCTGGTCCACTACTCCACCGACTACGTTTTCGACGGAACCGCCGGCCGGCCCTATACCGAGCAGGACGCCACGCATCCGCTGGGCGCCTACGCGGTGTCGAAACTGGCCGGCGAGCTGTATGCCCAGGCCTATCTCGACTCGCCGCTGATCATTCGCACCTCCGGCTTGTTCGGTCCGGGCGGCATGCGCACGGCTCGGGGGAACTTCATCGAGCTGATGCTCCGGCTGGCGGGAGAGGGCCGGCCCATCCGGGTGCTGGAGGACCACGTTGCCAGCCCGGCCTACGCGCCCCTGCTCGCCGCCCGCTCGGTGGATCTGGCGGAACGCGGCCAGCACGGCATCTTCCATGTGGGCGGCGGAGAGCCGATCTCCTGGTTCGACTACGCCCGGCTGATCTTCGAAGTCGCCGGCCTGAGCCCCGAATTGCGCCCCACCAACGAGCGTGAGTACCGCATGGCGGCGCGCCGGCCGAGGTTCTCCGCGCTCTCCAATGCCAAGATGAACAGCCTCGGCCTCCCCAAGATGCCGCCGCTGGAGGCCGCCGTCCGCGACTACTTCGCGCGGCGGGATAGCCGTTAGCGACTACCGTCGGACGGTGTCAACAGCAACCCCGGCACCGCGACGACCGCCATTTGGCCCCGATTTCGGGACTGATTTTCGAGATGCTGAAGGTCCTGATTTCAGGGCTTTCCGCGTCTATGCCGAAACTTACCCTTTGTGGAACTACTGCGGGATCAATTTCCCAAGCAAATGAGGGCGTAAAGATCGAGCGCAAGCGGCGAACCTTTCAGCATCCGAAGGGCGCGGATATCGAACGGGACGGGCTGCGTTGTGATCGCCTCGTAAAACTTCTCCCCAAGTTTAAGGTAGCTTTGCCAGAGTGCGCCTTGCTCCGGGCGCTTTACATCCCACCAAGGAGCTTTGGCGTCATCATGCCGATCTTGTCGATGCCTGCGCCATGGGCGATGTCAATCGCCTTGACAACGGTGCCGTAGTCGAGATCAGGGTCGCCCCTGAAGAAAACCACTTTTTCGGCGCGTGTCTTGAATACCTCGACCAAGTAGCCGCCAACGCGTTCCGGGCTCACTGGTTCGGCGTTGAGGTTCCAGTTCTTGCCTCGGTCAACCATCAGGGCCACGGTGCAACCCATGGTCCAACCTGCTCCGCACATCTTGGGACCGGCAATCTCTTTTGGAATTGCAATTGGGGCGATGAGGCGGCCATGATCCCAAAGCGGGTATCTTTCGGACAGACTAGGGATCTGTCGGAACGGCGCCGGGGCCTCGGGAAGAAGCACTTCCTCACCCATCGGGACTGAGTTGCCGGTCGTTTTCTGGGCATCCTGTTGCCCCTGCTGCTCGGTGATAAGTCCCACCTTGCTGACACCAGCCACGCGCAGATTATCCAACACATCCATGCAGGACTCGTAGCGGGTCCGTCTGTCGGCCCACAGATAGACGCCAGTCGCCGGGTTGCTCCTGACCATGCCTGCCACCTTGGGCAAAATGTCGTCAGGGGAGGTTTTCAAAGAGCCCAGATAAACAGCGCCGTTCTCGTTGATAGCGATGCGCAGTGAGTCGGAATTGGCTGAGCCAGCCATCGGAGCCGAGTGTTCGGCGATAGGAACCTCCAAGCGGAGAGTGCTCCATTCCGCGGGCTGCGCCCGTTCTTGCACGGAACGGGTGTCTCGCCACAGGCTGCAGCTCGCTCCACACGCGACAAGAATCAGTGCGAGTGGCATGGGTGCGGCGCCTATGGTGAAGTGGCTGTCAAGGGATCGTCGATTCATGCGGCAAAGATTATCACATTTCCGCCTTTCAGCGCTGAACACCCCTTATCCCGGAAAGGACCCTTTGTGAAACACCGGCTTCATCCACCCGGCCGGATCACGCCAGCCGCGTGAGAGGGTCAGGGTCCCTGTTTAAGCTGAAGCGCCAGAGTGCGAAATGTGTCCACGATGGGGAACCAAGCCCGGTCGGAATGATCGCGTCGAGTCTCCTTCCACGAACAGGTGGAGACGACTGGCGATCGTCTACCAGATTACGCGCACGGGATAGGGCTCGAAGGCGCTGTCCGACGTGACGATCGCCAGTCCATTCATGAGCGCCTGGGCGATCAGCATGCGGTCGAAGGGATCGTTGTGGAACTGTTGCAGCTTCTCGGCGGCGAGCGCGTCCGTTTCCGTGAGTGACAGACTGGCAATTCCAGATTCCAGGCGAACCGCGGGGATCAGAGTCGAGGGATGCGACGGCAGGGAGATCTTGCCCTGTGCGTACTTGCGGGCGATCTCCCAGACCGACACCGCGCTGAGGTAGGCCTCGTTGCCGGGGTCCAGGATCAGAGCCCGGGCGGCCGGGGAAAGTTGGGGCGAATCCGCCTGAAACCAGAGGAACGTGCACGTGTCGAGAAGCAGCCTCACACTTTACCCTCGGCGGGAAGAACCGGCGCACCGTCAAACTCGGCAAGCTCCTCCGCGCTCATGGGGGCGAAAGCGTCGGGCTCCCAGTGTACGCGGCCCTTCAACAGGCCAGCCACGCGGGCCGGTTGCGCCGGCGCAGCCTCGATAGGGCGGAGTTCGGCCACTGGCTGGTTATGCCGGCACACCACGACCACGTCACCCTTTTCGACCCGGCCAATATATCGCGAGAGGTGGGTCTTGGCCTCCTGAATGTTGACTTTGATCATGCCGTGCTTCCAGTTTAGCACGAACTCTGACCAGGAGCCAGGGTTAATAGTAAACCAGAACTCTGACCTCCGTGGCGACCATCCTGCAAGTGCTCGAAGCTCCTCCACGATGGGGAGCCAACCCCAATGCAGCTATGTAATCTGATTCTGCCCTGCGTTCAGTTTGCAGAGGCTCCCTGCGAAATGCATGCAGTTCGTGCTATCATGCAGGCATGAGGAGGCCATCAAACTCGCCTGTCCATTACACGATCCGCGGGATTCCGCCCGAAGTGGACCGCGCCCTTCGTTTGAAAGCCGCCCAGCGGAAGCAGAGCCTGAACCGCGTCGTGCTAGACGAATTGACTCGCGCACTTGTCGGTCGACCGGTAAAGGCCGATTTCTCGGACTTGGTCGGGAAATGGACTCCCGACCCAGCCTTCGATGAGATCGTCGCGTCCCAGCGGCAGATCGACTCTGAGAAGTGGAAAGACGAGAAGGGAGGATAGGTCTGTTCATGCGGTCATACAATCGGGGATTGGCCCGGTGAGGGTTGCGCTCGACACCAACCGGCTAACCGACCTTTTTCAGGGAGACGCAAACCTGGCGTCGTTCCTGGGTGGGTGCGACGAGGTTTGGATCCCGTTCGTCGTGCTCGCCGAGATGAAGGCGGGCTTCCATGGGGGAACCGGCCAGATCCGGAATGAGGCCCTGCTGTCGGATCTTCTCCAGCGGGAAACTGTAGCCATCCTGTACGCGGACCGGGAAACCACCGAGCACTACGCCCGCCTATTCGTACAGTTGAAACGCGCCGGTACGCCGGTACCGGACAACGATTTGTGGATAGCTGCGCTGGCCATGCAGCACGATCTGGCTCTGATCACTCGGGATCGGCATTTCGACTACGTTCCCCAGTTGCGCCGGGCTTTAATGCGCTGAACGAGTTGAGCGTTCCGTCAAGACGGCGTCCTCCTCAGCGTTGGGGGATCAGCTCCCCAGGACGACCACTCCTTCGGTCTGAGCTGCGCGGCGCAGTTCCGCGTCGAGAGACGCCAGCGGCAGTCCGCGCCGCAGCGCGAGTTCCAGGTACGCCGCATCGTACAAAGAAAGGCGATGGCGCTCCGACAGTTGGAGCGTGGCTCCCCACGCCTGCCGGTCTGTTTCGGCATCCACGCTGATCGGCAGGAGGGCGAGATCGGCCAGCGTCGAATTCCGAAACGCGGCCCGGCACCCACGCTCCTCTCTCTCTGACCAAGCCGAAAACATCGCGAATCGGTTGCGTGATCTCGTCGCTATACACCCACGCCAGGGTGGCGGAACTGTCCAGAACCATGCTCATGGCCGTCCGCTGTCCCGATCTGCCTTCGCGGCCACCCAGTCGAAGGTCCCTTTCAAGTTCCCGGTTCGCGCTCGAATGCGGTCGAGCGCGGCGCGCGCTTGCAACTTGTCGATTCGGGTGGCGTTGGGAACCAGGCGTGCGATGGGTTTGCCGTGACGTGTGATGATGATTTCCTCGCCGTATTCGACCCGGTCCAGCAGCATCCCGAGCTTGTTCTTCGCTTCAGACGCTCCAATTTCCACGATGCGTCTCCTCGACCATCCAGCTTAAGCTGGCTTAGTACATTCCGGGGACTTGCAGAGTAGCGGCAGCCAGCGACGCAGGCGACCGCTCCCTACTCCTCGGGCTTCGAGGCGTAGTAGCCCTTGCGCGCCTGCACTTTGAGGTCTTTGTTGCTGGTCCTGAGATCGATGCGGCGGAAGCTGCCGTCTCTCACGCCGTTGGCGGGCGTGTAGCCGATGGCGTATTGGCTGCGCATCTCCTCCTGGATCTCCTGGAACACTTCCTCGAGGGGATGCTTGCGGTCGACTCGGAACACCTGCCCACCGGTCGGCTCCGACATTCTTTTGAGCGCCGATTCGCCCACGCCACCCATCCCCATCCCCAGCCCGAACCCACGGCCGCCGTAGAAGCCGGGATCCGAGTAATCGATGCTGTAGATGACTGCGTCGGCCTTCTGCGCGGCCCGCAGAGCATCCTCGAGCTTGAGGCGGCTCCCTTCGTCCACGCCGTCGGTAATCAGCACCAGCACCTTGCGGCCTACCTGCCCCTTGAGCTTTTCGTCGGCCGCCAGGAAGACCGCGTCGTAGAGCACCGTGCCGCGCGGCTGGTACACGGTGGGCACCGGCCCCGGCCTGCCGGCGTAAGTCCCCACGGGCGCGTTCACCTTCAGCCCCGTGAGCCCGTCCCGCAGCAGCCGGGCCGAGTTGGTGTAGTCCTGCAGCAGTTCGCATTCCTCGCCGAAGCTGATCAGGAAGGCCATGTCCTTCTGGCGCAGCATGTGCGTGAAGAACTGCGAGGCGGCGTCCTTCTCGATGTCGATCAGGCGCCCCTGGCTGGCACTGACGTCCACCAGCAGGCCGATGGTCAGCGGCAGGTCGGTCTCCCGCGTGAAGTATTTGATGGTTTGCGGCTTGCCGTCCTCGCCGAGCAGGAAATCGTCCTTGGCGAGGTTGCCCACCAAGCCGCCCTGCTTATTGCGGACCGAGGCCAGGACGCTGACCACATCCACCTCCACCTTGATGGGGGGCGCGGTGTCGGGCTCCTGCGCCACCAAGGGCGCGAGTGTCACGGCGGATAGAAGTATCAGACCCAGATTGGACATAGGCTATGCTGTCATAGTACATGATGCGCGCCGCGCGCGCGATGTTTCTCTTATGCGGGAAGTTTTGCGTCATCTGAGTTCCGGCGATCCGGTGCTGGCCCGCCTCATCGACCGCATCGGGCCCTATGCTATGGAGTACCTCGAGCCGGATTTCGAGACGCTGGTCCGCTCCATCGCCTTCCAGCAACTCAGCGGCAAAGTGGCTCGCGTGATCTTCCAGCGCCTGGTGGCCGCCGCCGGAAACGGCCGGCTCACCCCGGCGAGCGTGCTGCAGCTCAGACCCCGCAAAATGCGCGCCGTGGGCCTCTCCCAGCAGAAAGTCGCCTACATCCGGGATCTGGCCCGGCGCACGCGCTCCGGCGAGGTCGATTTCGCAGCCTTGCCGGCGCTCCCGGACGAAGTGGTCTGCCGCGCGCTCACCTCCGTGAAGGGGATCGGCGTCTGGACCGCGCAAATGTTCCTGATCTTCGCCCTCCGCCGCCCCGACGTGTTGCCCACAGCCGACCTCGGCATTCGCGCCGCCATCCGCAATCTCTACGGGCTCGCCGAGTTGCCCACGCCCTCCGAAGTCGAGGAACTGGCCCGCCCCTGGCGCCCCTACGCGACCGTGGCGAGTTGGTACCTGTGGCGCAGCCTGGAAGGCCAGGCGGGATTGTGACTGGTTGCCGGCGGGCTCCCTACTTCGGTGGCGCCTCCGCGGCGCTGCGCTGGTAGCGTTCCAGGGCGGCCCGCAGCATACGCGCCAGTGGCTCGTTCTTGTCCGCCTCCGCCAAGTCCAGTGCCCGGCGGATGGCGCTCGCCGCGTCAGCCGGCCGCCCCACCTTGCTGTACGCCGCTCCCAGCGCCGCCAGGCACTGCCATTGTTTGCCGCCGCTCAATTCCACAGCCTTTTCCAAGTGCGGAATCGCGTCGCTGAAGCTACCCCGCAGCCCCAGCGCATACGCGAGATTGAAACGGTACTCGACCGACTCCGGATTCAGCGCCACGGCCTTCTCCAGGTGCGCGACCGCCTCATCCGACCGTCCCGCCTTCGCCAGCGCTGTGCCGAGCTTGCTCTGAACCTCTGCGAAGCCCGGCGCCAGTTCCACGGCCTTGTTCAGGTGCTCGAGCGCCTCCGTCGTCTGCCCCTTCCCAAACAGTTCCACTCCCAGGTCGGCTTCGACGCCGGCATTTTCGGGATCCAACGCCAGAGATTTGCGATAGTTGGCGATGGCCTCATCCCCATTGCCGGTTTGCGCCAGCACCAACGCCAGCCGGGCGTACCAAACCGGGCGGTCCGGGGTGAGTTCGCAGGCTTTCCGGTACTCCGCGGCCGCTTCGGCGAACTGGCCGGTCTCGGCCAGCGCATAGCCCAGGTTGTAGTGCGCATCGCCGTCCGCGGCGTCCATCTGAAGGGCGCGCCGCCACTCCGGGATGGCATCCACCATCTGGTTCTTCTCCATGAGTTCCCTGGCCTGGTTGAACACCCCATAGAATTCGGTCGCTTGCGGGTCGATCTTCTGGATACCGTCGGTGGGGATGTTCACGAACTCCGGTATGTTCACCGCGCGGTTCGCGGCGGTCGAATTCTCGATCAGAATAGGCGGCGTGTCGTTGCCCCGATCATCCAGATGCGTGAGAAACATCTGCGTGTAAGGCGTGCGGGCCTTGGACGAGAACACCAGCCAGCGCCCATTGGGCGAAAAGCTGTGCCAGGAGTTCATCAGGCGCATGTTCGCCCCCAGCGGCCGGGCTGTGCCGCCTGCAAAGGGCACTATGTAAAGCCGGCTGTCGGGGCGCATCAACAGGCCGTTCCTGCACTGGACATAAACAATCCACCGGCCGTCGGGCGACACCTTGGGAAAGTTATTGCTCTTGCCGTTCTCGGAAGCTCCCACGATCCGCTCGGGCTCGCCGCCCCGGCCGTTGTTGAAGCGGAGGCGGTACAGGTCGTACTGGATCTGGGTTTCATTCGGATCGTTGGCGAACTGCGGCGTCTTGGATCCGGGAGGATAGGGATCCCGGGCTTCCGCCCGACTGAAGACCAGGTACTTTCCGTCCGGGCTCCAGAAGGCGCCCGCGTGCACGAAGCGCGGGTCGTCGGCGCCGGGAAGCGGACGCAGCTTGCCCTCCTCCCGGCTGTACCAGCTCAGGATGCCGCGCGTCGGATAAAAGACCTGGCTGAAACGGTAGTCGTTGTAGCCGGCGTTAAACAGGCGATTCGCGAGCCGCGCCATGCCTCGGACGAAAGGAATGGCCTGCGTCACCGGGTCTTCGGTCGACGTCACCACGTACCGGCCGTCCGGCGAAACCTGCGACATGAACCCGAACCGCTTCGTGGCGGGCGCGGTGCTCCTGGCCGGTCCCTCCTGAAACGAACTCCAGCGGATCACATCCTGATTGCGCATGGTCATCTGCTTCGCCACCGGAAGGAGAGCGTACAGCCCCTTATCGTTAGAAGGTCCGTCGACATCCAACCCGAGCGTCCTGCCGTCGCGCGAAAAGGAATGGCAATTGACGCAGGTGGGAAGGTGCTCCATCACCACATGGCTCTGGGCATCGCCGATATCCCGCAGCCGCCATTTGATGAGCGGGACGGCAAACGGAGGCAGCGGCTGGATCACGCCCTTCACGGTCGGCGAGAGCATCAGCGGAACATCGCGGTAGAAAATGGGAGCGCCGACCGGGTCCCGCGAGGTGCCGATCGTCACGCTGCCGCGAGAGACCGGTTGGCCTTCGCCCCGGTCCAGGAAACCCGAGATGGTCACCACCGCCGGCCGCTTCACCGAGCGGCTCTTGATCTGCGCCCACGTTCCGGCGTCCGGCCTCCAAGTGTGGGTGACGGCCTGCTCGGGCGTCAGTTCGGGCAGCTCCGCGCCCACGCACGTCGCGTCGCGTTCTCCGGCCGAATACTTATCGCCGCTCGAGAGCAGCTCCATCTTCGGCCCGCCTTCGCCGAACGACACGTCGATGCGCCAGAACGCCGCGCCGGGATCCGGATCGCGCCAGAGAAAGGTAGGAGGAGCGATGTCGGGCGGAAAGACGCTCCCCTCCATCGGGTAATCGATGGCGATAGGCGCAAGGCCCCTCGCGTCCGGCCGTCCCTCGGCCAGGTAGATCGCGCCCACTGCGGCAATTCCGGCCAGCAGAAGCTGGGCTGATGAGAATCTCATTGGGAACCTCGGCGAGCGGGCGCTCCGGACACCCGGCTCTCATAGGCGGCGACCATGTGTTCCAGCGTGGCGGCCAGCTCCCGATTGCCCTGCTGTCTGGCCAGATCCAGGGCGCGCCGGGCAGGCGGCAAGGCATCCGAAAAGCGGCCCACCTTGGCGTAGGCGGAAGCCAGGGTCGCGAGCATCGTTGGGTCCGGAGCGTCCGACAGCTTCTCCAGGTGGTTGATCGCCTCGGGGAACCGGCCCTGGCTCAGCAGCACACGCGCCAGGTTGTACCGGTAATCCCGCGCGCCGGGGCTGGCCGCGACCGCCTTCTCGAAGTGCGGGATCGCCTCCGCGGGCCGATTGGCCCTGGCCAGCGCCACCGCCAGGTTGTTCTGAGCGTCGGCATCCTCGGGGTCAACCTCCAGCGCCTTCCCGAATTGCTCGATGGCTCCGTCCAACTGCCCCGTGTCGAGCAGCAGGCCCCCCAGGTTGCTGTACGCCTTCGCGTCGCCCGGTTTCAGTTCCAGAGCCTTTCGAAGGTGCGGGATCGCCTCCTCGGGTTTGCCGGTTTTCATGAGCGTGATCCCCAGATTATTCTGCGTGTTGGCATCCTTCGGGTCCAGCTCCAGCGCCTTGCGGAATTCCAGAATGGCTTCGTCGTATTGGTTCAGCCTGGCGAGGGAAATGCCCAGGTTATAATGCACCCGCGCCTCGTCGGGACCCAGCGCCATCGCCTTCCGCCACTCCACCGTAGCCGCCTGGAACTGATTCTCGTGAGTCAGATCGAGCGCCCGGTCGAACAGGCGATAGTACTCCGTGGCGGGCGAGTCGATCTTCAACAGCCCCTCCGGCGGAATGTTTACAAACTCGGGAATGTTCACCGCCCGGTTGGCGGCCGTGGTTCCTTCTACCAGAATCGCCGGGCTGTCCTGACCTTTTTTGTCGATGTGCGTCAAGTACATCTGCGTGTAGGGCGAGCGCCCTTTGGAGGCGAAGATCAGCCAGCGGCCGTTCGGCGAAAAGCTGTGCCAGGAGTTCATCCGCGGAGTGTTGCACAACATTCGCCGCGCGCTCCCGCCCTTGGCCGGCACGATGTAAAGCTGGCTGTCCGGCCGCATCAACTGCGCGTTGCGGCACTGCACGAAGACGATCCAGCGGCCGTCCGGCGACACCTTCGCGAAATTGTTGCTCATCCCGTTCCCGGAAGCGCCCGCGATCGGAGCCGCCTTACCGCCCTTGCCCCCGTTGAACGGAATCCGGTACAGATCGTACTGGATCTGTGTTTCGTTGGGATCGTTGGCGCGTTCGGCCATCGGCACGCCAGCGGGAAATGGTTCCCTCGCCTGGGCTCTGGCGAACACGATGTACTTGCCGTCGGGACTCCACACCCCGTCGGTCTGCACGAGCTCCGGATTGTCGGCGCCGGGAAGAGGTTGCAGCATCCCGGTCGCCTTGCTGTACCACGCCAGAATGCCGCGTGTCGGGTAGAAGACCTGCAGGAAGCGGTAGTCCTTGAAGTTCACCACATAGAACTTACCGATTTGGTCGTTGGTGTCGTTCGGCCCAGTCACGCGGGGATCGTTGATGGTGTTCACCACGTACTTGCCGTCGGGCGAAATCTGGCTCATGAACGCCACCCGCAGGTTGCCTCCCATGGGGCCTTTGAAGTTACTCCACTTGATGACGTCTTCGTTGCGGATCACCGTTTGCGGCTGGACGGAAACCATCGCGTACAGCCCTTTGTCGTTTTGCGGGCCGTCCACGTCCAGCCCCAGCGTCTTGCCGTCCCGCGAGAACGAGTGGCAGTTGGCGCAGGTCGGGAACCCCTCGATCAGCTTCCGGCTCCCCGGTTCGTTGATGTACTTCAAACGCCAGGTGATGAAACGCATGGCTTGCGGAGCCAGCGGCTTGATGATGCCCTTGAGCGTCTCCGAGGGCATCAGCGGCACGTCCCGGTAGAAGATCGGCGCACCCACCGGATCCTTGGAAGTCCAAATGGCCACGCTGCCCTTGGAGACCGGCAGGGTCCCCGCCTCGTCGCGGTAACCCGTGATGAAAACCGTGGCCGGTTTCTTGACGGAGTGCTTCCGGATGGCGTCCCAGGTGGCGGCATCCGGCGTCCAGGTGTGCGCCGCAGCCTGCGCGGGAGTGAGTTTCGGCGGCTCGTTGGTGTCGGCGACGCAGTTGGGATCGATCTCGCCGATGCGCATTCGCTCGCCCTTGGCCTTCACCCGAATGGGCGGAGTGTGGTCGGCGAACTCGATCTCGATGCCCCAGCCCAGGACCGCCCCCTCCGCCGGGTCGCGCCACAGGAAAGTCGGGGCCAGGATCTCGGGAGGGAATACGGAGGCGGGGAGCGGGTAATCGACGCTGATCGCCGCCAACTCGCCGGCGCGGGCGCTGGGAGGCGGTATCAGAGCGCCAAGAACAAACAGGCACACGAAAACTTGCCTCATCAGACCCCCGTTAAACTGTCCAGCCCGGCCGCCGTGCGCCGGGGCGCTCCTTTGCAAGGATATCATGGCGGTTGTTCGCGAGGCGTCGCGGCGCGACCAAACGAGCCCATTCTGCCCTTCAAGGCGTTACAATCGCGGGAGGCGATGGAATGACGACATTTTGGAAAATCGCGGCGCCCGTAGCGTGCGTGGCCGTGCTTTGCGGGGCGGCCCTCGCCTGGCGGGCGCACCAACAAAGAGCGATTGACCGCAAGCTCGCCGAGGAAGCCAGAGCCTGCCGCGTCCGAGCCGAGCAGGGAGACGCCGAAGCTCAGTTCAAGCTCGGCAGTGCATTTTTCTACGGCAAGGGAGTCCCGCGGGACGAGGCCGAGGCCGTCCGCTGGTGGCGCAGGGCCGCCGACCAGGGTTACGCGAAAGCCCAATTCGGTCTCGGCTCCGCGTATTACTACGGGAAGGGAGTCCCACGGGACTACGCCGAGGCCGTCCGCTGGTACCGCAAGGCGGCGGATCAGGGTCTCGCGCAAGCCCAGTTTGCATTGGCCAACTCGTACTACTACGGCAAGGGAGTCCCGCAGGACTACGCCGATGCTGTTCGCTGGTACCGCAGAGCCGCCGACCAAGGAGACGCGAAGGCTCAATACGGCCTCGCCTCCACGTATTACAACGGCAAGGGAATCCCGCAGGACTACGCCGAGGCTGTCCGCTGGTGTCGCAAAGCCGCCGAACATGGACACCCACGGGCTGAGTACAGGCTGGGCGCCGCGTATTACAAAGGGCAAGGAGTGCCCAAGGATTACGCGGAGGCTGTGCGTTGGTACCGCAAAGCCGCCGAACATGGATACGCGACGGCCCAATACGAACTGGGCTTCAAGTACTGGGTCGGCCTGGGCGTGCCGCGGGATGACGCCGAAGCCGTGCGCTGGTTTCGCAAGGCCGCCAACCAGGGTCACAGGGGAGCCAGGTGCGCCCTATTGCTCATGTATTTCAGGGGCCAAGGAGCGCCTCTGGTGCGATTGTCGTTCATCGGCGTGATCTTGCTGGCCGTGCTCATCCTGGCGGTCCCTCGCGGTCGCCGGGAAGGTGTCGGATGGGTGCGCCGGGCGTTGGTCTCCGTCTTATGCGCGGCTGTGCTCGGTCACGAGTGCCTGTGGGGTCTGTGGATCGGTTGGGAACGCGTTCTCGCGTTCTGGCTTCCCGCAGTTGGCGCGGCGGTTTTTGCGGTGCTAGCGGTGGTGGAGGCCGTGCGCGGCTCGAAGAGCCAGCCCCAGCCGCCGGAGATCATCCCGGAGAGCCTCTCGTAGCCGACTGGCCGCCGCCCCGCCCTCATCCTGTGGTATATTTATTCAGAAGGATGAATAATTAACCGATGAAGCAGAAGGTTGGCATTGTCGGCTTCCGCGGCTACAGCGGGGCCGAGCTGGTCCGCATCCTGGCGCACCACGCCTATCTCGAGCCGGTGCTCATCGAGCATCGCAAAGACGTGCAAGAGACCCCGGCGATCCGCGACGGCTGGCGCCGCATCCCATGCACGCCGGAGGCAGTCCGCGCCGAGGCTCTGGCCGGGGTATTCCTGGCCACGCCGGCGGAGGTTTCCATGGATCTGGCGCCCTGCATGCTCGAGGCGGGCGCGAGAGTGGTCGACCTCAGCGGGGCGTTTCGTTTGCGCACCGCCGAGAACTACCGCCGCTGGTACCAGGAAGAGCACACCCAGCCTGGGCTGCTGGCCGAGGCGGTCTACGGCCTGCCGGAATTCTGCCGCGCCGAAATCAAGACGGCGCGCCTGGTGGCCAATCCGGGCTGCTACCCGACGGGGGCGAACCTGGCGATCAAGCCGCTGGTCGAGGCCGGCGTGTTCGACCGCCAGGCGGGCATCGTTTGCGACGCCAAGTCCGGCGTGAGCGGCGCGGGGCGCAAGGCGAGCCTCAAAACCAGCTTCTGCGAGGTGACCGAGAACCTCTCCGCCTACTCCATCCTCGAGCACCGGCACGTGCCCGAGGTGCTGCTAGCGAGCGGCCTCCAGGAGGGCGAACTCAGCTTCACCGCGCACCTGCTGCCGGTGGATCGCGGCATCCTCGAGACCATCTACTTCCGAACCAACACAAGCTCGGTGGAGGATCTTCTCGGCGTCTACCGGAAGCGCTACGCGGGAGAACCGTTCGTTCGTATCTACGATGCGGGCCAGGCGCCCGACCTGCGCGCGGTGGCGCGGACCAACTACTGCGACATCGGCGTGACGCTCGACGCGGCGACGGGCCGGGCTGTGGTCGTGAGCGCCATCGATAACCTGGTGAAGGGCGCGGCCGGCCAGGCCATTCAAAACATGAACCTGATGTTGGGCCACGCGGAAGCCGAGGGTCTGCTGTGAAGCTGCTGGTCAAAATCGGCGGCACGCTGCTGGATGCCCAGGATTCGCGCCGGCGCTTGGCGGCCGAACTGGCCGCGGTGGCGGAAGGCGGCGTCCGGCTGGTGGTGGTGCATGGCGGCGGGAAGCAGATGACCCGCTTCCTGGCCGAGCGTGGCATCCAGAGTCGTTTCGTGAACGGCCTGCGCGTCACCACGCCGGAAACGCTCGACGCAGTGCTGAAGGTGCTCGCGGGAAGCGTCAACCAGGAACTGGTGGCGGCGTTCGTCGCGTCCGGCGCGCGCGCGGTTGGACTCTCGGGCATCGACGCTTGTCTCACCGAGGCCGAAACCATGAGCCCCGAACTGGGCGCGGTGGGCCGGCTGGTCGGATCGAATCCCGAGTTGCTCGAGCTGCTGACCAGAGACGGTTACATTCCCGTCGTGGCTTGCGTCGCGGGCGACCGCCAGGGTCGGATCTACAACGTGAACGCCGACCAGATGGCCTCCGCCTGCGCGGCCGCCTTCGGCGCGGACCGCCTGGTGTTTCTGACCGACGTCCAAGGCGTGCTCGGAGCGGACAAACAACGGTTGCCGGTCTTGAGTCCCGCCGATGGCGAGCGCCTCATCCGGGAGGGCGTGGCTTTAGGAGGAATGCAGGCGAAACTAAACGCAGCCATGGAAGCCTGGCGGAAAGGCGTGCGGGAAATCGTAATTGCTCCCGGCGCGGAACCGGATATTATCCGGCGCGTTCTGGCCCGCGAGGCCGTTGGCAGCCGGCTGGTAGCGGAAGGGACGGCCAATGACTAGAACTCTCACCAGTACCAGGGCTGCGTCACCCGCATCTGGCGAGTCCAAGCTGCTGGTCCGGAAAGCCGCCATGCCGGATGTCCCCCAGCTTCTGCGGCTCATCAACGGGTACGCGGGGCAGGGAATCATGTTGGCCCGCACGGAGTTCGAGATCGCGGAGAACCTACGTGATTTCAGCGTGATCCATAGCGGTGACCAGGTGGCTGGCTGTGCGGCGTTGCATTTTTACACTCCCACCACCGGCGAGATCCGCTCATTGGCCGTAGACCCTGCCTTCCAGGGTGGAGGCGCGGGGCGCAAGCTGGTGCAGGCGCTGGTAGAAGAGGCGCAAGCCTATGGACTTGAGGCAGTTTTCGCTTTCACTTACATCCCCAGATTCTTCGCCAAGCTGGGCTTCGCGGAGATCGAGCGGGGAGAGCTGCCGCTGAAGGCCTGGAAGGACTGTCTGCGGTGCCCGAAGTTCCAGTGCTGCGATGAAATCGCTGTGATTAAGCAGTTGAAAACGGAACAAACGCGGGTAGATCATACCCTAGTTCGCGGTACCCCCAACCCGCTCGCAGTGATCCCAGACCAGGCCATCATGCTGCCCTCTATTCGCAAACCTCACTGAATCGTCGGCAGTTCGCATCCCCGCGTTCCCCCCAGCGGGCGCTCTAAGATGCCCGCAAAAAACATGCATGTGAATTCTGTAAAAGTGGGCCGAATATGCGCCATCTCTTTGTATAATTTGAGGGTCAGAAGCGGTTGACAGATCACCAAGGAGGAGCGCGATGAAGGCACAGACCGTCGACGTGAAAGAGTCCACGGGCCGGATTCTCTGCTGTACCATCTTCCGCCCGGGTGGCAAAAAGCTTCTGGCCAAGGGGCACGTGCTCAGCGAGGAAGACGTTCGCCTGTTGGAGACCGAGGGTATGGGCCGCGTGTGGGTCACCGAGCTCGAGGAAGGCGAGGTCGGCGAAGACCAGGCGGTCATGATGGTGGCCCAGGAAATGGGCTGCGGCTCGCTGGAAATCCGGCTGGCCGCCGGGGGCCGCGCCAACCTGGTCGCCACCGAGGACTGTTGCGTGCTGGTGGACGATGAACTGCTCAAGCAGATCAACTGCACCGCCAGCGTGGTGATTGCCACGCTGCCCAATTTCGGATTCGCCAAAACCGGGCAGCGCCTCGCGACGGTGAAGAGCGCTCCCTTCGCGGTGGCCCAGGCCCAACTCGAGGCCCTGTTGATGATTCTCCGGGAGCGCGGGCCGATTCTCCAGGCTCGGCCCGTGCGCAGCCCGATGGTCGGGGTGCTCTACACGGACCCCCTGAACGGAGATCGCGCGCGCCAACTGTTCGAGAACATCATGCGGCAGCGCTTGGAGCGGTTCGGCGCCACGGCCAACTTCGTGCTGACCACCATCGAGGAAGACGGCGCCGTCGTGCGCGCGCTGGAACACCTGCTGCGCGCCAAGCCGACCACCATTCTGGTGGCCTCCACTACCGCGCCGGCCGGTCCCGAAGATGTCGTCGGCCGGGCCATCGCTCACCTCGGCTCGCACTTGGAGCGCTTTCTGGCTCCGGTCGAGCCCGGCAACCTGCTTCTGCTGGCTTATAAGGACGAGGTGCCGATCGTCTCGGCGCCAGGCTGCTTCCGTTCCGCCAAGCCCAATGTCGTGGACCTGATCCTGCCACCCATGCTGGCGCAGTACCGGGTCTCGGGTTGGGAAGTGGCGTGCCTGGGTCACGGAGGCCTATTGGCTTAGATCAAGCTCCTCCACTCCCCCCGGGCCGCGACCTCCGAGTGGCCCGAGGGTAATTTCGAGCCGGGCGTTTCGCCAGCGCCCGGCTCGCTTTCTTTTTGGGGGGTGCCTGCCGCGCCGCGCGGGCAGGCTGCCCGATGCATCGCTCGACCGGATAATGGGGGACTCTGTCAACCCCGGTTCCTCAGTAGCTGAAGCCATTGCCGCACAATGTCAGGCAAGCGCTCCACGACTTCAGACCCAAAGAGGACCTCATCGACGTAACCCATATGGAGCATGTCCAGGATTCGGCAGAGATAGGACCGGCCGCAGTCCCACCACGTGTAGTGGTCATCCACTATGAGGTAATGCAGGACGGGGACGCCCTCGCTGGCCCGCAACTCTTCGAGCTCCATGCCATCCACCAGCGTCTCATAGACCCCGTCCGCAACCCGACTCCCGAAGGTGGTGGTGTAGTAGTACTCTTTGATCTCCCAGATGGCAATCGGATTCACGACGGACGGAAACGCCCCGTCGACGCGCCTTGAAAGGGTTCGCAATGGTGCGCCTTGCTGAGTGATCGTGGTAAGCGCTCGCGGGTCGTAATCACAATCCCTACCGCCCGCGTTTGCCTCGATCAGCATGTTCACGATCGCCGTCAAGTACGCCGGAGCCTTCTTCGCGCCCTTCTGCTTGTTCATGGGGATCGGGATCTTGGGCAAGAGCCGCTCTCTCAGTTCTTCGAACAGCCTGCGGGCCTTGTCCTTGTCCATCAGGCGCGGCTCAACGAAAGCGTTCAGCGTGCGGGCACGGTAGTCGAAGTAGGCGTGGAGCGTCTTCGCCAGCTTGGTGGCTCCGCGCGGTTGCAGCAACCGGGTGCCCTCCAGCCCCAGGCCATTCAGCGCCTCAGCCATCTCCCGAATGGTCGGGATTCTGATCTGTCCCTTGCCGCGAGCCGTGTAGCCAACGGCTTGACTGATCGATCGGACGTAAGCCCAGAACGCCCTCGGCTGATTGAGAAAGGTCGAGTTGGGGGTCACCTCAGCGCCTCCTCAAGACGCCGAATGAACTCTGGAAGCGACATGCCGGCGACCTGGCAAATCTCACGCAATTCGAGGATATCCAGACGGCGCTCTCCGGACTCGTACTTGCTGACGAAGGATTGCGGCTGACCCATGCGCTGGGCCACATCCGTTTGGGTCAGGCCCGCCTCCGTCCGGACCTGCCGCAGAAGAGCCTGAAGGCGCTCTTGCGCGGTGGCGGAGCGGGCCTTAAGCATCACATGACAGCGTATCCGGTGGCGAGGTATTATGCCAAATTCGGATAGTGTGTGGTATACTGGAGGGGACCGAAGATGCCGAATAGGGAGTCAGCGCCCATGATGCAGTTGGCCATGTTCGACACTGAACGCCCCATCACGGTCGCGCCGCTTCAGACCGGGCTGCTGAAGTGGATTGGCAACAAGCAGCGGGCGGCGCACGTGATCGCAGCCTATTTCCCTGCGGATTTCGGAACCTACTACGAGCCGTTCCTTGGCAGCGCCGCGGTGCTTGCCACCCTTGCGCCGAACCGCGCGGTGGGGTCGGATACATTCCGGCCGCTGGTTGAAATCTGGCAAACGCTCCACGAATCGCCGGAAACGCTGAAACGTTGGTATGCAGAACGCTGGCATCAAATGACGAGTGGTGACAAGGTGGAGGGATACGAGCGGGTTAAGCGGTCGTACAACTCCAGCCCAAATGCCGCAGACCTCCTTTTCCTTTGCCGTTCCTGCTATGGCGGCGTGGTCCGGTTCCGCAAGGCGGATGGCTATATGTCGACGCCGTGCGGCATTCACGACCCGATCAGCCCCGAGTCCTTCGGCCGGAGAGTTGACGAATGGCACCGGCGAACGCGGGGCGCGACCTTCCTGCAGATGGAATACGAGGAGGCGATGGAGAGGGCGCGGCCGGGCGATCTCGTCTATTGCGACCCGCCTTACAGCCACAGTCAAGCGATCCTCTATGGTGCGCAGTTGTTCAACCTGAACCACCTCTTCCACGTCATCGACCGATGCAAGTGCAGGGGCGTTTTTGTCGCTGTCAGCATCGACGGTACCAAACGATCTGGTAAGCAACTCTGCCAGCTACCAATACCGAAGTCTCTCTTCGAGCGGGAATTGTTCATTGACGTTGGGCGCTCAATGCTGAAGCGTTTCCAGATGAACGGTCAGACGTTGGAGCACGAAATCGTTTCGGACCGGCTGTTGCTCACCTTCTGACTGGGATTTTGTGGTGCGCCCGGGGTGACTCGAACACCCGGCCTTCTGGTTCGTAGCCAGACGCTCTATCCAACTGAGCTACGGGCGCGCAGGGGGTTGGGAAAGCCTAGAACCCAATTTATCATAGATCGGCCGGGGTCATGTCCGCCGGGGTCATTCGACCGGAGCGATTCTGCCGTCGCGCCTCAGTCGCAGCCGCGCGCCGCGCCATACGACCGTCGAGCCGAACAGCCCCGCCGCCCAGATAGCGACTCCGGCCAGATCGCGCAGCGGCACGAGCCACAGATCTCGCAGAACACGGCGGTCTTCGAGCACCAGCCGGCCGGCGACCACGGCCACCGCCAGGCGCAGCAGCAGCAACGGCACAGCGGCCCACCATGCCCCGCAGCCGGCCAGCAGCACGGCCCACAGCGTGGCGTTCGCGATCGGCAAGCCCGCATAGCCTCCGCCGCGCGAAACGCGTATGGTGCGCGCCCAGCGCACTTGATGATCCCAGACCTCGCGCCAGGTGCGGTCCTCCAGCGACGTCTCCACCACCGCCCTCGAGAACTCGACGCGCTTGCCAAGATCGCGGATGCGCCGGCCGAGCTGGTAATCGTCGGCGATGTAATCGGCCAGCGCGGCGAATCCGCCGATGCGCGCCAGATCCTCCGCGCGAAACACCAGCGTCGAGCCGAGCGCGAATTCCGACACCCCAACCAGCGGGGCCACCAGCACGCTGGGGACGAAATCGGTGGCGATGCCGATGGCCTCGAAGCGCCCGGCCCAGCTCGTGGCGCGCGCGCGATACAGGCAGGTCACCATGCCCACCGCGGGATCCTCGAGCGGCCCCACCACCCGGCGCAAGTAATCGTGCGGAACCCGTATGTCGCTGTCGTTCACCAGCAGGATCGAATGGCGGGCCGCGGCCGCGAGTTCCTCGAGCACGCCCACTTTGAGGTTGGCGGTCCGCGGCGAGGCCAGCACGACGCGCATCGGCACCGCCGGGAATTCCGCCGCCAGCCGCTCGATTTCGCCGAGGGCGGCGTCGGCCGGGTCGCTCACGCCAAACAGAATCTCGAATTCCGGATAGTCCTGCACCGCGTGCGAGCGGATGCCGTCGTAGAAGTTCGCATCCAGGCCGCGCACGGGCTTCAGGATCGAAACACCCGGCAGGCAGGACGGGATGCGGTCTCGGACGCGAAGGCGGCCCAGCGCTGCGGCCAGCGCCAGCAACTGGTAGATGCCCGCCGCGGCGCCGATGGCTAGCAGTAAGGTGATCACAGGGCCAGGAGCGCGACGCCGCAAGCCACCAGCCCAACCCCTGTCCAGCGCTTCCAGTTGACCCGCTCGTTCAGCAACCAGCGGGAGACCATCGTCTCGGTGACGAAACTGAACGCGCTCGCGGGTACGGCGAAGCTGAGGTCGGCGATCGACAGCAGCGTTATGAAGGCCACGAAGGAAACCGCCATCAAGCCGATAGCGGACAGGATCATCCAATTGCGCGCCAGTGTCGCGGCCACCTGGCCCAGCGCGCCGGGGCGGAAATCGCGAATCTCGCCGTGGCGCTTCATGCTCACGGTTTGCAGATAATCGCCCAGCGTGGTGGCGGCCACGATGATAGCGACCAGCAGCCAGCTCATTCGGGGCGCGCCTCCGCAACGGTGGTGCTCACCGAGGTCGATCCCACCAGTGCCGTGCCGGCCACGATCAGCAGCGTGCCGGCCCAACGCCAGCCGCTCACCTGCTCGCCCAGGAAAATGCGGCCCATCAGAGCGTTCAAAACGTAGCCGATGGCGGTGACGGGCACCACATAGCTGAGGTCCGCCCAGCTCAGCAGCGCCATGCGCGACAGCAACCACACAATCAGGAGCGATATTCCGAAAGCCACCCGGGGGTCCGCCATGACGCTGAGGTACTGCAAGGGGGAACCGCCCACCAGGGTGGAGTGCCGCTTCACGCCCAGGCTCATGAAGAAGTTTCCCAAGACGTTCGCCAGGACCACGATCGCCACGAACACCCATGTCTTGAGGCCAAGGCGCTCTCTCACTCAGCCGTCCCGGCGCAGCCGCCAGCTCCCTTGTGCTCGGCGACGAACTTCTTGCGCTTGGAGCGCAGCGCCAGGTATTCCCGAGCCTCCTTGTAGAGCCGCCGCCGCTCGGCGCCGTCCCAAAGCGCCTGACGCACCACCCGCCAGACCACCCGCGGCCGGAAGTAGTATTCGCCGTAGAACCGCTCCACCCAATCCACCAGCTCGGCGCGGTCCAGGCCCGGGTAAACCACGTTGGGCATCTGGTGGCCCGTCTCGTCCAGCATGGAATCCACGGTGAGCAGGCCGTTGCGCTGAGCGTAGTCGTAGAACTCGGTGCCTGGGAAGGGGTGGGCGATCGAAACCTGTATGGTGGTGCAATCCAGGTGCTTGGCGTACTCCACGCTGCGCCGCAGGCTCTCCCGCGTCTCCCCGGGCAGGCCCACCATGAAATCGCCGTGCACCTGCAAGCCCAGCTTCCTGCAGTTGGCCGTGAAGCGCTCCGCCATCTCGATGGTGGCGCCCTTCTTGATGTTCTTGAGGATCTGCGGATCGCCACTCTCGTAACCCACCACCAGCAATCGGCAACCCGCCTCTTTCATGGCTTTGAGCGTGTCGTAATCGGTGGTCACCCGCGACGTGCAGCTCCAGGTGAACTTAAGCGGCTTCAGCTTTGAGCACAGCTCGATGGTGCGCGCTCGCCGGTAATTGAACGTGTCGTCGTCGAAGTAGATCTCCTTCAGGTTCGGGAAGGCCTTTATCGCCCAGCCGAACTCCGCCGCCACGTCGTCCGAGGAGCGCAGGCGCCAGCGGTGCCCGGAGTAGGTCTGCGGCCACAGGCAGAACGTGCATTGGGCCGGGCAGCCGCGCGCGGTGTAAAAGGAGAGGAACGGATTCAGCAGGAACGGGATGTTGTAGCGCGTGATATCCAGGTCGCGCTGATAGATCTTGGTGGCCCACGGCAGCGCGTCCAGGTCCTCGATGAACCCGCCGTCCGGATTGTGCCGGAAGCCGCCGTTCTCGCGATAGCTGACCCCGGGAAGCTCCGCCAGCGGCTTGCCGTTCGCGTAGTCCACCACCTGGTAGTCGAATTCCCGCCGCACCACGAAATCGATGGCCTTGGACGCCCGCAGCGTTCCCTCCGGATTAATGCTCACGGGCGGCCCGACGAAGGCCACCTTGAGCTTCGGGTTGGCGTCCTTCATCCGCTCGGCCATCTTCACGTCCACGTGGAATCCCGGCGTCGAGGTGAACAGAACCAGCAGCTCGAAATCGTTCGCCATGGCCACCGTTGCGTTGATCGAGACTCCGTGGGGGGGCGCGTCCAGCACCTTGCTATCCGGGAGCATCCCCGCCGGGTAGCACAGCCACACCGGGTACCAGTAGGATTCGATTTCGCGGCTGGCCGGCCAGCGGCAACTGGCGCCGCCGTCAAATCGCTCGAAAGACGGAGGATTCAAAAACAGGGTTCTCATTCCATGCCTCTGCCCTAATGATTGCGCGGCGGACGTCTATGGCTCGCTGGCGGTCTGCCCCATGCGCGGGGCGCCTTCGCTGGACAACGCGGCTGCGGTCGGCTGGGCCCCCTCCCCCATCTTAAAGTTGTCGTACCAGATGGTGAGCTGCGCCTTTCCAACCAGCCGCGTACCGACCTCGCTGATCAACCGCCGCGGGATCGAGATCCCGTCGTAGATGTAGTAATCCCGAACGAAGTACACGTTCTTCAGGAATACCGAGGGATTCTTTACCAGTTCGCCCCACTCGCGCAACGGCAAGTAGGTCTGCTTGTCGATCCACAGCTCGCCCTTGTACAGGCCCGTCCGCTTCTTCAACGGGGTGACTTCCAGGACGTAGGCGCGCCGGTCGCCGTAATCCGTCGTTCCCTTGAACTTGAACTTGTAATTGGCGGGAGTGATGGCCATCGCCTCCGCGTGCTCGTCCCGGGCCTGGGCTTCCGCCTCCAGGTAGCGCGCGATCACTTCCTTCTTCACCGTGTTGTCGCCTTCGAAACGCGGGCGATTGTAGAAAACCTTCCCCACCTTGCTGATGAGTCGCAGCGCATGCAGCCGGCCGTGCTTCTTCAGCCCGGGAAGCTGCGCGTCCATGTCCACTTCCATCGAAACCGCTTGCGGATGCGTCTGCTGGACCTGCAACGCGGAGACGTATCGCCCGACGATCTCGGCCGTGGCGCTCTCGGATGCCGGAATCGACGCCGGCTCCCCCGCCCACAATGCGGGAAGAGTGAGCACCGCTACGGCTGTCGAGAGAAATCTCACTGAGTCGCGGACCTCGGTAGAATCACTTTACCACAATCGGGGACGATTGAAACAAGGATCTTGTTACCGGTCCTTCATAATGCCCGCATCTGCCTGATAAGATAAGGGAATGGCATACATTCCTGTAGGCGCAAAGCGGGAGGAGCGGCTGTTGGTGACCGAGGAGGTCGCCATCCACTTTCTGGGCCTGGACGCCGCCCGCGTGCTCTCCACTCCGCACCTGATCGGATACCTGGAGATGACCGCCCGCAACCTGATCAAGGAGCGCCTCGATCCCGGCTGGGATTCCGTCGGCGCCCACGTCGACTTGCGCCACCTGGCTGCCACCCCCATCGGAATGTCCGTGCGCCTTGTGGCCGAGGTGATATCCTCCGCCGGCCGCCGCGTTGCCTGCCGCATCGAAGCCTTCGACGAGCGCGAGAAGATCGCCGAGGGAACCCACGAGCGCGCCCTGATCGACGTCTCCCGCTTCGCCGCCCGCCTGGCCGCCAAAGCCGCCGGAAAGTAGTGCCGACGAGCAAACTATACTTTGCCTATAGAGATTGATACGATTTTCCTTGACACGCCCTCCTCCTGCCCTTAGAATGGAAATCGAGGGGTACAAACGGCTCACCCAATCCGGGCGCAGCCGGGATTTCCAGTTCGTAAGTCAAATGGATTGAAGCGGGCGGAGCCCGCGGTGTGTCTCAGTAGGGGGGAGAGGATGCTCAAGTCCAGGCACGCAGCTGTTCTCGTGATCGCGGCGTTGACCGCCAGCACCAGTGCAGCCCAATGCCTGGTGGACAACCCAGGGGGCAGCAAGGTAAACATCAACCGGCCCGCCGACGCGGATGTCCCCGAGGCCGCATTCTCACCCTCTTCCTATCTCAACAATGCCCTGCCGAAATGGCTTTGCTTCAGCGGCGGCTTTCGAACCAGATTCGAGGGATACACCGGGGGGAGCTTCCAGGCGAACAACTCGGACGACTATCTCCTGACCCGCTTCCGGCTGGGCGTTTTGATCAAGCCCACTTCCTGGTTCAAGGTCTACGGGGAGGTGCAGGACGCGGATGCATTCTGGAAGAATCCGCCCGTCGCTCCGCCTTACCAGACCACCTGGGACCTGCGCCGCGCCTACATCGATCTGGGCGACGTGGAGCAGAATCCGGTCGCCGTCCGCGTTGGGCGCCAGGACCTCAACTTCGGCTCCGGCCGCCTTGTGGGGACCTCCTACTGGCGCAACGCCTCCCGCGGTTGGGACGCGGCGGACGTGGTTGCCCATTGGAATTGGTTCCGCGTGGAGACCTTCGTGGCTTCCCAGGTGCTCGCCGAACCCAACGGCCTCAGCCACCACCAGCCGGGCAACGACCTGTATGGCATGTACGGCGGCCTCAGCCTGATCCCCGGGTTGGTCATCGAGCCGTACGTTTTCTGGCGTCTCACGCCCGGCGTCAAGGAAGAAAGCGGCAAGCTGGCCAATCTGAACGAGAAGACCTACGGCCTGCGCTGGGCAGGCGGCAAAGCGCATTTCGACTACGACGCCGAAGCCGACCTCCAGGGTGGCAACATAGGCGCCGACACCATTCGCGCCTATGGCTGGACCGGCATCGCCGGCTACACCTTCGAGCCTCTCCGCTTGCGGCCCCGCCTGTTCGCGGAGTACGGCTACGCCTCCGGCGACCGCAATCCCAAGGACGGCATCCACGGCGCCTTCGACCAGATGTATCCCAACATTCACGACCACCACGGACTGGCGGACCAAGTGGCCTGGCAGAACCTCAAGGAGATTCGCTCGGGAGCGCGGATCTCGATGCGGCGCAACTGGACGCTGGCCGGCATCTACAACGACTGGTGGCTAGCCAGCGCCAACGATGCCTTCTACAACTCTTCCGGCAGCGTGGTGGCCCGCGATCCCAAGGGGCTTTCGGGAACCCACATTGGCCAGGAGTTCGACGCGGAAACCTCCTACCGGCTGAACCGTCAGATCGAACTGGGCGCCGGCGTGGGCCATCTTCTGCCCGGCCAATTCCTGGCGGCGACGAATCACGGCCACGCCTATACCTACCCCTACGTGATGATGAACTACAACTTCTACTGACATGCGAACGCCGATCGTTGCCGCGCTGCTCGTCTCCGCTGCCATGGCCCCCGCGGCCGTGAAGCTGCTCAACGTCTCCTATGACCCGACGCGCGAGTTCTACCAGGACTTCAACGCGGCATTCCGCAAGTACTGGAAGGCCAAGACCGGCGTCGATGTCGAGATCAACCAGTCTCACGGAGGAAGCGGCAAGCAGGCCCGCGCGGTCATTGACGGCCTGCCCGCCGATGTCGTGACCCTGGCGCTGGCCTACGATATCGACGCCATCGCCCAGCGATCCGGGCTTCTGCCGGGCAACTGGCAGAGCCGCCTGCCGAACGACAGCTCGCCGTACACCTCCACCATTGTCTTCCTGGTCCGCAAGGAGAACCCCAAGCACATCCGAGACTGGGACGACCTGGTTCGGCCCGGCATCTCGGTCGTCACGCCCAACCCGAAAACCTCCGGCGGAGCGCGCTGGAATTACTTGGCCGCGTGGGGTTACGCGCTGCGGCGCTACAACCACGACGAGAGCCAGGCCAAAGACTTCGTAACCAAGCTTTACCGGAACGTGCCGGTGCTGGATTCGGGCGCGCGCGGCGCCACCACCACCTTCGCGCAGCGCGGAATCGGCGATTGTCTGCTGGCCTGGGAAAACGAAGCGTTCCTGGCCATCAACGAGATTGGCAAGGACAAGCTCGAGATGGTCGCGCCTTCCACCAGCATCCTGGCCGAACCGCCGGTGACCGTGATCGACAAAGTGGCCAATCGCCACGGCACGGCCGCCGTCGCCAAGGCCTATCTCGAATACCTCTATTCCCCGGCCGGCCAGGAGATCGCGGCGAAGAACTACTACCGCCCCCGTCTCGCGGAGGTCGCCGCCAAGTACCAATCCCGTTTCCCGCACATTGCTCTGTTCACCGTCGATGAGGTTTTCGGCGGCTGGCAGAAAGCGCAAAAAAAACATTTCGACGATGGCGGCGTGTTCGATCAAATTTATCGAGCCGGCAATTAACATGCGCACCCCGTTCTTCAAGAGCCGCAGCATCCTTCCAGGTTTCTGGCCCGCCTTTGCCTTCTCGACGCTCTACTTGGGTTTGATCGTGCTCCTCCCGCTGAGCGCCATCTTCCTGAAAACGGCCACCACAACCTGGTCGCATTTCTGGAGCGTGGTCAGCTCGCCCTCCGTCCTGGCCTCCTATCGCCTGAGCTTTGGGGCGGCCTTCCTGGCGGCGCTGGTCAATGCCGTCTTCGGGTTTCTGGTGGCCTGGGTTCTGGTGCGTTACCAGTTTCCCGGCAAGCGCTTCGTGGACGCCCTGGTGGATCTTCCTTTTGCTCTGCCCACCGCCGTGGCGGGGATTGCCTTGACCACTCTTTACGCGGAGAACGGATGGATTGGCCGCCTGCTCGCGCCCTTCGGAATCCGTGTGGCCTTCACCCCGCTGGGTGTGCTGGTGGCCCTGATCTTCATCGGCCTCCCGTTTGTGGTGCGCAGCGTCCAGCCGGTGCTCGAGGATGCCGACCGCGAAATCGAGGACGCCGCCGCCAGCCTGGGCGCCAGCCGCTGGCAGACTTTCAGCCGGGTGGTCTTCCCGCTGGTTCGCCCGGCTCTGCTGGCCGGCTTCGCCATGGCCTTCGCCCGGGCGCTCGGCGAGTACGGCTCGGTGGTCTTCATCTCCGGCAATCTGCCCATGCGGACCGAAGTCACGCCCCTGCTCATCGTTACCCGGCTGGAGCAATACGACTACACCGGAGCGACCGCCATCGCCTTAGTGATGTTAGTCGCATCCTTTGTACTGCTTCTCGGCATCAACATATTACAGTGGCGCACCCGGCGATTCTCGGAGGCCAATTGAACGAATCAACTCGCGATTTCCGGCGGGAGCCAGCCGCGTTGCGCTGGAGTCTTACTCTGGCCGCACTCGCGTTTCTGGCCCTCTTTGTCGCGCTGCCTTTGCTGGTTGTGTTCACCCAAGCCTTGCAAAAGGGGCTGGCCGTCTATTGGGCCGCCATCCGCGAGCCGGACGCCCTGTCCGCCATTCGCCTTACCTTGCTGGCGGCGGCCATCGCCGTCCCACTGAACCTGGTGTTCGGCCTGGCGGCGGCCTGGGCCATCGCCAAGTTCCAGTTCCGCGGGAAGAACGTTCTGATTACCCTGATCGATCTGCCTTTCGCCGTTTCGCCGGTCATTGCGGGCCTGATCTTCGTCCTGATGTTCGGGGCCCAGGGCTGGCTGGGACCATGGCTCGGCCGCCACGATCTCCAGATCGTCTTCGCCGTGCCCGCCATTGTGCTGGCCACCGTCTTCGTCACCTTTCCATTCGTCGCGCGGGAGCTGATCCCGCTCATGCAGGCGCAAGGGACTGAAGAGGAGCAGGCCGCGCTGGTGCTGGGCGCGGGCGCCTGGCAGCTCTTCCGCCGCATCACTCTGCCCAACGTCAAGTGGGGCCTGCTCTATGGCGCCATCCTGTGCACCGCCCGCGCGATGGGCGAATTCGGCGCCGTTTCCGTGGTCTCGGGCCACATCCGGGGCCAGACCAACACCCTGCCGCTGCATGTCGAGATTCTCTACAACGAGTACAACTTCGCCGCCGCCTTTGCCGTGGCCAGCCTGCTGGCGCTACTGGCGCTGGTGACGCTGGCCGTCAAGCGCATTCTCGAGTGGAGAATACGCCAGCTTCATCGCGACATCGCCACGCTGGCGGAAACCGGGGAGGCTTAGCCATGGCTATTGAAGTCCGCCATATCAGCAAGACCTTCGGGGGCTTCAGCGCGCTGCGGGACGTCAGTCTCGAGGTGCGGGACGGTGAACTTCTGGCGCTTCTGGGCCCTTCCGGATCGGGCAAGACTACTCTGCTGCGCATCATCGCCGGCCTCGAAAGCGCCGATCCGCGCCCCGAGAGCGCCGTGTTGTTCGAGGGCCAGGACGTGACCCGCCAGGATGCCGGCCAGCGCCGCGTGGGCTTCGTATTCCAGCACTATGCGCTGTTCCGGAACATGACCGTCTTCGAGAATATCGCCTTCGGATTGCGCGTTCGTCCCCGCGCCTTGCGTTCCCGCGAGCCCGAAATCCGCCGCCGCGTGATGGAACTCCTCGAGTTGATCCATCTGCAGGAACTCGCAGGCCGCTATCCCTCCCAGCTTTCCGGCGGCCAGCGGCAGCGGGTGGCCCTGGCGCGCGCCCTGGCCATCCAACCCAAAGTGCTGCTGCTCGACGAGCCTTTCGGCGCACTGGACGCCAAAGTCCGCCAGGGATTGCGGCGCTGGCTAAGAAAGCTCCACGACGAGGTGCACGTCACCAGCCTCTTCGTCACCCACGATCAGGACGAGGCTCTCGAAGTGGCCGACCGCGTGGTCGTGACCAACCAGGGCCGCATCGAGCAGGTGGGCACGCCCGAGGAGGTCTTCCATCACCCGGCTTCCGAATTCGTGATGGATTTCATGGGCCACGTGAACCTGTTCCATGGCCGCATCGAAAGCGGAAAGGCGGTCTTCGGTCCGCTGGTTCTGCATCACAACGGCTCCAGCGCCTCCGAGGGACGCTCCGCCCGGCTCTTCGTGCGGCCATACGATCTGGACATCGCCCACCACCACAACGGCAAGCCCAGCCTGCGGGCGCGCGTGGTGCGCATTCAATCCGCCGGGCCTCAGGTCAAAGTCGAGCTCGAGTCCGAAACCGGGGAGGCCGTCTCGGTGGAAACCTCGCACGCGCAGTTCGGCGAGCTCCGCGTCAGTTCCGGCGACCAGGTCTTTGTCAGCCTGCGCGACGCCCGCATCTTCACGGAGGATTACTCCATTTGACCCAGACGCTCACCCACCTGCGCGCGCTCGAGGCCGAGAGCATCCACATCCTTCGGGAAGTGGCGGCGGAATTCGCCCGGCCGGTGATGTTGTACTCCATCGGCAAGGATTCCTCCGTTATGGTGCGTCTGGCGCAGAAGGCCTTCTACCCCGGCAAGATCCCGTTCCCCCTGTTGCACGTGGATACCAGTTACAAGTTCGGCGAGATGATCGAATTCCGCGACCGGTTCACGCGCGAGATCGGCGCCACGCTCATCGTGCATCAGAACAAGCAAGCGCTCGCCGATGGAGCGAGTCCATTTCGCCTCGGCACGCAGAATTGCTGCGCACTTCTCAAGACCCGCGCCCTGCTGGACGCCCTGGCCGAGGGTTGTTTCGACGCCGCTTTCGGGGGCGCGCGGCGCGAGGAGGAGAAGTCCCGGGCCAAGGAGCGCATCTATTCCTTCCGCGACGCCCTCGGCCAATGGGACCCCAAGAACCAGCGGCCCGAGCTGTGGAACCTGTTCAACAGCCGCACCGATAAAGGCGAGAGCATTCGCGTCTTCCCGCTCTCCAATTGGACCGAGCTGGACGTCTGGCACTACATCCATCTGGAGAACATCCCGGTGGTCCCGCTCTATTTTGCCAAGCCGCGGGAAATGGTCGTGCGCGGCGAAGCGCTCCTGCCCATCGAGCACGGACTTCGCCTGCTGCCCGGGGAAAAGCCCCAACTGGTGATGTGCCGCATGCGCTCGCTGGGCTGCACCTATTGCACCGGAGCGGTTCGCTCGGAGGCGGACACCGTTCCCAAGATCATCGCCGAACTGGTCTCTTTCCGCCGCTCCGAGCGCGAAAACCGCGTGATCGATCACGACCAGGAAGGCTCCATGGAATTGAAGAAACGGGAGGGCTACTTCTGATGCCGCTGGCCGCCGCCGACACCGATATCGAATCCTTCCTGGACCGCGATCGCGAGAAGGAGCTGCTCCGCTTCACCACCGCGGGCAGCGTCGATGACGGCAAATCTACGCTCATCGGCCGCCTGCTTCACGACTCCCGCGGCGTCTACGAAGACCAGCTCGCCTCCATCCGCAACTCGCCCTTGAACCGCTCCACCGGTCCGCTCGATTTTTCTCTGCTGACCGACGGCCTCAAGGCCGAGCGCGAGCAAGGCATCACCATCGACGTGGCCTATCGCTACTTCGCCACGCCCAAGCGCAAGTTCATCATCGCCGACACTCCCGGCCACGAGCAGTACACGCGCAACATGGCCACCGGGGCCTCCACCGCCGACCTGGCCATCGTCCTCATCGACGCCCGCCTCGGCGTGTTGCCGCAATCGCGCCGGCACGCCTTCATTGCGGCCCTGCTGGGCATCCCGCGCATTGTCGTGGCGGTCAACAAAATGGATCTGGTGGAATTCCACCAGGACGTTTTCGAGCGCATCCGCGAGGAGTTTTCCCGCCATTTGGAACGCCTGGGCATCTCCGGCGCTTGTTTCATTCCGCTCAGCGCTCTCGAAGGCGACAACGTGATCGCCCCCAGCGCCCGCACGCCCTGGTATAGCGGCGCGAGTCTCCTCGAATACCTCGAGAACGTTCCCCTGGCGCAAGCCTCCAACGGCCGCCCCATGCGGTTCCCGGTGCAGTATGTGATCCGGCCCAACTTGAATTTCCGGGGCTACGCCGGCCAGGTGGTTTCGGGAAGCCTGCGGCCGGGCGACCCGGTGCTGGTGCTGCCCTCGGGCCGCACCAGCCGCGTCAAGTCCATCGTTACCTGGGACGGCGAGCTCGCCGAGGCCTTCGCTCCCATGCCCGCCACCATTTGCCTCGAAGACGAGCTGGACGTGAGCCGCGGGGACATGCTGGTCCGCCCCGCCCACCTGCCGCACGTCTCCCGGCACTTCGAAGCCCAAGTCGTCTGGATGAGCGAGCAGCCGCTGAAGGTCGGCCGGCCCTATCTGCTCAAGCACACCACGCAGCAGCTCTCCGCCACCGTCACGGCCGTCCGGCACAGGGTGGACGTCAACACGCTGGCCGAAGAACCGGCGAGCCGGCTCGAGCTGAACGAGATCGGTTGCCTGGCCATCGAGACGGCGCGCCCCATCTTCTTCGACGCCTACAAATCGCATCGCGCCACCGGGTGCTTCATCCTGATCGACCCCATTAGCAATTCCACCGTCGCCGCCGGCATGATTCTGGAGCCTCGCCGCGCGCCCGGAGCCGATGGGGCGGCCCAGCGGGCGTTGCGCGAACTGGAATTCCAGGCCAGCCGCCTGACTCCCGCGGAACGCTTTGCTCGCGCCGGCCATTACCCCGCTGCCATCTGGCTCACCGCCCGGCAGGAGCTCGCCTATCTGCTCGAGAGGCGCCTGTTCCAGCGCGGCTGCCAGGTGCATGTGATCGCCGAGCAGGTCGAGAGCCGCATCTTGCCGGAAGTCGCCGCCCTGCTTGGCGCGGCCGGGTTGATTGCGATCGTTTCGACCTCCCGGCCGGACTCCGCCGAGTGCGAGCGCGCCCGTGCGCTCTCGACGGAGGGCCGTTTCTTCCACTTCGACCCGCAACTTCTGGATGCCTCCGACGATCAGGCCGCCGCCCAGGTCTGTGCCGCGCTCGAAGATGGCGGCGTGCTCCCTCGCACCCGTTTCGAGGTGGGGGAAGGAATCTAGGAGACTCCGTCATGGCTGAGAATCTGATTCGCGAAATCCTCGAACAGCACCCCGGGCGCCCCTGCCTCACCTGCAGCTTTCAGGCCGAGGATATGATCGTGCTGCACCTGCTCCGCAAGGTCCGCCCCGATATCCCGGTCCTGTTCCTCGACACCGGCTATCATTTCCCGGAGACCTACGCTTACCGCGACCGCATGGCGCTTCAGTGGCAGCTCAATCTCGTGAACCTCCTGCCGTCCCTGCCGCTCCAGGAGCAGGAGGCCCGCTTCGGCAAGCTCTATCAATCGCATCCCGACCAGTGCTGCGGCCTGCGCAAAGTCGAGCCTCTGCTGCGCGCCCTCGCCGATTACGAGATCTGGTTCACGGGCTTGCGCCGCGAACAGTCGCCGACCCGCGCCAACCTCCAGCCTCTCGAAACCCACCATCTTCCCAGCGGCAAGGAGCTCCTCAAAGTCAGCCCGCTCGCCATGTGGACCTGGGACGACGTGTGGGGCTATCTGCGCGTCCACGAAATCGAGTACCTCCCGCTTTACGATCAGGGTTACGCAAGCATCGGATGCCAGCCCTGCACCGCCGTCCAGCTCGACGCCAGTAATCTGCGCTCGGGCCGCTGGGGTGGCCAGAAGCTCGAGTGCGGCATCCATACCTTCGATGCCGGAAAGAGGACCGCATGAGCAAGGTTTACCTGATTGGCGCCGGGCCCGGCGATCCGGATCTGCTGACAGTGAAGGCGCTGCGCGTCCTGCGCGCCGCCGAGGTGGTGCTCTACGACCGCCTGGTCAGTCCCGAGGTTCTGGCGCTGGCCGCCCCCGACGCCGAGCTGATTTACGTTGGCAAGCACGAAGGCGAGCAGGAGAGCGCCCAGCAGCTCATCTTTCAACTGCTGCTCCAGCACGCCCGCCGCGGCAGAACCGTGGCCCGCTTGAAGGGCGGCGACGCCTGCGTCTTCGGCCGGGCCGCGGAAGAGTGGCTTCTGCTCGCGCGCCATGGGATCGAAGTCGAAGTGGTCCCCGGCATTTCCTCGGCCCTGGCCGCCCCCGCCCTGGCCGGCGTTCCGCTCACCTATCGCGGTCTGTCGCGCGGTTTCGCGGTGGTGGCCGGACACTGCATGGGCGGCGACGGCGTCGATTGGCGCGACTACGCCCGCGTGGATACGCTAGTGATCCTGATGGGCGTCCAGAATCGCGCCGGCATTGCCGAAGCGCTGATCCGCGCCGGCCGCCCTCCGGATGAACCTGCGGTATTCGTCGAGCGTTCCAGCACTCCCCAGGAACGTGTCGTCGATACTACGCTCGCGCGCGTCGCCGCCGGCTCGGTCGAGGTCGAATCGCCGGCCGTTTTCGTGGTGGGAGCGGTTGCGGCGTTGCGCGCAGAATTGGCCGTTTCGGTCGCCGAGGAGGTTCTTCTATGAACTCTGCCGCCGAGGACTTGAAGCGCGCCAGCCGCCACTTGCGCGGCTCGATTTTCGAAGAACTGGCGCTTGAGCGCCCGGATTTCACCAAGGAGACCGTCCAGATCCTGAAATTCCACGGCACGTATCAGCAGAGCGACCGCGACCTGCGCAAAGCCATGCAGCCCGCCCAGTTCGGCTCCATGGTGCGCGTCGGTATCCCCGGCGGCGCGCTCACCGCCGAGCAGTATCTGCAATTGGACCGCCTGGCCGACGAGGTGGGCGATGGCGGCCTGCGCATCACCACCCGCCAGGACATCCAATTCCATCGCGTCCGCAAGAGCGATTTGCGCGGCCTCATCCGCACGCTCAACCAGAACCTGCTCTCGACGCTGGCGGCCTGCGGCGACGTGGTGCGCAACGTGGTCTGCTGCCCCGCGCCCTTTGGCGATGCCGCCAGAAGCCGCATCCAGCAGCTTGCGCAATCCCTATCCAAGGCGCTGAAGCCCGCTACCCGCGCCTATTACGACATCTGGCTGGACGGCGAGAAAGTGGTCTCCGCCGAATCCGCCCCGCCCGAAGACGAGCCGCTCTACGGCCCGGCCTACCTGCCCCGCAAGTTCAAGATCGGCTTCGCCGCCCCCGGCGACAACTGCATCGACGTCTACTCCAACGACGTGGGCATCGTCCCCGACGGCGATCGTTTCACGCTGCTGGTTGGCGGCGGACTCGGCATGACCGCCGGAGTGAAGAATACGCACCCGCGCCTGGCCGAGCCGCTGGCTTCCGTCGAACCGGATCGGCTCCAAGCCGCCGTCGAAGCCATCGTCGGAATCCACCGCGATTACGGCAATCGCGCCAATCGCAAGTTCGCCCGCCTGAAATACGTTCTCGAAGAATGGGGCCTGCCGCGTTTCCAGGACGAGTTCGCCTCGCGCCTGGGCGCTCCCGCCGCGCCGCCCGCGGTCCTCCACTGGAACACTTCCTCCGACCATTTCGGCTGGCATCCCGAAGCCGGCGGCGATTGGTTCCTGGGCCTGCCGATTCCCAGCGGACGGGTTCGCGACGGTCTGCGCTCCGGCCTGCGCGACCTGGTCCAGCGCTTCCATCTCGGCGTGCGCCTCACCTCGCAGCAGAATCTTCTGCTCACCGGCATCCCGGCCGCCCAGCGCGTGGAGGTGGCCCAAGCCGCCGCCGCGCACGGCATTCGTTTCGCCGAACAGCTTCCGCCGGTGGTGCGCGAAGCGCTGGCCTGCGTGGCTCTGCCCACCTGCGGCCTGGCCATCGCCGAAGCCGAGCGCGTGCTACCCGAGCTTCTGGCGGCTCTTCACGGCGCCATGGCTGACGCCGGAATCGGCGAGGATTCGATTTCCGTCCGCGTCACCGGCTGTCCCAACGGCTGCGCCCGCCCCTACACCGCCGAGATTGGCATTGTCGGCCGCAGCGTGGATCTCTACGCGCTGTATCTCGGCGCATCCCACCTTGGAACCCGGCTCGGCTCGGTCTACGCCGAGAACGTCCCCCGCCGCGACATCGCAGGCCGCCTCCGGCCGCTTTTCCACTTCTACGCCGCCGAGCGCCAGGCCAACGAATCCTTCGGCGATTTCTGCCAACGCCTGGGATTCGAGACCTTGAAAGCCCGGGAGGCCGCCGCCGCATGAGCGCCTACTACCCGGTTTTGCTGAGCCTCGAAGGCCGGCGCTGCGTGGTCGTCGGAGGCGGGAGGGAAACCCTGGAACGAGTCCGCGCGCTTCTCGACGCGGGCGCTCAAGTCGCTCTGATCTCCCCTGCGCCCTCCCCGGAGATCGAGCAACTGGCCGACCAGGGCCGCATCGAATGGCGCCGCCGCGAGTTCCGGGCCGCCGATCTCGACGCCGCTTTCCTGGTGGTCTCCTGCCCCGCGGATCGCGCCTCCAACGCTCCGGTGTGGGCCGCCGCCGAAGCGCGCGGCATCCCCATCAACGCCGTCGACGACACGCCCCATTGCAACTTCATTTTCCCCGCCATCCATCGCCAGGGCGAGCTAGTGATCGCCGTATCTTCGAGCGGCAAGAGTCCCGCCCTCGCCGCCCGCATCCGCGACCGCATCGCCGGCGAATTCGGCGCCCCCTACGCCCAGTTTCTCGAGCTGGCCGGTCAACTGCGCCCCGAGATGCTCCAGCGCTTCCCGGACTTCGACCGCCGCCGGGCCATTTGGTACGAACTGGTGGATTCCCCGGCCCTCGATCATCTCCAGGCCGGCCGCCCCGAAGCCGCTCTGGCCGAGTTGCGGGCGATTCTCGATCAGGCGTGACCTCCGCCGGAGGCTCGCGCAAACACAGGCTCACAAACTCACCCTTCCGCCAGGAAGCCCCCAACGGCTGCCACCGCGAAGAGCGTTAAGCCCGTTCCACTCCGCACCGGCCCCCCGATGCGGGGGTGCGGGTTCCAGTACTGTGCTGGTACCGCTGGTTCTTTCTTCCAGGTTGAATTGAGCGCACCCTATAAGGGGATACAGGTGTACCAGGCTTTCTCCCAATCCATCTTCGCGGCACTGCTATTCATAGTCGTCGCTGCCAACGCAGTCGCGACCACCTTTGATACCTCCAGCCCCGGCCTGCTCTTCAGCGTTTGCGACGTTAACTACCATGTGAAGAGCTTTCAGATACCACCCGTTACGAGCATCCCAGGGCTGGATGCGCCATCATCTTACGTCTCTCTCTCGGATTTCGATTTGTCCGCCCGCGGCGATGACAGATTCTGAGCGAATCTACCGATCGGCGTTTCTCGGTGTTCATCGGCGGCTAGTATTATCGGCTCTGTGCGAGAATCTGGGGAGGTGTCCTGATTCCGGGGTGTCGGCTCGGATAGACTCGTGGGTTGCCGACCGACAACGAGTTCACCAGGATCCTGAGCTGGCCGGGCTACAAGGTCTATGGTCACGAGGTTGACGA
>JBKQQG010000093.1:0-73675 GCA_052144455.1 Bryobacteraceae bacterium
AGCACTGCCGCCCGTCGCACTTCCCGCTCGCTCATCCATGTCCTTCCCACCAGACCTCCTCAAGGTCTAGTTTGGAGGGACATTTCTATCGAGTCCAATAGGGGACATTATCACAGAGGTTCAACACGGATTCTCGGATCGCCTATCTCTCCTTCGACGCCGTTCCCGCGCCAAAAGGGGCCGCGACGCATATCGAGGCCTTCGCCCGCCTGCTCGGAGAGGCATTTGGCGGCCTCGATCTGGTCACCGTCTCTGCGGGCCCGGAAGCGATTCCACCGGTGGAGCGCTGGCCCGGCGTTACCCACACCGCGCTGCCCGCTACTGGCCCCAGCCTCATTGACCGGGTGCTTTGCTTCCGGCGCGGGCTCGAGAGCTGGCTCGCTTCGCGCCGCTTCCAGGCGATTCAGTTCCGCTCGATCTTCGAGGGGCTGCCGTTGCTGCGCTTGAAGCCCGCGCCGAAGCTGATCTTCGAGGTCAACGGGCTGCCCTCCATCGAATTGAAGTACCACTACACGGGCGCGGCCGACGATCGCGAGCTCAACCGGAAGCTGCTGTCGCAGGAGCAGGCCTGCTTGAACGCGGCCAGCCTGGTGGTGACCCCCAGCGGCGTCACCGCGAATTACCTGGCCTCCCAGCGCGCGGTGGCCCCGGGGAAGGTCGTGGTGATCCCGAACGGAGTCGATCTGAGCGTGTTTCGCTTTCAGCCGCCCGCGCGCTCGAACGGCTGTTTCCACCTGCTCTACTTCGGCACGCTAGCGCCCTGGCAGGGAGTGGACCTCACCATCCGCGCGCTGGCGCAGATCTCGCAGCATGCGCCCGCCGCTCTCACCATCATCGGAGCGGGCAGCAACCGCAAAACCGGCGCGCTGCGGGATCTCGCGGCCAAACTCGGGGTTGGCAATCGGCTGCAAGTGCTGCCGCCCATGAGCCAGCCGGAGCTGCTCGAGCAACTCCGTCAATCCGACGCCACGCTGGCGCCGCTGGGGCTCAACGACCGCAACGTAGTCCAGGGTTGCTGTCCCTTGAAGATCCTCGAGGGCATGGCCGCGGGAACGCCGGTGATTGCGAGCGACCTGCCGGTGGTTCGCGAGCTGGGCCGCGATGGCGAGCATTTCCTGCTGGTGAAGCCGGGATCGGTGGACCAATTGGCGGAAGCGGCGTTGCGCCTGCGCTCCGATCCCCAGCTCTCGTCGCGCTTGGCGCTGCAAGCCCGTGCGCAGATCGAAGCCGCGCACACCTGGGAGCGGGCCGGCGCCGCGCTCTTAGTCGCCTACGACCAACTCGGGATCAGTCGCTCCAGCAGCGCCTGAAGGTTGCGCCGCTCGCCGTCCAGGCTGAACTCCTCCAGCATGTGCGCTCGCGCGGCCTGCTGGATGTTTTCCCGGTGCTCGGGCGCGGCCTCCAGCCATTCCAGGACCGCCTCCCCCAGCCGGTGCAGTTGCCACCTCGGCAGCAGGATGCCGTTCACGCCCGGCTCGATAATCTCCGGAATGCCGCCCGCATCGCTCCCGATGCAGCCGCAGCCGGCCGCCATGGCTTCCAACAGCGCGTTCGGCATTCCGTCCCACAGCGACGGTTGCAGATAGACGTCGCAGAGTTGCAGGTGGGCGTTCACCTCGGCCGGCTCCTTGAGCTGCCCGGTGATCAGGATGCGCTGCTCCTCCAGGTTCCCGAGCGGCGCTTCCGAGGGACGAACTTCTCCGATGATCAGCAGGCACGCCGGCCGGGATGCCTGGACTTGGCGCAGGGCCTCCAGCAGATGCCGCTGGCCTTTTTTTTCGCGCAACTCGCCCGCGAATCCCAGCACCGCTTCGTCGGGACGAATCCCCAGCTTCTTCCAATCCGCGCAGGGCCCCGGAGCGAATACGTCCGTATCCACGGCGTTGCGCAGGCACACCACGTCGTCCCGGCCCGCGAGCGCGCCCGCTTTCCGCGCCAGGTCGTGCGTCACCGCCGTCACCAGGCGGGCCTCGCGGAGAGTCCACTGGAGCCGCGCGAAATCGCCGGGAGGAAACATGTCGCGATCGATGTCGTTGCCGCGCACGCTGACCACGCTCGGAATCCCGTTCAATCGCGCGAACCAGGCGGCCAGGAATCCGCCCGGAAACAGGTAGTGGCCCCACACCGCGTCGTACGGCTCCGCGCCCGAGAGCCAGTCCAGCAGGATGTGCGTGTGGGGCATGGTCATGTCCCACGCACGGAAGCGTCCCAGGCGGTGTACCGTGAGCGCTCCGTCCTCCCGCACCACCCGGCCGGGCTCCAGCATCCGCGTCCAGGTGACGACATCCACCTGGTTACCCATCGCCGCCAGCGCCTGCGTGATGCGCGCCGCACTGGCCGCCACTCCGCCCCAATCGGGAGGATAGCGCTCGGAGATGAACAGCAAACGCCGGCCCACGGGATCTGTTTAGAGTAGCAAAGTCCCGAGTAGGGTGAGGCGGCAATTTTATGCGGCCGGGGGCTTGCGAAACGTCAGCGCGTAGAAACGGTTGTTCCACACCGTCTCGAGGCGAACCTCCAGCATCTCCGATGGCACCAGATCGACCGGCGTAGCGACGGCTTCCTTGCGGTTCTTGTAGAACCGGCTGGTGATGGGGAAGCGCTCGTAGGCGCCTTTGACGTGCTCTTCGGTTTCGTCGGCGATCAGGATGCGGCTGCCCGGCTTGGCGACGCGAATCATCTCGCGGATGGCTTTCGCCCGGTCGCTAAAGAAGTTGATGCCTCCCGAGTGAAACACAACGTCGAAGCTGGCATCGGCGAAGGGCAGGCGCTCGGCATTGCCCCGGAACAAATCGGCGTCCATCCCCCAGCGGAGCAGGTTGGCCTGGCAGTTGGCCAGCATCTCGGCGGACAGGTCAAGGCCGAAGCGCTGGACGCCGCGGGGCAGATACTTGAAGTTGAGCCCGGTGCCCACGGAGGTTTCGAGCACGGAATCTCCCGGCTTCACTTCGAGCGCCCCAAGGTAACTCATGACGTATTCGTCCCGGTCCTTGCCGCCGAACGCGCACACCACGCGTTGAGTGTCGTCGTAGAAGCCGGCGATGGTCTCGTACAGGTGGTTGTACTTCAGGTTGGCGCCGGTGAGGTCGTCCGGAGTGAGAAAGACGGGAATTCCATCGCGAATCGGGAAGCGCTCCCCGGAAGGGCCGGCCAGAGTTTCGCGGTTCTGTTCGCGGACCACTTGTAAACGGTCGCCGGTTTGCGGGCTTCGCAGGAGGCCAACGATCTCCGGCCGATCGGCCCAGGCAATCCGGGGTTTGCCGGGGCGCAGAAGCGCCCAGCCGCTCAGGAGCAAAGCGCCAGCCAGGCAGATCCATGCAATCGGCGCACCGATCGGCGGGAGTTGAAAGAGCGCCGCGTAGACCACGCCGAAAACGGCCGCGACCATGGCGATTCTGGCGGCGCGAAACTCATGGTTCCACATCCAAACGATGGTTGCCGCGAACCAGTAAATAAGAAATGTGACGGCGCCGACCGGCAGCCGATGCTGGCCCGGAGCCAGAGCGGCCGGAAGCCATGCCGCCCCCAGCGTTTGAAAGACCGCGCCCCACAGCGGCAAGGGAAGGGTGGATAGAAAGCCGGGCAGACGCTGGCTAGTCAGGCGGTGGAGAACAAACGGCAGCACGCCGAGCAGGGCGGCGAGCAGGATCCATCCCAGGTATTCGACGGCAGGCCACGACGATGGGCGCCAATGTGCCAGCAGTGAGGGAATGAAGGCGAAGGCCGTCATCCACAGGAATCCTCGCAAGGGCCTTTGCGTGCCCACAAACCAGGCGCCCAGAATGGCGCCGGTCCAGGCTCCCAAGAGCGGGAAGAAAAAGCCGAGAAGGAAGAGACTGGCGATAGCCCAGGCCGCGATCTGCAACCCGCGGCGGGAACGGACGTTGGTGGACATGTGGTTCTCCTTGTATGCGCGTCTAGTCGCTGCGTGCCGAGAGTAGAGCCAGCGCGGATTCGCTCCATTCCAGGGCGGAGCGAATCTGCGCAAGACCGTAAGAGAGCGTCAACATCCAAAACTGGAATTGAGGATGCTGCGAGTTGTGCTTGTGGGCGAGGGTTTCAAGCTCCAGCAGGGTGGCCAGCAGTCGCCGGTTCTTTTCCCGAAAATCCCGGATATGCCCGATCGCAACGCTGGGCGGAACCTCCCCGCCAAAGAACAGCTTGAGCAGAAACTCGTCGCGAGGGGGATGGTCGCGGTAAGGCTGGGCTAGCCACTCCTGGAGGCAGGCCTGCCCGGCAGCCGTAATCGAGTACTCCTGGCGCTGCCGTGGGCCCGGGGAGGTGGACGGGCAGGCGGCAATCAGGCCTTCCGCTGCCAGCCGCTTGAGGGTGGGGTAGATCTGGCCGTAGCTCTCGCTCCAGAAGTAGTTCACGGTGCATTCGATGGTCTTCCGAATGTGATAGCCGGACTGGTTCGGATGGATGGAGAGCATGCCCAGGATGACGTAGGCGGTCTGGCTTGGCTTCATATATCTCTAAGATATATCTGCCAGCTATAGTTGTCAAGAGAATTCGCGCCGGTGGGGCAGGGAACGATCTGGCCTACTTGAACTCGGCGACGTTCGAGTAGGGCGACCGCCCGGCACGACTGCGTGCGGCCACGCGATAAAAGAACGGCCCGGCGCCCTTGACCGTCAAGTCGCGCCAGAGCGCAGGGGCAGAGGCTGGCGGGAATGCCTCCCACTGGTCCTCATAGCCGATCACGTCGCCCGAGTCCACCACGGCGTCCGGCACATCCTCCGCCACCACGGTCCACGGCCCTTTTTCCGAGGGCGCCCGCTCGATGTCGTATCCCGAGGCGCCGGTCGCCCCGCGCCAGCGCAGTTCGCGCAGTGGAGAGATGGGCAACAGCACCGGAGCGAACTCCGGCGGCTTCAACTCCGGCGCCGCCATGCCCCGAATGCGGAAGGCGCTGTCGCGCAGCAGGGCGAGCACGGCCTGCTCATCGTAGCCCGCGCCGGAGGCGAATTCCGGCCAGTGATAGGAGTTGTACACGGTTCCCGACTCGTTGTGGTAGTAGAAGCCGCCGTCTCTGCGGTGCGGCCGGAGTCCCCACAATAGCCCGCCGCTCACGTCGCTCTTTATCAGCGCCTCGATGAAGCGCCGCAGCATGGGAGTATCGCTCATGCCGAATTCGTCGGCGAACAGCGGCTTCTTTCCCTGAAACGCCGCGGCATCCCGCTGGAGGGCGGCTGCGATATCGCCGCTGCCTCCTCTGAGCTGGTCCCAATACTGGTAGTAGTGCTCGCTCAGAACATCGATATCGTCGCTGGCCAGGTAGCGCGCTGCGTCCCCGCCGGCCGCCAGAAACAGGTGACGCTGGTCGATGGACTTCACGAACTTCGCGGTCTCCAACGTCCATTCCGTGATGATGCGCTCGTTCTGCAGCTTGCCGCGATACGGGAAGTAGCGCAGAGGCTCATTGGTCGGCTGCCAGGCCAGAATCGCCGGGTCGTCTTTGTAGAGCAGCCCGCTCACGGTGTTCCGCCGGTTGAGCACGTCGCGGATCAGGCGATGGTAAGCCTCGCGGAGTTGCGGATCGGTGAAGAAGGCCTCGCCCGGCTTCCCATAGAAGGCGGCGAACTCGTCGAAGCCCCGAATGTTATTGAAGGAATGGCTGTCCAGGAAGGGAATGATCAGCCGCACGCCGTATTCGTGGCACAGCGCGAGCAGCAGGTCGAGCGTCCGGAAAGCGGTTTCGTTGTACTGGCCATCGGGACCCAGAATGAACGCCGGCGCCCGATCGCGCGGGCTCTGGACGCTGAGACCGAAGGTGCGTGTGGCCGTGGCGCCGATTTGGCGCAGCGTCTCCAGGGAATCCCGCATCTCGAACTCGTCGGGGAAATGGTTACTGAAATCGGGCAGCAGCTGGGCCTCGTTGTAGAACAGGTCCGGCGTTGCCAATCCTAGAAAGCGGAAGGGCGTCTCGCCTTCGAACAATCGGCCGCCCCGGCGCGTGACGAATCCGTTCATCTTCCAACCCTCCTTACCCACGCTCTGCCCGGCCGGGACGAAATCGAAATAGGCCAGGTTATTACCGGTGTTGTAGTGCAGCGTCAGCAACTGCGTCCCCGAAACGGGAAACTCGATCTCGCCGCAAACGGCCTTGTTCCAAATGTGCCAGTCGCCGGTATCCAAGGGCAGACGGCACTCGGCCGCCGGCTGGCCGTTCAGCGAAAACTTCACCGTATTCGCCGCCTTCGAATACAAGGCCACGATCCGGTACTTGCCGGCCGCCTTCACATCCACCGTGTAATTGGTCCACTCGCCGTCGGCTTCCCAACCGATGTAGAGCTGGCGTTTGTCGGGCGAGTAGAAGTTGGGATGCGCGAAATCGGCCATCTGCTTGGAGTACGAGATATCGACGCCCTCGTCTTCCCGAAAATGGCAGATTCTGGCCGGAACGCCGGTTTCGCAATGCCCAGGCTGGTAGTTCAATTCGCCGCTGCCGTGATTCACGGCATCCACGTCGTGATAGGCGACGCCTTCGCCTCCGCGGTCGTAGAGCGCGCACTCAACCCGCCCGGGGATCGGCTGCGCCGAGGTGTACGGCTGGCCCTGGTAGCCCGGCGGCACCGCGCCCCCGGCCAGAGCGGCCCACAGCGCCGGATACAACAGCCATCGTTTCATTCGCGCTCCTCCAGATCCATCCTACCAATCGACCGCACGGTAGAGCGCCTGTCGCACGAAGAGAATCCGATATTCTGAAGAGTGCCCCATTTCCCCACCCGCGTTCTGCCGTTACTCGCCCTTGCCGTTTGCGCCACTGCGGCGGACCGGCGGGTCGCCATCACCATCGACGACCTCCCGCGCGGCGGCGATGGCGGCCCTCGAACTCTGGCTGGCATCGAGACCATGACGCAAGAGTTGCTGCGGCCTTTCCGCGAGCAGCGCATTCCCGTAATCGGGTTCGTCAACGAAGGCCGCAAAGTCGATTTCGGCCCCGATGGACTTCGCCGGATTCTCGATCTGTGGCTGGATTCCGGAGCCGAGCTGGGCAATCATTCCCGCTCCCACCTCAATATCAACAAGGTCCCACTGGAGCAGTACACCGCCGATATTCTCCTCGGCGAGCCCGTCCTGCGCGCCGCGCTCGAGGGCCGCGGCAAGAAGCTGGAGTTCTACCGCCATCCCTTCCTCTTCACCGGCCCCACGCCGGAGGTGAAGCGGCAACTCCAGCAGTTCCTGGACGCGCACGGTTATCGCGTCGCGCCGGTGACCCTGGACGACGCCGATTACGAGTTCGCGGCGCTCTACACCCAGCCCCAATACACACAGCGCGTCAAGCGCGCATACATCCCCTACATGGAGTCCATCGTCGCGTTCTTCGAGCGGCGGGCCGTGGAGGTGGTGGGCCGCGATATCCCGCAAATCCTGCTGATCCATGCCAGTCAGCTCAACGCCGACCTCATGCCGGACCTGCTCGCCATGTTCCGGCGGCGCGGTTACACCTTCGTCTCGCTCCGTGAGGCGCTCACCGACGATGCCTATCGCCTCCCCGAGGAATACGCCGGCCCCGGCGGTTTCTCATGGATCCACCGCTGGTCAATCACGAAAGGCATGGCGCCGAAAGGCGAGCCCGAGCCGCCCCAGTGGGTCGATAAGGCCTCGGCGGCGCCGTCCCGCTAGGCGACCGGCTCGGCCTGGGCGACCTTGCGGGCGTGCTCGAAGAGGAACGTCAGGACCTTGTCGGTGCGGATGCGGCTGGCGATGCGGGGCAGAACGCCCTCTTTCTCGAGGCGCATGCGGACGGCGGCGACGGGCTCCCGGTCCTGTTTGGCGATGCGGTGCACTTCGCGGTCGACTTCCTCGTTGGTCGCGAAGATGCCCTCGGCGTCGGCGATCTTGCCCAGCAGCAGCGAGCCCTTCACTTCACGGGCGGCCTTGTCGCGCTGGGAGTTTTTCAGCTTCTCCCAGTCCAGCTTGAGCTTGCTGGCGTCGATTCCCTGCTCGGCCAGCATCTGGACCTGGCGCTCGATCTGGAACTCGAGCTGGCGCTCGATGTAGGCCTCGGGGACGGGGAAGTCGTGCAGGTCCACCAGAACTTCGACCAGCTTGTTGCGGGCTTCCTGCTGGGCCAGGTACTGGCGCTCGCCGAAGATGGAGGCGTGGATGGCCCCGCGCAGCTCCTCCATGTTCCGGTAGTCGCCCAGGTCGCGGGCGAATTCGTCGTTGAACTCCGGCAGCTCCTTGCGGCGGATGCCCTTGAGGCGGGCGCGGAAGCGGACGGTCTTGCCGGCCAGTTTCTCCTGCCCATAGTCCTGCGGATAGGCGACCTCGAACTCCTTCTCCTCGCCGGGGGTCATGCCGAGCAGGTTCTCGCTGAAACCGGCGACCGTGTCCTCGCCGCCCACATGCAGCGTGACCTCTTCCTGCTTGATGGGCGGGCCGGTGACGCCGGAGAGGCTCTCGAGCGAGACCAGCGCGTGGTCGTCCTGAGCCACCGGGCGTGGATCCACGTTGACGTATTCCGACTTCTGCTCGCGGAGCTCCGCCAGCCGCTTGTCGACGTCTTCCTCGCCGACCTCCGGATCCTGGTAGGGAACCGTGAGATCTTTGTATTCCTGGAGCTCGATCGAAGGGCTCACCTCGAAACTGGCCTTGAAGCGCAGCGGTTCGCCGGCGGTCAGGTGGACGTCGGTCACGCTGGGCGTGCCGACCACGTTCAAGCTCTCCTCCTCGGCGCGCTTGAAGAAGTACTTGGGGAGGAGCTTCTCGATGACGTCGTGGCGGATGTCTTCGGCGTAGCGGCTGCGTACAACGCCGAGCGGCACCTTCCCGGGACGGAATCCCGGCAGCCGCACCTTCTTCTGAATGGAGGCGATCGCCCGTTCCGTCTCGCGCTCGACCTCGGCCGCCGGGACGGTAATCTCCAGTGTGTGCTTGATATTCTGCGTGTCCGCCATGGCGGTGTTCTAGGTTCCCTCCGACCAGCTCGCCAGGTAGCGTTCCTGCTCGGGCGTCAGCCGGTCGATCTTGACTCCCATGGATTCCAGCTTCATGCGGGCCACCCGCTTATCCAACTCCTCGGGGACGGCGTAGACGCGCTTCTCGAGCGAAGCGTGGTTCTTGACCAGGTACTCGACGGCTTGCGCCTGGTTGGCGAAGCTCATATCCATGACCGAGGCGGGGTGGCCCTCGGCGGCGGCGAGGTTGATGAGCCGGCCCTCCCCGAGCACGTAGATGCGCCGGCCGTCGCGCAAGGCGAATTCCTCGACGTACTCGCGCATCGGGCGGCGCGAGGAGGCCATCCTGCCCAGGGCTTCCAGATCGATCTCCACGTTGAAGTGGCCGGAGTTGCAGAGAATCGCCCCGCTCTTCAGCTTCTCGAAATGCTCTTTGGCGATAACGCTCTTGTTGCCCGTAAGCGTGACGAACAGGTCGCCGATGACCGCCGCCTCGTTCATGGACATGACGCGGAAACCGTCCATGAGGGCCTCGATGGCCTTGGTGGGGTCGACCTCGGTGACAATCACGTTGGCGCCCATGCCGCGGGCGCGCATGGCGAAACCGCGGCCGCACCAGCCGTATCCGGCCACCACGACGTTAATGCCGGCCAGCAGGATGTTGGTGGCGCGGACGATTCCGTCGATGGTGCTCTGTCCGGTGCCGTAGCGGTTGTCGAAGAGGTGCTTGGTGAGGGCGTCGTTGATGGCGATCACAGGGTAGCGGAGCACTCCGTCCTTGGACATGGCCCGCAGCCGGATGACGCCGGTGGTGGTCTCCTCGGTGCCGCCCAGCACGCCGGCGAGCGCGTCCTGGCGCTTGGTGTGCAGCACGGTGACCAGGTCGCAGCCGTCGTCCATGGTGATCTGCGGCTGATGGTCGATGGCCGCCATGATGTGCGCGTAGTAACTGTCGTTGTCCTCGCCCTTGATGGCGTAGACGGGAATCCCGTAATCGCGCACCAGGGTGGACGCCACGTCGTCCTGCGTGGAGAGCGGATTCGAGGCGCACAGCACCACATTCGCCCCGCCGTCCCGCAAAGTGACCGCCAGGTTCGCGGTTTCGGTGGTGACGTGCAGGCAGGCCGCGATGCGGACGCCGGCCAGCGGCTGTGTCTTGATGAACTGCTTGCGGATGGTCTGCAACACGGGCATGGATTGGAACGCCCATTCCGTGCGGCGCTTGCCCAGTTCGGCCAGCGCGAGATCCTTCACGTCGCAAGCGACGGGAGTTGACGTGGTTCCTGACATGGAGTCTCCTTACTGAGCGGCGGAAGCCACCAGCCGCGCATCCTCGCGCAGCAGCTCCGCGATGCCGGTGGATTCCCAGGTGAACGATTCCTCGGTCCGGCCGAAGTGGCCGAACGCGGCGCTGCGGCGGTAGATGGGACGGCGCAGCCTGAGATGCTCGATCATCCCCCGGGGAGTGAGCGGGAAATGGGCGCGGATCAGCTCCACGATGCGCTGCTCGTCGATGGCGGAAGTGCCGAAAGTGTCCACCGAAACCGAAACCGGCTCGGCGACCCCGATGGCGTAGGCCAGTTGGACTTCGCAGCGCGTGGCCAGCCCGGCGGCCACCACGTTCTTGGCCACGTAGCGCGCCATGTAGCAGGCCGAGCGGTCGACCTTGGTCGGGTCCTTGCCCGAGAAGCAGCCGCCGCCGTGACGGCCCATGCCGCCGTATGTATCCACGATGATCTTGCGGCCAGTGAGCCCGGTGTCGCCATGCGGCCCTCCGATCACGAACCGGCCGGTGGGATTGATGTGGTACTTGGTGGCGGCATCCACCATTTCGGGCGGAACGACCGGGTCGATGACGTGATGCCTGACCCCGGCGCGAACCTCCTCGATGGGGATATCGGCGTGCTGCGTGGAGACCACGATGGCATCGATGCGCCGCGGCTTGCCGTCCACGTACTCCACGCTGACTTGCGACTTGCCGTCCGGCCGCAGGAAATCCAGAAGTCCCGCCCGGCGCACTTCGCTCAAACGGCGCACCAGCTTGTGCGCCAGCATGATGGGCAGCGGCATCAGTTCCGGCGTCTCGTCGCAGGCATAGCCGAACATCAGCCCCTGGTCTCCCGCGCCGCCCGTATCCACGCCCATGGCGATGTCGCCCGATTGGTGCTGGAGGACGTTGATCACACCGCAGGTCCCGCTGTCGAAACCGTAGCTGGCATCGTTGTAGCCGATTTCGTCGATGGTCCCGCGGGCGATCTTCTGGATGTCCAGCCGGCACTCCGGGCGGGTGGTGATCTCCCCGGCCACGATGCACAGCCCGGTGGTCACCAGGACCTCGCAGGCCACGCGGCCCAGCGGGTCGTCTTGCATCACGGCATCCAGAACGGCGTCCGATACCTGGTCCGCGATCTTGTCGGGGTGCCCTTCGGTCACCGACTCGGACGTAAAGATGAACTTGCGGGCGTCTGCCACTTGATTCTCCTCCTTTGACACAACCCAGCCGGGGTCCATGCGAACAGAGATTTCCCGAGGAAAGCCGAAACCTCAAGTCTATCGGACCCGGCGGGGGGCGTCAAATCGCGCGGAGGGCGCGCGGAGGCCGCGATCCGTCGCGTCGAAGCGCGCCGTGCGGGCGGGCGGACCCGCTATCAGTCGCTTTCGGGCAGGGCAAGGACCGTGCAGCCCTCTGGATTCATGACGTGGCCAGCGAAGAACTGCCGCGTTGCCGGGGGCAACTGCTTGACCGCTTCGATGAAGCCAGCGTGTTTGTGCCGGCACACCCGCCTCATTTGGACAGCAAAATCGCTGTGTGGGTCGCCAACGGCCACCAACGAGTAGCTTACGTATGCGGACAGGAAGTTCGGTGCCAGCATCACGGCCCGGGCGAGCTCCCGCGCCAAGCCATCCCCGACCGATGCCAGGGCTTTCATGTCGGTGACCATTTCTTTATCGCAAAGGCTGTCGCCCAGCGTCATGACGACCAACTGCTCCGCGTCGCCAGCGGGAATCAACGCCAGCAGCCGTTCGGCATCCGGCCTGTTCCGCGAGTTCAATTGGAACGAGCGATAGGCAAACACCAGCCGCTGCCGGTAGTTCTCCCCCGCTCGCCTGCTCGTTTCTACTAGCGCTGGCATTGACTTGGCGCGCGCCATTTCGGCGATAGCGGCTATCTCTCCGCAATTCGGTTCCTGGGCCCCGAGCTCGCCGACGGTGACGGCAAACAGAATGGTCCAGATGAACAATCGTCCCATCGCAGTTCGTCTATTCCCCAATCCATCCTACCCTAACCCGCTTCTTCAACAGGCCCCTGACTCGCGCCCGCGCGGGCAGGGCAAAACCCTTTCAGTATGGTTATATGGGTCACCTTGCATCCCTACCCTCTGGTACTGAGGGCTCTTGAACCAGTAAAGCGCCGCGCCAAGTGGACGGTTTGTCGCCCAGCTACCCCGCCACCGCCTTGCTGGATTCCCGCGCCACCAACTGGAACGGGATCAGAACGTGTTCGACCGGCTGAGGCTCCTTGGCTTCCAGCGTGCGCAGCAGCATCCGCGCCGCCCGCTCGCCCATCAGCGAACTGTTCAGATCGATGGTCGATAGCGGCACGCGCAGAATGTCCGAGTAGTGTACGTTGCCGGCCCCCACCACCTCGATGTCGTAGGGCACTTCGAGCCCGGCTTCGAGGATGGCTTTGATGGCGCCCACCGCCACCGCGTCGTTGAAGCACACCACTCCGTCCAGCCGCGGCGTCACCGAGAGCAGCCCGCACATCGCCGCGTAACCATCCGAGTCGCTCGAGCCGCCGCTCGCCACATAGCCGCGCGCCGCCTTCAAGCCGTGCCTCGCCAGCGTCGCTGCGTAGCCCTTGGACCGGCCGATTCCCGTCGAAGTCTCCGGCCCGCGGATGTGCGCGATGTGCCGGCAGCCCCGTGAAATCAGGTGCTCGGTGGCCACCGCGCCGATCTCCTCGTCGTCCGCGCCCACGTAGCTCGCCGTGACGCCGGGGAAGTCCCGGTCGATCAGCACGTACGGCAGTTTGTGCTTCTCGATGCGCTGGAACAGGGCCGTCTCTCCGGCCGGTTGCGCGGACGCCAGAATCAGCCCGTCCACCTGCGAGCAAGCCAGCAGCAGGTGGATCGCCTGTCGCTCGGAATCCGGGTCGCCCTCCGAATTCGAGATCAGCACCGTGTAGCCGTTGGGCTGCATGACCCGGGCCACCGCGCGCGAGACCTCGGCGAAATGCGTGTCCGTGAGGTCCGGGACCACCAGGCCGATGATATGAATCCGAGTTTCCACTTCAGTACTCCTGTCGAAAGAGCATACCACGCGCCGCCTCCCGCCTTCTGCTAGCATACGGACTAGAGAGGAGATGGGGAGACATGAAACTGATGACACTGGTCGCGGGGGCGCTGCTGCTGACCGTCTCCGCATGGGCGCAACAGAGCGCGCCGAACGGCGCCAAGGCGGAGTTGAAGGACGCGAAAGGGCAGGCCGTCGGGACGGCGACGATTTGGGCCGTATCCGATGGCCTCCGGATTTCGCTGAGCCTCAAGAATCTCCCGCCCGGCGAGCACGCCATACACATTCACGACGCGGGCAAATGCGATCCGCCCGATTTCAAGACCGCCGCCGGGCACTTCAATCCCGCACACAAGCACCACGGGAAGGACAATCCCGAGGGACCGCACGCGGGCGATCTGCCCAACTTCACGGTGAGCGCCGATGGTACGGCGACCACTTCCCTAATGGCCCCCGGAGTGACCCTGGGCACCGAAGCCAACGGCCTGTTCCACGAAGGCGGCACGGCGCTCGTGATTCACGCCAGCCCGGACGACTATAAGACCGATCCGGCGGGCAACGCGGGTGCGCGCATCGCCTGCGGCGTCATCACGCGATGACGGCCGTCACCATCACCGTCGGCGACGTGCCGGCCGACTGCGAGTTCGGCGATTCGCCCACCGCCCGGCGGATTCTCGAAGCCTTGCCGATCCAGGCCAAGGGCAGCTACTGGGGAGGCGAATTCTATTTCCCCATCCCGGTGAAAGCGCCCCTCGAGAAGGACGCCGTGGAGGTGGTGGAACCCGGGACCGCTGCCTACTGGCCCCAGGGCGCCTGCCTGTGCGTTTTCTGGGGTCCCACGCCGGCCAGCCACGGCCAGGAATGCCGCGCCGCGAGTGCAGTAAACCTGGTCGGCCGCGTCCTGAACCCCGAAGTCCTGCCGCATTGGAAAGCGCGGGGCGTTCAGGTGGCCGCGAAGCCCTGAGCTACACCGCCAGCGCGAACGGCCGCACGGGCGACCCGGTGCCGCCGCGGATCTTCAGCGGCGCGGCCACAAACAGAAAGTGGGTCGCGCGCTCGCGTGCGATCTCCTCCAGGTTCAGCGCCTCGAAGATGTGTATGCCGCATTCCACCAGCAGGTGTGCATGAACCGGCAAGCTGGCGCTGGGCGCTTTCTCGAGCACCAGCGTGTCCGATCCCACCGCGAAGACGCCGCGCTCGCTCAGCCAGCGCGCCCCTTCGACTTCCGGCCCGGGTGCGTGTCCTTGCGCCAGGTAGCGCGGCGGGTCGTTCCAGCATTGTCCCCAGCCCGTGCGCAGCAGTACGATGTCGCCGTGCTGGATGGCCACCTGTTGGGCGCGTGCGGCCTCTTCCAGATGCTTGGCCTGGATGGTGAAATCCGCCGCAAGCGCCGGCACGCCCAGCGCCCCGGCGATGTCCAGCAATACGCCGCGCCGCAAGATGAGCCCCACCGTGTCAATCGACAGATGGCCGATGCCCTCGCCGTAGGATTGTACGCCCTCCGCTTCCACGCCGCCGTGCAGCTTGCCGCCGCATGAAAAATGGCACAGTGCATCCATGTGCGTGCCCGTGTGGCTGCCCATCGCCACCGCTTCCGAGGCCGAGCTGATCTCGCCCGCCGCCACGTAATCGCCGTGCTTCTTCGACAGGCTGTACATGAACGGCGCGTGCGTGGGATAGTGCGGCATCCCCACGAAGTAAGGTTGCGCCAGATCGTAGGCGCGCGCGGCGCCTAAAAGCTCCGCGAGCTCATTCACTCTTGGCGATGGGCGCATCTTTGGCCTGGCTCCATTCCGAGAACGACCCGTCGTACAGGCGCACCTCGTAACCCAGAAGCTTTAGCACGAAGTAGGTCTGCGCGGCCTGCACGCCGCTGTTGCAGTAAGTCACGAGCGTGCGGCCCGGCGCGACGCCGATAGCCTGGTACATCTGCTGGATCTCGGCCAGCGGCCGCAGCGTCGGCATCTCCTTGCTGGTCAGGGTCTGCGGCCAGTAAACGTTCACCGCGCCCGGAATGTGCCCGGCGCGAAACTCGGCCGGCGGGCGCACGTCCAGAATCAGGGGAACGGGCGAGGGGACGTTCGCCGCCACCCAGGCCAGATCGCGCATCTGTTCGATCCCCACCAGCGCATCGGGACGTATGTGCGGCGTGAAATGGCCCGTCCGCGCGGAGGGCTCTTCCTTCGTGACCGGCCGCTGCTCGGCGCGCCATTTCTCGAGGCCGCCGTCCAGCAGCGCGGCCTTCCCGCCCAGACCCAGGTAATCCAGCGTGAACCAGGCGCGCGTCGCGCTCAGCACCAGCCGGTCGCCATACAGGACAATGCGCGAGTCGTCGTTCACGCCGCAGCGCCCGAACAGCCGTTGAAGATCCGCCACCGGAGGCACTTCGTTGGCGATGCCTTCGCGAGTCACCGCCAGTTCGTTCCAGGGCACGAAGCAAGCTCCCGTGATGTGCCCGGCGTCGTAGTCGGCGCGCTCCCGCGCCACGTGCAGTAGCACCAGGTTCGGATCCCTCCCGTGCCCCGCCAGCCATTCCGTCGAAACCAACATCTCGGGACGCCCTCCCGCCGCCGCGTTCGCCGCCAGCCAACCGGCCGCCATCACGGCCAGCAGTTCCTTTGTGCGCATGGTTTCCCTATAATAGCGTGTGCCACCATGACTAATAGACGCGCATTTCTGCTGACGGTTGCAGGCGGCGCCGTGGCCTCCCAACCGGCCCCTGCCAAGGCGGCCGAGCAGCCGCTCCTCCATCCGCCCGCGCTTCGTCCGGGCGATACCGTGGGCCTGATCACGCCCGGCACTTACGTCTCCGATCCCGACCGCCTGGCGCTGGCCGCCCGCACCGTCCAATTCTTCGGCCTGCGCGTGAAACTGGGCGCCAACGTGGGCAAGCGTTTGGGCTACCTTGGCGGCGCCGACCAGGAGCGCCTCGACGACCTGCACGCCATGTTTCGCGATCCCGAGGTCAAGGCCGTTTGGGCCATCCGCGGCGGCTACGGCTCAACCCACCTTTTGGACCGCATCGATTACGGCCTGATCCGCAGCAACCCGAAGATCTTCCTCGGCTACAGCGATATCACCGCGCTGCATCTGGCCATTCACCGGCACGCCGGCCTGGTCACCTTCCACGGCCCCGTCGCGCTGGCGGATTTCTCCGCCTACACGCAAACCTGGTTCCGGCGCGCGCTCTTCGAAGCCAAGCCGCTCGGCACGCTGGCCAATCCCCCGGAGACGAACGCGCTGCGGCCCGCGCATCCGCTCCGCACAGTCCGCCCCGGCCAGGCGCGCGGCCGGTTGATCGGGGGCAATCTCAGCCTCGTCTGCAGGACGCTGGGCACGCCCTACGAGATCGACACCGCCGGTCGCATTCTGCTCCTGGAGGACGTGGACGAGGAGCCTTACAGCATCGACGGCATGTTGACCCAGTTGCGGCTGGCGGGCAAGTTGCAAGCGGCGGCCGGGATCGTCTTCGGCGAGTGCCACAACTGCCGCCCGCGCGAGTTCAAGCCTTCCTTCGAATCCACGTTTTCCTTGGGCGAAGTTCTCGACGGCATCCTGGGGAAGCTCGCCATCCCCGTGCTCTCCGGCCTCACCTTCGGCCACACCGAGGATCAGCTCACACTACCGCTCGGCGTCGCGGCCGCCCTCGACGCGGACAAAGGCGAATTGGCGATCGAAGAGGCGGGCGCTACCGCCGGGTGAACCGCGGCGCCCCCGGAGCGCGGAATTACCTCGCAAGCACGCCGGCGTGGTCGCGGGCGCTCATCTTCTCGGCGGCGATGCGCAGCACCAGACGGGGCGCCGTGGCCGCGCGAGGCTTCAGAAACTCGACGACTTCTCGCGGCTTTTTGGGATAGGTTTCCTTCAAAACCCAGCCCACGCCTTTGCGCACCATGTCGTCCGCGTCCGTGAGCAGCCGCTCCGCGATCACGAGGATCTCGTCGGTATGCCGGCCCTGCTTGGCTTCCTGCAAAAGCGAAACGATCGCCGCGCGCCGCTTCCAGCGATTCCGCGAGCGCGTCCAGGCTGGAAGGCGGCGGATCAGCGCGGGATCGTTCTCTACGCAGGCGGCCAGCAGCCAGGAGGAAACGCCGTCGCAAGCCGCCCAATTCGTCACGTAGCGGTCGACCCAGCTCGTGAACAGCCGGAATTCGCGGGTGCCGCATTGCTTGCCAAAACGCCGGTACACATAGATCGCGACGCCGGCCTCCTCCAGCTTGCCGCTCTTCCAAAGTCCATCCACGAACTCGTCGCGCTCGGCCGGCGGCCAGGCTTTCACTTCATGGTACGCGGCGCGGGAGATCTGCTTGACGTCGGGCGCGCGCACGCCCCACAAATCCACCGGCTCGCGAGAGAAACTCCGGGCGCCTTCGCGGTACACGGGATCCACCCGCGCGGCCAGTTCGGAACGGACATGAACCAGAAGCTCCGCAACCGTCATGCGCGCCGCTCGATCCGCACCTTGGCGATGCGCTTGTCGTCCATCTCCAGGATGGTGAAACGCCGTTCGTCCTGCTCGAGAGTCTCGCCGGCCTTGGGGATGTAGCCCAGCCGGAACAGAAGGAAGCCGGCTAGCGTCTCGAATCCCGCGTTGGTCGGGAGCAGGATTCCGTACTGGGTCTGTAGATCGCGAATGGAAACCGCGCCATCCAGTTCGAGCACCGGCTGGCCGAGCGCCGGCCGCGGGTGGCGCGGATCGTGCTCGTCTTCAATCTCGCCGAAAACCTGCTCCAGCACGTCCTCCAGCGTAACCAACCCGGCGATGGTGCCGAATTCATCGACCACCAGCGCCATGTGAACGTGGCTCTGGCGAAACTCGTCGATCATCTGGCTGAGCGGCTTGCTCTCCGGAACCACCACCGGCTTGTGGAGCAGGGTGCGCAAGAGCATCTGGGGCAGGGGAGCGTTGAGGCGGGCGGCAGTGCGAATGCGGTACCACAGCGGGAACAGGTCCTTGTAGTGCAGGATTCCAATGATGTTCTGCGGATCCCGCTCATACACCGGCACGCGGCTGTACTGGTTGTCCACCAGCGTCCGCAGCGCATGGTCCAGGCTGGCCTCGATGGAAATCGACACCATATTGTTTCGCGGCACCATCACCTCGCGCGCCGAGAGGCCCGAGAGGTCCAGCAAGCGGTCCAGCGCGTGCTCTTCGAAGTCGGTGATGCGGCCCGTGGCGCGCACCGAGGAGGCAATCAGCTTCAGTTCCTCCACCGAATGGCCGCCCGAACGGCCGGGGCGCAATCCTAGCGCGTGCGAGACTGCCGCCGCCGAGCGCTCCAGAACGAAGATGAAGGGTTGCGAGACCCGATAGAAGATCAGCAGCAAAGGCGCGGCCACCACCGCGTAGCGCTCGCTCTGCTTGAGGCCCAGGTTCTTGGGGACCACCTCGCCGAGCACCACCATGACGAAGGCCAGCGCCAGGAACGCGGTCACGAAGCTGGCGCCGTGCAGCAGCGTCTGAGTGCGCGGCGTGGCCAGCGGCTGCAGCAATGCGACCAGCGCCCGGTAGACGGTGTCCTCGCCGGCCCAACCCGCTCCCAGCGCGGCCAGCGTGACCCCCAACTGCACCGTCGAGAGCAGGCGCTCCGGGTGCTCCAGCAGGTTCAGCGCGGCCTGTGCGCCAACGGCGCCGCCGCTTGCCAACTCGCGCAGCCGCGACGGCCGGGCCGATATCAGCGCCATCTCCGCCGAGGCGAAGAACGCATTCAGGCCGACAATCGTCACGAGCAAAAGGAATCGATAGCCGAAGTAGGTCTCTTCCATAGGCCGGTTCCAGTAAAATTGGGGCGTGGCCCTTAAACGTCTACTAAAGTATTTGAACATAGCCATCGCCGTCGCGCTGGTGGTGGCGGCGGTTCTGGTCTATTGGCTGGCCTGGCGGCCGCTGTCCCCCGCGTCGGGTTCCGTGAAGGCGGCGGTTGGCGCAAGGGCCACGCTCGACCGCGACGCGCTGGGCGTTCCGCACATTACCGCCGCTTCCATCCAGGATGCGCTGTTCCTGCAGGGCTACGCGACCGCGCAGGACCGACTGTGGCAGATGGACGTGCTGCGGCGCGTGGGCGCTGGACGCCTGGCGGAGGTTTTTGGCGCGGCTGCGCTCGAAACGGACCTCGATGCCCGGCGGTTGCGCATGGAGCGCCTCGCCGAACGGTACGCCGCGGGCCTCTCCGACGCGGATCGCGCGGTGCTGGCCGCCTATGCGCGCGGCGTCAACGCCTACCTGGAAACGCACCGCGACAATCTGCCGCTCGAGTTCTCGCTGTTGCGCTACGATCCGCGGCCCTGGAGCGTGAAGGATTCCCTGCTCATCGCTTTGTACATGCACCGCATGTTGAGTTCCACCTGGCGCAAGGATCTTCAAAAGGCCCTGCTGCTGCAGGGCGGCGACGCGGCCAAGGTCAACTTCCTGTTCCCGGATCGCGCCGGCGGCGAGCCACAACCCGGCTCCAACGCCTGGGTGCTGGCCGGGTCGCGCACCGCCAGCGGCCGGCCGCTGCTGGCCAACGATCCGCACCTCGAGTACTCCATCCCGGGCGCTTGGCACATGGTGCACCTGAAGGCGCCGGGCCTCAATGTAACCGGGGTGGCGCTGCCGGGCGTGCCCTGCGTGATTCTGGGCCACAACGAGCGCATCGGGTGGGGCGTCACCAACCTGCACTTCGATGTGCAGGATCTCTACATCGAGAAGCTGGACCCGCAGAACGGCGCTTACGTCTTCGCCGGCAAGCTCGAACAGGCGCGCCTGGAGCGCGAAGTCATTTCGGTGAAAGGCGGCCCGCCCTTCCAGTTCGACGCCTGGGTGACCCGGCACGGACCGGTCTTCCGCGAAGGGAACAGTTTCCTTGCGTTGCGCTGGGTGGCGGCCGAAACGGATTTCGCGTTCCCTATGCTGGATCTCAACCGGGCCCGCAACTTCCAGGAATTCACCGCGGCGCTGGCCCGCTATCCCGGCCCGGCCCAGAACTTCGTCTACGCGGATGTGGACGGCAACATCGGTTACCAGGCGGCGGGCCGGCTGCCGATCCGCAAGACCTTCGATGGAAGTGTGCCCGTGGATGGCAGCACGGGAGACTTCGAATGGCAGGGCTTCATTCCCTTCGAGCAGATGCCGCGCGCCTACAACCCGCCTTCCGGCCTTATCGTCACCGCCAACCAGAATCCCTTCCCGGAGAATTACCCCTACCGCGTCGGCGGCAATTTCTCCGCCCCCTTCCGGGCTGAGCAGATCCGTCAACTGTTGTCCAAGCGCCAGGGCTGGAGGGCGGAACAGATGGCCACCGTGCAGCGGGACGTTTACTCCGCGTTCTCCGCAATGTTAGCCCGGCAGATCGTGGCCGCCTACGACCGCCGCGGCGTGGCCAGTCCCGGGTTGGCGGACGCCGTGAAGATCCTGCTCAACTGGAATGGCCAGATGGATGACGGGCCGGCGCCCCTGATCGTCACGCTCGTTTATCGTCAGTTGCGGAAGGCGGTGGGCGACCGTGCCTCGCCGGGCAAAGGCGCGGAGTACGACGTGCCGATGCCGGCCGGGGCGGATAGCGTGCAGTTGGCGCCGGTGGCCATCGAGAAGCTGCTCCGCGAGCGCCCCAAGGACTGGTTCTCCGATTACGACCAACTGCTGCTGCGCGCCTTCCTGGACGCCATGGAAGAGGGCCGCGGCATTCAGGGCGGCAACGCCAGTAAGTGGGATTACGGCAGTTACAACCAGCTATTGATTGCGCATCCGGTGTTGAGCCGCCTCCCGCTCGTCGGGAAATACTTCAACATCGGCCCGGTCGAGCAGATCGGATCGACCACCACGGTGCGGCAGACCACGCCCAGAATGGGGCCCTCCATGCGCATGGCTGTGGACTTCGCCGGCCTCGAGAAATCGCTTCTCGTTCTCCCCGCCGGAGAGTCCGGCCAGATCCTCTCGGGGCATTACAAGGACCAGTGGGAGGCCTGGAGTCAGGGCCGCGGCTTCCCGATGCAGTTCAACAAGGTGGACGTCGGGAGCCGGCTGGTATTCGAGCCGGAGTGAACCCCATGAGTAAGGAAGCGCCTGCGATTGTGGCCGGATTCCGGCCGGAGTATCTGGATTTCGAGCGCGGCATTCACGTCGGCAACTTGGAAGAGCATGAGCGCATCACGCGCATTCTCAAGCTGGCTCTCGAAGCCCGCTACCAGCAGCCCTTCGTCACCGAGCGCTGGGGCCGCGGCGTCTTCTGGCAGTGGATCGGCTTTCTGGCCCGCGCCAATCGCGCCGCCATGCCCCTTTCTAGCGGCGTCAGTTTCGGCTGCTCGAAGTTCTATCTGACGGTGGACCGCGACACGCGCATCTTCCAATGCGGCCTGCAAATAGAGCGCGGGTACATCACGGCCTCGCGCGAGCTAGGCCAGTTCCAGTTGCAAGAGGATTGGGACTGGAACCGGCTCCTCAAATCCCTCCAGCCGCGCGGCGAAATGGAGCGCGAGTTGACCCGCCTGCTCGGCGATGGATTCCTCTTGCACGCGGGCGGCTGGGATGGGGATTCCTTCGATTACTCTCGCGCCGATTTTCCCGGCGCCAGCAAGCTCCGCCGCCAACTCCAGGCGGCGGCGAAAGACCGCTGGGTAGGATTCCAGGTCTATTTCCCCATGAGTGAGAGCGAAGTCCGCGCCTCCTCGGGCCTGGACCTGGTCGAATCCATGCTCGCCGTCTTCGATGAGGTCGCCCCGCTGATGAACCTCTGCATGTTGATCCGCCTGGAAAGTGCCGCCCAGCCGCGTTTGGTCGTGCCGCCGCGCTGACCTATGCTATGATCCCTTGACATGTACAGCGAACTCCGGGTCCTTCTGATTCTTGTGACAGCCGCCGCCGCGCTCGCGAGCGGCTGGTTCGCCCTATCGGCCGTTACGGCCAGCCTCATGGTTTTCCGCGAGGGGCGACCCAGCCAAGCCACGCCGTCTGACTCGGCCGCGCAGCAGCCGGATGCTGGGAGCGCGACGCCCCGCCAGGATTCCAGCCGGGCGAAGCGTGCGCTGCCGAGCGGCTTCCTGTATGTCTGGGTTTGGCCGGCCACCCTAACCCTGCTAGCGATGCTGTGCTGCGCCGCCCTGATCGGCGTCTTCTCAGTGGGCGGCGGAGGCGATGAGGCGGCCATCGCGGAGGGACGCTGGAGCTTTTCTCCGCAACCGCCGCCCCCGGAAGGCGGCATCCTGCTGCACTCTCCTGCGTCGGAAGTGAAGGCGCCGCTGTTCTGGTCGCTGCTGGGCGTGGCCGCGTTCTGCATGGGCGTGTTCGGTTCCGGCATGGAACCGTTCAACCGCCTGTGGACGCTAATCGTCGGCGTCGGCTTCATTCTGATCACCGGGCTGCTGGCTTGGAACAACGCCACGCTCCGCGTCTCTGCCGATTTGACGGGGCTGCGCTCCAGTTCGGCCCTCGGCTGGCGCCAGGTCCGCTGGGACCTGGTGAAAAACGTCGAACTGCGGGAGATTACTCCCACCACTTACCACTTGGGAGGGGACCAGCTCGCCTTCCCCGGCATCTCTACCATGTCCTTCGTCTTCTCGGATGCGGACGGCCGCACGCTGCTCCACATGAGCACGAAGATGCAGCCCAAAGAGGACGTGCGCCGGTTCTTCGACTTGGTCCGGGAACGCACCGGCCTGTTCCCGTACTTACACAACGTCAAGGTCCCCAACCTCTGACGTTACCAGCTCAATTCGAGCAGCGACAGGCCCTGGCGGGGCAGGGAAAACTCCACGCGCGCGGAACCCTCGGCGGTCCACAGCCAGCGCGGCGATTCGAGCATCTGTAGCTGCCCGGCGGCCTCCAGCCTGGCGTATTGTTCCGGAGTTGGATTCTGTGGCGCCCCCATTTCCTTCCACGCGGTGTAAGCGTTGCTGTGGCGCTCGTCGATGCGGTAGTGCTTGAGCAACACGCGCGCGGCGGCGGCTGGCAGGCCCTCGATCACCACTTCCACCAGCGCGTCGGGTGCGGCGGCGTCCTCGTCGGAGTAATTCCAGGCCAGGATGGCGACCTCGTGCCCGTTCGCCGTCGCCAGCGCGTCGACGTCCGGTTTCTGCCGCACTCCGTGGGCCAGGATCGCATCCAGCCCCAGCGCTCCGCTGCTGGCTACGCGGATGCGCTGGCCGCCCATCAGCCCGGCCATGCGGAAGAAGTTCAACACGGGCTTATCGACGCCGTTGGTAGCCAGCGTGCGAAAGCCCTCGAAATACGGCTGGCCCTCGAACTCGAAGGCCCAGGTCAGCAGGCCCTCCAGGTTGGTCCGATACTTGTCCGCAAGTTGCAGCGCCGCGTTCAACGCGACGGCCCGATTCACCGGATAGAGTTCCGTGTTGCGGTAGGCGTTCTGCGGGTTTGTGTGCGCCGGGCAGGCCGCGCAGCCTTCCGGGTCCCACTCGCTCACGATCACCGGCAGCCGCGCCAGGGCGGGGAAGGACGCCAGCATCGCGAACCCGCTATCCAGGTCGGCCAGTTCCGAGGCCACGCCCATCCGCAGGCGGCCGCCTTCCACTTTGGGGGAACCTTTCGCGTGGAAACTAACGAAATCGAGGAGCGCGCCGGTCTTGCCGGTCGCGGCGTTGGCGCCGCTCGTGCAATGCTCCAGGAACTGCCGAAGGAAGGCCGCCCCGCGTGCGCCCCGCGGACCGGTGGTCGCCGGTCCGCCCACTCGCGCTGTGGGCAACGCGCGCTTCACCGCTTCCGCCGTGTAATCGTAAAGCTTGTCGTATTCCTCCGGCGTCCCGGCCCAATACATGATGTCGGGCTCATTCCAAAGTTCCCACCACCAACTCTCGACTTCCGCCTTCCCGTAACGCTCCACGCAATGCTTCACTAACTCATGGATCAGCCCGGCCCACTTCTGGTAGTCCTTCGGGGGATACGCCCAACCCGCCTGGATACCCGTCCGCGGCCAGTCGTGCCGATAAGGCTCGGGTTTCACCGAAAGCGCTTGCGGCATGAAGCCCATCTCGACCATCGGCTTCCCCCGCGCCTGCAAGTAAGTATCGAAGATACGATCCACGATGGCGAAGTGGTAGACCGGCTGGCCGGCGGCGTTTTCCGTATAAGCGTTAGTCGAACCCCACTTCAGCGCCGGCTTTCCGTCTCCGGTTACTAACAGGCTGTGCGTGCGAAAGTAGACCGGCGCGGGCGACAAAGCGGCCAGCTCCCCAACCAGCTTCCGGCCATGCGGCATGTAAGTGTAGTTTGGCTCGTCGTAGCCGAAATAGCGATAAATGGGCGGCCACGGGCCAATTGCCGCGCCCGCGTCCACCCTAATGGTAACCTTCTCCTGCGCCGGAAGCGCCGCGGCCAGCAGTAAGATCAGTGCAACTCGCCCAGTCACCTTACTTACCCAGGTTAAGCACCGGATGCGCCCCGTTCTGAATGAACGTGCAAGTCGCCTTGCCCTTTTCGCCACACACTTCGAGCTGCATCTTGATCGCCTCGAGCTGTATGAACTGCTCCGGCGAAAGATGCATCGCTTCGCGATAGGCGTTATCGGCGTTCGCGCGGCTTGTCTCGGCCATCTGGCGCTGATCTTCGGCCAGCTTCTTCTGCTTTTCCGTCTGAATCCGCTGCTCCTGGGTGGCGGTCTCGATGCGCTGGCTCTTCACGGAATCCGGGGGGTTGGCCCTTCCCACCGTCATCGTGACAAGTTGCACCGGAAGACCCTTCTCCTTTATGAATCCGACGAGCTGGTCGTGGATTTCCCGGTCGATGTCGTCCAGCGCGGTAGTGCTGATCGCGGTCTCGTTCATGCCGCGCTTTCTTACTGCCTGCCTGACCATCGTCTTGAACGGTTCCTCCAGGTTGTTCCTGTACCAGTCGGGGCCGAAGTTCTTGATGAGCGTGACGGAGTCCACAACTTTGAGCGCCATAATGGCGTGGAAAGAGATCGGAACCCCGTCCGCAGTCATCGTGTCCGGCAACTCGGTTTCGAACTTCTCGGGCTGCATGTTCACGTCGATCCCGTCGGTCGTCGGTGCGCAGAACGAACGTCCGGTCTTGACTGGTTCCGGATCCACTCCGCCGTGCCCAAAGATGATCGGCTTTTCAATGAGCACCACTTCGTGTCCCGCGTTGGGCGCATAGGAACTGCACCCGCTCGACATAACTGCCGCTATAATCGCCAGGCTCAGCACGAAACCGGTAACCCGCATGTTGTCTCTCCCTCTCTCGACCTCACAGAATAACATGGCCGATGTCGTGGGGCAGCCTTCTCAGGCTGCCGTACGCGCTAACTTAAGCTGTGGCGCACGCACTCGTGCGTGCCGCGTCGCCACTCCTGGCGACGCCGCGCGCGCTGGACCACCTTCCTGTCGTGCACCCCGTCACTGCCGCGACTCCCGCCCCCGGCCGCCACCTCCATTCCCGGCCGCGCATCCCGCCACGCCCGCGCCCCCGCCGCCAGCCGCCACCCCCATTCCCGGCCGCGCATCCCGCCGCGGTCGCGCCCCCCGCCCCCGGCCGCGCACCCCGTTCCCGCCCGCGACCCCCGCCGCAGGTTGCTATAGTGGCTTTCAGGGGAGGATCTCCGCGCGATGAGTCTGTATTGGGCAGCCGGGTCGGAGACGGCCGACTTCTCCACGGCGGATCTGAAGCTCGCGCTTTCCCGCGCTCTCGACGCCCTGGGCGAACGCCGCAAAGTGCTGTGTGTTCCGCCGGACTTCACCCGCGCCCACTCCCAAGCCGGCCGGCTCGCCAATTTGGCCTGGCAATATTACGGAGACCGGCTTACCGACGTCCTGCCCGCCCTGGGAACGCATTCTCCGATGACGGATGCCCAGATCGAGCGCGTGTTCGGCGACCTGCCTCGCGATCGCTTCCGCGTTCACGACTGGCGCCACGGACTCTCGACCCTGGGCCAAGTGCCGGCCGCCTTCGTGCGCGAGCAATCCGAAGGCAAACTGGATTTCCCCTGGCCCGCGCAAGTGGACAAGCTGCTGGTGGACGGCGGCTTCGACCTGATTCTCTCCATCGGCCAGGTGGTGCCGCACGAAGTGATTGGAATGGCCAACCACAACAAGAACATCTTTGTGGGAACCGGCGGCAGCGAAGGCATCCACAAGAGCCATTTCCTGGGCGCCGTCTACGGGATGGAGCGCATCATGGGGCGCGCGGACACTCCCGTCAGGCGCGTCCTCAACTACGCCTCGGATAACTTCGCCCGGCACCTGCCCATCGTGTACGTGCTCACCGTCGTCGCCAAGAACGAGCGCAACGAGCTGGCCGTGCGCGGCCTTTTCGTGGGTGACGACGCCGAGTGCTTCGAGCGGGCCGCCGAGCTCAGCCTCAAGGTCAACTTCGTCATGCTCGACCAGCCCATCCGCAAGGCCGTCGTGTATCTGGACCCTTCGGAATTCAAGAGCACCTGGCTGGGCAACAAGGCGATTTACCGCACCCGCATGGCCCTGGCGGACCACGCCGAACTGATCGTGCTCGCCCCCGGCGTGCGGGAGTTCGGCGAGGACCCGGCCATCGACCGGCTCATTCGCCGGTACGGTTACGTGGGCACCCCGGCCGTGCTCAATGCGGTGAGGAAGAACGCCGATCTGGCCGCCAACCTCAGCGCCGCCGCTCATCTCATCCACGGATCTTCGGAGGGCCGGTTCCAAATCACGTATTGCCCCGGCCATCTCGGCAAAGAAGAGATCGAAGGCGTAAACTTCCGCTTCGCCGATCTCGGCCAGATGATGAAGCGCTACAACCCCGCCATCCTGAAGGACGGCCCGAATGTGGTGGGCGGCGAAGAGGTGTTCTTCATCTCGAATCCCGCCCTGGGCCTGTGGGCCTGCCGCGGCCGTTTCGTCCAGTCGCGGTAGCACTCGCGATTCCTGGTCTTGCCGCTACTCTCCGTTGTGCCAGTACATCTCCCAGCCCAGGTAGCGACGGGCGGCCTCCACCACCGCTCCGGCCACCGACGACAGGTTGGCCGCCACATGGTGCTCGAAACCGTTCTCGCAGATGTAGCGCAGCAGGTGCTGCATGCGCGGAATCTCGACTACGCCGGCGCCGCCAAACGTGCTCAGCGGATCGTCGGTGAAGCGGCCCTGGCCCGCATAGCCGCGGATCGCGCCCGCGCGGTCGTCCGTCGAGAACCTCACGAAGCTCATCGGCCCCGACTTCACGCGGCCCACGCAAGTGCCGAAGGTGTTCGGGATGCCCACCGTTCCGGCGATGATCTCCTGGTAATCCATGCGCACGTCGGCGAAGAAGTGCTTGGGGAGGTTGCTGCAATGGAAGCACACCGCCTTGTCCGGGTCCGTGCCGTAGTTATTGTTCCAATCCAGCAGCGCGCTCGGCGTGCCGGAAGCCAGCGTGAGCGCGTACATACCGACCGTGCCGCACACGTCTACCTCGCAACCGCTGGGCGAGTTGGCGTTGCTCAGCATGCTCATCACCGTGCAGGGCACCACGCCGAAATACTCCTCCATCGATGTCCAGCACTGCACCGAGGTCGCGTCGATGTCGTTGGCGGCCACCCAGCCGTCGATCACCGCGCCCAGCTTGGCCATCTTCAGCAAAGCCGCCGCCGGCACGCCCTCCGTGGACACGTAGTCGCGGATCGCCTGCAGCTTGGCCTGGACCGCGCCGTCGCCGTCCTTCATCCGCTCGATGCGGCCGAAGATCTCCGAGAGATCGATCGTGTCCACGTCGATGCCGCTGGCCTCCAGCAGTTTCTCGCTATAGCGCACCGTGTTGAAGGCGGTCGGGCGGGCGCCGATCGCGCCCACTCGCATGTTGCGCAGCCCCTTCACCACCCGGCAGACGGCCGTGAACCATTCCAGGTCCTTGCGGAACTCCTCCGAATCCGGGGCTTCGGTATGCAGCGTGGTCAGCGAATACGGGATGCCGTACTGCCTCAGGTTATTGCAGCACGACATCTTGCCGCAGAAGCTGTCCCGCCGGTCGGCGATCGTCATACGCCCGGCCGAGTCCGGCGTAGCCTGTATCAGCACCGGCACCTTCAAGCCGGCCAGGCGGAGCGCCTCCACCACGCCGCGTTCCTCTCCGAAATTGGGCAGCGAAACGATGATCCCGTCGATCTTGTCGGCGTGGCGCTTGAACAGGTCGGCGCAGGCCTTGCTCTCGGCTCGCGTCTCGACCGCCCCGAACTTGCTCTCCTCCGGCCCCAGCACCACGGCTTCGATACCGGCCCGCTGCAGCGCGGCGATCATCTCCTCGCGGCCGCTCTTGGCCAGATGGTCTGGAAAGAAACCGCGGTTTCCGATGATGACTCCCAGCGTGCAGGTTTGCGTTTGAGCCCGATTCATGATTCCATCCTCCAGGTGAACAACGCTCGCCGCACGGGATCCCGTCTCGTGGGCGATCGCTTACACTGGCCATGCTAGCACACGCGGACTTTCCCAGCCTTAGCAGGCTGCGGAATAAGTCGTTTCGGCGGCCCGAAGAGGACAAGCTAAAGCATGTTTTACACGAGCAGTCAATGACTTACGGCCCCATGTGGGGTAAGCTTCAGCTTGCCCAGGGACTTTTTCCGCAGCCTGCTAAGTTGCGGTGCCGTCTTTTCCCAGCAGAACCGTGTAGCCCGGGGCGCGGCCAACCAACAGAGTGCCCGAGTTCGCTTGTCCCAGATTGGGCTCGAAAACCACACGCGGTAGCTCTCCGACCCGCATTGGCCCGGGGGGGGGGGGCGCCCGCCAGCGCGACCGCCACGAAGATCGTCGATTGGGCTAATCTCATTGTCACCACATTCTCCTCGCTCCTCGGACCAATGGACGGTCCGGCCAGTGGGCAACCCGCGCGGGGGCGGAAGCACACCGAGCCACTGGTGTTGGGTCCCTGCTATACTCATGAATTGGCTGTTGAGACAGCTTCCTTGAGGGAGGCCCCGATTACCGCCAGATGCCTGCAATGCCAGCCACCCGCTTGCTGGGGTTCTACAGGGGTGAGTACTAGTACTACAAAACTTCTGCTGACAAATCTAAGGGTTGACTCAAACCACGGGTTTCATTAATATAACTGAGAGGTCGCGAATGCACCTTTGTACCCGCAGGGTGCCCGAGTGGAGTGGGAAGCGACAGGCGTGGAGCGTAAATGAAGCTTTATAAACTTATTTTGCTGCTGGCTGGACTTCTCCTCCTGGGCGCGCAGGCCCTCGCAAGCCCGGTGTATGCCCCCATCCCGGGAATCGTCAGCACGGGAGCGGGCCTCGCCCAGAACGCCGACGACGCCAGCTTCTTGCTCATTTCCGCGCCCGCCGGTGTGACGCTTGGAGATTCGATAGTGGTCTGCGACGTTATTGGTTGCGGCTCGGGTACGACCCCGGCCTTCCCGTTCTGGGTCAACAGTCCCTGGGCTTGGACGGCCGACACCGCCAGTTCCGCGTGGGTCGGAGTCATAGACCCCAGCCTAGGCGGATTCAATGGTCAGCAATACGGGAACATCAACGAAAAGACTGCCGGGGTTCCGGGGACCGGGGTTACGGTGGGGGATCCCCAGGGTTGGTATGATTTCCAGGTCCAATTCACTCTGACCGCTTATCAGGCCGCCACGGCGGTCATCAGCGGTTCCTGGGCGGTCGATAACGAAGGCGTGATCACTTTCAATGGCTCGTCTACCCCGTTCTTCTGTGACGTCTCCCCGAGTTGCTACCAAACGGCGAGCGCCTTCACCCTCAGCTCCGGCTTCGTCGCTGGTGTGAACTACCTGGATTTCAAGGTGTACAACTGGGCTGGGGCCACCGGCAATCCGGTCGGCCTGAATGTCAACATGACAGGGTACTACGAGGAGGTGCCCGAGCCCGCCTCGGCCACGCTATGGGGAGTGGGTCTGGCGGCGCTCGCGATTCTGCACCGCCGGCGCAGGGCCTCCTGACCGCCTCCCTCTAGCCCGCCAGCTTCCGGAAGAAATCGAGAGATTCCTGCGCGCAGATCTGCCAGCGGTAGCGCTGTGCCTGGCGCCTTCCAATCCGGCCCAGCTCCTCGCGCAGCCCAGGCGAGAGCAGCAGCTTCTCGAGCCCTGAACGAATCTCCCCGGCACTGCGTGCATCGATGAGCAGCGCCGCGCCTGCGGCGACCTCGGGTAACGAGGAGACGTTGGAAGTAAGCACTGGCAGGCCGGCCGCCATGGCCTGCGCCACCGGAAATCCGAAGCCTTCGTAAAGCGAGGGATAGACGAACGCCGTCGCCCCCGCGGTGACTCCGGGCAACTCCGTCTCCGGCACGTAGCCCAGGTATCGAACGCCGGCAGGCGCGCTCCGCAAACGGTTCAGCACCCCGGGGTCCCTCCACCCGGCGGGCCCGGCTACCACCAGGTCGAACTCCTGGCGCAACGAGTCGCCCATCCCGGCCCACGCGTCCAGCAGCGCGCCCAGGTTCTTCCGGGGTTCGACAGTGCCCACAAACAGCGCGTATGGGCGTTCCAGCCGGTAGCGGACCCGCGCGGCCTTCACCGCCTCTGGCGGGACTGCAAAGAACGAATCGGGGATGCCGGGGTAGATGACCGCGATCTTCTCCGGCGGCAAGCCCAGGATTCGAATGGCGTCCCGGCGGCTGCTCTCCGAGATCGAGATCAGCCCGTCGGCGCGTTTCATGACCTGCTCTCCGAACTGCCTTCCCGCCTGGACGTTCTGCGGTGTGTGCCATTCCGGAGTCAGCCAGCAGGTCATGTCGTAAATGGTGGTGCTCAGCCGGGCCTTGCGCGGTGGATTGCGCATCAAAGTCGAGGCGTGGAACAAATCGGCGCGGGTCGACCAGGGCAGGTGCGAGCGATTCAGGAATTGCAACCGGCCCAGGCCCGCCAGCGTGGCTGCCCGCCCCGCCACCGAGCGCTCGTGATCCAGGCTGCCGATCGAACTCCAGAAAGGGAACGTCGCGATCAGGTCGCTCCCAGCCTGTGCGCGCAGATGCTGAATCCAGTGGTAAAGGTAGTTCTTGACGCCGGCGCTGCGCAGCAACAGAGGAGTGGCGTCGATCAGGAGGTGCATGGCTCAGATCCGTCCCCGTTGCGCCACCACCGCCAACTCCCGATTCGAGAACGGCGACTTGCCCCCGCTCCAGCTCACCAATTGCAGATTCCCGCCGCCCACCAGCGCCTCGATTCTCGCCATAGATGAAATCCGAGATTAACACGGCGCCCGATCTACCGGCGGACCATTCACTTCTGCCGCGAGCCGCGGTTCTCCAGCCGATCGGGAATCGTTGGAGCCGTCACTTCACCAGGGCATCGGCCGCGTTGGCGGCCAGGATGAAAGCGGTCGCGGCGCTCACCACGTATTCCTTCTCGAACCAGAGAAAGGGCCAGTCCTCCTTGAATTCGGGCAGGTCTGGCTTTACCATCGCAAAGCCCGGCGCCAGTCCGCCCGGAATGTAGGTGAAGTCGGCGCGGTTGCTGCCATATGCCATCAGCGTGGACCTGGTTCCCACGCCGGAAACCCAGGACGTGCTCGAGACCGGATGCGCGCCCAGTAGGTAGTTGACGGCCCGCAACGTGTACTCCGGTCCCACCATCTCGGGGAATGCCCGATCCAGGAAATACATGCGCACGCCGAATCCCGCAACCGCCCCGGAGCCGCCCCACCCGGTCAGCCCGATCGGAACGCCGAACGGGTTCTGCGCCAGCTCGGCGTCCAGGCCGGTCTTGTATTCTCGAACCACGGCCGCGAACTTGGCTTTGAAGCCGGCATCCAGATAGGGCAGCGCGCGCACGGCAATCCATCCTACTCCGGCCATCCGCCCCTGGATCTCCGGCAGCATTTCCCGGAGCCGGTCCCGATACGCGGCGCCGCCCCGTGTGGCGATGAGCAACTCCACCGCGGCGCCCAGTTCTTCGTCCGCCAGGGCGCCACCGGTCGTGTTGAACGAGTGAAACAGAGACGGCGGTTGGCTGTGCTCCTCCGCCCAGACGCGTTCGGCGGTTTCGAGGCACTCTCTGGCCAGCGAGTCGTTGTACCCGCGCAGCACGCGGCTTGCGGCGGCCAGCGCCGCGGCGGAACGGTACTGCAATGGCGTAGCGCGGTTGGTGAACGCCCAGCGATCGTCGGGAATCCCGGAATGGAGGCCGTCGCTTTCCAGCCTGCCCAGTTTCTCCGAGTAGATTTGGTTGTCGGTCTTCGAGGCGGCGTCGCCCAGATGCGTGTATTGCCGCAGGGTTGGCTCCACGATACCTGGAATGCTGTGGCCGAAGACCCGGAACTGGCCCAGCACTTGCCTCACGCCGTGCTCCACCTGCTGCAAGGCGTCGGGAATGCCGTCGGGCCTGCGGATCTCGACCGAGCGGGCCTGCTCGTCGATGCTGGTCTCGTCCCAGGCGACGTGGAACTCCTCGATCGCCAGAACCAGGTCCAGGATCACCTCGTCCTGTGTCTGTGTGCGGATGTCGAAGTCGCCGGCGTCGAACCAGCCCCCTTGGTTCAGGCCCGGGATGTGCTCGCCGGGCTGAAACGGAGAATCGGTGGTGGGGCCTTGGGCGTAGCCGTCGAAATGGGTGTGGTTGAGCGGGGCCTGCCGGGCGTCGTCGAGGTGCGATGCCCCGTGCCAGACCCGGTAGCCTTCCCGCACCGATACGTGGTCCATTTGGACCGCCAGGTAGGTATCCAGGCTGGGCTGCCAGATATGGCTGTACACATCTTTCGCGATCGGGAAAGGCTCCGTGCGCTGGCCGGCGTACTCGATCGTGTACAGGCCGGGCTCGCGAACGGAAGAGAAGTCGAAGCGCGCGTAGTTGTACCGAAACCACTTCCCCCACGGTGTCACCGGGCCGCGCAGAACCTCGCGGCACTCGCCATCGGCCAGAAGTTTCAGGACCCGGGCCTCCTTCGGCCCTGCGTAGCCGGGGTCCAGTTCCAGCACCGCCGCCTTCTCGCGATCGGGATGATAACCGGCCTGGCTGTGTGCGATCACCGGCGGTCGCAGCCATCCCGGAATCACGTGGGGACGGATGTGCCACACCACGGCATTTTCGGTCTTTCCGGCGGGAATGAGGCTGCGCAGGACGAACCAGCCGTTCTGCGCCAGGTTGCGCCCGTCGAACAGCATCAGGGGCCCGGTCTCGCTCCTGACCGCCACGCGCACCAGCGGATCCTCCGGAGCCAGCACAATGCTCTCGCCGGAAGCCAGCGGCTGAGGCTGGACCTTGCCGTTGCGATCCTTGGTCATCGGGCCGCCGGGATGGCGAGGGAACACGCCGAATCCGTCCTCGAGCAGGTAGGTCTTGCCGAAGTAGGCGGAGGGCAGAAACTCGAGATTGAAGCCGGCCTGGCCCACCAGGGCATCGGGCAGCGGCTTGTCCAGGTGTATGGCGACGCGCAGGCCGCCGTCCTCTGCGGTCACCTCCAGGCGATAGCGGATGCCGTACGCCGGGAACGAGCAGAAGGCGGTCAGGCGTCGCAGTTCTTTGTCGGCCGTGCGCCGCTCGAAGGTCGGAACCGCGTCCCACTGCTCGGGCGTCGGCGCCAGGCGGACATCCCCATTGGTGGCAATGCGCTCTCCGTGGAGAACGATCTCCATGGCGCTCACTTTTTGGTCGACAAAAACCGGGTGAAAGCGGTTGTGGTACAGCAGCACGCTCAGGCCCTGCTCTTCCAAGTACTGCTGGGCGTTCACCTCCAGGCCGCCGCCCGCCCGGCACAATGGCGGCCCAGCCGCGAGCAGCGCGATCAGGACAAGCGCGGCGGAAGGGATTCTCATGTACCCAGCGTAACCCACGCGCCGGGTGTAGAGAGTCCAGACGTGGCCCCCCCAAGCTTCTCTCGGCTCGGCGCCTGTAAAAGGCACGTGCGGCAGTTTGGGCTATCATAGGACCGAATGAAGCTCGAGTTTCTGGACAACGGGTCACTGGACTGTCCCCTGGTCCGTCTGTATGCATTCGATTCAACAGAAGCGGTGCGCCTTCGGGAGGTTTTTCGTTCTCTCTCCGATGGGGCCTGCGAGAGTTTCGATCTTCACAACGACCCAAGCGTTGAGGCAATTGACGGATGCCAACTGATCCTGCAATTGCGCCAAAAAGATTTGGGCATTATTCGGCGGGGTCGCTCCACCTTCAATTGCGCGTTCAGCGCAGAAACGTGGCGCAACATCGCAGCCCTTGTAGAGCCCTTTTGCGAATCGGCGACCCACGGGCACTACCAATGGCTGACCGAAAAAGGAGATGCGTCCCTCCTCTTGTCACCTGACGGAGGTTGGTGAACTCTCGGTTCCCGCAGAGGGCTCTGACCTCCAAATCCACTGAACTCCCGGAAGCGCCTCTTCAAAACCTCAGCCGTAGCGCCAACTGCAACGATCGCGGCCCGCCGATCTGCAGCGCCGGCGCCAGGCCGCTGTTGGGGCTGCCGTTGCCCATCATTAGGTTCAGCATGGAGCCGGATTGGCCGAACAGCGGGCTGGCCAAATACCGCATGGGATCCCCGAAGTTCGAGTGATTGAGCGCGTTGAACCCCTCCAGCCGGGCATCCAGACCGAGGTGATCGGACACCCGGAACTGGCGATGCAAAGCCAAATCCACCTGGTACATGCCGAAACCGGTGATGGCGTTGCGCCCCAGGTCGCCTTGAGCCATATTGTGCGGCAACGAAAACGCCGCGGGATTCAGACGGCTGCCGCCAGGGACCGCGGGATCGGCGATCCAGATCGGCGCCCCCGGCACAATGTCCGGGCGAATCACGTTGCTCAGGCCCAGGCCAAAGGCGTCCTGGCTGGTCAGAACGTCGATGGGGAAACCCGTTCGGGCACGGAACATCCCGTCCAGCGCCCAGCCTCGAAGCTGGTAGGAAAACGCCCCGCTGAGATCGTGGCGCACATCGAAGTTGGACGAGCCGCGGTCCTCGGCCGCCCCGAATCCCGGTTGCACCAACTCAATCGCCGAATCGCAAGACACGTTGTCGATGGAATGCGACCAGCCGTAGGAGAGCATGCCTTGCAGTCCCCGAGCCAGGCTCCGCCGGTACTGAAACTGAAGGGCGTTGTAGTTGGAGGCCCCGTTGTTGGTGGCCAGGGCGATATCGATTTCGTCGATGTCCGGCCGGAGGTACGCTTCCCGCCGCAGCAAGCCGTGGCCCTGGGAGCCGACGTAGGAAACGGCGACCACGTTCTTGGCGCTCAGCGCGCGCTCCAGGCTGACGTTCCATTCGGTTGAGTAGGGCAGGCGCAGGTTGGCCGCAACTCCGTAGCGAATGGGAACCGCCATGGCGGAGGCGGCGTAGTCGTTGGGCACTGCCGAAGACATTCGCAGGGTGTTGAAAGGCGCCCCGTTCACGGCATCCGCCTCGGCGCTGAATCCGGCGTCGTAATAGACTCCCATGCCGGCTCTCAGCACGGTGTGGCCGTCACGAGTAAGTCCATATGCTACACCAGCTCGTGGCCCAAAGTTAAAGTAACCCATGCGCCATAGCGGAGCGCCCTGCGCCGGGACCACCATCGAGGATTCGCTGGGCGATTCCGGCAGCACGTTCTGCAAGTCGCGCAACGAAGCGGTGGGCGGATTGAGCTCCCATCGCCATCCGTAAGTCAGCGTCAGCCGCGGGCGAACCCGCCAGGTGTCCTGAAAGAACAGGGCCATGTTGCGCACCACGCTGGAGGCCTCGGCCGTTTGCGAGTAAGTCACCAGCATATTCTGGTTGCTGGCCAGGTCGGCGAAACTCTCGAAGGTGATCCCGACATAGTAAGGAGGGCCCCCGCTCCGAGGCTCCAGGCGCCGGTAGTCGCCCCCGAACCGTATCTGGTGAGTTCCATGGGTCCAGGACAGGGTATCGACAACATTGAATTGCCCTTCGCTATTGGTGCCGGATGCCCCCGTGACCAACTCCCCAACGCCTCCCACCGAGAGCCGGTAGAACGCCTGCCCCTTGGGAACGGCGATGGGCAACGGCAACGTAGACAAGTCCAGGGGAACCGCGCCGCCGTCGGGGCTGGACTGCCACTGGCCGTCCACCCGTGTGTCGGCCAGATTCGCTCGCAGTTCGTTGTCCAGGCTGGGGCTGACCAAGGCGGTCAGGCCGGCCGTCAGGCTCTCGAAGTGGAACTGCGACGAATTGATCTCGGAGTACCCGGACTGACTGGAAGAAGGCGTGAGGCTGTAACGGGCGAACAGGTTGAGGCGTGAGCTGAAGGCATGATCCAGCCGCAGGCTCAGGGCATCCAGGCTGGAGGGCCGCGAGGTGCTGGCGACCGTCTCGGCCAGCCCGTCTCCGAAGTCCGGCCCGTTGGGAAGCGGGAAGGCCTTCAGAATGGGCTGCACAGGTCCCGGCGAGTACCGTCGTAACTCCACGGTCGGCACGGCCTCCGTCCAGACGGAGGGCTGCTGGAGCCTAAGTCCCTCATAGGAAAAGAACAGGAAGGTGCGATTGCGGCGCAACGGGCCGCCCAATGTGGCGCCGAAGTCGTTCAGCCGCGAGGGGCTTGGTCCCAGGCCGGCGGCGTTGGCCAGCCAATCGCTAGCGTCCAGGCACTGATTGCGCAGGTACTCGAACAGGCTGCCGTGGAAATCGTTCGATCCCGAGCGGCTGCTGACCACCACTTGCGCGCCCGGCAAACGCCCGAGTTCGGGAGCGAAGCCGGTAGTTTCGACGCGGAATTCCTCCAGCGCATCCAGCGCGATCAGATTATGCGTGCTGCCGATGGCGGTCATGCCGGGCAGGGAACCGCCGCTGAACTGCGCCGGCATTCCGGTCCCACTCACCCCGGTGTTGGCGCTCACGCCGTCCAGGGTGAAGTAGTTGGTGTTGGCGCGCTGGCCGTTGGCGCTGAACTGGCCGGCCTCTCCGGCGGTGGCCGGCGTGACCAGGACGCCGGGGGCCAGCTCCAGCAGCCCCACCAGCCCGCGCCCGCTCACTGGCAGCGAGCCAATCAAATCCTGTCCGATCACCATCCCGACGGAGCCGTCCTGAAGGCTGGTGGGGGCCGGTCCGCCGTCCACCGTCACCTCCTGCTCCATGCTGCCGACTTGCAGGGTGAAGTCAATGCGCGCGTTCTGGGCGACCTCCAGCCGCACCCCCAGCCGCGTCAACGTCTGGAAGCCCTCCTTGCGAACCGTGACCTTATAAATGCCGGGCTGGAGGGACGCCAGGGCATAGCCGCCCTCCTGGTTGGAGTGGCTCACCCGCTGGATGCCGGTGGCCTGGTTGACGAGGGTGACGCTAGCGCCGGGCACCACCGCCTCGGAAGAGTCTCCGATCACTCCGGATACCTGCGCTCCCTGCTGCGCGTGAAGCGCCGCCGAGAGAAGCAGCCATCCGGACAGGACCGGAGCCAGGCGCATTATTCAGTGCCCTCTGTGAGTGTATCGCGAAAAGCTGCCGCATGGGCGCGCGAGCGCTCTAGCGCGGAGGCGAGCTGCGCGGGAATGGCGGCGGGCGGAAGCTGGCTATCGGCGCCGGCCAGCAGGATGTTCAGGAGCTGGTCGGCCTCCTGGGCGGACGCGAACACCTGCCCGGCCCCCGCCTGCCAGTCCGGCCAGGCCGCCGGGCCGCTCCCAGCCCGCGGGGTGGCGGCGCCCAACGAGGCCAGCACAGGCTGTAGGGAAGCCTGGATCTCGGCGGTGGCCGCCGCGAGCTGTTGCGCATGTTCGCGCCGCAGCGTGGCTAATAGGTGTTGGTCGCGCGGGTCGAGCTGCGCCTCGGCGGAAGCCGGAAAGCGCTCCGCCAGGTTGCGCAGGGCGTGGGCGCGCTCCATCGCGGATTCGCTGAGGTCCAGCGCCCGGTTGGCGAACTTCTCGAAGGCCACCCGGCCGCCCACGGCTTTCTCGATCTCGGCCTGGAGAGGCACGCGCGCCGCGGCAATCGACAGAGCCGTCTGACTCGTGCCCGCCTCCGCCTCCACCGGCGTCGGGTTGTCGAATCGCACGGCCACATCCGGCAAGCCGGCCAGCGAGGAACGCACTTGCTGTTGCCGGTCGGGCTCCATTCCGGTACCTGTGACCAGCAGTTGCCGGCCGCTTCTGGTAAGCTCGATCGGCTCTCCCAAGTCCGCGCCGATCCTGTGCAGCGCCGCGATTACCTGCAATTCCCGGGTGGGTCCCGCATTCGTCTCGACGGCCTCGGTCCGTGCGGCTGGGCCGATCTCGGGCGCCGGTTCTTGCGCCATGGCCGGAGCGGCCGGCGAGGGAGCCTCCAGCTGACCGGGGATCTCGCTGATCTCGATCCACTCGCTCCCGCGGAACTGGAAGGTTTCGCTCACCGGGGAGAGATCCTGGGAGCGCAGCGTGATGGTGGCCTCCTCGAGAGCGTTCTGCGTGGTGGTGGTGCGGATACGGACCGTGCCGGCTTCGGGCCCGCCCGGGGATTCGACCGCATCCGCCTTCTCCGAAAGGCCGTCGTGCCAGGCGGCATAGGAGCGCGTGCTCAACGGGTCTTCCCAATTGAAGCGCGCGGCGGCGAACAAAGCTTCCACCGGGCCAGCGTCGGTCTCCCTCGCCACGGTTTGCAAGGCTGGCCGGGTGTAAGAGCGGCTCCGCATCCGCACCCGGATCTGCCGGTGCGGCCGCGGGGCGCTAACCTCGGCGGCCACCGACTGGCGAAGCAGCTCGCCGGCGCTTACCGCCTGAGGCCGTTCGAACCGCCAGACCGCCAGGCAAGCCAGCAGAACCATGGCCGCCACGGCCAGCCAGCGATTCGGCGCGCGCCTCGGCGCCAGGGCGCGCGGCTGGTCGAGTTTCTCCATCCGCACCCGCAGGTCGGCCCAGGGCCGGGGTGGTTGGGGTACTGGCCCGCTCTCGTGGTAGCGGACATAGTCGCCAATGCTGCGCTGCAACCCCTCCAGTTCGGTCCGGCAGCCCCAGCAGGCCTCCAGATGGGCCCGCACGTCCGCCGCCTCTCGGGGTCGCAGCTCGCCATCGGCGAACCGCAGCAACTGCTCCTCGCCAGGGTGGAGCGCTCGGAATCTAAGCATCGCTCGCCCTCCTCAATCGCGTGATCGCGCGGCGCAGAAACTCGCCGACGGTGGATGTGCCAACCCCGATCACTTGGGCGATCTCATGATATCGGAGACCTTCGGCACGTAAGAAAAGGCAGCTTCTCTGCTGCGGGGACAGGCTCTGAATAGCGCCGTGCAGCCGCTCCAGCCTCTGGCGGTCGATCAGCGCCTGCTCGGGGCTTTTGCCGGGGGATGCCAGCGCGGATTCCATCTCCGGCTCGAAGGGCCGCACCGAATCCTGCTTCTCGCGCAGGTTGAGCCCGTGATTGTGGGCCACGCGGAACACCCAGGCCCGCGGGTTGCGGATGGCCTCCCCCTTCTGCAACGCGATGTAAAGGCTCAGGAAAACGTCCTGGGTGGCCTCCTGGGCCTGCGGGGGATACAGGCCCAAGGTCAGCAGGTATCGATACACGTGGTCGCGGGCCTCCAGGAACAGCCCTTCCACCTGGTCGTGCAATGTCATCGCGGAACGCTCGAAGCACAGTCCGGCCACCGGTAGTCTTTCTATCCCGCCTTGGGCCGTGGAGTCGGGCATGAAGTTGGTTCGGCCTGGGCCGCCCTACTGCGTGGCGACGCACAGCATGGCCCCATCGAAGGACTGGAAGCCTTGTATTGTCACCGTGAGGTTCGAGTTAACGCCCGCGCCGCAAGGTGGCGTGGTCGAGGGAGGCTGCGGAACCTGGAAATTGACTTGGTACACGCCGATCTGTCCCGCGGCCAGGCCGACCCAGGTCGGCTGATACGTGGCCGCTACCCCGTAACCCGGACGGGAAGTGCCGGCGTTGGGGCGGAAATCCAGATCGATGCGAACCGCGGTGTTCGTGAGCGCCCCCCAGGGAGAAGGCGCGCCGTCTGCCACGATCGGAGTGGTGAAGCCCAGGCCATAGGCGTAAATGACCAGTTGCTCGCCCGTGGCGGCCGGCGCCGTAGCGGATACCAGGCTGCCATCGGCGTGGGTCACCAGGGACTGGCAGGGCAGCGCCCCGTCGTCGCTCGAGAGCGCGTCGCCGCAGTTGGTCAGAACGTGTATGGCGTCCATCATCGGGGAGAGCTGGAAGGCCCTGCTCACGGCGCCGTTCTCGACGAAGGTGATCGCCGTGACCCCGATCAGGTCCACCGGCGCCATGAGCATCGGATTGCGCGCCAGCATCTCGAAGGGTATTTGCAGAGTGATGGCGGTGAGCATGCAATCGGGCGACATGGACGCCGGATCGCTGCACGTGTCGAGCTGCTCCACCGAGAACAAGGGCACCGCCAGAAGGGTTCCGGGACCGGATTGGCTGAGGGTTGCCGAAATCCCCGCCAGTTGCAGAGGCAAGGGGACCGTCGGCGCCCGGTCGGCGCGGTCCGGCAGCGGCAACACCGTCTGCAAGCCCGTGAGAAAGAAGGTGACCACTTGGCCCGGCGCCACCTGTACCGGGATGGGGTTGACATAGCCGGCCCCCACCAGGGAGATGCTCTGTCCGAAGAGCACCTGGCAAGCCAATAGAAGAACGATGGTTATCCGCACAGCGGCAATCCTCCCTACTGCTCCTAAGACACTCCAGAATCTATTCTAACGACACCGCAATAATGGTGTCGTCAAAATCGTGGGTCGCCTGTCTTAGGGTCGATAGCAGCGAATTTGGACTCCCTCGCCGGAGATCCAGGTTTCGGCCGGGGTTTTGGTATCCGGGTGCAGGAACAGATGGACGCGGGCCTCACCGGGAGCGAACGCCGCTAACGGGTAGCGTACCAGACTAGCCGACGCCAGGTCTCAGCCCGACCGCTCGGGCGAGTCGCATCGGAGCCGGTTGTGCGGGCGGCTCCGATGCGATTTTTCAAGCCGAGGCGGCGGGAAACGGCACGCTCCTGACGATCCCAGCCCCTTCCTTCACCACCACCAGCCGATTGGCCGCCACCTTGTTGATGCTCTCGACATTACCGTTGGGCCAGCGGATTTCCAGGTCGGCGCTCTCCGCCGCGCCCAGGCCGAAGTGCAGGCGCCGGTCGCTCACCGACATGTAACTGGACTGGGCCAGGACTTCCTGAGCCTGCCGCTTGCCGCCATAGTGGGCAGTGACCCGGGCGCCGATGGCGCTCCGGTTGGATTTCACTCCTTCCAGCTTCACCTTCAGCCAATGGCCGTCGCCAGTGACGTCGTTGCGCAGTAGCGACGGGGGCTCGTTCTGGTTCATGATGAGGATGTCCACGTCGCCGTCGTTGTCGAAATCCCCGAAAGCCACGCCGCGGCTGGCATGCGGCGCGCCGACCGCCGGACCCGCCTGGTCGATCAGTTCCTCGAACCTGCCGTCGCCCAGGTTGCGGAACAGCAGCCGCGGCGTCCTGTGAGGCTGATCCGGATACCTCTTCTCGACTTCGGGGTAGACGCTGCCGGTCGCGACGAAGATGTCCGGATAGCCGTCGTTGTCGAAGTCGGCGAAGCCTGCGCCCCAGCAAATGAACCGGGTCTCGACGCCCAGCCCGGCGCGGATTGTAACGTCCGTAAAGTTGCCTTTGGGAGTGTTTTGGTATAGGGTTGGGGTGTCCTCGGCGAAGTGGGTCTTGAAGATGTCGAGCAGGCCGTCCAGGTTATAGTCGCCCACGGCGATGCCCATGCCAGCCTGCTCCTGCCCGTCCTCGTTCAAGGCGACGCCGCGTTCGAGAGCCTCCTCGGAGAAGGTGCCATCGTGCCGGTTGCGGAAAAGCAGAGCGGGGGTGGAATCGGCGGCCACGTAGAGGTCGGGCCATCCGTCGTTGTCGAGATCCGCGGCCACGCTGGTAAGGCTGTAGCCGAGTCCCGGCTTGGCGATCCCAGCGCGATCGCTCACGTCGGTAAACGTGCCGTCCCCGTTGTTGTGGAACAGCAGGTTGGATTCCGGCGGCAGCCCGCGCGGGCCGCAATTGGTCGGGATGCCCTTCCAGTTGCAGTTGGGGTCCTGGCCGGTCGGGGGAATGGCCTGGAGATCGAAGACCAGGTAGTTGGAAACGAAGAGGTCCAGGTTGCCGTCCCGGTCGTAATCGATCCAGGTACAGCCACTGCCCCAGCGCCGGGGCCGAGCCAGGCCGGCCTGCTGGGTAACATCCGTGAAGGTGCCGTCGCCATTATTACGGTACAGCACGTTTTGGCCCCAATAAGTGATGAAAATGTCGTCGAAGCCGTCGTTGTTGTAGTCGCCCACGGTCACGCCGACGGCCCAGCCGGTGCGGGTCAACCCGGCCCGCTCGGTGACGTCCGTGAACGTCCCGTCGCGGTTGTTCTTGTACAGGCGGTTGGTGGTTCCCGGCGGCGCTCCATCCAGGCGCGTGCCGGAGAGCACGAAGATGTCCAGCCAGCCGTCGTTGTCGTAGTCCAGAAACGCGATGCCGGCCCCCGTCGTCTCCAGGATGTAGGAGACGTGATCCGGAGGACCGTAAATGGCCGGCGCGCGCAGGCCGGCCTGCTCGGCAATGTCGGTGAAGCGGGCGTTGAACGGCCGGCCGGAGGGCTTGCCGCGCGGCGTGGGCTTCACCCCGCGGGAGGCCATCCCACCGCGTTGCGCCTGAAGGCTTCCGGCGGATACGGCGGCCAGCGCCAGCCATTGCCTGCGTGTCATTCATCCCATCATAGTCGGGAGGAGCGAGCTAATGGGGCAGCGGCCTAAAAAGCGGCGCGGAAAGGTCCTGGCGGCGGGCGCCGGCTCCCGGCTGTCGCTGGTTCCCGATCAGATTTCCTCGCACTCCAGCATGTCGAAGCGCTCCGCGGCAGCCGATATCTTCCCCGGAGGCGACGTGGGAAACGCTGTGGAGTGCCATCCGGACGAAGACGCCCTGGAGAGCCACGCCTTGGGCAAGGCGCGCGGGGCCAAGCTGGCGCGAATCGAGGAACACCTGCTGGTTTGCGCGGGCTGCCAGAAGCGGCTGGCGGAACTCGACGAGTTCGTGGGCGCGCTCCGCGAGGCCGCCGGCGGGATGCTCGAAGCGGTGAGCTGGACTCACTTGACGGCCGAGGGCACGGTGCTGTTGCAGGCCAACAAGTCGCGGACCCGGCAGTGGGTAGCGCGGATTCAGGGCCGGGATGTGGAGGGCGGGCGCGCCTTCCCATCGCTGCTCGAAGCCTGCACCTTTCTGCACCGGTCTTTCGCGGAACTGTACCCCGAGCACCGCTGTACGCGGCACTGCCACCACGAAGAGTGAAGTAGCTCCCCGGAGTGCGGTAACCTGGAGGGCGATATGGAATTCTTCCAGGCAGTGGAGCAGCGGCACTCGATCCGTAATTACAGCTCGCGTCCGGTCGAGCCGGAGAAGCTGAATCGCATCCTGGAGGCGGCCAACCTGGCGCCATCGGCCGCTAACCTGCAAGCCTACGAGATCTACGTGGTCACCAAAACGAAGCAGCGCGCGGCGCTGTGCAAGGCGGCGCATGGGCAGGGATTCTTGTTGGTCGCTCCGGTCTCGCTGGTATTCTGCACCCACGCCGCGCGCTTGCTGGAGCGGTTCGGAGAGCGCGGCCGGGGGCTGTATTCGGTCCAGGACGCTACCATCGCCTGCGCCTACGCGCAACTGGCCGCCACCGCGCTGGGCCTGGGCTCGGTCTGGGTGGGCGCCTTCGATCCCGAGGAGGTGCGCAAGATCGTCGGCCTGCCCGAGGGGCAGCAGCCGGTGGCCATCCTGCCCATCGGTTACCAGGAAGGCGAGCCTGAGGTCAAAGGACGCCGCACGCTGGAGGACCTGGTTCACCCGGTGTGAGGTCCGACTGCCTATCCTCGCCCAGGTAGCGGAAGACGTCCCAGATCCCTTGGAGAGTCGTTGCGACTCCACCGATCAGGAGCGCCAGATGGAGCCGCTGCTCGTTGGGCCAGGCCAGCGTCAGCGGATAAAGCCCAGCACAAAGCCAGCCGGTCGCGGCCGGGACAGCCCGAAGCCAACCACAAACAGGATGAAGGACCACTTGTTGCGGCCTTCCCATGGTGGAGGTTCGTGCCCGGTCGGCTCGGGGAAATGCAGCAGCAGCAGGAGCAGATACAGGACGATGGCGCAGCCCAGGGCCACCCTCGCGGCATGGGGCAACGGGATATTCCGGAACCGCGTAGCGGCCAGGCCTTGGCCGCCAAGAAGCGCCGTGGCCAGCCCACTGGAAAGACAGATAGCAGGTCCTAGCTTAGCGCGCGGACGTCCATCGGCGTTCCCTTTCGTTCGTCGCGGACCAGCGTGATGGCGCCGGTGGAGCACTTGACCTCGCAGGCGCCGCAGCCCATGCAGCGGTCCCAATTGCGGGTGACGTCGCCGTCGCCATCCGTCAAGGCGTGAAAGGCGCAGACCGGGAGGCAGTCGCCGCAGTGGGCGCATTTTTCCGCATCGATCTGGGCCACGTAGCCGGAACTCAGGAGCACCGGGACGCCGTACTCGACCATGGCCTGAATTCCCACGCAGCAGCATTGGCAGCAATTGCAGATGGCGTAGAAACGGTTCAGCATGGCGTCCTTGAACCAGGCCGTATGCACGTGGCCGCGCGCGTGCTCCGCCTCGAGCAGCTCCAGCGCTTCGGCCTGCGTGAGCCGGCGCCCCGAAGGCTGCTGCTCAAGGATCATGCCGCTTATAGGCTCCCCGATGAACATGCACACGTTGGTGGGCTCGCAATGCACGGGCCGGTTGAGGCGGCAAGGACATGGGAAGACCACCACCTCCGGCGGCGATTTCAGGATGATGTCCCGGGCTATGGGGAACGGAATGATCTGCTCCTGGTCGCGCGCCATGACGTCGTGGTCCAGGCCCACAATGGCGCGCGCGTGGTCGTGCACCAGCACCCGGGCGTGATAGCGATTGGCGAACCAACGCCCCGCGAAGGCCGGCACCCGGAGCTTGAGCAGGCGCATCAGCGTCTTCACGTACTGCATCGGCCAGCGGCCGTAGATGTAACCATGCAGCGCGCGCAGCCCGAAGCGGCTCTGGCGCAGGAACTCACGGGTGGCGCTCATCTGGAGAGCAGCACTACGATGCTGCGGCCTCTCACCGAATAGGTCTCGCCGAAGTACTGGAGTTCTTCGCCGGCCTCGGCGATGTCCTGCGGGGAAGCTGCGGCGGTATCCAGGGCGACGTACCAGGAGCGTCCCATCAGCGGCGGGATGTCGAAGTCCAGGGGCTCCCAGTACATGTTCATCATGACGTGGAGATCGGGGTCGCCGTTGAAGCCGGCCAGCGTGAAGGCCAGCACGCGCGCCTCAGGATCGTTCCAGCCGGGCGAGTTGAGCCGGCAACCGTGCCAGGCCACCTCGGGCATGCCGCGCTCGTTCACCGCGGCCCCGTAGAAACGGTTCTGGCGCAGCACCGCGTGGCGCTTGCGAAAGGCGATGATGCGTTTCCAGAAGCGCAGCAGGTCCGCGTTCTTTTCGGCCAGGCTCCAGTCCATCCAACTCAGCTCGTTGTCCTGGCAGTAGGCGTTGTTGTTGCCGCGCTGCGTGCGCCGGACCTCGTCCCCGGCCAGGATCATGGGCACACCGCGGGAGAGCATCAGGAGGGTGGCGAAGTTCTTGACCTGTTGGGTGCGCAGTTGGTCGATGGCGGCATCGTCGGTGACGCCTTCGAGGCCGTAGTTGCAGCTCAGATTGTCGTTGATGCCGTCCTGGTTGCCCTCGCCGTTGGCGTCGTTGTGCTTGACGTCGTAGGAGACCAGGTCGTTCATGGTGAATCCGTCGTGGCAGGTGATGAAATTGATGCTGTTCACGGGCCGCCGGTCATCCGCCTGGTAGAGATCCGAGCTGCCCGCGATGCGCGTGGCCACCGCGCCCACGACGCCGGGTTCGCCGCGCACGAAACGCCGGATATCGTCGCGGTAACGGCCGTTCCACTCCGCCCAGCGGTCGCCGGGGAAATGGCCGATCTGGTAGAGGCCGGCGGCGTCCCAGGCCTCGGCGATGACCTTGGAGTCCATCAGAGTCTCGTCCAGCTCGATCTGCCAGACCACCGGTGGATGCAGGATCGGCTGGCCGCTCTCATCCCGCGCCAGCACCGAGCCTTCGTCGAAACGGAACCCGTCCACGTGGCCTTGCAGCACCCAGTAACGCAGGCTCTCGACAATGAGCTTCTGGGCGATGGGATGGTTGCAGTTGAAAGTGTTGCCGCAGCCCGTGTAGTCGTAATAATACTGCGGGTCGCCGGGCACCAGGTAGTAGTAGACGCGATTGTCGATACCTTTGTAGCAGTACACCGGGCCCAGATGGTTGCCCTCGTCGGTGTGGTTGAAGACCACGTCCAGGATCACCTCGATGCCCGCTTTGTGCAAGGCTTTCACCATGTCGCGGAATTCGTCCAGGTGATCGCCGGCCTGCGGATTCACGCAGTAGGCCGATTGCGGGGCGAAGAAACCTAGCGTGCTGTAGCCCCAGAAGTTGTGGAGGGGCTGCCCGTTGACCTGGCGCAACACGTCCGTCTCGTCGAAATCGAAAATGGGGAGCAGCTCGACGGCGGTGACACCCAATTCCTGGAGGTAGGGGATCTTCTCGATCACGCCGCGGAAAACGCCGGGATGCGCCACGCCGGAACTGGGCGACTTGGTAAAACCTGCCAGGTGCATCTCATAAATGACCGAATCCTGCGCGGGACGGCCGAGGGGGCGATCGCCTTGCCAGTTGTAAGGGGCGGGATCGATGACCACGGAACGCATCGAGGTGGCGACGTTGTCGGCGGGGCCGCAGGCGTCGGCGCGCTTCCAGACCGAGTTGGTGTTGCCGCGGGCGTAGGGGTCGATCAGAACCTTGTTGCGGTTGAAACGCTGGCCGGTAGAGGGATCGGCGGAGCCGTCCACGCGATAGGCGTAGTGCGCTCCGGGCCGGAGCCCCTGCACGTGAACGTGCCAGAAATGGAAGCTCTTGTTCACATTGGGATCCAGGAGGATGGTCTGGCTGGGCTGCGGGTCGTCGTGCTCCTTGAAAAGCAGGAGTTCGACTCCCGTGGCGTTTTCGGAGAACAGGGAGAAGTTGACGCCGTCCGGGGTGGGGGTGGCGCCGACCGGGTGGGGGTGGCCAGGATCGGTCTGGTAGTCGAGCGAATTGGGCATGATTTCCAGTTCTAACATGAATGAGGGCAGGGCGGAAAGTGGGTTTGATCTGGGTTCGTTCTTGGATGGAGAAGTGGCTTGGTTTCTTGGGGATGGGGGTCCATGATGGGTTCGTTCTTTAATTCTTGTATCTGGGCTGCTCGGCTGTGCGGCGGGCGGTTTTCGTTGGGTTGAGAAGACATGTCCCACGGGAAGGGTAATCCCGGGCTCGGTGGATCGGATGGGCTCAGAATGCCCAACTGATTGAGGGGATGGGAAATGGAGTTCGTGGACGAATGGCGAACGGGGTTCTTGGGGGGCGGACCTGGGGCGCTAAAGGACCGCGGGGATTCCGCCGAACATAGAGGGGCGGAGTGTATGTCCACAAAGGTTCTGACGGGGGAACAAACGGTGCGGGCGGCGCCGGTGGAGTGGAAGCGTGTGGGGGCGGGCGTCGAGGCGGCGTTGCAGGCGCAACTGGATCCTCTGGTGGCCCGCATAGCGCAACTGGAACGGGAGATTGCGCAGCGCGAGCAGCAATCTTTCGCGGCCGGGTATCGCAAAGGGGAAAGCGCGGGACAGGAGCAAGCGATGGCGCGGCTGGACCCGGTGGCGGAGCAACTGGCGCGGACGCTGGTGGACCTGTCCCAGACACGGCGCAAACTGCGGCGGGACGCCGAGCAGGACGTGGTGAAGCTGGCGCTGGCGATCGGCAGGCGCATCCTCCATCGCGAGCTGAGCATGGATCCGGAGGCGATCCTGGGCGTGGTGAAGGCGGCGCTAGAGAAGCTCGGGGAACGTGAAGTGGATCGGGTGCGGGTCAGCCCGGACAACGCGGGGATCGTGAGAAAGCACCTGGAAGGAATCGGCCGCGGCGAGCGGCTGGAAGTGGTGGCGGACCCGCGGCTGGACCGGGGCGCGGTGGTCTTCGAGACGGCGCAGGGGCACCTGGACGCCTCCGTGGACACACAGCTCGAGGAGATACAGCGCGGGCTGGCGGACAGATTGCAGCGGCAGTCATGAGCGACGCGGGCCGGTTGGACATCGCGCCGTTCCTGGAGAGCGTCGAGCAAGGCAGCCCGTACCGCTGGACGGGGACGGTGCTGGGACTGGTGGGGCTGCTGGTGGAATCGGCCGGGCCGGCGGTGGCGGTGGGGGACTTCTGCGAAATCCAGTGCGCGGGGGGCCGGCGCATACGCACGCAGGCGGTCGGATTCCGAGATGGGCGCGTGCTTTCCATGCCCTTCGAAGAAACCAGCGGGCTGGAATTGGGAAGCCCGATTGTGGCACGCAAAGAGGACGCGCGAGTGGAAGTGGGGCCGGGCCTGCTGGGGCGCATCGTGGACGGTTTCGGCAAGCCCATGGACAACGGGCCGGCGCTGGAAGCGGCGGGAACCTACGATTTGTACAGGGCGGCGCCCGGCCCGCTCGAGCGCGAGCACATCACCGAGCCGCTGGCCACCGGAATCCGCGCCATCGACAGCCTGCTGCCTTGCGGGAAGGGGCAGAGGATCGGGATCTTCGGCGGGAGCGGGGTGGGGAAGAGCACGCTGCTGGGGTCGATGTGCCGGCACAATTCCGCGGACGTCAGCGTGGTGGCGCTGGTGGGCGAGCGGAACAGGGAAGTGCGCGCGTTCGTGGACCACGACCTGGGGCCGGAAGGGATGAAGCGGTCGGTGGTGGTGGTGGCGACTTCGGACCGGCCGGCCCCCCTGCGCCTCCGCGCCTGCTTCGTGTCGCTGGCCATCGCCGAATACTTCCGGGATCAGGGCGCGGATGTGCTGCTGGTGATGGATTCGGTGACGCGGCTGGCCATGGCGCAACGCGAGATCGGACTGGCGGCGGGCGAACCTCCCAGCCAGAAGGGCTACACGCCTTCGGTATTCAGCCTGCTGCCGCAGGTCTTCGAGAGGGCGGGGAAATTCCGCCGCGGCTCGATCACCGGGTTCTTCACGGTGCTGGTGGAAGGCGACGACATCACCGAGCCTATCGCGGACGCGGTACGCGCCATTCTGGACGGGCACATCGTACTCTCGCGCCAGCTCGCCAACAAGGGACATTACCCGGCCATAGACATCTTGAGCTCGGTGAGCCGGCTGACCTCCGAGGTGGCCAGCCGGGAGCAGCAGGAGGCGGGGATGCGGATGCGGGAGGCGCTGAGCGCCTATCAGCAGTCGGAGGACCTCATCCAGTTGGGCGCCTACGTTGCGGGCACCAATCCGCAACTCGACGCGGCCATTCGCGTGCGGACGCAGATGCTCAACTTCCTGCGGCAGGAGATCGAGGGGAAGTCGCCGCTGGCGGAGACCGTCGCGCGGATGCAGGCGCTAGTCAAGCTGCTGGGATAACGGGTTCCGATGCAACGGTTCCGGTTCCGTCTGGAGAGCGTGCTGGCGTGGCGGCGGCTGCACCTGGAACTGGAAGAGACCAAGCTGCAGCGGCTGTTCGAAGAGCTGCGCCGGGTGGATCTGGCCGGAGAGCGGCTGGATGCGGAAAAGGCCCAAGAGGAGCGGGCCGTGCTGTACGCGGCGAGCGTGGAGGCGCGCGAGCTGGAGGCGCTGGAGTCCTACCGCGAACACGTGGCGCGGGAGAAGGAGCGCCTGAGAAAGGAACGCGCCGATTGCCAGGGGCGGATCGCGGCCCAGCGCGCGCAGGTGCTCAAGGCCGAGCGCGACGTGCGGCTGCTCGAGAAACTCAGAGAGAAGCGCCTGGGGGCATGGCAGGCGGCCGCGGACCGCGAACAGGAGGCGCTGGCCTCCGAGCTATTCCTGGCCAAGTGGCACAGGCAGTAGCGCTATTTCCCGAAGGTAATCGACGACTCGCCGGTGTAGCGGTGGTAGTTGCGGAAGTCGATGGCGTTGCGGGAGCAGTAGCTGGAGCCGCGCTGGCAAGCCAGCACCTCGGCGTGCACCGGCAGCAGGAACAGGTCCGGGCCGCCCAGGCGAATGTACTGATAATCCACCGCGGTTTCAACGGTATCCAGCGGGAACTCCTCGGGCATTCGCCGGGCCTGCATTTCGACGCGCAGCACGCGGCCGGTCTTGGGGTCGATCCACACCGCGCCGCGATAGGCGGGCCGCAAAAGTTGGGAAGGCGCGTGGATGGTCCAGTTGGAGCGCTCCCGGACGACCGTGTAGTCGTAAACCGCGGTGGAAACGCCGGCGATGGTTTCGTTCGTGCGCTTGTGGAACTCGGCCGCCGTGCCGGGCGAGAACAGACTGGCCAGGATGGTGCCGTACTCTCCCCTGGACCAGGCCCCGCCGGTCTCATTGAGGGGCTTATTGGTGGGCTTGTCGTTGATCTTGATATTGCGGTAGTGTTCGCTCTGGTCCTCGAAGATCACCTCCGCGGAAACGATGTCGATAGGTCTCCAATTCACCGGATGGGAGCTGCTCTCGAAGCGGGCGGTGAACTGCTGGCAAACGTAGTTGGGCAACCTCTCGTCGAAGGCCGCGGCGGCCTGGCGCGCTTTTTCGACGATGGGGTCCTCCGGGCGGGGCGCGGGAGGCGGGGCCGTGGCTGCAGCGGATGGCGGCGGGACGGGGGCCGAGGCGATCTCGGTGGGCGTCATCTCGGTGGGCGGTTCGATGGGGGTGGAGCGCCGCGCGGCGGGAGCGCCGTGGCGCTGAACCGGCGGGCCGGGGTCGTCGGCGCCGATGCGGACCGGAGGGGCGGCGTCGCGAACCTGGGTGCGAGGCGCTTCGGCTTCCGGCTCGGGCTGGGGTGGAGGCTGGGGAGGCGTGCCGGTATCGGCGTCGCCCTGGGAGGCGTCCGGATGCGGCGAATCGGCTCGGTGCAGGACCGGTGGCGCGTCCTTATCGGCGTCCGGCGCGCTCTGCTCCGAGGTTTCCACCGGTTGCGAGGCTCTGGCCCGTTCCTCGGCGGTGCCGGCTTTGGTCCAGATCACCTCGACCGCGTAAAGGTAGCCTTGTTCGTCCCGGGTGGTCTCGACGGTCAGGTGGTCGCCGGGTTGGAAACTGGACGCCTCGGCCTCGGCGGAGTTTTTGAGGAACTTGGTGGTCTCGGTGCGCTTGAGGGTGAGGATGCGGGTGTCCTGGGCCTCTACGACCACCTCCTTGGCATCCACGCGGCGCAGGATGCCGGTGACCTCGAGGGTATCGCCGGCCGCCTTTTCGACCTTCGGTTTATTCCGGTGCGGCAAAGGGATCTGAGCGGGAAGCGGGCACTCGGCGAGCAGGAATGCGAGGAGGAAGACCCGGCGGGGCACAAACATAAGATGAGCTTCAGGCGCGCCAGGTTACTGAAAAGGCGGGGGCGATCCGAAGACCGCCCCCAGACTGGCTGGGACTACTTGGGGGAATCGGGGCCGCGCCGCGGGGCGTTGGGTGCGCCACCCTGACGATGCTGGCCGGAGAAAGACGCCGGACCGGTTTCTACGACGGTGTAACCGGCTGGAACTTCGAACAGCGCTGGGTCAGGTTCCGCCGTGCTGATCTTGGTCAGCTTATAGGTGTCCTGGCCCATACGCGGATCGTTGTGCGTCAGGAGCACCAGTACGTGCAACTTGGGCGCGAACCAACGCTCCGAAACGGAAACGATGGGATGATCGTTGCCGATCTGACCCGCCAGAATGGTGGTGGTGGTGCGGCGGCCTTCGGCCGAAACGCCTTCGATATCCTTGGGGGGCAGGTACTCGCTCTTGAAGTCTTCTTGCACACCGCCCATGCCGGCGTGCATTGGCCGGCGGCCGCCGGCAGCGGGACCCATCTTGCCCCGGCCTCCGGCGCCGCCTTCGTGCGCCGCGGGACCCATCATGCCGTCTCTGGGGCCTCCCCTATGCAGGGGCACTTTGGTAGCGGTCTTCTGGGCCGGGTCGAGCACGTAGGTAAAGCCGGCGACAGGATCGGTGATGGTGATCAGCTTCCCCTCATGGCCGGCGCGTGCGAACAGGCCGTGGCCTCCATGCGCCACTTCGTTCCGGGTGCGCCCCTGGCCGTCGCGATAGACGCCGCCGGTGACCGAGCGATGAATCTTAGTGCCGTCGCCCAAAACCTGATTCACTTCGCTCACCGCCGTGGCCGAATAGGGCGCGCCCCTCACGATCTCGCCGGGAGGGGACATCTCTCTTGCGATCCAGTGGTTGTTGTTGCCGCCGGGAACGCCAGCCGGAGGGCCGGGCCGCCCGGCAGGCCCTTGCGCCAGTGCGAGCGTGGCCAGCAGCAGGGCCGCCAGCGCCGCTTTGATCCAAGTACTCTTCATGATTCTCTCCTCTTTCCAATCAATTCACGAACCGGACGGCACGGGCGAACCCATCCGGGCCGAGCACGACGTCGGCCTGCACGGGTTCCTCCGCGCGCTCCGGATTCATCGGTAATCCAAAAGTCATCAGCACCGCGCGGGGCAGCGTCATCCGCACCACCGGCGCTCCCTCGAGCGCGGACAGATCGGTATCCTGCTCCAGGGCGAAATACTGCGTGGTGACCTCGCCCGCGTCGGCGACTTCGACGGCCTGCGAAGGGGCTGCGGTCCGGATGGCAACCGGCGCCGGCGCCCTTGGCTGTAACGCCGCAGCGACGGCCAAAACGGCCAGCGCCGCCGCGATTCCCCAGGCCGGCCAAAGGGCGCCGGATCTGGCCGCCGATTGCGCGCGCGCCCCGCGGCGGAAGGCGGCGAGCAAGGCCCGTTCCACCCGGGCGGGAGCTTCCAGGCTCTGCGAACTGGTAGCCAGGATACGCAGGGCCGCGGCCACTTCGCGCTCACTCTCCAGGCGCAGCGCGCAGCGCGAGCACGTATCGGTATGGGCCAATGCGGCTCCATCCGCGACCCAGCCGCGCGCGAGTTCGAACACCAAGTCGTCAAATTCCCGGCAATTCATACGGAACACCCCGCCGGCTTGATCTGGCCGGCCACTACGGCGGGCGCCGCCGTCCCCCGCAGCCTCTGGGCGAGCATGCCGCGCGCCCGGTGCAGCCGCGAGCGCACCGTCCCCAGGGCGCAACCCAGAGCCGCGGCCGCCTGCGCGTAGTCCAACTCGTGCAACTCGCAAAGCACCACCACTTCCCGGTAATGGACGGGCAGCGACAGCACCGCCGCGCGCACCGTCTCAATGGTCTCCCGGCGCGCCAGACGGCCCAGCGGATCCGCGTCCGGCGCCGCCTGCTCGTACTCCGCGCGGGAGCTTCGATCCGCCTGCCGGTCGAGCGACCGCAACACGTGATTCCTGGCGATCCCGTACAGGAACGCCCCCAGCGATCCGCGGCGCGGGTCGAACTTAGCGGCATCCCGCATGAGCGCGAGAAAAACCTCCTGGGTCACGTCCTCGGCGGCAGCCGCCGAACCGCTCATGTGCAGCGCGAAACGAAACACCCCGGCCTGGCGGCGGCGGTACAGTTCGACAAACGCCTCTTCCTGGCCGGCGAGCATCTGCTGCAACAGGTCTTCGTCGCTGGGAAGTTGCGGGTCCATCAAGCCGTCAATATTGATTCGGCTGGCGGGCTGGAAAGGTTCCGGAATTTTAAGGCTTCAGAGAGCAGGACCGGGCGGCCTCGGGCGCCGCCCGTGTTTTCATTGAGTTGGCGTGGTAGCCGCCGTCTCTGGCGGCGCGGGCTGGGCTTCATCCGTGGCGCTGGAGGGCGAAGCCGCCGCAGGTTCGGCCGGCGCGGCGACCGGAGGTTCAGTGGAAGAGGCCACCGGCGGAGGAGGAGTCGCGGGCCTAATCTCCGCCGAAACCGGCAGCGGCGCCGGAGGCGTCGGCGAACCAAGGGCCGAAGGCCGTCCCCAAACGGCGCGGATGCTTTCGCTCACCGAGCGGCCATCCGGGAACCCGGATAGATCCACGCGAAAGGATGTGTCGTTGCTGCTAGGCGAATACACGAAGGAGCCGGTACGCAACTCGTCCAGGGTCAGAGGCAGAATCTGGTTCTGTTCACCGTCCGTGATGGCCAAGGCAGCTTTCTGCGCGGAGAGGATGGGAAGGGCGGTGCGATCCCAGCTCAGGCACAGTTGGCCCGCGTTACGCTCGACCTTGAGCGAAAGCGAGGACCCGGCAGGCGTGTCCGCCTTCCACTCGGGATGTTGGCCTTCCAACCTGTGCTGAAGGTAGGACCCCAGGACGATTCCCAGGACCATCGCGGCCAAGAACTCAAGCCAGCGCAGAAGATCGAAGGCGGGCCGGGCAATCGGAGCCCGGGCGGACGCGGCGGCCACGGGGGCGGGCATCGCTTCCTCCGCTGGAATTGGTTTTGGGCGGAAGAACTCCCGGAACTCCGCCATCTCGGCGGCCCTCGCGTCGGGGGGCGGAACGGCGACGGGAGCGACTTCCGGCATTGGCTGGGCGACGGGCCGGCTCTCCTCAACGATCAATACCGCGGCGGGAGGAGGCGGATCGAGGGGCGCAATCACGACGACGGCAGGCGGCGGGGCTTCCGGCTCCGGCATCACGAGCAGGGCGACCGACTGGCTCTCTTCAACGATCGATACCGCGGGGGGAGGAGGCGGCTCGGAGGGCGCAATCGCGACCGCCTCAACCGGCGCGGGCGCAGGCTCCGGGGCCGCGGCCGGGCCGGCCGGCCGGCTCTCTTCAACGATGGATACCGCTTCGGGAGCGGGCGGCTCGACGGGCGCGATCAAGACCGCAGCAGGCGGCGGAGCTGGGGGCGGGAGCGCGGGGGATTCCCGGGACACGACCGGCAGCGGCGGCCGAGCGTCTTGCCTCAACACGACCGGCAGGGGGAGTACGGTCTCGACTCGGCGAAGCGCCGGAGCCGGCCCCCGCTTGGCTAACAATTCGGATCGCCGGAACGGGAATTGGACGGAATCGGGCGCTTGCTGGAACTCGCCATCTCCCCAGGCGAAAAAGCCGGCCAGACAGGGCTTCATCGAAAACGGCTTAATCAGCAGCAGGACGCTGTTGGGGGCGCTGAAATAGGTGCTGACGATGGAGACATCCTCATCGTCCGGGGCCAAGGCGGTTCGGGTGTTGCTGCGCAGGAAACCAACGGGGATGAGACGGGAGTCGCGGTACTTCCGGTTGCGAATGGCCGCCTCCAGGCGACGCTTCTCAACATCCGAGAGGAGGTAGAGCGGGCCGCGCATATAGGCGCAGGGGACCAGTTCGTAATCTTCGACGAATACTGTGCGGGGATTGGAGGCGACGTGTCCTAAAAGGACGCCTCCAACTTCGGAGCCGCGCTTGGTGAGCGATTTGAAACTGTCGATGACCTCGCGCTCGAGCCGGTCAACCAGATCGGGGTTCAGCCGGATGGAGGGCGAGGCGCCGGGTAGTGCCAGGGGAAACCAGTTCGAGGCTGCGCTCTCCTCCGGATCGGGTTCGACCGACGGCGTCGCGGCCATAATGACTACATTCCCCCAGGCGGTACTGCGCGAAGCAATGGCTTGTCCCATGGGGTCCTATCTTGCCCCTTTCTTGTACGCTGGAGTCAGACTATGTCCTGCCACGCGATGCCCCACCCACGATCGTTTCTGCCGAGCTGCGCGGGTAGCTACGCCTCTGCCAGAGCCGGAGAGTGCGTGCACGCATTGTACATTTAACATAAATGGATTCCAGTTTCAAGGCATTATAGGCATAAATACCGAAAAAAACGACAGCCTTCCTATTACTGTTTACCCCAATTATGGGGCCTGTATACCCACACCTGGGGGCGTACTACGCGCGTCGGCGGCGGGGATGGCGCAGGAGGGCGTAGCAAGGTGTGTCCCGCAAAAAGGAAGGAGAAAAAGGTGGTACGCCCGGGCAGATTCGAACTGCCGACCTCTTGCTCCGGAGGCAAGCGCTCTATCCAGCTGAGCTACGGGCGCGCTAGCAGGCTGCCGAAAAAGTCGTTTCGGCGGCCCGAAGAGGACAAGCTAAAGCATGTCCTACGGTACCACGCAGGGTAAGCTTCAGCTTGCCCGGAGACTTCTTCAGCAGCCTGTCAGGAACTATTTTATCGCCTGCGGACTGGAAAGGGAAGCGGGCTTCTTGGCCGCGCTGGTCTTCGGGACCGGCGGATGCCCGCCGGGCGGCCCCAAGAGCGCTTCGATTTGATGGCGCAGATTGGGCTCGTCGGCGGGCTCCTTGAAGAAGTCGTCCTGGCCGGCGTATTGCGCCTGGATGATTCCCTGGCGGTCGATGAAGACCAACTGTGGGACGTAGAGGATCTCCAGGGGCGGGTGCTGAAGATAGCTTTCGACCTCCTCGTGCAGTCCCACCCCGATGGGGAAGGTGAGATCGAGGGCTTTGACGAAGTCGGGCGCCAATAGTGTGGCCATGGGGTTGAAGGCCACGCCGAGCACTTGAAAACCGCGCGGCCCGTACTCTTTGTACATGCGGTTCAACAGGACCGAGAGATGCTGGCAATGCGGACAGGTGGTTTGGACGAAGGCCAGCGCCACCACCTTGCCGCGGAACTGGCTAAGCGAGAGCACATGCCCGTCCACCAGCCGAATGGGAAACTCGGGGGCCGGACGCGGAACCTGGGCGGCGATCGGAGGCGCAGCCAGAATTCCCAGGGCAATTGCAAGGGCAGACACGCGGCGAGTCACCGATCCTCCTTTGAAGTCTCAGTGTATCGTGTTCGCGGGCGCCGCGGACGCCTCCCCTGGCGAGTTCATCCCCTCGACGCTGGAGACTCGCGCGCCGTCGAGAGTTAGCAGGAAGTAGCCGTCGTCGCCCTTGCCAGCCACGCTGTTTTCGGTCTGGGAGTCAACCTGGAAGGCTTTCCATTTGCCTTTCAAGACCCGCTGGTAGAGCGCAAAGAAATCCCGCGCCGCCGCCTCGCTGCTCCATTCGGAAGAGTAGAGCAGGACCAGGCGCCCATCGGCCCTGTTCTCGAGCAATCGGTAGTAGGCCCCGGCGCCTTGGGGTGCGATGCGGGCGGAATCCCGATCCCCGGCGTATTGCCGCAGCAGGACGGCATGGTCGAATTCGCCGACCGCTCCCTGGCTGAGGTTGCGCCACTTGCGGTGGGGCTCCCAGCGCGGCAGGGGGGGCACAACGGGCAGCACGCCCGCGAAGTACTTTTCCGGATGCAGGATCTGCTGGGTGCTGACGGGAGGGTGGCGGAATACCTCGGTGAAGGCGGCCTGGCCCAGTTTCCGAACCAGGGCCTGCTGGAAGAGCATCCCCTGGGTATAAGGAAACAGCAGGCTCTCGCGCATGTAGAGCGGCGCGCGGTCGAAGACCGGGAACTGTCCGCTAGCGAATTCCGAGGCGTGGCTCATGAGCGCCACCAGCTCCGGGGAGTCCTTGAGCGACTGGCCTGTGGGCCGCACCAGATGCTCGAACATCAACCAGGTGGCTTGCCCCTCCATCACCGCCATGCGGGCCAGTTCGCTGTCGTCCTTCCGGTTGGCGCCCTGGACGAATTTGTCGAGGTGAAAATGCTGATCCGCGAGCGCGTGGGCCAGCTCGTGCACCAGCGCCAGGCTCTGCAACGGATCCGAGGTGGAATCCAGGACGAAGAGCTTTTTCTTCCGGTAATCGTAGAACGCCGCGGCCTGTTCGGCGAGCAGCGCGAGCGTGGTTTTCTTCAGATCGAAATCCGCGGGCACCAATCCGAATTTCTTCAGTGCCAGCTCCTCGGCCCGGATCTCCTCGGGCTTCACTTCGTCCTCGATCGACTGCGCCATGATGCGCGCCACCTGGTCCTTGGAGATGTGGTCGTAGTCGACTCTGTGGAGCTTGGCGAGCCCGGTGATGGCGCTCAGTTCGGCGACAATCCCGTCGATTTGGGTGAACAGGGGATCTGGCTGGGCCGAGGCCGCGCCGGCAGCCACCCAGAACGCAAGGGATAATGCGAGGAATCGTTTCAGGGAGGAATGGGGAGAGGAGTTGGAGGACGTCAAACTACAGGATAGTCCACATGCGGTAAGATCGAGAAGAGCGATCGGCGAGAACGCGGTCGGTAAGGAGAGTCTGTTTTGGCGGAAGACAAGGTCTACTCAGCCACCTATGTTGGCAGCGGCACGTTCATCATCAGCAAACCCAAGCGGAGGCGCATGAAGCTGCGCCAGTCCCGCGTGAAGAACCCTCAGCGGGGCGCTCGGAAGTAAACCCGGCTCAAATTGTTGCGGAGGCAGTCGGGCAGTATGGGGGGCACTACGCTTCTGTCCTGAAGCGTGATGAGGGGATTGGGAAGGATGTTAGGGCTACCAGCGGCACGACGGAATGGACCGGACTGCCTCACGCACTCCCACAGTAGTCCCCGATAGGAGGGGAATTCGGGGGCTGGCCCCGCAACCCGTAGCATCCAAAGCGAAGATAAAAAGAAACTGGCTGTGACCGGCTGGCGGAAGGCGCCAGCGTCCGGGCCGCTGGCGCTACGACGCCCATTTGCGCTCTGAGGTATGATGATTGCGATCCGGAGGCGATCAGATCATGCACAGAGCGAGCGCGGCAGCGCGGCTGTTCTTGTGTTTATTGGCAGCTATTTTCATCCTGGTGAGCGCGTCTCGAGCGCAGGAGGCGGCGCATCCCACGGGGTGGGTGGTAATCCCGGTTTCCGAGTATGGGGCTCTGCGGGCGAAGGCCTTCCCGGTGGAAAGGGAGCCCGACCCCTCGCCGGTCGACGCCACGCTTACGCGGGTGGATTACGAATTGCGGATCGGGGGAGACCTGGCGGTCGGGCGAGCCATCCTGACGGTGGATGTTCTCAAGGACGGATGGGTGCGCGTTCCGATTCCCGCGGGGCTGCTGGTGCGCGAGGCCAGGCTGGATGGCAAGCTGGTCTCGCTGGTTCCCGGCGGTCCGGGAAAGAGCGGCGTCCCGTTGTCCCTGGTGCTGTCGAAGCGGGGCCGGGCCGTGGTTACGCTGGATGTCGCGCTGCCCATCCTGTCCGCGGCCGGCAATGAAAAGTTGTCGCTGCCCTCGAGCGCCTCGGGAATCACTCGCGCCTGGATCGCGCTTCCCCGCCAGGAAGTGGAGGTGACGGTCGCGGGCGGCCTTTTGTCGGAAAAATCGGAATCCGCCACGGAAAGCAAATGGGTCGCCTACGCCCGCGGGAGCGATCCGCTGACTTTCACCTGGCGAAGGAAGATGGAGAATCACCACGTGGCGCTGCCCCTGCGCATGCGCGGATCGCTGACCCAACTGGCGGGCCTGGGCGAAGACTCCACGTCGATCTATGCGGAGGTGGACCTGGAGGTGGCTCAGGGCGCGGCGCGCCAGGCCAGAATTCAACTTCCGGCGACCGTCACCGTCAACCAGGTTCTGGGGGCCCTGGTCTCGGATTGGGAAGTCAAAGCGGGTGAGCTGGCGGTCACTTTCCTGGAGCCGGTGGAGCAATCCGCCAAGTTCGTGGTGACGGGCGAGACCCGGCTGCCCCGCGATGGCGCGATCGAGATCCCGCTGCTGCGCCTGCTGGACGCGGAGCGTGAGACGGGTGCGGTAGCGGTGGAGGTGCTGGGAGCGGGCGAGATCAAAGACGTCAAGACCAAGGGCCTGGAAAGCGCCGATGCGAGCGATCTGGGGCCGACCATAGCCAGCCGCGAATCGCCATCCCTGGTGGCCTTCCGGTTTCGTCCCGGCGCGCAGAAGGACGCCCGGTCGCTGTCCCTCAGCGTGGTGCGCTACGCCCAGCAGGCGGTCCTGACGGCCAACGTGGAGGAAGCGCGCTACCGGGTTCTCATGAGCGACGAAGGGAAAACGCTCACGCAGGCGCGCTATGCCGTCCGGAATAGTCAGAGGAACTTCGTCAAGATTGCGCTGCCGGCGGGCGCGTTGGTGTGGAGCGCTTCGATGTCGGGCAGGCCGGTCCGGCCCGGTCAGGCGCCGGATGGCGGCCTGTTGTTTCCCCTGGAGAAGGCGCCGGCGGGCGAAGACGCGCCGGCCTTCGCCATCGAGGTCCTGTACTTGGGCCGGGGCCCGGCCTGGAACGACAAAGGCCGGGCCACGCTAACCCTGCCAGCCATCGATCTGCCGGTTTCGAGGACCGGGCTGGTGCTCTACTATCCGCCCATGTTTCGAGTGACCGCCGAGCCAGGCTCATTCCGGACGGAAACCTACGAGATGCCGTCCTCCGCCGCGCTGAACCCAGGTGCGGCGCGCGCGTTGGAGGTCGAGAAGAAATCCCCTGCCCAAAGACCGGCCTCGCAGGCCTATTTCATGAACTCACTGGGCAATTCGGCTTTGGCCGGCCGGAATCAGGCGCAGAATGCCACGCAGGTCCTGGTGGACGGCTACAGGGCCCGGTCGGAGGCTCGGAAAGGCGCGGGCGCGCTGCCCATCCGGGTGTCGTTTCCGGCGGTAGGCCCCTCGCTGTACCTGGTCTCCGAATTGACTAGCGAGAACCAGGGTCCGACCCTTGACTTGAGCTATCAAAGGGAGAGAAAAGGAGGCGCGCGATGAAAACCGGCCTTTTGGCTTTGCTATTGGCTTTGCTTTTGGCTTTGCTTTTGGCGTTCCCGGCCACCGCGCTGGGACAAGTGAAAGGCGGCCTCCCGCTTCCCGCCTCCGGGGACGTCACGCTGCCGCTGGAGGAATACAACAAACTGGTTGACCTGGCGAACAAGCCCTCCAAGAAACCGGATGCGCCGCCTTTTCCTTATTCCATCAAGCGCGCGGACCTGAAGCTCCAGGTGACGGGTGAGTCCGCTTCCGGCTCCATCCAGTTGGAGGGCGAGGTTTTCGGGAAGGGAGTCGCGAAAGTTCCGCTGGTCACCGGACTGACGATCCTCAACGCTCAGGAGAAGGGCAGGGAATTGCCACTCGAGCAGGAAGGCGGGACCCACACGGCCATCCTGCCCGGCGCCGCCGAGTTCAGCATCACGCTGGAGACCGGGTTGCCGTTGAATATCGAGGCCGGGCGCGCGTCATTGAGCCTGCCGGCTCCTGCGGCGGGCACGGTGCGGCTGACGCTGGCGATCCCGGGCGATCACACCAACGTAAACCTTAGCCGCGGCCTGATTACCGGCCGGTCGTCCGCCAACGGGCAAACCACCATCGAGGCTACGCTGGAGCCCGCGCAGACAGCCACCCTGTGGTGGGCCACACGGGAGAACGCCGCTCCCCCGGCGCCGCGCGAGGTGCGCTTTCTGTCGGAGGTGAAAACACTGGTCTCGGTGAGCGAGGCGGAGCTAGGAATGGCGGCCCTGGCCGATATCACGGTGGTGCAAGGCGATCCCGGGGAGTTCCAGGTCCAAGTTCCTTCGGGATACGAGGTCACAGGGGTGACTGGCGCCAGCCTGGAATCCTGCGAAATAGATGCCAACCTCTTGACCCTGAAGGTGGCCAACCCGGCGCTGCGCAGCCACCAATTCCTGATCACGATGGAGAAATCGATTGAGGCTCCCAAGGCGGAGCTGCCATTTCCCAGCTTCAAGGGCAGCCAGCGGGAGACCGGAGAAGTGCTGGTGGAGACGGCAGGGACCATGGAACTGACCGCCAAGGAGAGCGGCAGCCTGAAGCGCATGGACGTGAAGGAGACTAGCCCGTTCCTGCGCGGTTTGGCCCGCCATTCGCTCCAGGCCGCGTTCCGCTATCACAGGCAACCCACCGAGGCGCCAGGCTTAGCGCTCGAATGGGTTCGCTTCGCCGATTTCGCGGTGCTGGCGGCGGTGGCTCAGCAGGCGACCGTAACCACGCTGGTCACCTCCGACGGCAAGTCGCTGAGCGAGGTGAAACTGGTGCTCAAGAACCAGGCGCAGCCGTTCCTGAAGGTGAACTTGCCCGCGGGCGCCAGCATCGTCTCCGCGGATGTGGCCGGCGAGACGGTCAAGCCGGTGGAGGGCGCGGACGGCAATCGCGTGCCTTTGTTGAGGCCGGGCTTCCGGCCCGCGGGTTCCTACTCGGTCTCCTTCGTCTTCATGCACTCGGGCACGCCGTTTGAGAAGAAAGGCGATGCGGAGTTGACGCTACCTAAGATGGACCTGCCCATTGGCCTGCTGGAATGGGAAGTCTTCCTGCCGGAGCGCTACAAAGTGACGGACTTCGGCGGCGATGCGATCCCAGCGCGCCTGTTGCCGGTGGCACCGGAGGAGGTGGTGGCTGCGGCGGCGGAGGCGGGGGTTGCGGGGGAAGCGGTCGCGCCGAATGATTCGGGGGAAATCTCCTCGACCGTCGCCGGCTTCGCCGATGTGGACAACATGCGGCCCGGGCAGTTGGGAGGGTTCGTGACGGACCAGGCCGGCGCGATAATCCCGAACGCGCAGGTCATCGTCACTCACATGCAGACCGGCGCCCTGCGGAGAACTCGCACCGACTCTGGGGGCCGGTGGGTGGTTTCCGATGTGCCGTCGGGGAGGGTCAACATTTCCATCCAGGCCACTGGGTTCGCGAGGGAGGAGCGGCAAATCGACTATGAGGCCAGCCGGCCCTCGCGGTTCAGTTGCGTGCTCAGGATTGGATCCATAACGGAGAAGATAGAGATCGTCTCGAGCCCCCGTGATATCGAGCACGAGAGCCAGCTGGTGGAACGCGAGGCGCGCAAGGCTGCGGCGCAGGTTGAGAATGCGCCGTCCTCCAACGTGATGAATCTGCAACGGCGCGTGGCGGGTGTGCTGCCCATCCGAGTGGATGTGCCGCACGCCGGCAACTCCTACCGATTTGTGAGACCGCTGGTGATCGACGAAGAAACCAAGGTGACCTTCAACTACAAAACGAAGTGAAGCGGGCTAGAAGATGAAACTGAGGCCGCCGCGCAGGGTGCGGGGGTAGGGGACCAGGAGCACGCGGCCGGAGGTAGTGGACAGGGGCAGGTAGCCCTGAGCCAGGAGATTGCACAAGTCCGCGGTGGCTTCCAGGTGTCCGGAGAGACCGCCAAAGTAGGGGATGGGCTGGCGGACCTGCAAGTTCAAACCCACAGGCTCCTGCATGGGCTGGGTCAGATAGGTGTGCGCGGGCATGAGCGCGGCCAAGTCGGCCCACTGATAGCTGGCCGCGAACCGGGTTCCGGTCCAGGGAGCAAGTCCGGAGACGCGGGTGGTGACGGAGTGCCGCCGCGCTTTGCGCAGCGCGGCCCGGAGTTCGTCGGGGGTGGCGACGGCCGGGGCATTCTGGTCCGCGGTGAGGGTTCCGTCGCTGCCGTAAGCGCTGGCCAGGTCGAGGTGGTCGCCGAGCTTCTGGTCCACCGAGGCGATAAAGCCCAGGGAGCGGTACTGCCCGGCGTTGAAAACCCAGGAGTCGGAGAACGGGTCGGGAAGAAGATCCTGGAGGGAGGCGAGGTTCTCGGCGCCGCTCAGCGCGACGGCGGCGTTGGTAATGGACTCGGCGTAGGCGGAGACGCCGAAGGAGCGCGATCCAAACGCGCGGCGATATCCGGCTTCCCAGTTCTGGCTGCGCTGCACCTGGACGCGGTTGCCGCTAAGAGAGACCTGTGGAAAAGCCGCGAGCGCCGCCAAGTCCTCCTGGAGCTGGCCTCCGCTCTCCAAAGCGCGGGCCAGCAGTTGGGCGGGCGGCGCACCCGAGGCGTAACTGAACTGGAAGACCTCGCCCTTGCCGCGCTCGTAGGTCATCCGGCCGTAAGGGCTGAAGTAATTGAGGCTATCCAGGAAGGTGACCGAGTCCAGCGAGGCGCCATATTCGAAGCGGAGCTTGTCGGTCAAGCGGGTCTGGTCGCGAAGCGTGGTGGAGAGCGAGCGCAGGACCGGGGCGGAGGAGTCGGACATATCGCCCAAACCGGTTGCCCGGGCACGCAGGGGCACGGAGAGTTGCCGCACGGTGAGGTTGAGTTCCGGAGACTCCCCTCCCGCGAATTCGCGCCGGAAACTGGTGTGGAAGGCAGTGGCTGCCGTTCCGGAAGAAGAGGCGTACCCGAAGTTCCCGCTGAGCCGGAGGTGGTTGGCTCCCAGGAAGCAGGTAGCCAAGGCGAAGGCGGTGCCCAGATCGGGATCGGCGCTCAGGACCGAGCCCTGATCGCCTCCCGAGACCTTCACCATCCCGCTGGTCGAGGAGAACCAGGAGCCGGAGGCCGAGGGGGGCGGGGAAGAACCAGCGGGAGCCAGATCGGGCAGCAGGCGCAGCACGGGCCGGGTGGCGCTGGAACTGCGCAACACCCACTTCCACTCTTCGCTCATCAGGGAGCTGTCCGCGGGCACCACGGCCACCAGTTGGATGGAACTGAAAACGGTAGCCAGATTCACGTTGAGCAGGCTCTGCATTCCGGGCTGGACCACGATATTGCGCTGCAGGGCGGGCAGGAAACTGGCGAGGGAGACCCGAATGGTGTAGACATCCGGAACCAGGGCGGCGAAGTGGAAGGCGCCTTGTTCGGTGGTGATGACGCGCTGGAGCAGGTGGTCGTAACGGTTGTAGAGGAGCACGGCGGCGCCCATCTGGGGAACGCCCGAGGAGCTGACGACCAGACCCAGGATGCCGCCCGAGAGCTTCGCCGGAGCGGGGGGTAGGGCGTAGCTAAGAGACACCACGCACAGCGCACCCGCAAGCACGCCCACCCTCTTGATGGACATCCTGGCGCTCATGACGGCCGGGCCGCTACCCGGCAAACTCCTTCAATCAGTCTACAGTAAAAGTGGCGCTCGGAGTCAAGGTCTGGTTCCGCAACCGATCCGTCACCGTCATCTTAAGAGTATACTGCCCCGGGTCAAGGGTGCGCAGGGGGAGCAGTTTCTCGATGGTCACCTGTTGGGCGGCGGCCCCGGGGACGTTCTTGACCTCCTCGGTCACATTCATGATCTTGGCGTTGTTCCCGTTGCGGAGGATCTCGTACTGGATGGACCCGTCCGGCTTGCCGGTCGTCTCGTTCGTCTGGAAGTTGTAGAACTGAACGTAGATACCCATTTTCTCGTTTTGGTGGAAGGTCTCGTCCAGACGGGGCCGCACCTTGGAATCTCCGATCACGAACTGGCCCGTCCCGATGTCCCGTGTGGGGACCTTCTCGATCACGTCGGCCAGGATCAGGCTGCTGGCTCCCAGTTTGTCCTCTTCGAAGCGGGGGACGCGGAGCGGGATCTGGTAGTTGTTCATGGTGCCGCCGATGACATCCTTCACCACGACGTTCAGGCGGTAGTTGCCGGGCGAGAGAAACACGGAGTGGTTGTAGATCGAGTTCTGCTTCGCGGTCTGCTCGAGCATGGCGGCGGGGGTCTCGACCACCACGGGCTCCTCCCAAACGCTCACCGGGCGCCGGGTCATGGAGGTGATGCGGGCGTACATGTTCACCACTGCCTTGGTCACCCCCGCCTTCTGCTGGAACTGAAGGTCCTTGTTCTCCAGCAGCACGGTGACGGTAGTGAGCACGGTGGATTCGGTCATGCGGATGTAGTCCACATGCACCTTTACGGGCAACAGGTTGTAGGTGATGGTGGTGTTCACCACCTCTTCCAGGTCCTTGAACTTGACCGTCGGCTGTTGGTGCAGCTTGTTGAAGGTCTCCAGGCGGGTGAACTCCTCCATACTCTCGCTGGTGGGCTCGCCGCCGATACCCAGGTGCGTCCCATCGCTGCGGGTGAAGCGGTCGTTCTTGGAGGTCATGCCCATCTGCTCGTAGTAGGTAAGGCCGGCGTTGGGGACCATGAGGAGGGCGTCCTTTTCGGTGGGATCCATGGTCATGTGGTACTCGCCGCTCATGGTGGGATCGACGAACTCGATCACGATGTTGGTGCCGATGCCCTCGATGTAACGATAGCGCCACTGCTCGAAGGGGTAGGTGGAAGTCTCGCCGCCGCCTTCGGACATGGGCCGCTCGTAGGCGCCGCCGCTGGGATGGGAATCGTTCTCGTCCGGCGGGCCATAGGTGATGTAAATGCGGCCGCGGTCGGTCTTCCAGCCCGGGATGCCCGAGGCGTAATACTCGTTGGCGTAGGCGATGCGCCGATAGTGTTCCTCTTTGAACTCGTTTTCGACGGTATCCGGAGTGGGGTCCCGGCGCAGCCAGAACTGCTCGATGAATTGCTCGCGCTCGTCGTCGGTGCTGAGGCGCTTGAAGGTGGATTTTTCCTCTTCGGTGATGATGTACTTGACGTCCTCGTCCAACCACTTCTTGAAGGGGGTTTCCAGCTCTTTCTTGAGCTTCTGGTCGCGCTTCTTCTTCTCCTTCTCGCTCAATGGTTTAGCGATGGTCTCGCGCGGCGCCGAGACGGCATCCGTCTTGGGGCTGTCCTTGTTGTCGTCGGCGAGGACGCCGGGCAGCAGAGCCAGCGCGCCGATTGCCCAGATGCAGACACAAAACTTGCTTCCCATCATAGACCTCTCCGGTTTCGCGAACCGCTCGAAACTCTCCTAATTCTAGTCTTCCGCACCCGGAGCGTCAACCCAACGGGCCATGGCGACACCCCGTCCCCTGAGCATTGACGCCGGCCGGCGAGTGCAGGTTTCAGGGAGTTGCGGACTAAAGATGGTCCGCGCTCCCGCCGATAGAACACGCGGAGGCGCAGACCATGGCTGTTGCCGAGAGACCTTGGGCGTTCAAGACGCTCCAGCCGCTACCCCCGGTCGCCGCCAGGCTGATGCGGGTGGTCTCGGCGGAGGAGGCGTCGTTCCAACGGCTGTCGGCGCTGGTCCGGACGGATTCGGCGTTTTCGGCCGAGGTGCTGCGCATCGCTAACTCGCCGTTATTGGGCTGCCGGAACCGAATCGACAGCATCCGGCACGCCTTGACAATGCTGGGGCTGGAGAAACTGAAGTCGCTGGTGATGGCCGTGGCGCTGCGGGATTTCCTGTCTTCGGCCTTGCAAGTGCCCGCGTTGGGGCGGTGCTGGCGCCACAGCCTGGCTTGCGCATGCCTGTGCGAAGAACTTGCTTCCGCCGCACTCGGGCTGAACAAGGACACGGCCTACACGGCCGGCCTGTTGCACGACGTGGGCCGCCTGGCGCTGCTGGCCAGCTACCCGGCCGAGTACGCCCGCATGCTGGACGTCTCGGACGAATTCGGTTACGATCTGCTGGGCTGCGAACAGGACCTCTTCGATATCGACCACTGCGTGGCGGGGGAATGGCTGGTGCGGGAGTGGCATTTCCCGCAAGAGCTGCAAGCCGTTGCCAGGCGCCACCACCAGGAGTTGGCCGCCGGCCCCCTGGACCTGCTGGGGGTGGTGCACTGCTCCTGCCGCATCGCCGACGCCATCGGCTTTCCCGTGATTACCTCCTCGAGTGAAGACCTTGCGAAGGTCAAGGAAGACCTGCCCCCGCAACTGGTGGCGAAACTGAAGAACGAAGAGGAGTTCGCGGCGCTGATCACGGACCGGGTGAAAGCGTTGGAGAGCACGCTCTGAGCAGGCGGAACGGGCGCTGGGCCTAGTCCGCATTCCTCACACACCGGTGGCAAGACCGCCGGCGCTACCAGCCAGTCGCGCACATGGCTCCCAATGTCGGACAATGGGAGATTGATGCGCTGGCTCACAACTCTACTGGCAATCGTCTCGGTGGGAATCGCCGGAGGTCCGCAGAAGCCGCCGCCGCGTGCGCCCAAGTTGGTCGATGTAGAGAGGATCTGGGGCCAGGCGCCGCACAACGCCTTCCCCGATCTGATCCGATTCAGGGGCCGGTGGTACTGCGCCCTGAGGGAAGCGGAGGCGGAGGGGGTTTCGGACGGGGCCTTGCGGATTCTGACCTCCGGGGACGGTGAACGGTGGGCCTCCGCGGCGCGGATTACTTCCCCGCGAGGGGATCTGCGGGGACCGAAGTTTTCGATTGCGGCGGACGGCCGGCTGATGCTGAACGCCGGATCGAACTATCCGAGGACACAGTCGCTGGCCTGGTTTACCGGCGATGGGAGGGTGTGGTCGGAAGCGGCTGAGGTCGGCGAGCCGAATGTATGGCTATGGCGGGTGACCTGGCAGCGGGGCAGGGCCTTCGGAATCGGCTACAGCGCCACCGGCAGGCAATTCGCGCGGCTCTACATCAGCCGTGACGGACTGCGCTACGACGCCCTGGGGGACGACCTGTTCGGCAAGGGCCTGGCCAGCGAGGGCTCATTGCTGTTTCAGGAGGACGACACCGCACTGTGCTTGCTGCGCCGCGACGAAAAGGGCGCGAGCAGCCTTCTGGGAAGCGCGCGTCCACCCTACCGCATGTGGAACTGGAAGGATCTCGGCCTGAGGCTGGGCGGTGCGAACCTGATGCAGCTCGCCGACGGCCGCATCGTCGCAGCGGGCAGATTGGATAACGGCGATGGGCGCATGGTGCTGTGCTGGCTGGATCCCCAGGCAGGCACGCTGAAGCAGTTCCTGGCGCTGCCTTCGGGAGGCGATACGGGCGGCCCGGGGCTGGCCTTCGAAGACGGGCTGCTGTGGGTCAGCTACCATTCCTCCCACCAAGGCAAGACCGGCATCTACCTGGCGAAGGTGGATCTGGGCGGCTAAGCGGAGGAGGGGCGGCAACATGGGAGGATTCGGAATGGGCCACGGCGAACGGGGAGGCCGTGGGCACGGCCGGGCGTCCAACCCGGGCGGGGAACCTGGGAAGGGTGAGGGGCCGGTCTCGGAGAAGTTGCGCGCCATGCTTCCCGACATCTGGGAACTGGTGAAGCCGCGGCGCTGGGCGCTGGGGCTGGGACTGGTGCTGATTCTGATCAATCGCCTGGCTGGGGCGGTGCTGCCGGCGTCCACCAAGTATCTGGTAGACGACGTGATCGGAAAGAAGCGGTTGGAACTGCTGGCCCCGCTGGTCGCGGCGGTGCTGGTGGCGACCGCGCTGCAGGGCGCGACGTCGTACTCGCTCACGCAACTCCTGTCCAAGGCGGCGCAGCGAATGATCGCCGAGCTGAGGCTCAAAGTGCAGGCGCACATCGGCCGCCTGCCGCTGGCGTACTACGACTCCAACAAGACGGGCGCGCTGGTGAGCCGCATCATGAACGACGTGGAGGGCGTGCGGAATCTGGTGGGCACGGGGCTGGTGGAATTGGTGGGCGGGGTGATTACGGCCCTGATCGCCTTGGCCGTCCTGCTGCGCATCAGTCCGCTGCTCACCGGCATGGCGCTGGGGATCGTCATGCTCTTCATGCTGTTCCTCAAGCGCTCGTTCGGCGTGATCCGTCCGATCTTCCGGGAGCGGGGCCGGATCAATGCCGAGGTGACGGGCCGGTTGACGGAGTCGCTGGGCGGGATACGCGTGGTGAAAGGCTACCATGCCGAGGCGCGCGAGGCGGTGGTGTTCTCCGGCGGGGTGCAGCGGCTGCTGGACAACGTGATACGGTCGCTGACCGCCATGTCGTTGATGAGCCTGGGGGCGACCTTGCTGCTGGGGGTGGTGGGAGCGCTGGTGATGTACCTGGGCGCGCGCCAGATCGTGAGCGGCTCGCTGACCCTGGGAGGGTTCGTCACGTTTACTGCGTTTCTCACTTTTCTAGTGGCCCCGGTCTTCCAGATCGTGGGCATTGGCACGCAACTCACCGAGGCGCTGGCCGGCCTGGAGCGCACTCGCGAGGTGCTGCGCGAGCGGCCCGAAGACTTGGACCCGCGGAGGAGCGTCGGGATGGGGGAGATCCGCGGCGACGTAATCTTCGAGGATGTGGCGTTCGCCTATCAGGCCGGCAAGCCGGTGTTGCACGGGATTTCCTTCGAGGCGCGCTCGGGGTCGGTGACGGCGCTGGTGGGATCTTCGGGCTCCGGCAAATCGACCATCATCGGCCTGATCGCCGCGTTTTACACGCCCTCGAGCGGAACGGTCCGGGTGGACGGCCAGGACCTCTCGATGGTCCGTCTGGAATCCTACCGCACGCAGCTCGGCGTGGTGCTGCAGGACACCTTTTTGTTCGACGGCACGATCCGCGAAAACGTCGCCTTCGCGCGCCCCGACGCCACCGAAGAGCAGATCCTGCGGGCTTGCCGCATCGCGCGCGTGGACGAGTTCGCCGAGAGCTTCGAGGCCGGCTACGACACGCTGGTGGGCGAGCGCGGCGTGAAGCTGAGCGGGGGGCAGCGGCAGCGGGTCTCGATCGCCCGGGCGATTTTGGCCGACCCGCGCATTCTGATCCTGGACGAGGCCACTTCGAGCCTGGACTCCGAATCCGAGGCCTCGATTCAGCAGGGGCTGGCCTACCTGATGCAGGGGCGCACCACGTTCGTGATCGCGCACCGGCTGTCCACCATACGGCGCGCCGACCAGATTCTGGTGGTCGAAAGCGGCCAGATTGTCGAGCGGGGCGTTCACGCATCGCTGCTGGAGGCCGGGGGCAGGTATTACGATTTGTATACACGGCAGCACGGCCTGGATGAGAACCTGCTGGTGGCCCCCGGAGAGGCGGTCGAAGCGGCGGCCGAGGAAGCTCCGGAGGCGGCGCCGCGCGAGGAGCCGGCTTCGCTCACGGACACGATTCGATTGCTGCGCGGTTGAGCGGGACTGAGGACAAGGAGCGCGCAGGGGCCAGGCGCCGGAGCGGCTTCAGACGAGCAGTGATGGACATCGGTCCCTTTTCGTCCGCCACCCTGTTTCGGGGAGCCTTTGGGCCGCCGAGAGCGCCGTGAGCTTTGCACACTTTTGCCCACTACCCAGCACCACCCGCCCACCGGCCATGCGGACAACTCGCCTGCGAATTCGACCGGACAACCCACATAATAGCGCGAATTAGCAAAAACGGCCTTGACAATGAGGCCACCTTCTGCTGTCTTTCGCTCGTATGTTGGGTTCCATGATTCGAGCAGCGTTGTTTCTCTCTTTTTGTGCCTTGGGAATCGCGCAAAACACAGTTACCAATCTCGTTCTGATGGTCGATGGTTCAAACCACCCGGAACAGATCCCGGATGACCTCGCATGGAGACACTTCCTCGTCGCGGCGGCAACCCCGGAACAGCCGACGCCGGACCAGCAGAAGCGGCAACGAACAATTCTGGCCGAGGTGCCTCTGGTGGATTCCGACCAGAAGCAAATCGCAGGTCAGCTCGGCAAGATGACCACCCAACTCCAGGCCATCCAGTCGGCCAGACTCGCGAGCGACGGAACACCGGCCGTTTTAGGGGCGCTAAAAGCGCAAGAAGACTCGGTGATATCGAGTACGATCAGCAAGGTGAGACAGGCTACCAGCGCTGACGGACTGTCGTGCCTAACCCTTTACATCAACGAAACTGTCAAAAGGAACATTAAGATCTATGGCCTGCCTACAAATTAGGCGTCGACGAAGTTCGGGTTCTTGGCCGCTCCGGGAACACTCATCGTCCCGCCGTGTTCCCCAGTTGTTGGCCCTCACCGCCATCGTTTGCGCCATGCCGCCTTCGCCCCTACTGGCGCAGATGGTGATCAGCCTGAGCGTCTACAATCAGACTTGGTCCGACGGCTCGACTGTGTACGGCACGACAACAACTGCCGACAACAGCACGCTTGGCCAGTGCGGGCACTCCGGCTACGAAACACAGACGACGCTCATAACGCTGGACGGAACTCCGTATCAATCGACGTCGGGAGGGTTCACCGCCTCAGTAACCGCCCCGTATGACGGCCCGGGGCAATATACGGAGTTGGGTACGTTTGAATTCCATTGTTCGTGCGCCGGCCCTATCGAGGTCGTTCAGGAAACGAATTCCTGTGTTGCGCGGTCGTCGGGCGCGAGGCGATGTACCGGAGCAGCCGCGGCACCCTCCAAGGACGCGCACACAGCCCACAACGGGCGGCCAACAACCTATCGTGTGGCCAGCGTGCTCAGAGTCTCCCTGCCTGCTACGGATCGCAGCCGTTCTTTGCAGCAATCCCACTGAGGGGAGAAGCGAAGCCGCCTCGTGGGAGCCGGTTCCTCGTGGCCCGGAGTGCACAGATATCGTGCGGGCGCTAGGATGGAGACTCTGGTGCACGGGTTCCCTCCGTCTGATGTAGTTCGGCGCAGCAGCCGACCCAGCACCGCCGCAAGTGCTCTTCTCGACGACTGCGCAGGGCTGGACGCGCAGTCTCCCAAGTATGGAAGTGTTTTATAGAATCTTTTCAGGCGGTCAGAGAGCTCCCGGCGTGCGTTCGCACACCCCACTTGAGCACGGCTTCCTTGACAGGGCGGCGCGCGCTCTTACTGCACCTTGCGCCGCTGATAGTCGCGCTCCATCCTGGCTCCCCAGGCGTAGCCGAACGCCGGCTTCCCGGTCGCCTTCTTAAGCAGGTTGTCCACCTCGGCAGGCGACCTCTCAGTGTACTCGGCTGGAACCGCAGCCAAAGAACGGTCCGGCTCGCCTTCCTGCAGCGACTCGACGACCATCTCGTTGCGCGCACCGCCGCTCCTATAGATCTCCTTAACCGTAAAACAGTCCAGCTCGGGGATGATCCAGCGTTCGGTGGTGTCGGGTGCCGAGGCCGGCCCCCACTGCTCCGTGACGTGCAGGGTTTGATGCCCGAAGAACACACCGTCAGGGGATGCGTTAGCGATGTCCTCGGCCCGGCAGGATTCGGCCTCGTGGTGCGACGTGAGCGCCTCCTGCTTTGCCCGAGGGAAACTCATGGTCGTAACGGAGCGCGTCCGCGGGTCCAGATAGATCTCCCTTTCGGTCTGCCTGTCGAGGATCTGCGACAGCAGTTCCTCCGGCGCGGGGTACCGCCGTAGCTGATGCAACACCAGCGTATGGTCGCCATACCTGGCATACTCCAGCGATATCGTCATCGCGAGTTTCCCGGACGGGTCGTAGTAGTTCTTTGTGCTCCGTGCTCGAAGCGGCACCACGGGCTCGGGCGCGGCCGCCTGAGCGGCGCGAGCGCGGTGGGAGTAAAAAAGAAATGAGACGGCAAGGCTGAGAAGTCCCGCGGCCACACACGAACCCGCGTACCCACACCACCTCGCCCACGGCGGAGGAAATGTTCTCATACCGACCTCCCTTTCAGCGCGGCCTAACAGCCGCAAAGATTCGCGCACTCAACTCCCGTGGTGAGGTTGCACGCCGCCGGGGATACCGGGCACGCCGACACGTTGCCCGAGGCGCAGCCCCCGTCCAGGGCGCAAGAGTGGCAGGTCTCATGGATACACGTGGTTGAGCAGCCGCTCGAGGTGCACACGAGCGTCAGGCAATCGTGTGGTGGGCTGCCGGTGTATACGCCATACGGATTTCCATCCCAAGCGAAGTTGCACGTCACGGCCCATACCTTCCCAGAATAGGCACCAATGATCGTCGCCACGGCTAGACAAATCAGCAAGAACATTCGATTATGCATCCGCTTCTCGTTTCACACCGGTTGTTGCCGACAACCGGCGCGATATCCATCCGCGCCCCCGGGCAAGCAACGCCAAGACACGAATTCGCAAACGCACATCGAGTACGTCGCCAATAGGGTCAAAGGCGTCACCGTATCGAGGCCAAAATCGACCGTCATCCACACCGGCAACGACACTCCTGAGAACGCGCGGCAGCCCATCGAGGATTCTCCTTTTAGCGTCCATTTATTGTACAACGAATCTCCCGCCGATTACAATAATCCGAAGTTCTTTCGAATTTCTCCCGACTTTATTCTTCCCGCAGCTACTCCGGCAGCCCGGAAAAGGACCGCCCCTGGCTCCGCCGCGCGCGCAAAGGCCCGGAAGTGCCTCATTTCAAGCGATTTCTCAGACACCTATTTGTCTACTCCCTCGTTCGCTCGGTTTGTCGCCCTGCCGCGGGTTATCCGCTAGGCACCGGCTGCGCCGCAATCCTCCCTACCAGCGCCCCGAAGAGCCGTCTGGTCGCTGAGCCTGGACTCCGAGTCCGAAGCCTCGATTCAGCAGGGGCTGGCCTACCTGATGCAGGGGCGCACGACGTTCGTGATCGCGCACCGGCTGTCCACCATACGGCGCGCCGACCAGATTCTGGTGGTCGAAAGCGG
>JBKQQG010000094.1:0-12785 GCA_052144455.1 Bryobacteraceae bacterium
ATTCTCCTGGCCTCGCGTGGGTTATTAGGCCGGGGCTCATGGGCGTGGGCGACGAAGCTCTCCTCGAGATAGACACCACCCGCCAGAACATACCAGTAGTCGGGAACAAAAGAGAGAAATAATGTCGGGTCGGGCGACCAGAGGGTAAATCTAGCCGGGACGCATAGGATCTTATTGCCGTCACCTTCCTTCAGGCGTTCTAACAAAGCGTTCCGACGGCCCTGGGCACAAGGGGTATCGTCGACCGCGTCCGCACAGATTAGCACGCCGATGCGAGCGCCTCCATAGCCGATCGGGTTCGCATGGTCGGAGTTCCGAAGACACGGGTCGTACAGGCCTGTCCTATCGTCCACCATTTTTTGGCACATGAGTTTTGGGCCGTCTGCGTCGACCCAGTACGCCGAGTTGCTTCTCCCGTCGAGGATACCCAGGACAAATGCGATACGAAGTGGTGCAGCCAGTTCTTTGTGGAGTTGATCGAGAACCTCTCTAGCCCGCACCTCAGGGGCTGGTGGACCATACTCATGCCCAAGGTTAAACGCTTCGGGGAGCACGATGAGCGAATTGCCGATGTCTCCATCTGGATGGTCTTTTCGTTCCGCCTCGATCGCGTTGGTGAGCGCGCGAACTGGGGTCGGGAACTCATCTACGAAGCGAAAACAGCCGATTCTCTCCAAGAACGCCGCGCGGGCCGGAACCGTCATTCGATCACCTGCTGCCGATCAACGTAGTGCTGGCTGCGGGCGCCAAGTTGTCCGCAACTGTCACGCTACGGCTTGAAGGCCGATCTTGGCGACCAGGGAAAGCAGTTTCAGCGAGGCGCCTTGCGGGCGCCTTTCACCGCGCTCCCACTGACTCACCAGGCCCGTGGTCACGTTAAGGTAGCGCGCGAACACCGCCTGGCTGGCGCCTTCCCGCAGACGGAGCGCGCGGATTTCCCTGGGCCTCAGCGGACGGACCGGCGTGAGGCACAGTTCATCGAATTCCCGCATCGTGCGCTTGTCCATGGCTCGGGCCGCGTGCAGGCCTTCGGCGGTCTCGTGGATCGACGCCATTAGGGGACTACGGTATTGCCTTCTCATCGCAGGTCACCTCCACCAACGCTCCCGACGCAACTACTCGGGCAATCGTTTTCTCGTCGTAGGCCAATAGTCCGGCTGCGAGTTTCTTGAGCGCGGCCAGTTCGTCTCTCTCGATGTTGTCCTTTTCGTTCTTCGCGAAGCCGTGGACGAAGACTGCCCGTGTGCCCGCCCGGAACACAATCAGCGTCCGAAATGCGCCCGACTTTCCCTGGCCGGGACGCGCGATCCGCTGCTTGATCACGCCGCCGCCGAGATCCGCGGCAATCAATCCTCGTCCCGCGTCGCGTACCGCCCGACACAGCGCGAGGTCGGCCATGCCGGCCTTGTCCGCAAAGCGCGTGAACGCCTTGGTCTTGAATGTTCGCACCCATCCTCACCAGGATTGCGTTGGGCACTGCTCCCAAAATCAGTATAACACTCAGTGCTATAGATCAAGTAGGGGATTAACGCTGGCCGATGGCCCAGAGGTAGTGCTGGCTGCGGACGATGAGGAGGCCTCCGGAGATGGCGGGGGTGGCCATGATGGGATCGGCCATGTCGTTGCTTGCCAGAAGCTCGAAGGTGGGTCCGGCTTTCACCACGACGATTTCGCCATCCTCGCCGGAGAGGTAGATCTTGCCGTCGGAGGCCACGGGCGATGCGCTGAAACCCGAAGCCGCGCCGGGAATTCGCTGGCGGTAGATTTCCCGCCCGTCGGAGAGCGCGTAGCAATCGAAGACGCCGGCGTTGCCCAGGATATAGAGATAGCCGCCGTAGATCAGAGGCGTGGGCATGTAAGGGCCGCGCTGTTCTTTGGACCAAACCACCGACCGGCTGCCCGTGATATCGCCGCTCGCTCCGGCGCGTATGGCGAAGATCGGCGCTTCCGGCCGGCGGCCGCTGGCCACGACGATCAGGCCGTCCGAGGCGACCGGGGTCGGCGCGGTGATCTTGGAACTGCCGCCCAGCCGCCACAGTTCCTTGCCGGAGGCCGGATCGTAGCCGCGGATGAAGTTGGAGCCGTTGGTCACCAACTCCGCTCGCAGCTTGCTCGAGAAAACGGACGGCGTACCCCAGGAAGGCAGTTCGTCGCGTTCGGTCCTCCACACGGTCGCGCCGGTCTTGGCGTCGAACGCGGCGATGAAGGAGCCTTTCTGCTGGTCGCACTGCACGATCACGAGACCGTTGTAGAGGATGGGCGAACTGGCGGCGCCCCACTCGAACTCGGGCGCATCGTAGGCCCCGACATCGAACCGGCCGAGGTCCCGTTTCCACAGCAGGCCGCCGGCGAGAGTGTAGGCATACAAGCCTTGCGATCCGAAGAAGGCAACCACCACGCGGCCATCGGTGGCCGGAGTCGAGTTGGCATAGGTCGACTTGATGTGGCGCTTCTCTTTGGGAACGCCTTGGTAGGCGGTGCGCTCCCACAGGAGCTGGCCGGTAGCGCGGTCCAGGCAAATCACATTCCACTGGTGGACGGAGAGATCGTCGGAGGCAGTGCCTTCTCCGTAGAGTCCCGGTTTGAAGGTGGCGCCAGGCTGGCTGCTGACGGCGGTGGTCAGGAATACGCGGCCGCCCCAGACGACCGGGCTGGAGTGGGCCAACCCGTGGATCTGGGTCTTCCACAGCACGTTGACGCGCCGTTGGACGTCCCACTGGACCGGCAGGTTCTGCCCGTCCGCCACTCCCGACGCGCTTGGTCCGCGGAAGGAGGGCCAATCCTGCGCGGAAGCGGCGACTACCAAAGCGAGCAGCGCGATGCGCATCGAACCTCCTGCTGGAACTTTCAAGCTAGCAGATGGCGCGAGAGCGTGAAGCTCGCTTCAACAGGCGCGGAGAATCCGAGACAGGCGCGGCGCCGCTGTCCGAGAACAACTGGTTTCGAAGGCAGCTTGCACCAAGGCTGACGGCGGTTGGCCTGTCGTGGGTGAACTTCCAGGCCATGCGGCGACGGCGATCCGCACGGACCGGAATGGATCCAGGACTCCCGGAATCTGGTTAGCTCATGCCACGCCTGGGGCGGTGGCTGCGGAAACGGGGCACACGGCGGGCGCGAACCGGGAACAAGGGCGGGACTCATTACGTCATGATTAGGTAAGACACAAGGCTTAAGGAGAATCGTCTCGCATGACCACCCATTCCGCTGGGCGTTTGGCGCCCGGTCAGTGGAAACTCGCGCACGCCAGACCGGTGGGCCGCGTAGGATTGGCGACCGCCGTTATCGTCTTGATGGGGACGGCGCACGCCCAGACCGTAGCGGGCGTTGTGAGAGGGGAGATCGCGGACCCCAGCGGCGCGCGTGTGCCGGGGACCACGGTCATCTTGACGCGCCAGGAAACCGGCGCGCAGAGGAGGGCGATCAGCGACGGGCGAGGAGAGTTCACCATTACCGCCGTCGCGCCTGGCGAGTATCGTCTGGAAGCCGAGCACCAGGGGTTTGTCCGGTACGCACGGACGTCGATCGTGGAAGTGGATGGGGAGCAGGATCTTCGCATCGAGCTGAGCTTGGACGCGGCGGGCAAGGTGGCCGTCGACGTGGCCGGAATCGCGCCGCTGGTGCGAACGGGATCGCCGGCCATGGGCGGCGTCATCGACAACCGGCAGGTTCTTGGGCTTCCTCTCGACGGGCGCGATTTCTATCAGCTCAGCCTGCTGCTGCCAGGGGTGGCGCCGGCGGCCGAAGGCTCTGCCGGATCGGTCCGCGGCGCCTTCTCCATCAGCGTGAATGGAGCGCGCGAGGACGCGAACAACTTTCTCCTCGACGGAGTTTATAATGGCGATCCCAAGCTGAACGGCGCCGGCGTGACCCCGCCGGTGGATGCGATCCGCGAGTTCGAAGTAGCCTCTTCCACCTACGACACAAGTTTCGGCAGAAACGCGGGCGGACAGATCAACGTAGTCACACGCTCCGGCGGCAACCAGTTTCACGGCACTGGGTATGAGTTCTTCAGCGATGGCGGGCTGGATGGAAACAACTTCTTCGCGGCTTCGGACCAGCCCGCGCCATTGTACCGGCGCAACCAGTTCGGCGGAACGCTGGGCGGCCCGCTGGTCAGGGACCGGACGTTCTTCTTCGTCGATTACCAGGGCACACGGACGGCGGCGGGCCAGACGCTGGTCGCCAACGTGCCGACCCTGGCGGAACGCGGCGGCGATTTTTCGCAAAGCGGCCTAATTGCGGCCGATCCCACCAGCGGGCAGCCGCTTCCCGGCAACCAGGTTCCGCAGTATTATTTGAACCCGATCGGAGTGGCGCTGGCGGCGCTCTATCCTCTGCCGGACCGCAACGCACCCGGAGCCAATTTCGTATCCTCGCCATCGCTCACCGACGGCCAGAACCAATTCGACGCGCGGCTGGACCACTCCTTCCGGCCATCCGACAGTCTCTTCGCACGCTACAGCTTCGTGGACGACAACTTATTCGATCCATTTGCCGGCTCGCCGGGAGACGCTTCGATACCGGGTTACGGCATCCAGGTTCCGAGCCGCGCGCAAAATGCGGCCTTGGGAGAGACGCACATCTTCTCGCCGGCGCTGCTTAACGAGTTGCGGCTGGCCTTCAATCGGGTCTCGAACGGAGATTACCAGCAGGGCGAGGGCGCGAGCGTCAATCGGCAACTCGGATTGCCGGAGGTTTCGACGAATTCGCGCGACTGGGGATTGACGCTGACGTCGGTGAATGGCTTCTCGTCCCTGGGGGACGATCCCACCACTCCGGAGCATGGAACCACGAACACCTGGCAGATCGCCGACAACGCGACCTGGGTGCGAGGCAAGCACTTAGTGAAGTTCGGATTGGACCTGCGCCTTTTGCAACAAAACGCCTACCGCGATATCGAATCGCGCGGCTTCTTCGATTTCACCGGGCTCCTGCTTGGCAACCCGCTGGAGGAGTTGTTACTCGGGGCCCCCACGGAGACCGGCGGGGCGAGGGAAGACAATCCGGAGCACTTACGAACGCGCAGCTACGACTTCTTCGCCAACGACACCTGGCGCGTCCGCAGGGATGTGACACTAACGCTGGGATTGCGTTATGAGTACAACTCGCCGGCGGTGGATGCCGCCAATCGCGCCACGGTGTACGACCAGGGAACGGGATCGCTGGTCCAACTGGGCGAGGCCGGATTCCCGCGCGGCGGCTACCATCCGCAATACCGTAACTTCGCTCCGCAGATCGGTCTGGCGTGGTCGCCGGGCGGGCGAAACACAACCGTACTTCGGGCCGCTTACGGGATTCACTACGACCAATCGGCGCTGGCGCCCGGCGAAGGTCTCTACTTCAGCGCGCCTTATTACAATTTCAATCTGTATTATCCGATTCAGGGCCTGGTAAACCTGTCGTTGTCGAATCCGTTCCCGGCCAACTTCCCGGTTCCCTATCCGGGGTCGGCGATCGCCTTCCAACCCAACCTTCAAACACCCTATGTGCAGCAGTGGAACTTCAGCGTGCAGCGGCAGCTTGGAAAGCCGAGAGTGTTGGAGATCGCCTACGTCGGATCGAAGGGCACGCATCTGATCGATTCGCGCAATATCAACCAGCCGCAGCCTTCCGTCAATTTGGAGAACCCCGGCCCGAATGTGGACTTTTCCGAGATCGACATCATCGAGTCGGCGGCTAACTCGACTTATCACAGCTTTCAGGCGCGGCTCCAGCAGAGTGTTTGGCGGGGATTGTCTTTGCTGGCGTCTTACACCTACGCTAAGTCGATTGACGACGCCTCCGGGTTCTTTAGTACAACTGGAGATCCGAATGTCCCCCAGAACAGTTATGACCTGCGCGCGGAACGGGGCCGCTCCGATTTCGACATTCGGCAGCGCTTGGCTTTCAGTTACGCCTACGATCTGCCGTTGCTGAAGCGCCATCGTTGGATCGGAGGCTGGCAGAGTTTCGGCGCACTGACGTTGCAGACCGGCCAACCATTGACGGTGGCGCTGCTGCCGGATAACGACAACTCGAATACCGGCATCTCCCAATTGGGGTTCGGCGCCAACGACCGGCCGAATGCGACGGGCAATCCGGCGCTGGCCAGTCCCACGCCGCGGGAGTGGTTCAATACGGCGGCCTTCGCGACGCCGCTTTACGGGAGTTTCGGCAACGCGGGGCGCAACATTCTCAACGGCCCGGGCTTGGAGGCGGTGAACCTCTCGATCGTCAAGAACACCGCCATCGGCGAGGGGCTCAACGTCCAATTCCGCACGGAGTTCTTTAACGCTCTGAACCACACTAATTTCAACCTTCCCGACAACTTCCTGGGGTCGCCCACTTTCGGCCAGGTGGTCTCCGCGCAGGACCCGCGGCGGATTCAGTTCGCGTTGAAGTTCGTTTTCTGAGTGGCTTTGCGGCGCCGCGGAGAAGGCGAACTTCGGCGGCTGCATTGTCGTAATAAACTGGGAGAGCCGTCCCATGAAGATCCTTGCGCTCACCGCCGGGGCCGCGCGGATGTATTGCGGCAGTTGCCTGCGCGACAACACGCTGGCGGCGGAACTCGGGAGGCAGGGCCACGAGGCCGTTCTGCTGCCGCTCTACACCCCCATCCGCACGGACGAGCCGGACGTCAGCTATCCCAAGGTCTTCCTGAACGGGATCAGCGTGTGCCTGGACCAGCAGGCCGCGTTTTTTCGCAAGCCGCGGCTGCTCGACCGGCTGTGGGACGCGCGGTGGATGCTGAAGCTGGCTTCGCGAACCTCCCTGGAAGTGGATCCGCACCTTTTGGGCGACATGACGGTGTCCATGCTGCGCGGGGAGGACGGGTTCCAGTTCAAGGAGATCCGCAAGCTGAAAGAATGGCTCCGCGGCGAGGCGCCGCCCGAAATCGCGACGCTGCCGAACTCGCTGCTGATCGGGCTGGCGCGGCCGATTCGCGAGGCCGTGAACCGGCCGGTATGCTGCATGCTGCAAGGCGAAGAATTGTTTCTGGACCAGTTGCGGGAGCCGTACCGGACCCGCTCGGTGGAGCTGATCCGCGGGGCGCTCGACGATGTCGACGGATTTGCGGCCGTCAGCCAGTTCAGCGCGGGTTACTGGCGGGAGCGCCTTGGGATTCCGGAGCGCAAGATGCACGTCATTCCACTGGGCATCAGCCTGGAGGGATACGATGGCGGGGAACGGGCTCCGAAGAGCGCCTTCAACGTCGGTTTCTTTGCTCGCGTGGCGCCGGAAAAAGGGCTGCACCTGTTGGTTGAGAGCTACCTGCGGCTGCGGCGCGAGACGGATTTCGGCGGCTCGACTCTACAGGCGGCCGGGTACCTGGCGCCCGAGCATCGGAAATACCTGCGCGGCATCGAACGCCGGATGAGAGAGGCTGGTCTGGCGCATGAATTCCGCTACCATGGGGAACTCGATCGCGGACGGAAGATCGAATACCTGGCGAGTCTCGATCTCGTGAGCGTACCCAGCGCCTACGACGAGCCGAAGGGCATTTTCCTGCTGGAAGCGATGGCCGCGGGCGCGGCGGTGGTGCAACCGCGGCGCGGGGCGTTTCCGGAGATCCTGGAGAAAACGGGAGGCGGAATCCTGGTCGAGCCAGACGACGCGCAGAGCCTGGCGGACGGCATTTACGGGCTATGGAAAGCTCCGGAGCGGCTGGCGGAATTGCGGCGGCGCGGCGCGGAGGGGGTCCGGGCGCATTACGGCGCTTCGCAAATGGCCGCGCGCGCGGTGGAAGTTTTTCGCGGCATTGTCACGGCGGCCACCCATGCTTGAAATCTCGGAGGTCGCCAAAGAATACCCCACGCCGCGCGGACCTCTGCGGGTACTCTCGGGCGTATCGCTCTCGCTTCAGCGGGGCGAAGCGGCGGCCATCACGGGGCCGTCCGGCTCCGGCAAGAGCACGCTGCTGTATATCGCCGGAGCGCTGGAGCCGCCGACGGCGGGCACTGTGACGCTGGACGGCGCCGATCCCTATCGCCTGCGCGAGCGGGAGCTGGCCGCCTTCCGCAATCGGATGATCGGTTTCATTTTTCAGGATCACTGCCTGCTGCCGCAATGCTCGGTGCTGGAGAACGTGCTGGTCCCGACGCTGGTCGCCGAAGATCGCGCGGATTATCCGAAGCGGGCGCGGGAGTTGCTACAACAGGTGGGTTTGGCCGACCGGCTGGATCACCGGCCGTCGGAGCTGTCCGGCGGAGAGCGGCAGCGCGTCGCCCTGGCGCGGGCGCTGGTCCTTCGGCCGCGCCTGCTGCTTTGCGACGAGCCCACAGGCAATCTCGACGAAGCTTCCGCCGAAGTGGTGGCGGGCCTGCTTCTGGAGTTGCACGGCCGCCAGGAAACGATGCTGATCGTGGTGACCCACAGCGCGGCGCTGGCGGCGCGATTTCCGCGGCGATACGAATTGCGTCATGCGAACTTGCACCCTGCTGGCGCGTAATCTCACCTGGTACTGGCGCACCAACCTGGCGGCGCTGCTGGGGGTGGCGGTGGCTACGGGAGTGCTCGGCGGCGCGCTCCTGGTAGGCGAATCGGTGCGCGCCAGCCTGCGTGACCTGGCGCTGGGGAGGCTTGGGAACACCGGCGTCGCCGTCACGCGCAGCGGCTTCTTCCGCGAGGAACTGGCCACGGCGCTTCAGCCCTCCGCCCCGGTCATCGTCCTCCAAGGCGTAGTGACCCACGAAGCCAGCGGAAAACGGGCCGCGGGTGTCGAGATCTACGGGGTCGACGAGCGCTTCTGGAGATTCCAGGGCGCGCCCGGAAGTCCTCCGCAGGGCAGGGAGGCTCTGTTGACCCCGGCCCTGGCGCGGGAACTGGGGGCCGCGGCGCACGACGCCATCCTGCTGCGCTTGCCGAAGCCTTCGTCGATCCCGCTCGAAACGCTGCAGGGCCGCAAGGAGGATGCCGGTCGGACTATCCGGCTGGCCGCCGGCGGGGTGGCCGCTCGCGAATTCTCTCTCCGCCCACAGCAGGGAGATGTGCGCGCGGTATACGTGCCGCTCGAGCGTTTGCAGAAGGACCTGGACCAGCGCGAAAAGGTCAATACCATTCTGGTGGGGGACCTGGTGGGGGGCGCCGCGGAGGTCGAGCGCGCGCTGAAGAAAAGGTACGCGCTGGCGGACCTCGGGCTTCGCCTGCGCGTCCTGGAAAAACCGGGCTGGCTGTCGCTCGAAAGCGACGCTGCCCTGATTAGCGATGCACTCTCTAGCGCGGTATCCTCGACCGCGGAGTCGCTGGGCCTCCGAACCCAGCCGGTGCTGACGTACCTCGTCAACGGCATCCGCGCGGGAGGGCGCGGGACGCCCTATTCCCTCGTTGCGGCGCTCGCGTCCGGCTTGGCTCCCGCGGGAGACGACGGCATCGTGCTGAACCAGTGGGCGGCCCGGGACCTCGGCGCGAAATCGGGCGACTTCGTGGAACTCGATTATTACGTCTGGAGAAACGACGGCAGGTTGCACACGGACACGGCGCGATTCCGGCTGGAGCGCATCGTACCGCTGGCCGGAGACGCGGCGGATCGCGACCTGACGCCCGACTACCCGGGCCTGACCGAGTCAGGCAGCCTGCGCGATTGGGACCCGCCCTTTCCGCTGGACCTGAAACGAATCCGGCCCGTGGACGAGGAGTACTGGAATCGGTATCGCGCCACGCCCAAGGCGTTCATCCGCCTGGAGCGGGGGCGGCGCTTGTGGGGAACGCGCTTCGGGAGCCTGACCTCGATTCGCATATTCCCGCCTGCGCCGGCATTCCCGGAGGCGCTCCGCCAGGCGCTCGACCCCGCGAAAATGGGGTTGACCGCGACGCCGGTGAAGGCGCAGGCCCTGAAGGCGGCCCAAGGCGCCACCGACTTCGGCGAATACTTCACTTACTTCAGCTTTTTCCTGATGGTCTCCGCACTGCTCCTGGCGGGGCTGTTCTTCAAGCTGGGCATCGAACAACGGACGAAGGAAATCGGGGTGCTTCGCTCGCTGGGGTTTTCGGCGTCGAAGATCCGGACGATTTTCCTGCTGGAAGGCTTTGTGCTCGCAACCGTTGGGGCCGCGACCGGGGCCGGGGCTGCGCTGGCCTACGGCGCTCTCATCCTGCTGGGGCTGCGCACGTGGTGGTTCGATGCGGTAGGGACCAGGCTGCTCGGTCTCCACGCTTCGTTTCCACCGCTCGCCATCGCGTTCGCGGGAGGCGTGCTCGCGGGCCTGGCGTCCGTGGCCTGGACTCTGCGCGGCTTGCAACCGGAGACCCCGCGGCATCTGCTAACGGGCGGCCGTGTGTCCGGAACCGGACGGCGGCGCGGGCGCTCGGGAGCGGTTTGCGCCCTGCTGGCGGCGGGCTTCGTCGCTGCGGCTCTCACCGGCCAGGCCGGCCAGACGGCCGCTTTCTTCGGCGCGGGAGCTTTGCTGCTCATCGCCGCCTTGTTGCTTGTTTCGGCCTGGATGCACGCGCCGGGCTCGGCTCCCATCCGCGGCCCATTTACCCTGGGGCTGCGCAGCCTGACGTACCGCCCCGGACGCGCCATCCTCTGCATCGCCCTGATTGCCTCGGCGACTTTCACCATTGTTTCTCTGGACGCATTCCGGCGCGACGGCGACGCCTCGGCAACCGGCGGGTTCGGGCTGATCGCCGACTCCGCCCTGCCGTTGATCCACGATCCCAACACGCCAGCCGGCCGCGCCGCCCTGAATCTGCCGGCCCTCGACGGCGTCCGGATTGTTCCTTTTCGCGTCCGGCCGGGCGACGACGCCAGTTGCCTCAACCTCTACCAGCCGGGCAATCCACGCATCGTTGCGCCTCCCGCGGATTTCCTGCGCAGCTCCGGCAATCCGTGGCCGCTGCTCAAGTCGCACCTTCCCGGCGGCGCCATTCCGGCCATCGCCGATCGAAATTCCATGACCTATTCGCTGCACCGGAAACTGGGCGAGGAATTCGAGGCGGGCGGGATTCGTTATCGCATCGTGGCCGCGCTCGAGGACAGCGTCTTTCAGGGCGAACTGATCGTCTCCGAGGAGAATTTTCTGCGGCTGTTCCCGGATTCCGAGGGCTACCGCTTTTTCCTGCTGAGCGTTCCCGCCGACAAGGAGCAGGCGGTCACGCGGACGCTCGAAGAGTCGCTCTCCGATTATGGATTTGTCGTCCAACCCGCCGAAGCGCGGCTCGCGGCCTTCCACATGGTGGAGAACACGTACCTTTCGACGTTTCGCGCGCTGGGCGGCCTGGGCCTGGTGCTGGGCACGGTGGGCCTGGCGGCCGTGCTGCTGCGGAACGCGTTGGAGCGGAGAAGGGAACTGGCGCTGCTGCGAGCCGTCGGCTATGGTGGGCGAGATCTCGCGGTGATGGTGCTCGCGGAGAACGCGAGCCTGCTCATGATCGGGCTCGCCGCCGGCGCCGGATGCGCGGCGGTGGCCGTGGCCCCCGCGGTCTACCTGCGCGGCGGCCATGTGCCCACGGCATCCCTCGCCGCGCTTCTGGGTCTCGTGCTCGCCACCGGCGCCGCCGCCTCGCTCATCGCCACCGCCGCCACGCTGCGCTCCTGGCTGCTGGAAGCCCTGCGGTCGGAGTAGGGCAAGGTTTGGCTTGCCGCTGGACCGGTCGCGAGCGATCAGACTGGAGAGAGAACTAGCTCCCCGACCGCCCAAAAAGATTCTATAAAACACTTCCAATCGGATATGTTTTGGCGCGTACTTGGGGTATGGCGCGTCCGGCCCTGTGTATCGAAGTCACCAACAAGGACCAGAAGGAGTTGAGGGAACTGCTGAGCGGCGGCGTCCAGCAGGTCCGGGTTGTCCTGCGGGCCGTCGCCCTTCTGCAGTTGGCCAAAGGCGTCAGCTCGCCGCAGATTGCCGCGGTTGTTCCGTTGACTCCGCAGGCCATTCGGAAGGTCGCCCATCGCTACCAGCAAGGGGGACTCGAACGGGCCCTTTATGAGAAGCAGCGGCCCGGGGCCGCCTCCGTGCTGGAGGACAGCCAGAGGCAACGCATCATCGCCATGGTCTGCAGCGACCCGCCCGAAGGTCGCGCCCGGTGGACCGTGCGGTTGGTGGCCGAGGAAGCCGTCAAGCGGCGGCTGGTTCCACGCGTGGGAAGGGAGACCATCCGGGTTTTGCCGCTCCACCACGACCTCAAGCCGTGGCGGGGAAAAAATGTGGTGCGCGGCCGACCTCAATGGGGACTACATCGCCCGGATGGAAGGCGTTCTGGAGACGTATGAACAACCCTACGATCCCCAACAGCCGGTGGAGTGCCTGGATGAGAAGCCCGTCACGTTGCACGCCGACGTCCGCCCGAGCTCTCCCGCCGTGCCGGGCCGCGAAGCGAGGCGGGATAGCGAGTACGAGCGTCGCGGCACAGCCAATGTTTTCTGCGCCGTAGAACCCAAGGCCGGCCGGCACTTCACCTTCCCCACGCCGGACCGTTCGGCCTTTCAGTTCGCGCAGGTAGTGCTCCGTTTGGCCATGCAGTATCCGGAAGCCGAGACCGTCCACCTGGTGATGGACAACTTGAACATCCATCGCCGCAAGTCCCTGACGGATCTGTACGGCGCGGAGGCCGGAGGCGAAATCTGGAACCGGTTCACCGTTCACTACACGCCGACCCACGGAAGCTGGCTCAATCAGGCTGAAATCGAGATCGGCATCCTCTCGCGGCAATGCCTCGGCGGCCGGAGGGTTCCCGACCTCAAGGCCCTAAGCCGGGAGGCTCGATCCTGGAATCGTCGCATGAATCGCGCCCGCGTCAAGATCAACTGGAAGTTCGACCGCAAAACCGCGCGTCTGAGTTCGATACTCCGGCTTGGCCCACTTTGA
>JBKQQG010000095.1:0-27558 GCA_052144455.1 Bryobacteraceae bacterium
TCGCCGAGCTCACGCCTGCGGCCTGGGCGGCCAGCCGTCGCTAGGCGAGCCCGGCCCGCCTGTCAAGGATGGGGTTGGTCTGACGGATGCGGTTGAATAGCCGCTAAGGCCGACGGTAACTCCGGCCAGCCCCGCCGCTCCCAGCTTCACCTGGCCGCCGATAGTATACGTAACCGGCGTGACTGTGAACGAAAGCGTTGGCAGTGCCTGATAGCTCCCCACCGTCCACACTTCGGTCCAGGACCCAACAGCGGCTAGGGTCATGACCCCGCTCATCGAGAAGTTGCCGTTCGAGTCCGTATACCCATACGGGGTCGTACTCCAACCGTTGGCATTCTGCTCTGCGGTGTTGCTGACTTGCTGGTTCGGTGGACCTTGGACCGAAACCTGGAAAGAATCGCCGACATAGAAACTCGTATTCCCCCCGCGGGTGAGATTGGAGATCTGCACGCTCGGACTGACGGTAAAGGTCAGGACCGGCGTTGCTGCAACGTTTCCGACCGCCCACTCCTCAATCCAGCTTCCGACAGCGGCTGGGGACATTACCCCGCTTAATGAGAAGTTGCCGCTCGAGTTCGTATACCCATACGGGGTCGTGCTCCAACCGTTGTTATTTTGGTTTGCGGTGTTGGTGACTTGCTGGTTCGGGGGGCCGTGGACCACGATCTGGAAAGAGTCATTAACTCGGAAAGGATATCCAGGCTCGGTAAGATTGGAGATCTGCACGGTTGGGCTTTGCGCCGCCGCCGAGTGGGCCAGGTAGGTCACGGCCGCGAGGAGGAGAACCAGCCGGGTTAGCATAATTGCGTTTCGGGCGACAGAACTCGTCCTAGATGCGAGCATTTCCGGCTTGGACGCTGAGCCGTCAAAGGCCCGAGATGTCTCGACAATTCGAATCGCAGCGTGCACAGTGCCCACCCTTCGGCCTAGAATACAGTCAAAATGAGCTGTGATTGTCCGTTTTGGTTAGACCGTGGGAGCTATTCTATTTCACGCGGTGCGCTCGGGTCAAGCCGTTCTCGGCTTTCTTGACTGTTTTTAATAAATCGACATGATTGCTCTTGCTGGCGGCTCAGCGGAGCACGGAACGGTGGCGATTTGCGCAGCGGATGTGCTGAGTGCGCGCTGGATTTCCTCCTTCAACCCTTGGGAGCTCCCGGCGGCGTCGCTGCTAACTGGCGCACTTGGGCCCGTGGAGCGCGAAATCTGGCACGGATGCGCGAAGAAAGCCTGCGACGACCGGGAAGCAGTGGGGCCGAAATCCCGCAGCTGACAGGCAGCCCAGCTAACTCCGCCGGCTCGATTATGGGCCGGCTAGCGCGCGCTGCTGGGCGGCGGTGTAACGGCAACCGGGTCCGGGACCGGCGCGCAGGTTGAGGCGGGCTTCGAAGAGGCAGGGGTCGAGGGCCAGGGCGCGCTCGAAATCGCGGCGGGCCGAGTCGGTTTGGCCCAGAGCCGCGAGGGCGGTGCCGCGATTGTTGAAGGCGCGGGGATCGCGCGGCGCCAGCGCCAGGCCGCGGCCGAATTCGGCGAGGGCTTCGGCGGCCCCTCCGGATGCGAGCTCGATCCTTCCGATCTCGGAGGGCACTTGCGGATCGTCGGGCGCCAGGGCGCGCGCCTCGCGAAGCAGTTGGAGGGCACGGTCCGGCGCCACCACGCGCGCGAGCTGGATCTTGGGGCGGACCTTGCCGGGCGAGCGCTCGACGGCTTCCTCCCAGAGCGACTGCTCGGTGCGCCAGACTTCCATGCGGCCGATACTGAGCGCGACCAGTATCACCGCGAGGGCGGCGATCCAGCGGGTGCGCAGAGGGGCCAGCAGTAGGCCGGCTCCGGCAGACAAGGCCAGCATGGGAAGGTACATGCGGCGGTCGGCCGCCAGGTCCGGCACGGGAAACACCGAGGAAGATGGAATGAGCAGCACGAGCGCGGCCAGGAAGGGCAGCCACCGGCGCTTCCAGGCGAAGGCGATGGCGGCCGCGAGCAGCGCCCAGGATATCCAGGCTATCCAGCCGGGTTGGAGTTCGGTATCCACCGTGAACCCCCAAGGGATGACGCACAGGCGCAGGTAGCGCAGGATGGCCTCGCCCTGCATGAGGAGGTAGCTCAGAGGGGAAATCCCGGCTCCGGCGCCGGCGGTTGTCCCGAGCGTTTTGGCCACCCAGATGACGCGTAATCCAGCCGCAAGAGAGAGCGCCAGCATGGCCAGGATGGGCCAGTTCCTGCGGGTGGGTTTGGCGGGGGGTAGCATCCAGAGGACGAGGGGAAAAGCGGCGGCCTCTTCTTTTCCCGCGAGCGCCAAGGCGAAGCAGAGGACCGCGAGCCACGGCCGGCCCTCCAGCCAGGCGATGGCCGAGAGCAGGCAGAACACAGCCGCGAGGAGGATGGGGCGGGCGAAAACGTAGGCCACCGGCTCGCTCTGGATGGGGTGGACCGCGAACAGCAGCGCTCCGATGAAGGCGGCGCGGGGCGGGATGAGGTGGCGCAACAGCTCCCATAGCAACAGAACGGCGGCGAGATGGAGGGCCAGGTTGACGAGGTGGAACCCCAGCGGATCGCTACCGCCGAGCTGGCAGTTGAGCCAAAAGGTGAAGTAGGCGAGCGGGCGGGTAGAGAGCGGCCCCCAGACTTCCCACCAGCCGGAGGGCGAGGTCAGGGAGGGGCTGGAGAAGATGGCGTAGTCGTCGAAATGGAAGGAGCCCCACGCGGCGCTGCCGAACGCCGCCAGGGTTCCCGCAATGAGCAACAGCCGCTCGCGCAAATCCTATTATGATGGTACTTGCCATGAAAATCGCCAGCGTTTTACTTTGCGGTCTCTTTGCCTTCGCGATGGGCGCCAGCGCGCAACTCGCCAACGTCCACTCGGTGTACCTGCTTCCCATGGCGGGCGGACTGGACCAGGATCTCGCCAACCGGATTACCAATGCCGGGCTGTTCCAGGTGGTGACGGACCCGAAGAAGGCCGACGCGGTGTTCACGGACCGCGTGGGAACGGAGCTGGAAGCCAAGCTCGCGGAGCTTTACCCGGAGCCGCCAGCGCCCAAACCTCCGGCAGCGGCGGCCAAGACATCCGAGGGAGCGAACCCAGGGGAGGCGAAGGAGGAGCCGGCGGCGGAGGCGAAACAGGCTCCTCCACCGGTCTCGACCTTCGGGAAGGGCAAGGGAACCATCTTCCTGGTGGACCGGCGGAGCCGAGCCGTGCTGTGGTCGACGTACGTGCAGCCGAAGAGCACCATGTCCAGAGAGATGGACCGCACGGCGCGGGAAATCGTAGGCCGGCTGCAGCGGGTGCTTAAGGGGAAGTAGCGCCGCGCTTCTCGCGCAGGGCGTCGCGGTAGCTCTCGACGAGCTTGCGGGTGCAGGCGGCGGCGTCCCAGTTGGTTTCCACCTCGCGGCGGGCCCGCTGGGCCATTTGCACGGCCAGATCTGGGCGGTCGAAGAGGGCCAGGATCTTCTGGGCGAACTCGGCTGGATCGTCCGCCAGGGCGCAAAGGTCTCCATCCTGGCGGGCCAATCCCTCCGCGCCAACGCGCGTGGAAACGACCGGAATGCCGGCGGCGAAGGCCTCCAGCAGTTTCACCCGAACGCCCGATCCGCTCAGGATGGGGCAGACGAAGACGGCATAGCGGGAAAGTGGCTCGCGGATGTCGTCCACGAAGCCGCGGAGGTCGATGGCCGGCGAGGGCGGGAGGCCGTGCCGCGGAGGCGCCTCCGCTCCCACGACTACAAGCCGGGCGTCGGGACGCCGCTCGAGGACGCGCGGCAACACGTAGCGGAGGAACCAGGCCAGCGCCGCCTGATTGGGCAGATGGCGGAAGCTTCCCAGAAAGAGCATGGTGGCTGGCTCGCGCCCCGCGGGTTGGAAGAGATAGCTGGAGGTGTCGACGACGGCGCGCAGGCCCTCCTGAACGCGGCCCGCCAGACGGGGCATGAACGAGAGCAGATATTCCTTGTTCTCGCGGGTGCAGGCCTGAATGCGGTCGATGGCAGGCAGCGTGCGCAATTCGTAGTGGAGGGCGCGCAGGTACTCGACGGCTGCGGCGATCTTCCCGGTGAGGCCGCGCGGTTCCGAGAGGCCGCGCGCGATGGACTGGAAATAGATGTCGTGCTCGAAGAGGGCGCAAACCAGGCGACGGTAGCGGCCCGCGTACTGGGCGAGCGCGGTGTAGTCGAGCTGAATGACGTCGATGGCTTTCGTATAGATCTGGCGGTGCATCCGCCACTCGAGGTCGTCGCTAGAGAATTCGCGGACGGCGTGCGGGATGATCGAGCCGAAGGACTTGGAGCGGCCTTCCCTGCGGACCAGAAACTCGGCGGAGGCGCAGAGGCCGCCCAGTTCGCGATGGGCGTCCAGCTCGCGGGGGTAATCGAGCAGGCACAGCAGATGGACCTCGGCGATCGCGGCAAGCTCGCGGAGAGTCTGGTACATGAAGACGCCGCCGCCGTGAATGGGCGGGCAAATGGGGTAGGGAGAAACGAACAGCACGCGCAGTTTTTCATCCGTGGGCGCCGCCGACCGGCTGAGCACGAAACGGTCGCGATAGTAGCCGCCCAGGGGGCGCAGGAAAGCCTCGGTATCTTTGACCACGGCGAGGCGGCGGGAGCGCCAGCGCGAAGCGAGTGCCCCCGGAAGCTGCCGGAAAGCCCGCCAGATTCCGTGGGCGTTGGCCCGTTCCCTGGAATCTCCGAACAGGGAGCTGACCAGGGCGTCGCCCAGAGTGAAGGCGAAATGCGACCCAAGCCGGCGCCACTCGTGAATGTTCTTCCAACAGAAAAGGATGAAGTTCTTCGAGTAGGCCGCCTGGATCTGATCCTCGCGGAAGTGCTTTCCTATGGTTCCGCGGTGCTCGTGATAGACCACGCTGCGCGGCTGATAGAGCACCCGCCAGCCGCGCTTCCAGGCCAGGTAGCCGACATCGGTATCTTCCAGGTAGAAGGGGGCCAGAAGGGAATCGAAGCCGCCGAGTTCGAGGAACTTGCGCCGGTCGAAGGCGCAGGAGCCGCCGCCGCCGTAAGCGCACGGGAAGAGGCCGGTGACGGCGGCGTCGAGACGGTGGCGAACCCGCAGGCCGCCGTCACGCCACCAGCATTGAGTCAAGCCGGTTTCCTCGCGCTTGCGCGCCGGATCGCCGAAGAAGATCTGGCAGCCGACGGCGAAGACGCGCTCCTCGTCGAAACCGTCGAGCAAGGGTTGGAGGAAGCCGGGATCGACGCGCATGTCGCTGTTCAGCAGGACCACGATGTCGTTGCGGGCGGCGCGGAAGCCGGCATTCGAGCCGCCGCCGAAGCCGAGATTGCGCGGCAGCGCCAGAAGGCGGACCTGGGGGAAGCTCTGGCGGAGGAACTCGGCGCTGCCGTCGGTGGAACCGTTGTCGACGACGATGACCTCGTTTTCCGGGTTGCCGTCCAATGCGGCCAGGACCGAGGGAAGGTACTTCTCGAGCAGCTCGCGGCCGTTCCAGTTGGGGATGACGACGCTGGCCGTGGTGCGGCGGGGAGCGGCGTCGGAAGGGTGGCGCCGGCGGCCGAAGACGAGCCCAAGGAGGTCGGCGGCTGCCATCGCCAGGGCCGCCACCAGGAGCAGGAACGGCGAGAGCAGGAGTAGGGGAAGGCTGCGCAGGAATCGCTTCAGCTTCGGCATGTCAACTATTGGGCAGCTCCGGACCGAGGCCGACCTGGCGGCCCAGCTTGATCCAGCGCGAGGCCCGGACCGTCTCCAGAAGCGCGGTGAGGTGCTGAACCTCGATGTTCAGGCGCATGGCCCACTCGGTGCGCTCGATGACCGTCGCCTCGGCCTTATCGAGCGACTGGATGCAGTCCAGCAATTCGCGGCCCTTGGCCTCGAGCTGGGCATCCAGACGGGCCGCCCACTCCGATTTCTCGCGATTCACGGTGGCCAGCTCGGCGACCTGGGCCTCGTAGGCGGCGATGGAGGCCACATAGCCGGATATCGTCTCGGCGAGCTCCTGTTGGAGCTTGACGATGCGGTCTTGCGCGGCGGCGAGCTTTTGGTCGAGCTCGGCGGCCCAGAGGTTGCTGCGGTCGAGCTCGGCGGTCTGCGCGCGGAACATGTCGACCAAGACCTGCTTCTCGGCGCGCAGATCCTCGAGCCAGCGGTCCTTGGTGGCCAGCTCGGCTTCCAGGCGCGCGATGTGCAGCTCGCGCTCGCGGAGCACGTTGCCGGCGCCGGGCAGATAGAGGAAAGGAGGCGGATCGGGCTGCGGCTCGAGGGAGCAGACGGCGACGAAGAAGTGCGCCTGGCGCGGGTCGGCCTCGCGATCGGCGGCGCGCACCTGCGGGGCCAGCGGCGGATTGCCGGCGATCGGCTGGAAGACGATGCCATCCACGTGGTTCTGCAGAAAGAGCGTGACCGAGGGGAAAAGGTCGCGAAGGCGCGCGGAAAATTCGTCGAAATCGAATTCGTGGACGTGATATGGGTTGGGACCAGTGAGGCCGCGGGACTCGGCGTAGTACTCCTGGTTGGGAGTGGAGACGATGAACAGGCCGGCGGGGGCCAGCACGCGGCGGGCTTCGGCTAGGAAGCGCTGCCATTCCACCAGGTGCTCGATGACTTCAAAGGCGACCACCAGATCCTGGGAGGCGTCGGGGAGAGGGAGAGCCGCGCAGGAGGCGGCGAGGAACCGGAGATTGCGTGTGGAGTAGTGGTCGCGAGCGTAACGGACGGCGTCGAGGGATGCGTCCACGCCGACGATGCTGCGGGCGGCGGGATACAGTTCGGCCGAGCCGTAGCCCGTGCCGCATCCGGCATCGAGAACGCGCCGGCCGGAGGCGAAACGGGCGGCAAAGACGTAGCGCGCCAGGTGCTCGTTCCAGAGGTCGACGCCGGCCTGTCCGGGGATTACGCGCTCGCCGGTGAACTCAAGCAACGGTGGCCTCCGGGGGCGCGCCGAGGCGGGCGTTGAGTTCCACCTTGCAGGGGAGGTGGAGGTAGCCGTAAATCTGGCCGTCGCTGTGTCCCATCTGCATGGTGAGGGCGTTGTCGATCCAGTCGCACATACGGTAGCTGTGGAGCGTGCCGTCGGCGATGGCGGGAGAAAAGGAGAAGAAGGACGGATAGAGCTGGGGCAGGTCGAGGTGGAAATCCACTGTGTAGACGTCTCCGGGGGCCATGGGGGGAAGGTCGGAGCCCTCGCGGGAGGTGTTCGTGCCGGAGAAATCGATGCCGAGATGGTTGCGCAACATGAAGCCGACAATGGGGAGCGGAATCTGCTCGCTGGCGCGCACGCTGATTCGAACCACGATGCGGGACAGAGGCTCGAGCAGCGGGAGGGAACGGCCATTCGGGTCCAGGACGGCGATGCCGATGACCTGGGCGCGGCCGTCGCCGTGGCGATGGTCGATGTTGGGGATGTGATCGACGATCTCGGGCGCCATGGCGCCAGCGGCTCGCTCCGGGGCGGGGCGCTGGAGGTGCGTCAGATAGGCGGAGTCCTTCTCGGTCATCGCGGCCAGATACTTAGCGACCACGCGGTCGGTCTCGCCGAGTTCCTTGATGCGGCCCCGCTCGAGCCACAGCGCGCGGTCGCCGATGGCCTTGACGTCGCCGATGGCGTGCGAAACGAAGAGAATGGTGATGCCATGGGAGCGGAGTTCGTGGACCTTGCGCATGCAGCGCTGGCGGAAGTAGATGTCGCCGACCGAGAGGGCCTCGTCGACCAGGAGAATCTCGGGGTCCACGTGGATGGCGACCGCGAAGGCCAGGCGAACCACCATCCCACTCGAATAGGTCTTCACCGGCCGGTTGATGAAATCGCCGATCTCGGCGAACTGCTCGATGGCTTGGTACTTGGAGTCCATTTCCCGAGAGGAAAAGCCCAGAATGGCACCGTTCAGATAGACGTTGTCGCGGCCGGTGAACTCGGGGTTGAACCCGGAGCCCAGCTCGAGCAGCGCCGAGACGCGTCCCTGAACCAGAACCGAGCCTTGGCTGGGCTGGAGGATGCCGGCCACGAGCTGGAGCAATGTGCTCTTGCCCGACCCGTTCTCTCCGATGATGCAAAAGGTCTCGCCCTTGCGGATGGTGAGATCCAGGTCGCGCAAGGCCCAGAAGTCTCGATGGAAGGGATGCCGATTGAAGGTGACGAGTTCCTTCAAGCGGTCGCCGGGTGCATCGTAGATGGCGTAGCTCTTGGAAACTCCTTGAAATTCAACGGCATTCACTGAGCGCTCGCATGGGCAGGGATAAGAGAAAGGGCGACCGCCGGCTCCCCGCTGGCGCGATAGCCGGAGTCCAGTTTGTGCCTCTGCACAGACCGATTCCGCTCGCGGCGCTGGCTGTATAATGACCCGATTCGCGGTGCAATGTACCGCGGCGCGCCGGCGCGTTTGAGTACCGGCAGGCGTCTAAAGTCTACAGCCAGTCAGCGGAGGAAGCAGGTAGCCGCCCGACATGTGGACGTTCTATATAGACTTCCTCCTGTAAGCTACGACCTCCTCGAACTGCGAGCAAAGGCCGTGAATCGGCGCCCCATCCTTCTGGAGCCCAGAAGCCCAGGTTAAACCGCAACCCGAGGCTTCCACATCCACTATGCACCTGGAACGAGTTTCTGTCAATACTGAAACCTTAACGAAAGTTAATCGTCCGGCAGAGGGTGCGTTTGACAAGTTCTCGGGGAACCGAATAGGCTGGAAGAGACCCCAGTTGCGCCGGTGTAGCTCAGGTGGTTAGAGCGTGGGTCTCATAATCCCAAGGTCGCTGGTTCGAGTCCAGCCGCCGGCACCAATCCTAGCTCCATTTCTCGCACAGGTTCAAGCCTCGCGCTCGCCCACGATCACGGAATAGATGCGGTCCAGGTCCTCGGCCGAGTAAAACTCGATTTCGAGCCGACCGCGCTTGTCGGGCTTTCCCGTGATACGGACGCGCGTGCCCAAGACTCTCTCGAGTTCGGCGATGGCCGCCTTGACGTTAGGATCGGCAACCTCATCCGGGGACTTGGGTTCGCGGGTGGCCGTCATGCGCTGAACCAGGCGCTCGACTTGGCGAACGGAGAGGCCCTGCGAAGTGGCTCTTTCGGCGACCTGGCGCTGAAGGTCTTCGGTGGGGAGACCGAGGATGGCGCGCGCATGGCCCATCGAGAGGCGGTGCTCTCCGAGGAGATTCTGAACGTCGGCGGGGAGCTTGAGGAGGCGGAGGGTGTTGGTGATGGTGCTACGGTCTTTGCCAGTGCGGCGGGCGATGTCGTCGTGGCTGAGGTTGAGTTCGCGCGAGAGGCGGTCGAAAGCGTGGGCGACCTCGATCGGGTTGAGATCCTCGCGCTGTATGTTCTCGACCAGAGTGATTTCGAGCAGGTGCTCGTCCGAGACATGCTGGACCACGGCCGGGACGTGGGAGAGGCCGGCGAGCTTCCCGGCGCGCCAGCGCCGTTCGCCGGCGACGAGTTGATAGCGATCGCCGAAGGGCCGAACGACGAGAGGCTGGATGATGCCATTGGCCAGGATGGAATCGGCAAGTTCCTGGAGGCGATCAGGGCGAAATACGGTGCGAGGCTGAAGGGGGTTGGGATCGATGAGGGCGATGGCAAGATTAGAAACGCCTTCGAGACCGGGCGGAGGCGGTGGAACGGGCTCGGCCCTGGGAGCAGTCCGGTTGGGAATGAGCGCGTTGAGGCCCTTACCGAGCGCCCTGCGAGGATTTTCCGAGGCCTTGCTCATTGGCAAGAATCTCCTTGGCCAGTTTGATGTAACTCTCGGTGCCCCGAGAGCGGACGTCATAGAGGAGGATGGGCTTGCCGTGGCTGGGAGCCTCGGCGAGGCGGATGCTTCTGGGGATCACAGTGCGGAAGACCTCTTCGGCAAAGAACTCCCGCAAGTCGTCGGCGACCTGGCGGGTGAGGTTGGTGCGGTCATCGTACATGGTGAGGAGGATGCCTTCGATGGCGAGGGAAGGGTGGAGGGTGTCGCGGACATGATCGATGGTATCCATGAGTTCGGAGACGCCTTCGAGGGCGAAGAACTCGCATTGGATGGGGACCAGGACGGAGTCGGCGGCGACTAAAGCATTGAGGGTGAGGAGGTCGAGGGCGGGAGGACAGTCGATGAGCACGAAATGATAGGAGTCGCGAAGGGGCTTGAGCTTCTCGCGGAGGCGGAACTCGCGGTGCTCGAGGTCGACTAGATCGATATTGGCGCCCACGAGATTCTTGTCGGCGGGGATGATATCGAGGCCCTCGAAGCTGGTTCTGCAGGCGGCGGCGGCGAGGGAGTGTTCGCCGAGGAGGGCGTCGTAAAGGGTGAGGCCGCCGGAGTTTTTCCGAACACCGAGGCCGGTGGTTGAGTTCCCCTGGGGATCGGAGTCGATAACAAGGACTCGAAGATCATTGGCGGCCAGCGAGGCGCCCAGGTTGATAGCGGTGGTAGTTTTGCCGACCCCGCCCTTCTGATTAGCGATGGCGATGACTCGTCCCAAGTCGATTGCTCCTGGTGGGATCACCACATGCTAACACGTTCAAGGCGGTGGAGGCAGGGACACCGAGAATCTGGCGGCCCGGAGTGTTCCACGTGAAACACTCGGCTGGAGCTCCGGCCGGAGTGCGGTCTTGCGGGCCAGATTGTTCCACGTGAAACACTCCACTCACAGGGGAGACTTGGTTCCCATGACCAGGAACCTCCGGTCGCCCCAGGGAAGGGGGACATCCGGCAGCCAATCGAAGCCTGGCGTCTGCTTGACGGATTCGGCGTCCCGATGGCCGAGCAGCAGCGCCACGGAGGTTTGAACGACCGGCAAAACCTGGTTCCAGCGCACGGCTCGGGAGACGACCCAGTCAAAACTGCCCGCAATATCCTCGGCTCGGCGGGACTCCACGCGAAGGTTTGCGTAACCGCGCGTCGCCTCGCGGAGAAACACAGCCTTGCGCCGATGAGATTCGGCCAATACGAACCGGCAGTCTGGGCGCAGAACCGCCATGGGAATACCCGGAAAGCCGGCTCCGGACCCGACATCGAGAACCGAGACAGATTCTGCCGGGAGGTGAACGGCAACGAAGAGCGATTCGCAGTAGTGCCGAACGACAGCCTCTTCGAGCAGGCGGATGGAGGTGAGGTTCAGCACCGTGTTCCACCGCACCAGCAGCTCATAGTGCTGGTAAAGCAACGAGACTTCGAGTGGCGAAAAAGCCTTGATCGCCGAGAAGTGGCGAGTGAGCAGCTCGGAGAACTCCCTCTCATCGCTCATACGGCCGGGCGAGGCGCGCCCAAGCTCAAATATACATCGAGGACGGCGATCGCGGCAGGGGTTACGCCGGGAATGCGCGCGGCCTGACCCAAAGTGCGCGGCCGGACGCGCTCGAGCTGGCTCCGAACCTCGCGCGAAAGTCCAGGCAGGCAGGAGTACTCAAACTGGTTAGGTATGGCCCGGCCTTCGGCAAGGCGCAACCTCTCGACTTGGCGTACCTGCTGCATGACATAGCCACCGTACTTCGCCTCGATTTCGATATTGGAGAGGACGGCGCGGGCAGGCTCCTCCCCCAACGCGGCGCAGGCCCAGGAAGCTAACTGTAGCGCCGAGGCTTCCGGACGCCGAAGCCACTCCAACAGACTGGGGTGATCGCCGTCAGCGAGGCGAATCTCCGGCACTGCGGTCGAGCCGGCGCGGGCGCGACGCAGCAGCTCCATCAGCCGGGCCTTGTGCTCCTGCTTCCTAGAGAACAACTCCCAGCGCTGCGGGCTTACCAGCCCGACGCGATGGCCGAGCGGCGTCAGGCGCTCATCGGCATTGTCGATTCGCAATTGAAGGCGAAACTCCGCGCGTGAGGTGAACATGCGATACGGCTCATCGGCGCCCTTGGTGACCAGGTCATCGATGAGGATGCCCGTATAGCCTTCCATGCGGCCAATCACCACGGGCGGAGAACCACCGATACCGCAGACCGCGTTGATACCTGCCACGATCCCCTGGCACGCGGCTTCCTCGTAGCCCGATGTCCCGTTGATCTGTCCAGCCAGGAACAAGCCACCAATGGTCTTCACCTCGAGGGAATGCCGCAGCTCGCGGGGATCGACGGCGTCGTACTCGATGGCATAGCCCGGCCGCAGCATCTCCGCACGCTCAAGGCCCGGAATCGAGGCAACCATAGCCGCCTGGACATCTATCGGCATGCTGGTGGACAAGCCGTTCACGTAGATCTCGTAAGTATCGAGGCCTTCCGGTTCCAGGAAGATCTGGTGACGCCGCTTGTCGGGAAACTTCACCATCTTGTCCTCGATGGACGGGCAGTAGCGGGGGCCGATGCCCTCGATCCGGCCGCTGTACAGCGGGGAGCGCGGGATGGCCTCGAGGAGAATGCGCCGCGTCTCATCTGTGGTGTAAGCGATATGGCACTGGATCTGGGGCCGGTCGATGCGCTCGGTGAGAAACGAGAACGGGGTTGGCTCCGGGTCGCCCGACTGCGGCTCGAATTGCGACCAATCGATAGTGCGCCCGTCCAGGCGCGGCGGCGTGCCCGTTTTGAGGCGCATCCACTGAAGGCCGAGTGAGCGAAGCTGGTTGCCGAGCAGGTCGGAGGCCGGCTCTCCATTGCGCCCGCAACTGTAACTGGCCTCGCCAATGTGAGCCAACCCATTCAAGAAGGTGCCCGTGGTGACGACGACGGCAGCGGCCCCGATCACCCGCCCATCCCTGAGACGGACGCCGCAAACGCGATGGGCCGAATCACCTTCAATGAGGAGCTCCACGGCCTCGGCCTGGAGGATTCGCAGGTTGGGTTCGCTCTCGAGCAACTCACGCATGCGGGCCCGGTAGAGCCGCTTGTCGCACTGGGCACGCGGGCTCCAGACGGCCGGGCCGCGGCTGGAGTTCAGCAGCCGAAACTGGATTCCGACTGCATCGGTCAACTCGCCCATCACGCCGCCGAGCGCATCCACTTCCCGCACCAAGTGGCCCTTGGCGATGCCGCCCACTGCGGGATTGCAGGACATCTGCGCAATGAGGTCCAGGTTCATGGTCACGATGGCGGTCTTCATCCCGAGCCGGGCGCACGCACGTCCAGCCTCGCAGCCGGCGTGACCTGCGCCGACCACCACCACGTCGTATCGAAATGGAGGGCCCTTCGTTTGCATACCTGCCCAGCTTTTCCTCTATTCTAGGGAGTGGCGCGGAGGGAGACAAACCCCGGTCGCCAAGTATAAACCATACTTATCCTGAGGTGCTATTTTGAACGTTCTGGTTATCGGAAGCGGCGGTCGTGAACACGCCCTGATTTGGCGGCTGCGGCAAAGCCCCTCGGTGGAGGCCCTTTACGCGGTTCCCGGGAATCCCGGCTCTGCGGCCCTGGCGACGTTGATCGCGGCGGACGCGCAGAATCCGGCGGAGATGGTGCGGGTTGCGGAGTCGGTGGGGGCCGGCCTCACGGTGGTGGGACCCGAGGCGCCGCTGGTGGCCGGTGTGGTGGACGCGTTGCGGGCCGCGGGCCGCCCGGTGGTCGGTCCCGTGGCCGCCGCCGCGCAACTCGAGGGGAGCAAGATCTTCGCCAAGGAGTTCATGCTGCGGGCGGGGATCCCGACGGCCCAGTTCGTGACGGTCGAGACGGACGCGGACGCGCTGAAGGCTCTGGATCGATTCGGAATCCCGGTGGTGTTAAAGGCGGACGGCCTGGCCGCAGGAAAAGGCGTCATCGTGGCCGTCAGCCGCGCCGAGGCCGAAGCCGCGGTGCGCGGTCTGCTGAGCGGCGAACTGGTGGGCGCGGCGGGATCGCGCCTGGTGATCGAGGAGTGCCTCACAGGTGAGGAAGTGAGCTTCATCGTGCTGAGCGACGGAAGGAAGGCGCTGCCGCTCGAGCCCACGCAGGACCACAAGGCCGTCTTCGACGGCGATACGGGACCTAACACCGGCGGCATGGGCGCTTACTGCGACTCCCGCATTCTGGACGCCACTGAGCGGCAGTTCGCCATGGATCGCGTGATTGCTCCTGCGATCGAGCTAATGCGCGCCGAGGGTTGCCCCTTTACCGGGTTTCTCTACGCCGGCCTGATGATGACCGAGGCCGGCCCGAAGGTGCTCGAATTCAATGTGCGCCTCGGCGACCCGGAAACACAGGCCCTGCTACACCGCCTGGATTGCGACTTCGCCGAGGTGCTGCTGGAGGCTGCGCGCGGAGACCTGGCGGGAGCGAGCCTGGCCTGGCGGCCCGAGCCATCCGTCTGCGTGGTCCTGGCGGCGGCCGGTTACCCGGGCACGCCGCGGCGGCGCGACCGCATCACGGGCATCGATCAAGCCGAAGCGGCGGGAGCGGCCGTCTTCCACGCCGGAACGCGCAGCGGCCAAGGCGGCGTGGAGACGGCTGGCGGCCGGGTGCTCGGAGTAACCGCGTCGGGGCCGGACCTGGCGGGCGCTATCGAGCGGACCTACCAGGCGGTCTCCAGGATCCACTTCGACGGAATGCACTATCGCACCGACATCGGTCGCAAGGGCCTGAAGCGTTGGGCGGCGAGCGGGCGATAGAATAATAGGTGGAATCGGGGACGTAGCTCAGTATGGATAGAGCGGCCGCCTCCTAAGCGGCAGGTCGGCAGTTCGAATCTGCCCGTCCCTACCAGCCCCCAGTTCGCAACAACTCGTTGACACGTTTGGGGTGGCGTGAGTATACTGCGGCATGTCTGATTTCGGGCAAGATCCGGCGCCGGAGGACCTGCAATTCCAGCATGCCGAGCCGCTGCCGTCGCCAGCGGCGAACGCGAATGTGCGGCGCTGCGTAATCTGCAAGACGCTGATTGGCCTCACCTATTTTCACGCGCAGGGGCAGGTGGTATGCCCAATGTGCGCGCAGCGGATTCAATCGGGCCAGCAGAAGCCGCCGCCGATTTCGCTGGCGCGCGCGGCCCTCTACGGAGCGGGGGCGGCGCTGGCGGGGTGCATTCTCTATGCGGCGGTAGCGATTCTGTTCGACCTGCAAATCGGGATCATCGCCATCGTGGTCGGCATCCTGGTCGGCAAAGCGGTGCGCACGGGTTCGAGAGGACTGGGCGGGCGGCCGCAGCAGATCACGGCCGTCCTGCTGACTTACTTCGCCATCACGACGAGTTACATCCCGGTGTACTTCCATGAGCTCGCGAAGAACCCGCAAGTGCTGGAGCACGCCAGGCAGAAGGCGGCACAGGAGGCGGGCGAGACCACGAATCGGGAGATCGTGAAGCCTTCGGGAGCGCGGCTCGTGGGGGCGATCGTCATGCTTCTGGTCATCTTTGCGGCGGCGCCGTTTTTCGGGCTGACGACAGGCATTGGCGGCCTAATCACCCTGTTCATCATCTTCATCGGCTTGCAGCAGGCCTGGCGATTAACCGGGCGCGCGAAGATACTCGTGATGGGCCCGTACGAAACGGCGCCGGCGGAATGAATTGTCCAGGGTGCGGTAGCGATTTGCCGGAGTCCGCGCTCAGTTGCCCGCAGTGCCGGAGGCTGATCCACGCGCAGAAACTGGAGGATCTCGCGCGGCGCGCCAGGGAGGCCTGGCGGCTGGGACATTTCGCGGAAGAGCGCGCGCTGAGGGCGGAATCGCTCGCGCTGCTGCCGGAGGACACGGTTCAGCACCGCACCATCGCGGCCCGGATCGCGGAAATCGACGGGACGATGGCGGGCGCGGCACGGCAGCCCCACGACGGATGGAAGAAGGGATCGGTCGGCGCCGGGGCGGCAGTGTTGCTATTGCTGAGCAAAGGCAAATTCCTGCTGCTGGGCCTGACCAAGATCGGCACGCTGCTCACTATGTTCGCCTCGCTCGGCGTGTACTGGGCGATGTACGGATGGGCGCTCGCGCTGGGCGTAGTAGTCTCGATCTACATCCACGAGATGGGGCACGTGGCCAAGATCCGGCACTACGGGTTTCCGGCGAGCGCACCGATGTTCATCCCGGGCCTGGGCGCGTTCATACAGATGCGCGGGGTCAGGCTGCCCCCGATTCCAGAGGCGCGGATCGGACTGGCCGGACCGACGTACGGCCTGGGCGCGGCGGTGGCGGCGCTGGGGGTCTACTATGTGACCGGCGTGAAGATCTGGGGCGTGATCGCGCAACTCGGCGCGTGGGTGAACCTGTTCAACCTGATTCCGGTGTGGCAACTGGATGGGTCGCGCGGTCTGCGCTCCCTTACGCGCCCACAGCGCGCGACGGTGCTCCTGGCGGCCGCGACGTTGTGGCTGCTGGTAAGGAATCCGATGCTGATTGCGGTGGCGCTGTGTTGTGTCTACCGGATGTTCACGCGCGACTGGCAGAGGGAGCCCGACAACCGGGGCCTCGCGCAGTTCCTGGGCCTCCTGGTGGCTCTCTCCGCGGTGCTGATGCTCTAAACCGGGAGCGCCTCGATCGCCGCGCAGCACTGATTTCCTCCGTCTTTTGTTGCGACTTTCTCCGTCCGCGCCCCACCATGTTGTTTGGCGCTCTTCCGCACGCGTAGCGCCGCCGTCTACGGCATCGACGCCCACCTGATCGACGTCGAGGTGGATATGTATCCCGCAGGCAGCGCCCGCGATTTCGTGACCGTGGGCATGCCCGACACGGCCGTGCGGGAGAGCCGCGAGCGCATCAAGTCGGCGATGATGAACTCCGGCTTCGGGTATCCGAGTAAGTCCGTCACCATCAACCTGGCTCCCGCCAATCTGCGAAAGGAGGGCGCCGGCTTCGACCTGCCGATGGCGCTGGGGATTGTGGGCGCCATGGGCGTGATCCGCCGCGCGAACGACTTCCTGCTGGCAGGCGAACTGTCGCTGGATGGCACGCTGCGCGCGGTGCGCGGCGCCCTGTCGATGGCGGTTTGCGCGCGACGGAACGGAATCCCGAACTTCGTGGTGCCCCTCGATAACGCCGCCGAGGCGGCTGTGGTCGAGGGAGTGCGCGTGTACGGCCTGACGCACTTGGCCGAGGTGGTTACCCTGATCAACCAGCCGGAGCAGTTCGCGCCGCTAGCGCCGCCCGCGCCTGCACCGCCGCCAGCCGAGAACGCCGCGCCGGATTTTCGCGACGTGCGCGGACAGACGACCGCCAAGCGCGCTCTCGAGGTGGCTGCAGCCGGCGGGCACAACGTGCTCCTGATTGGGCCGCCGGGGTCGGGCAAGACCATGCTGGCCAAGCGGCTGGCGGGCATACTGCCTCCGCTGAGCTTTCAGGAGGCGCTGGAAACCACGCAAGTCCACAGCGTCGCGGGCGTGCTGGCGCCCGGCGCAGGCCTGTTGGCCCAACGCCCCTTCCGGGCGCCGCACCACACCATCTCGGATGCCGGGATGATTGGCGGGGGCGCCGGCATGGCCCGGCCCGGCGAGGTATCCCTCGCCCACCATGGCGTGCTGTTTCTCGACGAATTCCCCGAATTCCCGCGCAACGTGCTCGAACTGCTGCGCCAGCCGCTCGAGGATGGCTCCGTCACCATCGCACGCGCCAACATGACGCTCTCCTTCCCCGCCGGCTTCATGCTGGTGGCGGCCATGAATCCCTGTCCGTGCGGCTTCTACGGGGACACCACGCGGGAGTGCCGGTGCACGCCGGCCATCATCCAGCGCTACCTGGGCAAGATCAGCGGGCCGCTGCTCGACCGCATCGATTTGCACGTCGAGGTGCCCGCCGTCCCTTACAAGGAGATGCGCGCCGAGGAGCAGGGGGTCAGCTCGGCCGAGATGCGCACGCGCATCGGAGGCGCCCGCGAGATTCAGCAGCGCCGGGGCCACTACAATTCGCAGCTACCCACCAAGCTGCTGCGCAAGCTATGCCGGCTGGACGACTCCGGCGAACGCACCCTCGAAATGGCCATGCGGCGGCTCGCACTTTCGGCCCGGGCGCACGACCGCATTCTGAAGGTGGCCCGCACCATCGCCGACCTGGACCAATCCGAGGCCGTCTCCACCAAGCACTTGGCCGAGGCGGTGCAGTATAGGAGTTTGGACCGGAGCTACTGGAGCTAGCCATTCCCCGCGGCGCACGGACTGAAGCACTATGACCATCACCCACAACGCGAAACTCGATCTCCTGCATATCGCGTTTGACGAGGCCCCTGAACCGGTAACGACTATCGAGTACCGGAAGACTGCCTAAACTTGAGGTACCCGCCTGACCCTCTCTGTCCGCGCCCAGGACGTAAAAGTCGCCTGGAGATCGCCGGCCTTTGAAGCTCTTCCGCCCCGGTATCGAATGGCCACTCTCGCGTCTGGCTCTTCCGAGACCTGTCATGGGAAGTGGATGGATATATAATCGACTGTGGTCAGTAAGGCAGAATTGGGCGATTCATCCATAGACCAATCCGCTGAGCGCGAGCCTCCCGAGAGCCGGGCGGCAAAGATGATTCGGGAGGTCTTCGAGTCCGGACGGCCGCTCACCTACATCCGCTCCGCGGAAGAACAGCGGATCGGCAGGGTGCTGCGCGAGGTGAGCCTGCGGCTATTCAACTCCACGCCGGCGCCCGTTTGGACATGGAGCCTCACGGAGGGGATGCGTCGCGACGACGAAGCACCGGAGGCGGGCACCGAGACTCCTCGCGGAGTTCTGGACTTCATCGCGGCCTACAAGAACGCCGCCATCTTCCACCTCAAGGACTTCCACGAGCCGCTGCGGGAATCCGCGGAAATCAGACGCCGCCTTCGGGATGTCTACGAGAGGTGTGTCGACCAACGCAAGTTCGTAATCATCACCTCCCCGATCCGATTCATTCCGCAGGAAGTCGAACGCAGCGTCATGTTTCTGGAACTCCGGCCGCCCGATCTGGTCGAATTGACAGAGTTCCTCCGCGACGAAACCGAGCGACTCCTGTCGCAGAATGAGGGCAGCGCTGTGAGCGAAGGCGCCCTATACGAGCTTGCGTCTGCCCTGCAGGGACTCACACTTGACGAAGCGCGCTACGCCTTGCGCCGCGCCCTGGCAGCGAGCCGGCATCTTGGACTCGAGTGTCTGCCGGCGGTATTCGAAGAGAAGCGGTTGCTGATCAACCGCAGCGGCGTCATCGAGTATGTAGCCGACCCGGCCGGCATCGAGGAGGTCGGAGGCCTCGACGGGCTCAAGAAATGGTTGCTGGAGCGCCGGAAGCTGTTTCAGTTGCGCGATCGCCTGAGTCTGGAAATTGTGCCCAAGGGGGTTCTCATGATGGGGATTCCCGGATGCGGCAAGAGCCTCTGCGTCAAGGCCATCGCCTCTTCTTTCCAGCTTCCGCTCTATCGCCTGAACATGACCGAGATCTTCTCCGGACGGCATGGCAAGCCCGAAGGGGCATTCGTCGAAGCATGCCGGATGATGGAAGACATGGCGCCGGCGGTTCTTTGGTTCGACGAGATCGAGATGGGGATCGCGTCGGCGGACTCGGGCGGGGAGCAGGGCAGGATTTTCGCGTTCTTTCTGACCTGGATGCAGGAGAAGGCCCGGGGGCTTTTCGTCGCCGCCACGGCTAACCGAATCGATCTTCTTCCCGCCGAGATGATCCGCAAGGGGCGTTTCGACGAGGTGTTTTTCGTGGACCTGCCGCTCCCGGAGGAACAGATCGAGATCTTCAAGATTCACCTCAGCCGCCGAGGGGTGGATGTGGCCGGGGTGGACCTCCGCCAATTGACGCAGTTTGCCAATGGCTGGACCGGAGCCGAGATTGAGCAGTGCGTGATCTCGGCCGCGACAACGGCACGCCTGGCGGACCGGGCGGTCACCCAAGAGGATCTCATCGCCGTGGCTGCGAAGCTAGTCCCGCTATCGCGGACCATGCGGGAGCAGATCAGCCACATTCGAGGCTGGGCGTTCGAGCGCGCCATGCGCGCGTCGCCCCATCCGGCAGGCCGCTGAGACCGATGCCGGACGACGGCCTGAGCCGGAGGCCCGAGGCGCCTCGGCTACCCGATCTTCTGTCTGGCCGGGACCGAAGGCAATTGGATCGGCTCTCCGAAGTCGCCGGCCTGGTTGCCGAATCCGCGCGCGAAATCATGGGGTTCGTCGTCGCACCTCGTTTAATAGCCTAGGCCGCCCACCGCCGCACCGGCGGCCCGTATACCCGCTCAGAAGTGCAGTTGATATCTGCACCGGTGTCCGTGCGGCTTTTACGGGGATACGACCCGCGAGTGCCGGTGCGCGCCGAGGAGCAGGGGGTCAGCTCGGCCGAGATGCGCGCCCGCATCGGAGGCGCACGCGAGCTTCAGTAGCGCCGGGGCCACTACAATTCGCAGCTACCCACCAAGCTGCTGCGCAAGCTGTGCCGGCTGGACGACTCCGGCGAGCGCACCCTCGAGACGGCCATGCGGCGGCTCGCACTTTCGGCCCGGGCGCACGACCGTATTCTGAAAGTGGCCCGCACCATCGCCAACCTCGACGAGTCGGACGCGGTGTCGACGAAGCACTTGGCCGAGGCGGTGCAGTGCCGAAGTCTGGACCGGAGTCATTGGAGTTGAGGGAGGGCGGCTGCGGGCAGGGACTCCGCCGCACCACGCTAGACGGCGGTGGACCAGCGGCTGCAAACCTCTTCGTAGTACCTTTCGTACTCCGGGATGATCAGCCCGGTGCAGAAGCGGGTCTCGGCGGTGTGCCGGGCGGCGCCGGACATGCGGGCGCGCAGGGCGTCGTCGGTGAGCAGCGAGACCGCGCGGGCGGTATGGGCGGCGACGTCGCCGGGGGCCTCGAGGTAGCCGTCCACGCCGTCGGTGATCAGCTCGGGGACCCCGCCCACGCGGGTGGCGACGGGCGGGACGCCGCAGGCCATGGCTTCCAGTGCGGCCAGTCCGAAGCTCTCCAGCTCGCTGGGCTGCAACAGCACGTGCGCCAGCGGGAGGAGGCGCTCGACGTGGCCCTGCTTGCCCAAAAAGGTGACGTGCTGTTCGATGCCCAGTTCGCGGGCCAGGTTCTCGGCGGGTGCGCGGTCGGGGCCGTCGCCCACCATCAGCAGGTGCGCCGGCACCTCGCGCCGCACCCCTTGCAGGATGCGCAGGCAGTCGAAGACGCGCTTGACGGGCCGGAAGTTGGAGAGGTGCATCAGCACCTTCTCGCCCTGCGGCGTCAGCGCCGAGCTGTGGCGGCGCTCCGGGTCGGGCTGGTACATGTCGCAATTCACGAAGTTCTTGATGACGCGGATTTCTCCGGTGGCGCCGAAGACCTCCGCGGTGGCGGCGCGCAGATAGTCGCTGATGGCGGTGACGCCGTCGGACTCCTCGATCGAGAACTTGGTGATGGGGAAATAGGAGCGGTCGGCGCCCACCAGCGTGATGTCGGTGCCGTGCAGGGTGGTGATGAAGGGCAGACGGCGGCCGTGCCGGGCCAGCATCTGACGGGCCAGCAGCGCGGAAACCGAGTGCGGAATGGCGTAATGAACGTGCAGCAGGTCGAGCGAATGGAGCAGCGCCACTTCCGCCATCCGGGAGGCCAGCGCCAGCGAGTAGGGCGGGTGCTGGAACAGCGGATAGTTGGAGACTTCCACCTCGTGGTAACAGATGCGCGGCGTGCCGGGATCCAGCCGGATGGGGTTGGCGTAGGAGATGAAGTGGACTTCGTGTCCGCGGTTGGCCAGCTCCAGTCCGAGTTCGGTGGCCACGATGCCGCTGCCGCCGTAAGTGGGATAACAGGTGATGCCGACTCTCACGTACACAAGCGTAGCAAAGGCCGTTGGCGCTACGCCGGGATGCGGAACTTGAGGCCGGCGCCGTGACCGGGGCGGGATTCGATGGTGAGGTCGCCGCCCAGGCTGCGCACGCGGCGCTTGATGCTCTGGGGCCCCAGGCGCAGCAGGTCGAGCTCGTCCAGGGTAAAGGAGCCGCTGAAGGGGAAGCCGGCGCCGTCGTCGTCCACCGAAATCTCGATGGTCTTGCCGGCGTGCTCGATGGAGACCACGGCGCGGCTGGCTTTCGAGTGCTTCTGCACGTTGTTCAGCGCCTCGCGCAGGATCTGCAGCAGTTCATGGCCGGCTTCGGGCGCCACGCGGACCTCGGTCTGCGCGCTCACGAAGTGCGTGGCGACGCCGGTGTCCTTCTGAAAATACTCGACGATGCGGCGAACCGAGGTGACCAGATCGCTGTCGTCGACCTCGACGGGCCGCATGCTGCGCAAGAAGGAACGGATCTCACTGACCTGGGAACGGCTCAACGCCTGCAGCTCCTTGAGGTCCTCGAGGGCGGCGTTGCGGTCGCGCTTGAAAAGCGTGCCCAAGATGTCCAGGCGCACTTGCAGGCTGATGAAGGTCTGCAACGGGCCGTCGTGGAAATCCCCGGCGATGCGCTGGCGCTCGAAATCGCGTACATGGTCGGCCTCGGCGCGCAGGGCCTGCTCCCGGCGGGCGCTCTCGCCGAGGTGCGCCTGCAACTGCTTCTTGTAGTAGGTGAGCGTACAGGCAAGCAGCCCGGCGATCAAGGTCACATAAAGGAGAGGGATGGACGCCGGAGCACGGACGAACGCGAAGAAGGCGAGCGCGGCGGCCACCACGGTGCAGACGTCGCCCCAGTCGTGATGGATGGCGGCGGAGACCATGAGGTACAGGAAGAAGAAGGAGCCGAACCGGCCGGTCTGGTCGGCGCCATAAGCGGAAATAGCGACAAAGAACGCGGTCTCGACGAACAGGCTGGGCAGGGAGACCTGGATGTCGTCGAGTTTGTTCCACACCAGCGCCGTCAGGCTATAGGCCACAAAAACGGCGGCGATCACGTTCACGGCGAGGGGCTGCGGACGGCCGGAGAAGAGTTGGGCGTACAGGCAGGCCAGCGCGAACACCGCGCGAAACACGCTTCGCAACCGGCGCCACTCGCGCGGGAATACGACATCTCCGGCGGCCATGAGAGCTCTCCCGGGACCGCGCCGCTCTTTCGCGCGATCCGGGTTCCTATTCTATCTCCGGTACAGGAAGAGCGTATGGGAACGGCCTTCGCCGTCGTCTTCGATGGTTTCCGTCTTCTCCGGCGTCCAGCCGGCAAACTCGAAATCGTGGGCCACGATCCGGGCGCCTTTCTTGAGCTGTTTTTCAAGCAGGGGCCGCACCCGATCGTTGGAGTCGGGCAGCAGGTACACGGTCAGCAGGTCGGCGGAACTGTAGTCCTGCCGCATGATGTCTCCCAAAACGATGCGAGCCTTCTTCGCCAATCCGAGGCTCTTGATCCGGTCCGTGCTCTGCTTCCAGAGGCTCTGGTCGAACTCGACGCCGGTCGAATCGGCGCCGAATTTCCGGGCGGCCATGATGACGATGCGCCCGTCGCCACTGCCCAGGTCGAACATCTTCTCGCCCGTCTTGAGGCCGCCCAACTGGAGCATCTTCTCGACCACCGTCTCGGGCGTAGGATAGTAGGGCGCCAGTTTCCGGGGGTCGTTCTCCTGGGCCAGGCACAACACCGCCGCCAGGACCGGCAGCAGGCAGCGCATCTTCAACAAGACCATCCTCAGGTTGCCAGTGTACCAGAATGCGCCGGGGCTCACGGGCGGAGGAACTCCTGGGCCAGGAACAGAGTGCCATCCCGGCGCCGGGCAGCGCCCACGCCGGCCAGTGTCACCTGCTTGTCCAGGATGTTCTTGCGGTGGCCGGGACTGGCCATCCAGCTCAGGACGCCGGAGCGGGCGGGGTCCTCGTAGCCAACCTCCTGGAGCAGGTTCTCCTCGAAGCGGCTCCATGAGATGCCAGCCTTGGCGAGGCGGTCCGGCACGTCCCCGCGCACCGGGTCGACGTGGGAAAAGAAGCCCCGTTCGGCCATGTTCGCGGCGTGGCGGCGGGCCACCGCGGCGAGGCGGTCGTCCCACTGCAACTCGGGCAGGCCGCGCCAGGTGCGCTCGTTGTTCACGAGCTGAAAGACCTGCCGTTCCAGGGCGGCGAGCCCGGGGTCGGGAGCCGGAGCGCGCGCGGGCTGCGCGGCCGGGCAAACCCAAACCAAAGCCAGCGCTGGCAGCGCGCGGATCATAAAGCCATTGTCGCGCACCCTGTTACCATGGGATTAACTCCTATGGGCTACCACAGCTATGCCATCAGTCAGGGACGGGACCGCGCACCGGCGCGGGCCATGCTCAAGGCCATCGGCTTCAGCGACGCGGACTTGCGCAAGCCGATCATCGGGGTCGCCAACACCTGGATCGAAACCATGCCCTGCAATTACAACTTGCGCGAGCTGGCTGTGAAAGTGAAGGAGGGCATTCGCGCGGCGGGCGGCACGCCGATGGAGTTCAATACCATCGCCATCAGCGACGGCGTCACCATGGGGACCGAAGGCATGAAGGCGTCGCTGGTGAGCCGGGAGGTGATCGCGGACTCGATCGAACTGGTGGCGCGCGGGCACATGTTCGACGGCCTGGTGGCGCTGGTGGGCTGCGACAAGACCATTCCGGCGGCGGCGATGGCGCTGCTGCGGCTGAACGTGCCGGGGCTGATCCTGTACGGCGGCTCGATTCTGCCCGGACGGCACCACGGCCGCGACATTACCATTCAGGACGTCTTCGAGGCGGTGGGCGCCAATGCGGCGGGACGCATGACGGACCAGGAACTGCTCGAGATCGAGAACTCGGCGTGCCCGGGCGCGGGCGCCTGCGGAGGCCAGTACACGGCCAACACCATGGCCACCGTAATGGAGCTGATCGGGTTGTCTCCGATGGGCACGGCCGCGGTTCCGCAGGTCTATTCCGAGAAGGGCGACGTGTCTTTCCGCTGCGGCGAAGCGATTCTGGAGGCGGTGCGGCGGGATCTGAAGCCGCGCGACATCGTCACGCGCAAGGCCATCGAGAACGCCATCGCCGGCGTGGCCGCGAGCGGTGGCTCGACCAATGCCGTACTGCACCTGCTGGCCATCGCGCGGGAAGCCGGCGTGCCGCTCGAGATCGACGATTTCCAGACCATCAGCGCCCGCACGCCGCTGCTCGCCGACCTGAAACCCGCCGGGCGCTTCGTGGCCCTGGACGTGTACCGCGCGGGCGGCATTCCGGTGCTGGCCAAGCGGCTGGCGGAGGGCGGCTACGTGGACGGTTCGGCGCTCACCATCACCGGGCGGACGTTTGCCGAGGAGGCCGCGGAAGCCCAAGAAACGCCGGGACAAGAAGTAATCCGGCCGCTGGCGAACCCCCTCAAAGCTAGTGGCGGTTTGGTGATTCTCAGGGGCACGCTGGCACCCGACGGCGCGGTGATCAAGGTGACTGGGATGGATCGCAAGGCGCACCGGGGCCCCGCTCGGGTCTTCGACTGCGAAGAGGACGCCATGCGGGCGGTCACCGCCGGGCTGATCCGCGCGGGCGACGTGGTGGTGATCCGCTACGAGGGGCCGTACGGCGGGCCGGGGATGCGCGAGATGCTGGGCGTGACCAGCGCGATTGTGGGCGCCGGTTTCGCGGACGAGGTGGCGCTGGTGACGGATGGCCGGTTCAGCGGGGCGACGCGGGGCTTCATGGTCGGGCACGTGGCCCCGGAGGCGGCCAAGGGCGGGCCGCTCGCAGCCGTCGTCGAAGGGGATACGATTGCCGTCGACATCGCCGCGCGCCGGATCGACCTCGAGGTGCCGCCCCGAACGCTCGCCGGGCGGCTGGCGGTTTGGGAACCTCCGGCGCCGCGCTATCGCAGCGGAGTGTTCGCCAAATACTGCGCCCTGGTGGCGTCCGCGTCGGACGGTGCGGTGACCAGGGCCTGAGGGAGCCTCACTGCACGTGCCGTTCGATCATTTTGACGATATCCGGCTTGCCGCGGGGGCCGACCACGGTGTCCGCCACGCGGCCCTCCTTGAACAGCAGCAGGGTGGGGATGCTGGTGATCCGGTAGCGCATGGCGACGCCGCCGTTGGAATCCACGTCCACCTTGCCCACGCTCAGACGTCCGGCGTATTCGGTGGCGATCTCATCCACCACCGGCGCAATCGCCCGACATGGTCCGCACCAGGCCGCCCAGAAGTCCACCAGCACGGGAACCTCGGACTTCACCACGTCCGCGTCAAAAGTCGAATCGGTTAAAGTAAGTACGTTCTGACCCGCCATTTTAGATTTCTCTCTCCAAGTCTCATAGATGCAAAAACCGGCCACGGAGGTTCATCCCGCCAGCCGCCGGTACAACGCCGAGTATTCGCTGGCCGAGGCCTGCCAGGAATAGTCCTTCCGCATCCCGGCCCGCATGATCTCGGTCCACAGGAAGGGGTCCTTGTAGGCCGCCAGCGCGGCACGGAGGGCTGCCAGCAGTGCCGCTCCCGAGTATTCCTGGAACTTGAAGCCCGTCTCCTCGTCGACGGTGTCGTCCAGGCCGCCGGTCGCGCGGACCACCGGAACCGTGCCGTAGCGCAGGCTGTACATCTGGTTCAGGCCGCTCGGCTCGTACAGGCTGGGCATAAGGAAGATGTCGGCGCCGGCCTCGATCTTGTGCGCGAGCGCATTGTCGTAAGCGATGCGCGCAGCGAACCGATCGGGCTGCGCCTCGGCCAGGCCGGTGAAGAACCGCTCCGTCTGAGGGTCGCCGGTTCCCAGCGCCACCAGCGAAAGATCCTCTGCAAGCAGCTCCGGGGCGATCTGCTCGAGCAGTTCGAAGCCTTTCTGTCCCGCGAAGCGCGAGACGATGCCGATGAGCGGCCGATCCAGGTTCTCCCGCGGGAGGCTGCAAGTATCCAGCAGGTCCGCCTTGCAGGTCCGCTTGCCCAGCAGGTTGTCGTGCGAATAGCGGGTGGCCAAGAAAGAATCCGCGCGCGGGTCCCACTGCGCATAATCCACGCCATTGAGAATGCCGGTGAGCGCGCCGGCGCGGCTGCGCAGCACGCCATCCAGGCCGAAGCCCAGCTCCGGAGTCTGGATTTCCTGGGCGTATTTCCGGCTGACGGTGGTCAGGGCGTCGCTGAAGAGGAGGCCGCCCTTGAGGAAGCCCACCTTGCCGAAGTACTCCAGGCCGTCGGGCCGGAACAGAGCGGCGTCGAGGCCGATCTTGGGCAGGATGGCGCGGTCGAATAGGCCCTGGTAGCCGAGGTTGTGAATGGTGAGGACGGTCTTCATGCCCAGGAAGGTGGGGTCGCTGGCGGCGAGCGTCCGGAGGTAGACCGGCGCCAGCGCGGCCTGCCAGTCGTGGCAGTGGATCACCTGGGGGCGGAACACCCGCCGCGCCACTTCCAGCGCGGCGCGCGAGAACACGGCAAAGCGGAGGTAATTGTCCGGATAGTCGCCGCTGGATTCTCCGTACAGGCCGTCGCGATCGAAAAGCGCGGGCGAATCCAGGAAGTAATAGGGCACGCCGCGATCCGTGGTCTGATACAGGCTCACCGGGTAGGAGTCGGACCCCAACCAGATTTGCAGGTCGTCGAAAGCGCGCGTAAGACCCTGCAGGCCGGTGGAGCGGTAACGCGGCAGGAAAACGGCCACGTCCTCGCCCAGCGCCCGCAAACTGGGCGCGAGCGAGCCAATCACCTCGGCCAGTCCGCCCGTCTTGGCGAAGGGGGTTGCCTCGGAGGCCACCATCAGAACTTTGGTCATGGTCGGCGAAGAAGCTATCAGCTTCCAGCCTACAGCATGTGGGGGGAAGGATGCCGCTCAGGCCGGCGGGGCGGCTTCCGATTTCTTGCGCAACGCGTCGAGCAGGCGGTCGTGTACGCCGGCGGGAATGGGGACGGGGTCCATGCCGCGGTAGATCTCGATGGTCTTCTTCGCGGCGGCCCCTGGGATCAGGTACCCGGCGTCCTCGCCGGGTACC
>JBKQQG010000096.1:0-140354 GCA_052144455.1 Bryobacteraceae bacterium
GCTTCACTCCCGCCGGGGCGGCCAAACCAACCCCGGTGAAAATGAGGCAGAATATCAATATCAAGGTGGGCCAAATCTAGCGATCAAAGTGGGCCAAGCCGGAGTATCGAACTCATCTCCAGGCGGATGTCCCGGAGCCGCTTGGCCGATGGCCGCCATAGGCCGCTGGGGTAAAGACGAAGTTGATGGGCTCGTGAAACATGCTCTGGGCCGCAAACCGCTTTCGAGAGGTTAGATACGGCGCCACGCCGAGCCAGAGAACCCAGAGCACCATTAGGCAGATGATTGGCGCTGTGTTCGCAAGGATTGGGCGCCGATCGGGGCCGGCACTGGCGAGCGTGGTCAGCGCGCAGGCGGCTACTAAGAGAATCAAAGGAGCGAGCCACCAGAAACGACGCCAAACGTGATAGTAGTGGAATCGCCTCACGTCCGAGATACTCAAGGTTCCGTGCAGTTCGATCACCGGTTGGGTTTGCACCTGACGATCATACACGATCAGGTGGGACTACGCGCCCAGCTTGGCCAGGTCGGCGAGATTCAGGCGGCCGGTGTAGATGGCCATGCCGAGGGCGGCGTGGATTCCGAGGCGGGTTAGTTCGCGGATTTCATCTAGCGTGGTGATGCCGCCGGCGGCGGTGATCTCGAGAGTGGTGGAGGCGCGGAGGCGGCGGAACCAGGCGAGATCGGTTCCTTGGAGCATGCCTTCCTTGTCCACGTAGGTGCAGAGGAAGCCGGAGCAGTAGGGATCGAGCAGGCCGAGCACCTGTTCGGCGGCTAGCGCGGTGGACTCGCGCCAGCCCTTGACGACGATGCGGCCGTCCTTGGAATCGAGGGCGACGAGGAGGCGGTCGCGGCCGATGGCGGCGGCGAGGGTGGAGAGGAAATCGGCGTTCACGCCGGCGGAGGAGAACGCGGAGGTGCCCACGATCACCTTGCGTGCGCCGCAGTCGACCAAAGCGCGGGCGCGTTCGAGGGAGCGCACGCCGCCGCCGACGCGGGTGACGGCGCGGGCGGCCAGAAACTCTACGATGGCGTCGTTGGAGCCACGGCCGAGGGCGGCGTCGAGGTCAATGACCTGAATCTCCGGAAAGGGCGCGAAACGCTCCAGCATTTCTTGTGGCGAACCGCCTTCGAGAGCCTTCTCGCGGCCCTGGACGAGCTGCACCACGCGGCCGTCCATAAGGTCGATGCAGGGAATAATCATAGCGGCCTGCGCACAGGAATGCCGCAGCGGGCCAGATACTCCTTCAGGTCGGCCACGGTGTAGGTTTCGTAGTGAAAGATGGAGGCGGCGAGCGCGGCGTCGGCTCGGCCCTCGGTGAGCACGCGGCTGAAGTGCTCGGGGGCGCCCGCGCCGCCGGAAGCGATGATGGGGATGAGCGTGGCGCGCGAGATGGCGCTGGTCAGCTCGCAATCGAAGCCGTCCTGGACGCCGTCGGTGTCCATGGAGGTGAGCAGGATTTCGCCCGCGCCCAGCTTGTCGCCGCGGGCGGCCCAGGCTACGGCGTCGATGCCGGTATCGTCGCGGCCGCCGCGCACGTAGACGCTCCAGCCGCCGCCGGGGCGACGTTTGGCGTCGATGGCCAGGACGACGGCTTGCGAGCCGAATTCCTCGCTCAACTCGGTGAGCAGCTCGGGGCGGCGGACGGCGGCGGTGTTGACGCTGACCTTGTCGGCCCCCGCGAGCAAAATGCGGCGGGCGTCGCCGACGGAGCGGATGCCGCCGCCCACGGTGAGCGGGATGAAAACCTTGCGCGCGGTGCGGGCCACGACGTCCACCATCGTGTCGCGATTGTCGCTGGAGGCGGTGATGTCCAGGAACACCAGCTCGTCGGCGCCCTGCTTGTTGTAGCGGCCGGCGAGCTCGACGGGATCGCCCGCGTCCCGCAGGTTCACGAAGTGGACGCCCTTGACCACGCGGCCGGCGGTTACGTCGAGGCAGGGAATGATGCGTTTGGCGAGCATGTCAGAGGTCCACGAAGTTCTTGACGATGCGCAGTCCCAGGGGGCCGGACTTCTCGGGGTGAAACTGGACGCCGAAGACGTTGCCCGCTTCGAGCACCGCGGTGTAAGGCAGGGAGTAAGTGCAGGTGGCGGCGGTGACGGAACTTACAGGCACATAGTAGCTATGGGCGAAATAGAGATAGGGACTAGCAGGCAGACCGTTCAGCAGACGGCAGCGGCCTACAGGCTGAACCTCGTTCCAACCCATGTGCGGAGTGCGCGAGCCGGCTGGGAAGCGGGTGACGGCGCCGGGATAGCGGCCCAGGCCGCGCGCTTCGGGGGCCTCTTCGCTCGATTCGAGCAACGCCTGCAAGCCCAGGCAGATGCCGAGGAACGGGACGCCGGCGTCGAGGCGTTCGAGTAGCGCGGCGCGGACGCCGAGCGAATCGAGCGCGCGCATCATCTGGCCGAAATGGCCCACGCCCGGGAGCACGATCTTGGCGGCCTTGCGCAGACCTTCGGCGTCGCGGACCAGCGTGTAGGGCGCGCCGATCTCCTCGAGCGTGTTGGCTACCGAGCGCAGGTTGCCGGCGCCGTAATCGAAAATAGCGATCACAGCAACCCCTTGGTGGAGGGCAGATCGCCCTTGAGACTGCGGTCCTTGGAACAGGCGAATCTGAGGGCGCGCGCGAAGCACTTGAAGAGCGCTTCGGCCTGGTGATGGCTGGAGCGTCCGTAGAGCACCTTGAGGTGCAGATTGGCCGCGGCGTGCGCGACGAAGCCACCGAAAAAGTCGGGCAACAGCTCGGATTGCAGGTCGCCCACCAGGCGGGCCTTCACCAGATCCTTGTAGACCAGGAAGGGCCGGCCGCTGAAATCGACGGCGGCGACGGCCAGCGTCTCGTCCATGGGCATGACGAAGTAGCCGGCGCGATTAATGCCGCGGCGGCCGCCGAGGGCCTGGTGGAAGAGCTGGCCAAGCACGATGCCGACGTCCTCGACGGTGTGGTGCTGATCGACGTCGAGGTCGCCGCGGGCCTGGAGATCCAGGTCGAAGCCGCCGTGTTTGGCGAACAGCTCGAGCATATGGTCGAGGAAACGGATTCCGGTGGAAATGTTGTAGCGGCCGCGGCCTTCGATGCGGAGCTTGCCGCGGATTTGCGTCTCCTTGGTGTCGCGTTGGATGGTGGCGGATCTCACAGCACGGCCTCCAATTGGTTGATGTCGTCGAGCACGGCGATGGCGCCTTCGTCGCGGAACAGGCGCACGAGTTTGCCGTGGCGGGGGCTCGAAGGCGCGGCAATGCCGATGAAGGGAACCTCGGCGGCGCGGGCGCAACGGCAATCGTCGATGGTGTCGCCGACGTACCAGAAGTGGTCCCGGGGACTGCGCGCGACAATCAGCTTCAGGCCATCCGGCGCCGGTTTGAGATGGGCCACCATTTCGGCGGTGACGATGGGGTCGAAGGTCAGGCCGAAGGCGAAGCGCTCCAGCGTGGGGGCCAGCTCGTACTGGCGGCGGCCGGTGAAGATGGCCAGTTGAAAGCGGCCGGAGAGACGGTCGAGGACGCCGGGGCGGGCGATCCAGCGATCGCGCAGGATCAGGCCGTCCGCGCCGTTTTCGCCCAAAAAGAGCCGGTTGAAGTGGCGCACGATTTCGTCGAACTCGACCTGGACGCCAAGGTCGGCGACGATGCGGTGCGAAAGTTCCCAATCGTCGTTCCAGCCGCCGCGGTTCTTGTAATCCTGAATGAGATCGGGGCCGACCTGCTGGCCGGTGTAATCGAAGACGGTCTGAACGATGGTGGCGCAATAGGATTCGCTCACGTCGACCAGTACGCCGTCCACGTCGAAGATCAGGAAACCCTCGGTCATTGCCAGATCCCCTTGAGCTCTTCGAGGAAGCGGGCGACCTGCTCGCGCGTGCCGACGGTAACGCGGACAGTGCCGGGGATATCGTAGCTGCGATCGCGCACCAGAACTCCCTTTTCGCGCAGGCGGTCGCGGACCTCGATGGAGCGCGGGCCGATGCGCATCAGGATGAAATTGGCGTCGGTGGGATAGTAGGGAATGCCCAGCCCGTCCAGGCCGGCGCGCAGCAGATCGCGGGCGGCGAGCACCTCGGCGACGTAATTCTCGATGTAGGCACGGTCTTGGATGGCCGCGCGGGCGGCCAGCACGGCCAGCGTATTCACGCTATAGGGAGACTGGGCCTTGCGCAGGTAGCCGATGTTGCGAGGACAGGAAAACAGGCAGCCAATGCGCATGGCGGCCATCCCGTAGACCTTCGAAAAGGTGCGGCTGACGAAGAGGTTCGGGCAGCGCCGGATAAGCGGCAGCGCGGTGAGGCCGGAGAATTCGAAGTAGGCCTCGTCGATCAGGACGGCGGCGTTGCGGGCCTTCTCGAGAATGCACAGGATGCCGTTGAGGTCGACGCCGGTTCCGGTGGGATTGTTGGGATTGGCGATCAGGACGGCGCTGGTGTAGGGGCCGATGGAGTCCAGAAGCGGCTCGAGGGGAAAGGCGAGATCGCTGGGGCGGTAGTCGATCTCGCGAATGGCGGCGCCGGCGACCTCGGCGTAGAAGCGGTACATGGCGTAGGAGGGACGCAGGAGGAAAACGTCGCCGCCGCGGTCCACGTAGGTGTTGACGAGGACCTGGATGGCCTCGTCGGTTCCGTTGGTGAAGAGCAGCTCGTCGGGGGAGACTCCGAAGAAGGAGGCCAGCTCGGGCTTGGCTTCCACATACTCGGGGTAAACCGAGAGGCCGTCCTCGGAGAGGCGTTCGCGCAGAAAGTCGAGCACGCGAGGGGAGCAGCCGACGGTGTTCTCGTTGAAATCCAGGCGCAGCTTGTCCGCGCGGCCCGCGGTGGGCGGCGAATAGGGCGCCATTTTGAGGACCGCCGCGCGCGGGCGCAATCCGTCAGCCATGGGTACGAACCTCCACAGAGCGGGCGTGCGCCTCGAGGCCCTCGGCACGCGCCAGCGTCGAAATGGCGGGGGCCAGCGTGGCCAGCGCCTCCGCGCTCAACTCCTGCACCGAAATCACTTTGACAAAATCCGCCGCCGACAAGCCGCCGCGCTGGCGGGCTGCGCCGCCGGTGGGCAGGACATGGTTGGGTCCGGAGGCGTAGTCGCCCGCCGCCTCGGGGCTGAACGGTCCCACGAAAACGCTGCCCGCATGGCGGATCTGGTGGAGCAGCGACGAATCGGGAATACTAAGGTGCTCGGGTGCGAACTGATTCGCCAATTCGATGGCCTCATCGGTGGAGCGGACCAGAATGATGGCGCTGTTCTTGGAGATCGCCTGAGCGGCCACCGGCGCGGTGGGCAAACTCTCGAGCTGACGGGCGACCTCGGCGGCCACGGCCTTGGCCAGCAATTTCGAGCTGGTCAGCAGGATGGCCGAAGCCTCGACATCGTGCTCTGCCTGAGCCAGCATGTCGGCGGCGACGACGCGCGGGTCGCCATCCTGGGCGATGATGAGAATCTCGCTCGGCCCGGCGACGAAATCGATCCCCACCTCGCCGGCCAGCAGCTTCTTGGCGGCGGCGACGTAGATGTTGCCGGGGCCGACGATGCGATCGACCTGGGGGACGGTGCGCGTGCCGAAGGCGAAGGCCGCGATGGCGTGCGCGCCGCCCATCTGGAAGACGTCCGAGACGCCGAGCATGGCCGCCACACCGTAGATGGCCATCACCGGCTTGGGCGAAGCTACCACGATACGCGCGACGCCGGCCACCTGGGCGGGGATCACGGTCATCATGAGCGTGGAGGGCAGCGGATAGCGGCCGGAGGGAATGTAAGCAGCGACGGCGTCCAGCGGACGCACGATCTGGCCCAGGCGCAGGCCGGGCGCGAACTCCGCGGTCTGCTCACGGGGCAACTGGGTGGCGGCGAAAGCGCGGATGTTCGCGGAGGCCAGCTCGACCGCGGAGCGCAACTCGGGGGCCAAACGGGTCGCCGCCCGCTTGAGCTCGCGCGCGGGGACGCGGACGGTGGGGCGGTCCAGACCGTCCAGGCGCTTGGCGTAGGCGAGGAGCGCGCGATCGCCGCGCTTGCGCACGGCTTCGAGGATGGGCCGCACGGTGGCCTCGGCTTCGGCCATGCGCGCCGCACGCCGCCGCAACAGGCTGCCCGCATTCTTCGATTCAATGATCCGCAGCATGGCTCACATCACGATCTTGTTGAGCGGATACTCGACGATGCCCTGCGCTCCGGCCTCCTTGAGCCGCGGGATGATGGTGCGCACGGTAGATTCGTCGAGGATGGTGTTCACCGCCAGCCAGTTCTCGTCGCTGAGGTGCGAGATGGTTGGGTTCTTGAGCGCGGGGAGCGTTTCGAGGACCGCTTGCAGGCTGTCGCGGTGGACGTTGAGCATCAGGCCGACCTTGCCCAGCGCGTTGATGGCGCCCTCGAGCAGCATCTTGATGTCTTCGAGCTTGCGCCGCTTCCAGGGGTCCTTCCAGGCGTCGAGATTGGCGATCAACTGGGTGTTGGACTCGATTACGGTTTCGATGATGCGCAGCTTGTTGGCGCGCAGGGAGGAGCCGGTCTCGGTGACCTCGACAATGGCGTCGGCCAGCTCGGGCGGCTTCACCTCGGTGGCGCCCCAACTGAATTCGACCTTGGCGGAGACGCCGTTGGCGGCCAGGTAGCGCTTGGTTGCTCCGACCAGTTCGGTGGCGATGATCTTCCCCTCGAGATCCTTGACGGAGCGGAAACTGGAGGCTTCGGGCACCGCCAGCACCCAGCGCACTTTGCCGAAACTCTGCTTGGCGTAGATGAGGTCGGCGACGGTCTCGACGCGGGCCTCGCACTCCTCGACCCAGTCGCGGCCGGTGAGGCCGGCGTCGAGGACGCCGTCGTCGACGTAGCGGGCCATCTCCTGGGCGCGTATGAGCATGCACTCGATCTCGGGGTCGTCGATGGAGGGGAAATAGGAGCGGCTGGTGGTGGAGATGAGGAAGCCCGCGCGGCGGAACAGATCGATGGTCGCGTTCTCGAGGCTGCCTTTGGGAATGCCGAGCTTCAGTTTCACGATTGGCCTCCATAGACCGCGCCGGGATCGTAGCTGCGCGGCTCGGACTCGACCCACTGGCCGTTCTCGAACCTTCGGTAGAAGCAGCTCTGGTAACCGTTGTGGCAGACGCCGGGGCCGAGAGCCTCGACACGCAGGAGCAGCGCGTCCTGGTCGCAGTCGGTGGAGATTTCCTTGACCGCCAGCCGGTGGCCCGAGCTTTCGCCCTTCATCCACAGCTTGCCGCGGGAGCGGCTGTAGAAGGTGGCGAATCCGGTTTCCACAGTCCTTCGGAACGACTCCCGGTTCATGAAGCCGAGCATGAGAACGCGGCCGCTGGAGGCGTCCTGAACGATGGCCGGCAGCAGACCGTCGAGTTTTGCGAAATCCAGTTCCATGGGTTCCCCAACAAAAAAGCCCGCCATTGTGCGGCGGGCGCCCTTTCCGATTATTGATGAAAGCAGGTCAGAAGTCAGCCCGTCGCCTGGTCTGGCGCATGATGATGGCGATGATCGACCGTGGCGGACACGACTCGCATGAAGGAATCAGTATAGCAGAAAGTGGGGGAGCGCAACGGGCAGAGACGAATGCCCCTGCGCCGCCGGATCTGCGCTGCCTAGGCCGCTAATCACCACCAGGAAACCGTCGCTGGAACCGCCGCCGAAGTCGGTCTGGAAGGCGTTGGGGGTTATTGTGAGCCCCTCCAATTGCGTGGAGCCTCCGAGGTAAACGGAGCCGTCCTGGCCGACCGCGATGGCGTAACCGACGTTCACGCCGGTCAGTCCCATATAGGTGGAGTAGAGGAGGCCCCCCGTGGGGCTCAGCTCGGCCAGGAAGATATCCACGCCATAGCCCCAGCCCGTCTGCAGGGCGCCGGAGGTAACGGGAAAGTCGACGGACATGGTGTACCCGGTGACGAAGGCGTTGCCCTGGGAATCCGAGGCGATGGCCTCGCCGGCGTCGCCCCCTTGGCCGCCCAGAAAGGTGGCGTAGTTAATGAAGGAAGAAGGGGGCGCGGCGGGGTTCACGCTGGCGACGAAAGCGTCGGCGTTGCCGCCCAGCTTGCTCTGCGCGGCATGGGAAGTCACGGGGAAATCGGGCGACATCGTATAACCGGTCAACAGGAGGTTGCCGGAGGGATCGAGCGCCATGCCGCGAGCCTCGTCGGCGACGGAAGCACTGATGTAGGTCGAATAGATCAACGAATTCACGCCGTATTGGGTGGGATCGATCTGCGCCACGAAGATACCGTAGAGTCCTTGGAGAGTGGTTTGATAGGAGTTGCCGGCGAGCGGAAACTCGGTCCCGGAAGTGGTTCCCGCGATGTAGATCATGCCACCGGGAGTGACGGCGATGGCCCGGCCGTCGTCGTCCAATTCACCGCCCAGAAAGCTGCTGTAGGCCAGCGTCGAGGAGCCGGGGACCAGCTTGGTGATAAAGGAATCCGTGACGCCCCAGCGGGCTGCCGCATACGCGGAGGCGCTCCGGGGGAAGTCTCCGGACGTGGTGGTGCCCACGACATAGACGGCTCCCGACGCATCCAATGCGATATCGTTCCCCTGGTCGACACCCGATCCGCCGAGATAGGTGGAGTAAACCAAGTCGGCTGTGCCCTGGCCGTTGGGACGGAACTTTATGATGAACGCGTTTTTGCCGACGGTGCCCGCCGTGGTAGCGGTAGTCACGAGCGCGTTCTGGAAAGGAGAACCCACCATGGGGAGAGTGGTGGAAGTCGTGGAGCCGGTGAGGTAGACGTTGCCCGAGGAATCGAGCGCCATGCCCGTGGCGATCTCCGTTCCGGTCCCGCCGATGTAGCTGAAGTAGATCAGGGAACTCGCGCCGGATTGCGTGGGGTCGAACTTGGCGAGGAAGAGGTCCGTCTGGCCGGCGTTCGCGGTCAGGTAAGCCCCGCTGGTGGCCACGAGGTCGCTGTTGTTGGTGTACCCATAGACGTAGACCATCCCGGAGCTATCCACCTTCACGGAGGTCACAACGTCGGCCATGCCGCCGCCCAGGTAAGAGGCATAGACCACCACGGGATCCACGGTGAGCGGCTGAGACCGGTCATAAGGCCCTACCTCGACGGCCACCACGTTGCTCGCGACCAGCTTGTACTGGCCGGAGACCTGGCGGCGAAGCGCAGAATCCGGGGTCTGTTGGTAAAAGTTGGGCCGCTTCTGCACCAGACGCACGCCACCCTGTTCGAGCACCAGGTCGCCTTCCGCGTTCAGGCTCAAACGGCCCGCGCCTTGGAACTTCAGCCGGATGCGGCCGGGATCCGCGCCCGGGTGGAGGATGAAATCGTATTCGAGCTGGTTCTGATTGCCGTAGTAGACCACGTCGATGCCGGGATAGACCTCGTCATAGCGGACGCGGGCGAAATGGCTCACGTCTTTGCGCCACTTGGCCGGGTCGTTGCCGAGGAAGTAGCTGGAGCGGCCAGGCAATTGCTCGAGGCCCGCGGCGACCGGCGAGCGATTGGAGTTGAGGAGGGAAATGCCGGCCACGCGGGGAGCTTCGGCGCCGGAGCCGGAAACCGACAGTTCCACTCCACGGCCGGTCAGGAAAACGCGGCCGTCACCCGCGCGCGCGGAGAACTTAACTTGGGGATTCCACTGGCCCTGGTTGGGTTCGAAGTAGAGAGGCAGGCCGCGGAGCGCCTGGCGAGCCGTGGCGGCCGAAGGCGGCGTGGAGCCTGAAGCGACCGAGCCGGCCAGCAACGCACACGAACCAAGAAGGAAACAGATACGAGTTCCGTACATAATAATACCAATGCTCCCTGAACGACTCCCGGGGGGACACTACTCCCCGTTCCTCAGTTTAGACTATCAGGGGCAGGGGCGGGGTTACAAGAAAGCCGGGGCGCCCCCGGCAAGACGGGCGGCTACGCCTGGCTGGACGGCCGGCTGGGTGTCGAGACCGCGGCCAGAAACTGGCCGACATCCAGGCCGCTGATACGGGGGTGGCCGAAGTGGCACCGGAAACGCGTCGGCGGGACCAAGGCTGGGGCGAGGCCCAGCGCTCCCGAGTCGCCGGGCAGATGAATGAGAAGAGACTTACCCTCCACGTCAACGTGGTCCAGCGGAACCGAGAGCAGGCTGTCCGGGCGAGGCCTGCTCAGAGCATCCAGTTGGATCAGAATAAGGCGGTCGCCGGTGACCCCAGCCCACCAGGGTTTCGTGAAGATCAGAGACAAAATCCCCAGGGCGAGCCAGTAGGGAAGGCCGGAGGTCAACTGCCCGACCGAGCGCAGTTCCTCGCCGGGACGCAGGTGCGCTTTGAGCGCGTCCGGAATCTTCGTGGCAAGTTTGGTCATGGGGTTTTGCCGGCGCTCACTTCCGCTTCCAGCGGGCGCCTTCTTTGGTGTCCTCGAGGACCACACCCTGCTCCAGGAGCTGCTTGCGGATTTCGTCGGAGCGGGCGAAATTGCGGGTGTGGCGGGCCTGGTTGCGCTCCTCGATGAGCGCTTCGATCTGGGCGTCGGTAAGGCCGCTTTCCTGCTGGGTTGGCCGGAGCACGTCGAAGATGGCATCGAAGCGGCGCAGGAACTCGAGCGCCGGGGCCACGTTGGAGGCGAGGAATGCGCCCGCGTCCATGGCGGAATTGGCGTCGCGGACGAGCTCGAAGGCGGCGGCCAGGGCTTCGGCGGTGTTCAGGTCGTCGTCGAGCGCTTCCTCGAAGCGGGTAGTGGCCTGCTGGGTACGCTCGATGAGGCTCTGGTTCACGCCGTCGGCGTACTTGTCGGTCTCGAGCCGCAGCTTGAAGTTGCGCAGGCGCTCGACGGACATCTCGGCCGAAGGCAGGCTGTCGGAGGTGAAATTCAGTTTCTTGCGGTAGGGCACCGAGGTCAGAAGATAACGGATCGCCTCGGGCCGGTAACCCTGCGCCAGCACGTCGCGCAGAGTGATGAAGTTGCCGAGCGACTTGGACATCACCTCGCCGGAGAGGATGAGGTGCTCGGCATGCAGCCAGAAGCGCGCGAACGGCTGGCCGGAAAGGGCCTCGGATTGGGCGATTTCGTTCTCGTGATGCGGAAAGGTCAGGTCGACGCCGCCGGCGTGAATGTCCAGGGTCGCGCCGAGGTACTTCATGGCCATCACGGAGCACTCGATGTGCCAGCCGGGGCGGCCGCGCCCGATCACGGTGTCCCAGCCCGGCTCGCCGGGTTTGAGGGCCTTCCAGAGCGCGAAGTCCCGCGCGTCGTCCTTCTCGTAGCGATCGGCCTCCACGCGCACCCCGGCGCGGATGCCGCTGAAATCGGCGTGCGAGAGCTTGCCATAGCCCGGAAAACTGGCGATGCGGAAGTAGATGGAGCCGTCGCTCTCGTAGGTGAAGCCGCTCTCGGAGAGTTTGTGGATGGCCGCCGCCATGTCGTCGATGTGATCGGTGGCGCGCACCAGGTGCTCGGGCCGCTCGAGGCGGAGCGTTCCGGTGTCCTCGAGAAAGGCCTGGGTATAGGCGGCGGTGTACTCCTGGAGGGATTGGCCGGCCTCGACCGACTTCTGGATGATGCGGTCGTCCACGTCGGTGATGTTCATGACGTGATCCAGGCGGTAGCCCCGGTAGCGGAGCCAGCGGCGCAGGATGTCGACGAAGGTGAAGGTCCGCAGATTGCCGATATGCGCGAAGTTCCAGACGGTGGGACCGCAGGTGTACATGCGCACGACGTTGTCTTCGAGGGGAGTGAAGTCCTCGATACGTTGGGTGAGGGTGTTATAGAAGCGCAGAGCCATAGGGGAGTGTACTTCTATCGTAGCAACAGCGCCCGAGGACCGGCGGGCGGCCCTCCCAAGCACCTGTTGATCCCACTGGCGTCCCTGTGGAGGCGGTGCATAGCCGGGTTGGTGCTGCGTTTCTCCGACTCCGGGCACAACTCGGGCGCGCCATTCCAAAAAGTGGCTCTATCATCCGCCCGTAAGACTACGCCGATCCGTGCGCCGGGAGCCCGCCGAACGCGCTCCGCGATGGCCCCGAGTTGTTTCCATCAAGGCTGCCGCGCCTGAAGGCAGCGCACCGTATCGCGGCCGATGAGCAGCTCCTCGTTGGTGGGAATCACCCAGATGCCGGTAGCCGCGCCGGCGGGGGAGATTTCGGCTTCCACGGCCCGGGCGGAGGCGTTGCGCGCGGCGTCGATGCGGATGCCCAAGGCTTCGAGAGATTCGCAAGCCTGGGCGCGGATGGCGGGCGCGTTCTCCCCAATGCCCGCGGTGAAAATGACGGCGTCGGCGCCGTTGAGCGCCGCGAAGTAGGCCCCGATATACTTGCGGATGCGATAGCAGAAGACGTCAATCGCCAGGCGCGCCCGGAGGTTGCCTTGGCCGGCGCTCTCGAGCAGCGTCCGCATGTCGTTTGAGACGCCGGAAATCCCGGCCAAGCCGCTGGAATGGTTGAGCAGGGCATCCATCTGGCTGGCGTTCAGCCCCTCCCACTGCATGAGGTAGAGCGCGGCGCCCAGGTCGGTATCGCCGGCGCGGGTGCCCATCAGCAGGCCCTCGAGCGGGGTGAGTCCCATACTGGTGTCGATGGAACGGCCCCGGTCGATGGCGCACATCGAGCAGCCGTTGCCCAGGTGGCAGGTGACGAGCTTGAACTCCTCCAAGGGGCGGCGCTGGATCTGGGCGAAGCGCAGCGCGACGTAGCGGTGCGAGGCGCCGTGAAAGCCGTAGCGCCGCACCTTGTAACGCGCGCAAACCTGGTACGGAAGCCCGTAGGTATAGGCCGCGGGCGCGAGGGTCTGGTGGAAGGCGGTGTCGAAGACGGCCACGTGCGCGGCGGCGGGCATCCTTTCCCGGCAGGCTTCGTAGGTGCTCAGGTTGGGCGGATTGTGCAACGGCGCCAGCACGGCGCATTCCCGGATTCGCTCGACCACCGAGGCGTCTATGCGCACAGGCTGGCTGAAATACTCTCCACCGTGCACGATTCGATGGCCGACGGCCTCAATCTCTTCGAGTTTGCCGACCGGACCATCGGTCAGTCGCCGTAGCGCGATGCCAACCGCCGCGGTGTGATCGGCGACGGCTTCGCCGATGCGGTCGACGATGCCGCGGGCGAGCGTCCGATCCTGGTTGGCAGCCATCAGCTCGAGGCTGGTCTCGAACAACTGGTACTTCAGGGTCGAGCTGCCACTATTGAGAACCAGGACTTTCATTGGGGGGCGGCGCATTGCAGCGCGGTGATCACCGCGACGCTGTAGACTTCGTCGGGCGAGCAGGCGCGGGAGAGATCGTTGGCTGGCTTGGCGAGGCCTTGCAGCAGCGGGCCGATGGCCACGCCGCCCGCCGTCCATTCGGTGAGCTTGTAGCCGATGTTGCCCGCGGCGAGATTGGGGAAGATCAAAACATTGGCGTGGCCGGGGACGCGCGAGTCGGGCGATTTCGCGCGGCCCACGGCTTCCACCAAGGCGGCATCGGCTTGCAATTCGCCGTCCACTTCCAGGTGCGGGGCGCGGGCGCGCACCAGCTTGAACGCTTCGACCACCTTGTTTACCTCCGGGTGCCGCGCGCTGCCTTTGGTCGAGAACGAGAGCAGCGCCACTATCGGCTTCGTGCCCAGCAGCGCTTCGGCGCTGGCGGCGGTGGCGATGGCGATGTCGGCAAGTTGCGTGGCGGTGGGGTCGACCACCACCGCGCAATCGGCCATGAGCAGCAGGCCATGGTGCCCATGATCCCGGTCCGGCAAAGCGATGACGAAGAAGCCGGAGACGGTGTGGATGCCCGGAGCGGGGCCGATGGTTTGGAGCGCGGCGCGCACGGTATGGGCCGAGGTGGTGGAGGCGCCGCCGACCGTGCCATCGGCGTCCCCGGCCGCTACCATGATCGGGGCGAAGTAGAGTGGGCGCCGAGCCGTGCGGAACGCCTCAGCCTCGGTGAGGCCCCGGCCGCACCGCCGCTGAGAGTAGAGCGCGGCGTACTTCGCGGTATTCGGCGAGGTCTCCGGGTCGATGAATTGAAGCCCGCTGGAAACGCCCGCCGACCGCTTGCCGACCAGGATTGGCTCGACCAGCCCCTCGCGCGCCAGCCGCTCGGCGGCCGCCACGATACGCGGATCGCCGCCTTCCGGAAACACAATGCGCCTCTTGGGCTGCTGCCGGCGCACCCGCTCGACATGTCCGGCCAGAAACTCGGCCGCCGATTCCGGAATTGCCACAGACTTCATATTGTAGCGGTTACTGGCGCGGCCGCTTCCATCCAGATATGCCTGTCGCCAGCCAAAGCAGCGCGGCCAGCACCGCCGCCCAGCTTGCCACGCGCGCTGCCTTGTACTCGGCGCCCCCGTCGAAGCTGAGGTCGATGGCGCAGGGGCCGGAGCAATCCGGCTTCACGATCATTAGACCCAATCCGTCGCGGACGAGGGGCTGTGGCGCGCCGTTCACCTGGGCGTGCCAGCCGGGATGATAGTTGATCTGCACGGAGACCACCTGGCCGGGCCGCAACGTGGTGCGAATGCGCCCCGACGAGAGGCTGTCCCACCGGATTTCGGCAGGCGGCAGGGAGGCGTCCTCGAGAGCGGCAACGAACGGCCGGATCGGCTCCACGTCCAGGCCGTGGAGAGGAGCGCGCTGCACCACGGCAGAGGCGGGTATCACGTGCGCCAGCGAATCCGTTCTCTGGGGAACCTCGTAGATAGTGTCGTCGCCCTCGCGCCACAGGACGGGCAGCCGTCCTTCGAACTTCCCGGGGTTTGCGACCGCCTTGTAGAACTCCCTGCCGCGCGGACCCGAGACGTTGATGGCATGCACGCCGAAGGCCTGGAGCCACAGCGTCGCGAATTCGCCGCCCCGGTGGCCGGCGTCCGCGCTGTAGGTAATGTACACCGCGATGAGCTGCATGCGATTCAGCGCGAACGGATCGTGGCCGCCGCTGAGCTGCGGGGTATCGACGAAAGCGTTCAGCCACAGGGAGCAGCTCCCGGTGGCCATCACGCGCCGGCCGTGCAGATGCTGGTCCAGCCAGGCCGCTGTCTGGTACTCGAACATCCGCGCGACATCGGCCGGTTGGATCTGGGCGCGGGCGAAACGACGGTAGAGGATGGTCTGGCGCGCCGCCAGGCACAGGAGCAGCAGCGCCGCCACCGCCCGGGCCAGGCGCGGCCAGCGGTCCGCCAGCGGTTGAAACGCGAAAGCGGCGGCCCAGCAGATGGCTATTTCCATGTCGAGCTGGTAGCGATGCGGCTGCGGTACGACGTTCCAGTTGGCGAACGCTCCCAGTATCGGGATGGCGCTGGTGAGGACCGCGAAGAACACGAAAAAACGCAGGTGAGCCGGCAGCCGAGAACGCCGGGCCCAGAGCCACAACAGGGCGAAGACAGCCGCCTCGACCGACAAAGCCGCCAGAGACCTCGGGGTGAAGCGGTAATCGCCGCCCGCGGTTGGGGAGTTGACCCAAAGCGTGTGAAGCACCGACGGCGGTAGGCTCGGCGAAATCCAGGCGTAGCCCAGGAGCCCCATCGCCGCGACGATTCCCAGATCCTTGAGGAACGACTCGCGGTTTTGCGTGCAAACCAACGACAGGACGCCGATGGCCAGGGTGACAGTCCCAAAAGAGTTGGTCAGAGCCACGGCAGTCATGGATAGGGCCGCTGCCAGGCACCAGACCGGCCGCCGGCCGCGCAGCGCCAGATGCACGCACAGCAGCGCCAGCGGCACTAGGGACAGCGCGGCGATGTGCGGGCTTTCACCCCAGTACACCAGCGCATGCAGGCGCCCCGCGTTCCAAGCGCTCCCGAGGTCCTGGCGGGCGACCGGAAACAGGAGCGCGGCGGGAGACGCCAGGGAATAGGCCAGTGCCGCCCAGAAGCTGTAGCCGAGTTTTCGCGAGATTCCCCAGGCCATCAGGAACATGGTGACCGGCCCCAAGCAGTAGAGCAACGCGGTAACCACGTGATAGGAGCGCGCCGCCGACCAGCCCGTCAACTTCGCGGCCGTCGCGGCAGCGGCCGGCAGCAACGGATAGTAGGAGTTCCGGAAGGGCATGCCCGCATTCCAAAATGGCCACCAGCCGCGCTGGCCCGGATACTCCGCCCGAAGGCGGCTCTGAGCGATGAAGTTTCCTTCGATCGAGTGGGAGCTGCGCGTGTACTCGCAGCCGAACAGCTTCAGGGAAATGTAAACATTCAGCCCCAACAGAAGGAGGGCCAACCCGGCTCCAACGACGGCTTTTCGTCCCGCCAACTCACGCCAATCCATGTTCAACCGCGCTGCGCTCTCACTATAGCCGAGAACGAAGCTATGCCGCCCGGAGTCCGCCGGCAGCAGGATAGCGTTGCAACTTAAGGTGCGAAAAAACCCGGCGAGATCCCACTACAGCCGAAGGGGGAAAAATGCCCGATCCGCTGCTGGCGCCGCTAGCGGGCTTGGCCGCGGGTCTCGTGCTCGGAAGATTCTTTGTCTTCGGCGCGCGGGAGCTGCTGTGGGCCATCGGCGTCCTTGTCGTTCTGACGCTGTATGCCTTGTGGAAGAGCACCCGCCGGGTGGCCATGCTGGCGTGCCTGGCGGCGCTCTTGTTGGCCGGCGTGCTGCTGGCGGTGGCGCACCGGCCCGGGCCGCCGCCGGAACTGGATACGACCCCGCGCGAAGTGGTGATCCTGAGCGGCTGCGTGGTCAATCCGCCGGTCTTCTCGGAGGACCGCGCGCAGTTCCTGCTGGAGCTGGGCCCCGGGGCACGGGCGCAGATCAACTTGTTTTTGAAGCCCGGACAACAGCCGCCCGATCTGCGCTACGGGCAGAAGGTAGAGATCGAGGCGCGCCCGCGCCGCATACGGAACTTCCGCAACCCCGGCTCCTTCGACTACGCCGGCTACATGGCGCGGCGGCAAATCTACTGGACGGCTTCGGCCCGCGCGGGCGCGCCCGTAAAGGTGCTGCCGGGCGGGTGCGGCACGGCCTTCGGGCACGCCATTTTCGGCTTGCGCGTGGCGGCGCTCGAACGGCTCGAACGGCTGTACCACGGCGACGCCTACAAGACCACGATGATGCAGGCGGTGCTGATAGGGGAAACGTCGAACATGGAAAAAGTCTGGACCGACGATTTCCGCCGCACGGGCACCTATCACGCGCTGGTCATCTCCGGGCTGCATGTCGCTGTACTGGCGGGCTTCTTCCTGTTCCTGCTGCGCCTGTGCTTCATCCCGGAGCCGGCCGCTCTGCTGGCCACTTCGCTCTCGGCCTGGCTCTACGCGCTGGTTTCGGGATGGAATGCCCCGGCGATTCGCGCGGCAGCCGGGTTCACGCTCTTCGCCGTGGCGCGCAGCCTGTTCCGCCGGCCCCGGATTCTCAACCTTCTGGCGGCCACGGCGCTGGGCTTCCTGGTGTGCGATCCGGAACAGATGTTCGAAGCCAGCTTCCAGCTCTCGTTTATGTCGGTGGCCATCATCGGCGCGCTGGCCATCCCGCTGATCGAGCGCACTTCGGGACCGCTGACGAAAGGCTTGGTTGGCCTCGCCGAGCACGACAGGGACCCGCCGCTCGCACCGCGCACGGCTCACTTCCGCGTGGAGCTGCGCCTGCTCGCCGAGACCTTCTGGCTGTGGACTCGCATCCCGCAGAGGCTGTGGCTGAGGGCCACGGGCATCGCGCTGCGAGCGGTGTTCTGGTCTTACGACATGGCCGTGCTTTCGATCAGCATGCAGCTCGGCCTGGCCCTGCCGATGGCGGTCTACTTCCACCGCATCTCGCTGACCGGCCTTTCCGCGAATGTCCTCATCGTGCCTCCCATGGCGGCGCTGGTGCCGGTGGGCTTCACCGCGATCTTCACCAATTTGAGGGCGCCTGCCAGGCTGGCCGGCTGGTTGTTGTCTTTCTCCCGCTGGGCGGCTCAGGCGCACGCGCGCTGGGAGCCGGACTGGCGCATTCCCGATCCGCCGCTGTGGCTGGCCATCGGCCTGACGGCCGCGCTGTTTGCGCTGGCTGCGTTTCGCCGCCGCCGCGTGGCATTTCTCTGCGCACTGTGCGCCTGGGCGGGGTTGCTGCTGCTGGTGGTGGTGCATCCGTTCGCCCCGCGGGTCGTGCACGGAGCACTGGAGCTGACGGCCATCGACGTGGGGCAAGGGGACAGCCTGTTCGTGGCGTTTCCGGATGGCAAAGAGATGGTGCTGGATGGCGGAGGCATCGCTTCGTTCGGGCGGCGCCAGCGCACGCGGCTGGACACCGGGGAGGACGTCGTCTCGCCGTATTTGTGGAGCCGCTCGATCCGGCGCGTGGACGTGGTCGCTCTGTCGCACGCGCACGCGGACCACATCGGCGGGCTCACGGCGATCATCCAGAATTTTCGTCCAAAAGAACTCTGGATCGGAGCGATGGGGAACAGTCCGGAGTGGCTGCGGTTGCGCGAAACGGCACTTCGGTGCGGCGTGAAGATCGTCCCGCTGCTGGCCGGCCAGGCGTTTCGCTACGGCGGCACGGAGGTCGAGGTATTGGCTCCGTTCCCGGACTATGTGGCGACCGAGCTCGCGCACAATAACGACTCGCTGGCCTTGCGCCTCAGTTTCGGCCGACATTCGTTCCTGCTGACCGGGGACATCGAGCGGCCGGTGGAGCGGAAGATGCTCGCCGAAGGCTCGCTAAAGAGGACGGATGTGCTGAAGGTGGCGCATCACGGCAGCAAGACTTCGAGCACCGCCGCCTGGGTGGAGGCCGTGCAACCGGCGTTCGGCTTGATCTCGGCGGGATTCGAGAACGCCTTCCACCATCCCAGCCCGGAGGTGCTCAAGCGGCTGGAAGAGCACCACGTTTCGGTGATGCGAACGGACCTGTGGGGCCTGCTCACGATCCGCAGCGACGGCCGGCGCTTTCAGGTTGAGACCATGCGCTGGTCGGAGCCGAGCGGCCTATACTCCGCTTTCTGAGGCGCCGCCCTCGGCTTCGGACTCCTGTTCGCCCTCGTCCGCCGCCGCCGGCCCCGCCTCCTCGGCCTCGGTGATCGCGCGGCGGGCCTGCTGGAGGCGGTTCTTTGGAACCCGCACCTCGAAGGGCAGGCTCGGAAGCATGGTTCCGCTGACCACCAGGGCCGGGATGTCCTGCCCCTCGAGAATGCTGCAAATCCCGGCCGCCAGGAGTTCCGCATCCGCCGAATCCGAGGCGAAGACGGGCACCATGTCGAGGTCTTGGGAAGGGTCGGGCGATTCCGCTGAAGGTGCTGGCTGGGTGTCGATTAGCTTTTGGGCGTCGTCTTGCTGCGGGGTGGGTACCCGGACCTCGAAAGCGCCCGGCGGCACTCCCGATGTCGCGCTATCGACGATCACGGCGGAGAACCCGGCGTCGAGTAGCAGGTCCTGCATCTCCTCGGCCTTTTCCAGGGCGTCCGGGGCGGCGGATCGAAAAACGGGAACGCGTTCGCTATCCTCAGGCATGGTCCCAGCATAGAACAGGTTGCGGCGGCCTTTCAGGGGCTACAATAGGGATGAGGGGACCCTATATGCGAACAATCGAGAAGGTGCTGTGGTTTGTGGCCGGTGCGTCCATCGGGGCGGGCATTGCCCTGCTCTATGCGCCGCAATCGGGCAAAGATACACGGAAGTTCATCCTCAAGACGGCGAATCAGACCAAAGATTCGCTGGTGGAGACCGGGGGCCGCATCAAGGACAGCGTGACCGAGGCCGGCGAAAGCATACGGGCCACCGGACGGGATGTTTACCGGAAGGGCACAGACGTTGCCTCGGGAGCCATGGCAGTGCTCAACCGCGTTCGGGTGTAATCTGGGAGGAAATGCCGACACTGCCAGCTTTCCTCAACGAACCCTACACAGACTTTTCACGGCCAGAGAACCGCGCAGCCATGGAGCTCGCGTGCGCGCAGGTGCGCTCGGAATTCGGCCGCGAGTACGAACTATCGATTGGCGGCGAGAGAGTACGTTGCGAACGTAAGATTGAGTCGCGGGACCCTTCGCGGCCGCGCGAGATCGTGGGCATCCACCAGAGCGCGACACCGGAGCTGGCGCGCCAGGCGGTGGAAGCCGAGTTTTCCTTCTTCCCCGAATGGAGCCGCGTGCCGGCCGAAGAACGCGTGGCGGCACTGCTCCGCGCCGCCGGCATCCTGCGCCGCCGCAAGATGGAATTCGACGCCTGGCTGGTCTACGAGGCCGGCAAGACCTGGATCGAGGCCGAGGCGGACGTCTCGGAGGGGATCGATTTCTGCGAGTACTACGCGCGCGAGATGCTGCGCCTGGACGGCCCCCAGCCGGTGGTCCAACTGCCGGGCGAAAGGGACGAACTGGTGTACCTGCCGCTGGGCGTGGGCGTGGTCATTCCGCCGTGGAATTTCCCGGCCGCCATCCTGATTGGCATGACGGTGGCGGCGCTGGTGGCTGGGAACACGGTGGTTCTGAAGCCCTCGAGCGACACCCCGACCATTGGGGCGAAGTTCGCCGAGGTGCTGCTTGAGGCGGGCTTCCCGGAGCGCAGCTTCTGCCTGCTCACGGGCAGCGGTTCGGTGGTAGGCGACGTTCTGGTTCAGCATCCCAAGACGCGATTCATCTCCTTCACCGGCTCGAAAGAGGTCGGCCTGCGGATCAACGAGCTGGCGGCCAAACCGCAGCCGGGCCAGATCTGGATTAAGCGGGTGGTGGCGGAGATGGGCGGGAAGGATCCCATCATCGTGGACCGCGAAGCCGATCTGGACCGCGCGGTGGACGGCGTGCTGGTCTCCGCCTACGGGTACCAGGGACAGAAGTGCTCGGCCTGCTCGCGCGCCATCGTGGACCAGGCGGTCTACGACGAATTCCTGCTGCGCCTCGCGAAGAAGGTGGAGGCCATACGGGTCGGCCCGTCCGACAGCCCCGACAACTACATGGGACCGGTGATCAACGAGGGCGCCCGCCGCTCCATCCTGAAGTACATCGAGATCGGCAAGCAGGAGGGGCGCCTGGTGGCGGGCGGCGGAGCGGCCGAGGGCGACGGTTACTTCATAAGACCCACCGTGATCGCGGACATCCCGCCCGAAGCCAGGATCTTTCAGGAGGAGGTTTTCGGCCCGGTGCTGGCGGTGACCAAGGCCCGGGATTTCGACGACGCGCTGGAACTGGCCAACCGCTCCGAGTACGGCCTTACCGGGGCGGTCTACACCAGCAATCGGGAGAAGATCGAGCAGGCGAAGGCGCGATTCTTCACCGGCAATCTGTACTTCAACCGCAAGTGCACCGGCGCGATGGTGGGCGCGCACCCGTTCGGCGGGTTCAACATGTCGGGCACCGATTCCAAGGCCGGCGGCCCGGACTACATGCTGCTATTCCTGCAAGCCAAGTCCATCGCGGAGAAGCTGTAGCACCCGGCCATGTGCTAGGATATGAATGCCCCGATGCGAAGGGGACCAAGAAGTCAACAATTCAGGGTCGAATCTTTTTGACGCGGCGAAGAAGGGCACGTTTCGGCGTGCCCTTCTTCTTTGTGACGCGCCTAGATTCCTTCCAGCAAGTGCCCCATCTTTTCTTTCTTGGTCCGCAGGTAGATCTCCGAGGTAACAGAGGGCTCGACAATGCAGGGCACGCGCTCGGCCACTTCGATCCCGGCCCGCTCGAGAGCCTCGATCTTGTCGGGGTTGTTGGATAGCAGCCGCACACTGGTCACGCCGAAATGGCGCAGGATCTCGACCGGCAGCTCGTAGCTGCGGTGATCGGCCTTGAACCCGAGCAGTTCGTTGGCCTCGACCGTATCCGCGCCTCCATCCTGGAGCTGATAAGCGCGCAGCTTGTTCAAGAGGCCGATCCCGCGCCCTTCCTGGTGCTCGTAGATCAGCAGCCCGCGGCCCTCCTCGGCGATGGCGGCGAGGGAGAGTTCCAGTTGGGCCCGGCAATCGCAGCGCAGGCTGTGGAACACATCCCCGGTGAGGCATTGGGAATGAACCCGCACCAGCAGCGGCGCCGGGCCGGCCAAGCCTCCCATTTCGAGCGCCACGGCCTCCTCGATCTCTCCTCCGAAGCGCCCCTCGAATCCGTAGATCCGGAAGTGGCCAAAGCGAGTGGGGAAATCCGCCGCGGCGACCTGGCGAAACCCGGATTGACCGCCATTGGTAGACATGGGCCTGAAGGCGCTTTGTTTCCTTCATTATAATGGACACTGGACCTGGATGCCGGAAGAACAACTGATCGTGCTGATGATTCGCCTCGGCGTGGTGGCTGCCTTGGCCAGCATTCTGGTCCGCGTCGGACGGTTCAAGAGGATGCTGCTGCGCGAGGAGCGCACCCTCAATCAGCGCCTATTGCTGGCGCTCAGCTTCTCGATCATCTTCGGCGCGGGGGTGTTGATCCGCGTGGTGGCGCCGCAGTACAAAGCGGTTGACCTGGGTCTGGAAGCAAGCCTGGTGGCGGGGCTACTGGGAGGCTATGTGACCGGGTTGGTCTCCGGCGCGCTGATCTCGCTGCCCGCCATGTTTCACCACGAATACCTGACGCTGCCGCTGCTGGTCGGGGTGGGCGTCATGGGCGGCTTGCTGCGCGACGTCGCTCCCGATACCGAAGAGATCTGGCGGTTCTCGCCGGTATTCGACCTCAGCTTCTACCGCATTTTCTCCCGCCGCCACGATCGCTACCGGCCCGCGTTCCAGCTCTTCTTCCTGCTGGCGATTCTGTTCGCCGAATTCCTGCGCCTCACGCTGGGGCACGCCTGGCCGGCCAGCCTGTTTTCGTTCAATCCGGCGTGGCCCGACCCGCACCCGGCGCACTTCCTGGCGGTCTATGTGAGCACCACATTGGCGGTGATGCTGCCGCTCAAGATCTGGAACAACGCCCGTAACGAGACCAAGCTGGAGGAGCAGCGCCACCTGCTATTGCAGGCGCGCATGGACGCCCTGAGCCGGCAGATTCATCCGCATTTCCTGTTCAACACACTTAACACCGTCTCCTCGCTGATACGCACCGACCCGCAGCAGGCCCGCGCGGTGGTCTACAAGCTGTCCAACATCCTGCGCCGCCTGCTGCGCAAGCAGGAGAACTTCAATCCGCTGAGCGAAGAGCTGGACTTCATCGACGATTACCTCTCCATAGAGATGATTCGCTTCGGCGACAAACTACGTTTTGAAAGGGAGATCGACCCGGCCACGCTGGACCGGCTGGTGCCCAGCATGCTGCTTCAGCCCTTGATCGAGAACGCCGTCAAGCACGGGCTGAGCAGCAAGGTGGATGGCGGAGTGGTGCGGTTTCGCAGTAGTCTGGAAGAGGGGCGGCTGCACCTGCTGGTCGAAGACGACGGAGTGGGTATCCCCGAGGTCAAATTGGCCACTTTGCGCGACGAGGGTATCGGAGTCAGCAACGTAGACGAAAGACTCAAGGTCCTGTTCGGCGCCGACTACAGGATGCGGATCGAGAGCAAGCCCGGCCAGGGCACCCGCATCGAGATCGAAATCCCGGAGCTGCAGTCCAGCTTGGCGCCGGCGCGCTAGCCATCGAAAGGCGCTTTCTTGAGCGATACAGAATCATTGGTCCTGGACCTGGGCCCCCACGGACGCCAGAGAACCCTGGCCGACCGAACCCGCCGCGTTTACGACCGGTTGGCGGTGGTCTATCCGCTTTCCACGTATCTATTCCACACGCGCGCGCACGAGTGCGCTTTGCAGGCCGCCGGGGTGCGGGACGGCATGCGGGTGCTTGAGGTAGCCACGGGATCCGGCGAGATGTTCCGCCGCCTGGTGGGCGCCAACCCCAACGGGGCCTGCGTGGGGGTGGATCTTTCGCCCAACATGGCTCAGCGGACGCATCGCCGTCTGCGGCGCGAGTTCCCCGCCGCGAAAACGCTCTGCCAGGCCGTGGACGCGCGCTACATGCCGTTCCGCAACGAGAGCTTCGATGTCGTGTTCTGCTGCTACCTGCTGGAACTGCTGGGGGCGGAGGATATCGCCAGGGCGCTGGGCGAGATCCGGCGCGTGCTGCGGCCCGGCGGCAAACTGGCGCTGGTGTCGATCGGCCAGAACGTCAAGCCCTTCAATCGCGTTTACAAGATCGCGGGCGGCATCGCTCCGGCGTTCTGGGGGCGCCAGGTGGCGCAGCACGTCCCTGCGCTGATCGAGTCGGCGAAGTTCCGCATCCTCCACGACCGCGCCGTGCGCCAGGGCTTCTACCCTTCGCGGGTGGTGGTGGCCGCGTGCGGCTGACCCGCTGGGCCTACCGCACCACTCCCGTCAGCGGGCTGCTGGCCGTGGCATAGAGCTTCCTGGGCATGCGTCCGGCCACGAACGCCAGCCGCCCCGCCTCGACCGCCAGTTTCATCGCCACAGCCATCTTGACGGAATCCTCCGCGGCTGCGATGGCGGTATTCATGAGCACGCCGTCGTAGCCCAACTCCATGGCGATGGCGGCGTCGGAGGCCGTACCCACGCCAGCATCCACGATCAGCGGAACCGCATCGATCATCTCGCGCAGGATGCGCAGGTTGGTGACATTCTGTATGCCCATACCGGTACCGATCGGCGCGCCCAGCGGCATCACAGCGGCCGCACCGGCCTCGATCAGCCGGCGGGCGTTCACCAGGTCGTCGTTGGTGTAGGGCAGCACCACGAAGCCCTCTTTGACGAGCACCCGGGTGGCCTCGAGCAGGCCGGCATTGTCGGGGAACAGCGTCTTCTCATCCCCGATCACCTCGAGCTTGATCCAGTTCGAGAGGCCCACTTCGCGGGCCAGCCGCGCCGTGCGGATGGCCTCGTCCGCCGTGCAGCAGCCGGCCGTATTCGGGAGAACGAAGAACTTCTCGCGGTCGATGAAATCCAGCAGCGATTCCTTGGACCGGTCGGTCAGGTTCACGCGGCGCACCGCGACGGTTACCATCTCGGCGCCGGATGCCTGGTGGCACTCGGCCATCTCCGGAAAGCTGCGGTACTTCCCCGTCCCTACGATCAGCCGCGACCGGAACTCGCGTCCGGCAATGGTCAATGTTTCAGCCATAGACTCCATTGTAGACAGGAGCGGAACCGCGCGGGATCGCGAGGCGGCTGCCGGCTCACGACCGGGAGGCTTTGCGGGCCCGCCAGAACGAGTGGATCCCATAACCGCCCATGACGGCAATGAACAGGCCGGTCAGCAGCAGCCGGAAAAAGCTCTCGAGGTCGCCGCTGAACTCGCGCACACTGCGCACGCCGCGCGGGATCGCGACCGCGGCAAGCACCAGGAACAGGAAGCCGACCATCTGGTTCCAAAGCACGCGGAGCGGCCGAACGACAGCCGGCAGCACGTGCTCCAGAAACTGCCTGCCATGGGCCAGCGAGATCATCACTTCTATCCTAACGCGCCCGGTTCCGGCAGGCGCGGATACCCTCATTGGGGGCCACACTCAAACAAAAGTTACAGGACTAAACCCACCCTGCCGATGTGTGAATTGAGCCTTGTGCAACCAGCGAGCCTCCACTACAATCGAGGCGGGTTTAGACGCACTCAGGCCCGAAAGACGGTGTAACGCAGGGCTGGGGAGCGGCATCAAGTCTAGTAAGGATGTTATCCTTACAATGTGGCCCGTGGGAAAGGGGCATATCGTGGACGAGAAATTGAAAGTCCTGATGCAGGAACTCGGCAACGCGATTAACGAATCGTTATCCGACTCGGATCGGATCGCGGGGGCCATCGGCGAGATCCGGCGGGCCGGATACGACGTTTTTCTTGTGTTGGAAGCCACGATCGGGTTCAACAAGCGGGAAGAGTCTTCCGACGAGGAGACGGCGCAGGAAGCCGAGCCTGAAGAGCGGCCCAGACGCACGAGCGTTCGGGAATTCGGGAGCCTGGCCAAGATCAAGTGGACTTCGCAAGACCAGAAGTTCTTGCGGGCCCTGAAGATAGCGGTCGACGACGACGGGCGCTAGGCCGCTAACGCAGCAGTTCGCGGTACGCCGCCCAGGTTCGTGAGACAGCCGCCTCCCAAGAAAAGCCTGCCGCACGCGCCTTGCCCCGGTCGCTAAGCTTCTTGCGGAGTTCTTGGTTGGCGGCCAGTTCGCGCAGGCCGCTCGAGATCGCATCCAGATTCATGGGATCTACCAGCAGAGCTGCGTCTCCACTAACCTCCGGAAGAGCGGATGAGTTCGACGTAAGTACCGGTACGCCCAACGCCATGGCTTCCAGTACTGGCATTCCGAATCCCTCGTCCAGCGAGGGAAAGGCAAAGATCGACGCGCGCCCGTACCAGCCGGCGAGTTCTTCGTCTGAAACGTAACCCAATACCCGAATGCGGTCACGGCGCGGACTGCGCTCGATCTCTTGCAAGATATCCGCGGCCCCATAGCCCATGGAGCCCGCGAGTACCAGGCGCCACTCCGGATCGAGCTGCTCGAATGCGGTGACCAGCCGCGAGATGTTCTTCCGCTTCTGTATCGCGCCGACGTGCAGCACGATCCGTTCCCGAGGCCCACCGGTCTGGCGCTCCGCCGGGAACCGCACTCCGTGTGGAATCACTCGCAGTCTGCTGCGCTCCACGCCTAACAGTTCCTCGACCTGCCGGGCGGTGAACTCGGAGACCGCGACGATCAGCTCCGAGCGCTGGGCTGCGTCCCGCGCCTGCTCTTGGAAGCGGCGGCGGAATTCCGGCGAGGAATAGTCGCCACTGAGCACGAACAGGTCGTGAAACGTGGTGACCGCTCTGGGCAGACGCGCGCGCGGCAATCTCTGATTCATGCCGTGGAACAGGTCCGCCGAGCGCGCAACGAGCGGCTCCTGCAGCAGGCGGCGCCGGCAATTGGCGGGCAACCGCCGGCCCAACGACCTGAGCAGCCGGTGCGGCCGGTAGCAGAACAGGAACTCGGCCTCCGGGTGCGCCTGCGCGAGCCCTCTCAGGATCTCGCGCGAGTACACGCCGACTCCGGTCAGGTCCCGGCCCACGCTGTAGGTGGCGTCTAACGCGATTTTCACGACTGACTCAGGTTAACGCAATCCGGTCACAATGTGAGAAACCGCCGTGACTGGATGCCGCGTCCAAGTGGATGAGGAGGGACGTTCATGCCGAACCTGAAAGGCGCCTTACTGGCTACGGTGCTGCTGGCCACGCTCGCGCCGATCGCTTGCGGACCGCCCGTTTATGCCTATCGCGTGCCGCCGCCACCGCCGCCAATACTCGGAGTGGTGGGCTACGCGCCGGGGCCGGGCTATGTTTGGATCGACGGATTCTACGATCTGCGTGGATCGGCGTGGGTTTGGAGACCGGGCTACTGGGTCCGGCCGCCTCACCCGCACGCGGTGTGGGTGCGCGCCTACTGGGAGCCGCACGGACATTCTTACCGCTTCCACCGCGGCTACTGGCGCCATTGAGGGCAGGAGCGGCCCGCTGCGGCGCGCGATAGCGCCAGGTCCATTCTCCCGCCCAACCCAGCGCGCTTGAAACCGTGCGACGCTTAAATCATTCGGGAGGTGGGCATGAGACGGGCGATTCTGCTTAGCCTGAGTGTGGCGTTGGGGCTTCCAGCACAGGAGTACACGCGCGGCGTGGGTGTGTATCCGGGAGCGCCCGAGGAAGATTTCGGGCCGGTGATGGCGATCGACACGGCCAGCTATCGCAACCTGGCTCTGCACCGTCCCGCATACCAGTCGAGCAGTTACGACTACAACCTCACCGCGCAATTGGTGACCGACGGCATTAAGGAGACGGCGCTGCCCGACTGGGTCTCGGTCTCCGCCAGCGAGATCGGCACGCTGAGGAAGGCGGATCGCGAGTCGGTCTTGGATCACAATCTCACCTCCGGAGTCGATCTGCACGGCGCGAAGCCGTGGGTCGAACTCGGGGTGGGAGTAGGTGGCGTCCCGCCGGAAGTGGATCGGGTGGAAATGTTCGCCCGCGTGGAGTCATTCGGCGCCGCTGGCTGGACCTGCACCGTCACCGGCTCCGACGACGAGCGGAGGTGGAAAGAACTGGGGCGAGCGGCGGGCGCGGATCGTCCCGGCCGGCAGTTCCGGACGTCGGTGGCCTTCACGGCGCCCTCGCGCAGCCGTTTCTACCGCGTGGCGTTCGAGGCAGCTAGCGCGCGGGCGGGCCGCATTACCGAAGTGGCGCTGTTCGATGGGAAGCAGCGCGTGGAGATTGGCGGGCCGCACCACTTCAGCAGCGCTTGGATGAGCGCGGGCTCGGGCGAGGAATGGGTATACGTGGATCTGGGCGCGCGTTGCACCTTCGACCGCGTGGCGCTCTACTGGATTCGGCGCGCCGCGGAAGGCTCCATCCAGATGTCCGACGACGCCGCCACCTGGGCCACTATTCGGGAGCTGCCGGCAACCACCGCGCTCAACGACGATCTCAAGCTGGCCAAGCCCGCCCAGGCGCGATACGTGCGGGTGCTGATGCAGCGGCCGGCCTCGCCCGAAGGTTACATCCTGAGCGAGCTGGAAGTGTACGGACGGGGTGGTCCGGTTCCCAAAGCGAAACCCGCGCCGGCCGCGCCGCCGGACGGCAGCCTGTCGCTCGCCGGCGGCGCGTGGCGTCTGCAACGCGATTCGCTGGTGGCGGCTTCGGGGGAGGACATCTCGAAGCCCGGGTTTCACGACCAAGACTGGATGATCGCCACCGTGCCGGGAACCGTGCTGACCAGCTACCTGAACGACGGCGCCGTGCCGGACCCGAACTACGGCGGCAATCAGCTCCTGATATCGGACTCGTTCTTCTACGCCGATTTCTGGTATCGCGACGAGTTCGTAGCGCCGCCCAGGGCTCCGGGGAAGCACGTCTGGCTGAACTTCAACGGCATCAACTGGAAGGCCAGCGTCTTTCTGAACGGCGAAAAAATCGGGCGCATCGAAGGGGCCTTCATGCGCGGCCGGTTCGACGTGACGGATCGCATCCGTCCGGGAGCGCCGAACGCTTTAGCGGTGCTCATCGAGAAGAACGCCACGCCGGGCAGCGTCAAGGAGAAGGGACTGGAAGGCGATGTCCCGAACGGCGGCGCGCTGGGCGCCGACAACCCGACCTATCACGCCTCCGCCGGCTGGGATTGGATGTCCACCATTCGCGGGCGCAACACTGGCATCTGGAGCGATGTTTCGCTCACCGAGAGCGGGCCGGTGACGATTGAGAACCCGCTGGTCACCGCGGCGCTGCCGCTGCCGGACACTTCGCGCGCGGACCTGACCATCGAAGTTACCCTGCGCAATCTGGAATCCCGGCCGGTGATCGGGAGGCTGCGCGGGCGTTTCGGCCCGGCCGCCTTCGAGGCCCCGGTTTCGCTCGCCGCCGGGGAAGCAAAGCAGGTGAAACTGGATCCCGGCACGGCTCCGGCGCTGCGGCTGGAGAATCCGCGGCTGTGGTGGCCCAACGGCTATGGCGATCCAAACCTGTATGCGGTCGAGCTGAGATTCGAGACCGCGGACCAGACGGTCTCGGATGTGAAGTCGTTCCAGGCCGGCGTGCGGCAGCTCGCTTACACCGAGGACCACGGGGCGCTGAAGATATGGATCAATGGCCGCCGCTTCATCGCCCGCGGCGGGAATTGGGGATTCCCGGAGTCCATGCTGCGCTATCGGGCTCGCGATTACGAAGCCGCTCTGCGCTATCACCGCGACCTGCACTTCAACATGATCCGGGATTGGGTCGGGCAGACCGACGACGACGCGTTCTACGAGGCCTGCGACCGCAATGGCGTCCTGGTGTGGCAGGACTTCTGGCTGGCGAACCCCTGGGATGGACCGGACCCGGACGACAACGCCCTGTTTCTGGCCAACGCCAGGGACACTCTGCTGCGGATTCGCAACCATCCCTCGCTGGGCCTCTATTGCGGCCGCAACGAGGGCTTCCCGCCCCGGCCGTTGGACGATGGATTGAAAGCGCTGGTGGCCGAACTGCACCCCGGCTTGCGTTACATTCCAAACTCGGCCGCCGGGTTGGTGAGCGGGGGCGGCCCCTACCGAGTCGAGCCGCGTATGCACTACTTCGCGTTCCCGCCGACGAAGCTCCACAGCGAGATGGGCTCGCCGAATATCCCGACCCTGGACAGCCTTCGCGCCATGCTGCCGGAATCCAAGATGTGGCCTCCGGGCAGCCTGTGGGCGCTTCACGACCTGGACCTGCACTTTGCCGGCGACCCGTTAACGGAGGCGCTTGAGAAAGGCTACGGCGGCGCGAGCACTGTCGCGGACTGGGTGACACTGGCGCAATTCGTGAACTACGACGCCTATCGCGGCATGTTCGAAGGGCAGAGCCGGCTTCGCATGGGGCTGTTGATCTGGATGAGCCATTCCGCTTGGCCCTCGCTGCTGTGGCAAACCTACGATTACTACTTCGACCCGACCGCCGGGTACTTCGGCGCCAAGAAGGCTTGCGAGCCGCTGCATATTCAGTGGAATCCCTTAACCGATATGGTCGAGGTGGTCAACTACAGCGCCGGCCGGGCGCGCGGACTCACCGCCCATGCGGAGATCCTGAACCTGGATGGCTCTCTCGGCTGGGAAAAGACCGTCCCGCTGGACAGCGAGGAAGATAGTGTCTCCACACCGCTCCGAATGGAGTACCCGGCCGGCCTGACTTCCACGCACTTCATCCGCCTGACCCTGCGGCGAGGCGGCGACGCGATTTCCACGAACTTCTACCTGCGCGGGACCCAGGAGGGCGACTACCGGGCCATCCGCACGCTGCCGAAGGTGAAACTCGAGGCCGCGACGCGCGCCGAGCGGCAAGGGAACCGCTGGCTGCTGACTACCGAGTTGCGCAATGTCTCGGCGCAGCCGGCCCTGATGGTGCGCTTGAAAGCGGTGCGGGAGAAAAGCGGCGATCGCATCCTGCCCGCCCTTTACAGCGACAACTATATCGCCCTGATGCCCGGCGAGCGCCGGACCGTTTTCACGGAGCTCGAAAACGCGGACACGCGTGGCGAGACCCCGCGCATCGTTGTCGAGGGCTTCAACACGGGCGTTGTGGCCGCGAGATAGGGCGCTCGATCCACTCCATTTATACTGAAGTTCAGGGAGACGGGTTTGGAGACCAGGGAACTCACGGTGCGGCAGTTCTTCGGGCGCGGCGGCGTGCTGGCGCAGTGCCAGCCCGGTTACGAGTTCCGCTCGGGGCAACTGGAGATGGCCGAGGCGGTCGAGAGCGCGCTGGCCGACAAGCGCCACCTGATTGTCGAGGCCGGCACCGGGACCGGCAAGACGCTGGCCTACCTGGTCCCGGCGATCCTCTCCGGCAAGCGGATCGTGATCTCGACCGCCACCAAGAACCTCCAGGAACAGCTTCTCTTCAAGGACATTCCGTTCCTGCAACAGCATCTGGGCCGCGAGATCCGGGTGTGCTACATGAAAGGCCGCAACAACTACGCCTGCCGCCAGAAGATCTACGACGCCGAGAAGGAGCCGGTGCTCGAAGGGCTCGAGGAGGTGGCCGATTTCGAGATCATCCGCGAGTGGGAGAAGAGCACCGTCATCGGCGACCGCGCCGAGATCAAGACCCTGCCCGAAACTACCGGAGTGTGGGCGAAGGTGGACGCGCGGCGCGATCTGTGCAGCGGCCAGAAGTGCCTCCAGTTTGAGCGCTGCTTTCTCACGCTGATGCACCAGCGGGCCTTCGAGAGCGACATCATCGTGGTCAACCACCACCTCTTGTTCGCCGACCTGGCGGTGAAGGACCAGGAGTACGGCGGCATCATTCCCGAGTATGCGGCCGCCATTCTGGACGAGGCGCACGAGATCGAGGACGTGGCCGGCCAGTACTTCGGCGTCTCGATCAGCAGCTATCAGTTTCAGGAACTGCAGCGCGATATAACCGCCGTGGCCCGCCGCAAGGAGTTCGGAACGCAGGAGCTGGACCGCATTCTGGTGGCGGTGGGAGACGCCGCGATGCGCTTTCTGGCGCTGTTCGGCGCCACCGAAGGGCGAATCGGGTTCCGCGAACACCAGGCCTTTCTGGAGCGGTACGAAGACCAATACAGCGACGTGCTGCACGGCCTGGAACTGATCGGCGCGCATCTCCAGCTCGTCAAGAATGCGCCGGAAGAGGTGCTGCCGCTGCTGCGCCGCACGGCGGAGCTCTCCAAGGCGCTGGAGTTCTGGATGGCCGGCAACGATCGCCGCTTCGTCTACTGGATCGAGCGCCGGGGCCGCGGCACGTTTCTCCAGGCGACCCCCATCGAGGTGGCGAGCATCCTGGCCGAGAAGCTCTTCGGCAAGATCGACGCGGTGGTGCTAACCTCCGCCACGCTAGCCGTCTCGGGCAACTTCGAGTACGCGCGAAGACGGCTGGGACTGGACGGCGCGCGCACGCTGCTGGTGCCCGGCCACTTCGATTTCGCCCGCCAGGCGCTGCTCTACGTCCCCCAGCATCTGCCCGACCCGCGCAGCCCCGATTTCGTCCCCCAGGCGGCCGACGAGATCGTGCGCATCCTGAAGCTGAGCCGCGGCCGCGCCTTCGTGCTCTTTACCAGCTACCAGCAGATGCGCGCCGTCCACGATCGCGTCTCCTTCGAGCTCGAGTATCCCAGCTTGCTCCAGGGGACGGGGCCGAGGACCGCGCTGCTCGAAGAGTTTCGCCAGACGCCGCACTGCGTGCTCTTCGCCACCTCTTCGTTCTGGCAGGGCGTGGATGTGCCGGGCGAGCAACTGAGCTGCGTTATCATAGATAAGTTGCCCTTCGCGGTTCCCAACGACCCGGTGGTGGAGGCCAGAATCCGCGCCATCCGCGAAGAGGGCGGGAATCCGTTCTACGAGTACCAGATTCCCCAGGCCGCGCTGGCCCTCAAACAGGGCTTCGGGCGCCTGATACGCAGCCGCTCGGACCGCGGCGTCCTGGCGCTGTTGGATCAGCGCATCAGCAAGCAGCGCTACGGCCAGGTCTTCTTCGACAGCCTGCCCGATTACGGCTTCACCACCAGCGCCGAAGACGTGGAGAGGTTTTTCGATGTATGAAGTTTCCGTGGAAGAAACATTCGCGGCCGGTCACGCTCTGCGTGGCTATCGCGGCAAGTGCGAGAAGGTGCACGGCCACAATTACCGCGTCCTAGGCGTCATCCAGGGCGAGCGGCTCGACTCCAACGGCCTGCTGGTGGATTTCGTAGAGTTGAAGCGCATCCTCCACGCCATCGTCGAACGGCTCGACCACGCCTTCCTCAACGACCTGCCGCCGTTCGACCAGCTCAACCCGACGGCTGAGAACATGGCCCGCTTCTTCTACGAGCAACTGAGCCACGGCCTGGCCGGTCTGGCCCCCGAGAACCCCGTCCGCGTCGCCGAAGTGAAGATCTGGGAGACCGATACCGCGACCGCTACTTATCGCCTGCCCTGAGCTACGCCGTCCAGTAGGAAACCAGCAGCCCCTCGCCCGCCACGTCCATGTCGATGTAGTAGCTCGAAAGCGGAATGGTATTCCTCCCCACTTGGGATTCCACGACGAAGGAGTCGGCGATTCCGCCGGAGGTGTTGGGCCACAGGACCCTGACCACGCCCGCCAGGCTGGCCCGAAGCATGGTCGAGTTACCGATGTATCCTTTGCCGGTGAGAGCCGGAATGCTCTGGATAGCCAGTTTGGCTACCCTTTGTGTCGGATCGGTGGAAAGGGGGACCAGGGTTCCCGGCGTCGCCACGTTCACCCGTCCCATCGCAGTTACGTTCATAGGATCTCCTCACTGGCATCTTACGCAACAGGCCCGGGAGATCGTCCGCCTGCGGATGGCTATGCTACTGAGCGGGAAGATATTAGAAACTTGGATGCGGCGTCACCGGCCAAAGTAGGAGGCGTTCTGTTGGGCGAAATCCGCCCACTTCTCCGGCAGGTCGTCCAGCGTGAAGATCGCCGAAACCGGGCAAACCGGGACGCAGGCCCCGCAGTCGATGCACTCGACCGGGTCGATGTAGAGCAGTTGCACCTTGTCGAAATCGGCTTCGTTTTTCTTGGGATGGATGCAGTCCACGGGGCAGGCATCCACGCAAGCCGTGTCCTTGGTGCCGATGCAAGGTTCCGCGATCACATAAGCCATGATGTTCCTCCCTCTTCTTGATTTCAGCATAGCGCACCTCCCGGCTTTGAAACCGGGCCGGGGGGCAGAGTGCTGGGGACGCCCCAAACGCTACAATAAGCTCATGATTCCCAAAGTGCGCAAGGCGGTTTTTCCCGCGGCCGGATTGGGAACCCGCTTCCTGCCCGCCACCAAGGCCCAACCCAAGGAGATGCTCCCGCTGGTCGACAAGCCGTTGATTCAGTACGGCGTCGAGGAGGCCATCCGCTCGGGGATACAGAACATCGTGATTGTCACGGGCCGCGGCAAGACGGCGATCGAAGATCACTTCGACGTGAGCTTCGAGCTGGAGCACCTGCTTGAAACGCGCAACCGCAAGGAATTGCTGGCGACCGTGCGCAGCATCTCGGACATGATGGATGTGGCCTATGTCCGGCAGAGGGAAGCCCTGGGCCTGGGTCACGCGGTTCTACGCGCCCGCGGCATCGTAGGCGACGAACCATTCGCGGTGGTTCTCTCCGACGACGTCATCGATTCCGGCGTTCCCTGCCTGCGGCAACTCCTGGATGTTTACGAGTTCTTCGGCGCCCCAGTGCTCGCCTTGATGGAAGTGCCCCCCGGGGAAATCTCCGCCTACGGCGTGGTCAAGGCGGAGGCTGTGGCCCATAACGGCTCAACCGACCGGCTGTACCGCATCCTGGACCTGGTGGAAAAGCCCCAGCCGGATGCGGCGCCCTCCAACCTGGCCATCATTGGGCGCTACGTGCTCACTCCGGAGATCTTCGCGTCGCTCGAGTCGATTGAACCCGGGGCCAAGGGCGAAATCCAGTTGACCGACGGCCTGCGACACCTGCTGCGCAACCGTCCCATCTACGGCTACCGATTCGAGGGTACCCGCTACGATGCCGGGGATAAGCTGGGCTTCCTCAAGGCCACCGTCGAATTGGCTTTGCGCCGCTCCGATCTCGGCGCGCCGTTCCGGGAATACCTCAGGGCCCTCAGGCTGGACTCATAGGCCTTGGCGAAGCGACTGCCAGCTCATCCACCAGAGGAAAGTCGCGGAGGCGCCCATCATCAGCCAGGCGAATTGCGCCGGCGTGAAGGAGACTTGGATCACCACGCTTCCCAGCGCGGCCATGGCGGAGTACCCGACGGCGTCCAGAATCAGCGGAACCCAGCTTCGCGGCTCCTCGGCCTCGCTGGATACGCGCCGCAAGATGCGCTCGCCGAACGCCGCGGACGGCTGGGGCTTGCCGATAGCCTCCCGCAGCGCGGAATCCAGATCGCGCTGCACTTCGAGGAACGCCCGGCAGGCGGGGCATTCCGCCACGTGCGCTTCCACCCGGCCGCGCTCCTCCGCCGGCAGACCGCCCTCGCAGTATTCCAGGATCAGGTCTTCGAATGCAGGGCAGGGCATAGCAGTGCTCCCTCCTTTCGGCGCGCCTCCAGAAGCGCGCCCAGTTCCTTCTTGCCACGGTGCAGATAGGTCTTGACGGTGCCCATGGGCAGATCCAGGATCATCGCCACCTGTTCGTAGGACCGGTCTTCCATGTAGAACAGCATCAGCGGGCGGCGGTGCTTCTCCGGGATGCGGCCGAGCAGGTCCCACATCTCGAGAGCCGCGCCGTGGCCGTCCGAGCGGGCATGCAGCGACTCCGCCTCCGCCCGCACCGCAGCCACGTCGAGCGAAGCCGCCCTCCGCGACGCCTCGCGCCGGCGGTGGCTCAGGCAGGTGTTCCGGGCAATGGCGAAGACCCAGCTCGAGAGCGAGGCCTCCCTGCGGTAGCCGGGCAGTCCCTTCCAGATCCTAAGGAACACTTCCTGCGCCAGGTCCTCGGCCGCCGCGCGGTCGCCCAGCATCGAATACGCCAGCCGGAAGATCTTGGTCCCGTATTCTTCGACCAGCCGCTCGAACTGCCCCACGCCAGCCATTATCCTGTTTAGACCCGCCGAACGCCAGCGATTGTTTCAACGCCCGGGTGAAACAAAACGGGGGCGCGCAGAGTCTGAGTCTCCGAAAGGACATTCCAATGCTCGACTTCTCGAGTTCGTTCGGGGCCATCATCACGGTCATTGCCATTCTGCTGCCCATAGGGATCCTCGCGGTGATCGGCCACTTCAAGAACAAGGAAAGGGAGATGATTCACCGCGAGCGCATGCTGGCCATGGAAAAGGGCCTGCAACCTCCGATCGATGCACGGGAGATGACTCACCGCGAGATCCTGACGGCCCTCCAGAGGGACCCACGATCCGGCGGGCGCAATTACCTCCTGCATGGATTGATTTGGCTGTTCGTGGGCCTCGGCGCCCTCGCTTCCATGTACCTGTTTCGTGGGTCCTGGGAGGAGCGCGTGCCGCACGGACCCCTGTCGTTGGTTCCCTTGCCCTTCCTGGCCTTCATCCCGGCCGGGGTCGGGGTGGCTTTCCTGATTTACTACGCGATCGAGGCCGGCAATCCGCGTCCTCCCGCTCCGTAGAACTCGCGGCTGGTATCATAGAGCAGCATGTCGGAGCCCCAGGGCTTGCCCACGGTGGTCATTGTGGGCCGGCCGAATGTAGGCAAATCCACGCTGTTCAACGCGCTGGTCGGCCAGCGCCGCGCCATTGTCGGCGATGAGCCGGGCATTACGCGCGACCGCATACACGGCCTGGCCGAACACCGCGGCCGCCCCTTTCACGTGGTCGACACCGGCGGCATCGTCACACGGGACTCGGAGCACATTCCCGTCCAGGTGCTGAAGCAGGCGCGCGTGGCCCTGGACGAGGCGGCCCACATCATTTTCCTGATCGATGGCCGCACCGAAATCACCGGCGCCGACCGCGATCTGGCGCAACTGCTCCGCCAGTTGGGCAAGCCTGTCACGCTGGCGGTCAACAAGATCGACGCCGCCGCCCGCGAAGGGCTGGCGCACGAGTTCTACGCGCTTGGGTTCAGCGATCAGTTCTCGATCTCCTCCGAGCACCGCCTGGGGCTCGAGGACCTTCTCGACCATGTGACCGAGAGCTTCGCACAGGCCGCGCCCGCCGAGGACGCCCCACGCCAGACGACCATCAAGGTGGCGATCATCGGCCGGCCGAACGTGGGCAAATCCACGCTGCTGAACGCGCTGGTTGGCCAGGAGCGCGCCATCGTCTCTTCCGTGGCCGGCACCACGCGCGACGCCGTGGACGCGACTTGCGAGATCGGCGGCGTGCGCTACGTGTTTGTGGATACCGCGGGCATCCGGCGCAAGGGCAAAACCAAGCTGATGGCCGAGAAGCTGAGCGTGGTCATGGCGCGCCGCCACATCCGCATGGCCCACGTGGTCCTGCTGGTGATGGATGCCACGGAAGGCGTGCTCGGCGCCGACGCCACCATTGCCGGCTACGCGCACGAAGAGGGCCGCGGCCTGATCCTCTGTGTAAACAAGTGGGACGCCAGCCCCACCCAGGACCGGAAGGCGTTCCTGGAAAGCATCCACGATGAGTTGAAGTTCCTGGATTACGCCCCAGCGGTGTTCATCTCCGCAAAGACCGGCGCGGGCATCCAGGAACTCTTTCCGCGCGTCCGCGAGGTTTACGAATCCGCCTCGCAGAGGGTTCCGACCGGAGAGCTGAACCGCTTCGTCGAGACACTAAAGGACGAGCACCATCCGCGCATCCTATACATCACGCAAGGGTCGATCCGCCCGCCCACCTTCGTGCTGTTCACCGATCGCCCGGGAGAGCTGCACTTCTCGAAGGAGCGCTTCCTGATCAATCAGATCCGCCAGCGCTTCGGTTTCAAGGGCGCTCCCATCGTCATCAAGATCAAGGCCAAGAAGCCGCGCCGGAAGCGTTAGGAACGGGCGGCTGCGACTCCCGCCGGGGCCGGGTCGCCGGCGGCGTCAGGCCTGGGCGACAGCCACCGTTTTCGGTTCCAGCCCGGCCTTGGCCAGCAACAGGTAAACCACGAAACCGATGAGGTAGCTGTAAACCACCGCGGGTTGCGCGCAGCTCTTCAGCTCCGCGGAGACCGGCAGGAACGAGACGATCCCCACCACGAAACCCAGGGCCCAGGCGATGTAGCCGGCCCAGTTGATTCCCTGGCGCGGTCCGGCCCAGCGTTTTCCGCTCAGCAGGTAGTCGGCCGTCATGGCGCCGCAGATTGGACCGAACGACGCTCCGACGATCTTGAACACGCTGGCCAAGTTCTCCGCCACGCCGCCGGCTACCAGCGCGAGCCCGATCGCAGCTCCCACCATGGTGCTTCCCATCCGCGGTACGCGTGGAAGCATGGTCGAGAAGCTGTTTCCTGCGATGAACGCACAAAAGCATGCCGGGGAGATCGAAGCGATTGCGAAGAGGAAGAACATGGAGCTAGCTAAGAACCCACCGATGAGGGGAATCACCGAATCGTACGTCGTCCCCGTGAATCCGGGATTCATGCCGTGCGCGCCGGCCACCGACATCAGCGGCAAGCCGCCCGCGAAGAGGATAGCCGCTGTGATGCCGATCACCCCGCCCAGCCGCACGTCCTTTTCGTGACGGCTGTTCATGCCGAAATCCGCGCCCGCCGCGCCCGCAGTCGCGAAAAAGCCAATCACGTTCTGCAGGATCAGTGCGAAGGCCAGGTAGGGGTGCGGCTCCACAACCTTGTAGAGCGTCACACCGCCGCTGGTCCTGAGGAACACCACCAGGACCATCAGGAACGCGATAAGGCTCAAGTACGAGGAGGCCTTTGCAACATACTGAATGCCTTTCACGCCGATGAAGGCCGTCACCAGGCACCAAGTGGCGGCGACCAGCGTGAAAACAAGCGTGCGCGGACTGGCGTCCGCGCCGAACCCCTTCAGAATGTATTTAGTGGACAGTGAGGCGCATACCGCAAACCAGCCGATCTGCAGCAGGCCCATGAGCAGGCCCGGCATCAGGTACCCGCCCGTGGCGCCGAAGGTGGAGCTGCCCACCACGTAAAGTGGATAGCCGGTCTTCATGCCCAGCATGGCCGGCGCGTAGTAGTAGAGGAAATAGCAGAGCACGCCCGCCACCGCCAGGGCGGCCAGGCAGACGGCAACCCCGCCCGCGCTCAGCGTCTGGGTGGCGATCCCCTGATAGAACGCCACCCACAGGAAGATGCCCGCGTAGCTGGGCGCGGTATTGACGTACCACGGCGCGCGCTTGGACTGGGCGTTGGGAACTGCTTTGGAGATATAGTCGGGCAACATGGCGGCTCCTTGAAGTAGGCGAGAGGCGTCCAGTTTACCAGAATCGCGTCCAGGGGCGTCAGCCCCCTTGGGAGTCGTGTTCGCCGGTTCCCGCTACGTCTTCGAGCTTCGAGCCGCGGCAGTCGATGCGCTGCGGAATCGAGCCGCGCACGTTCATCTGGTCTTCGGTGGCGCCCAGGCCACCCTGGTGCTTGCCCGCGGCGACTGACTCCGTGGCGGCAGAGGGCTGGGCCGCGTCCTCCATGATTTGCAGGAGCAGCGCTTCGAGCGGCGTGGCGAGCGGCGCGAGGTCCGGCCGGTTCAGCATCCGGCAGAACTCGAGCGGCGATGCGCTGGTCAGCGTGACCCGTCCCGCCTCCGAATAGGCGGCGATCCGGCAGGGCAGGAAAGCGGACATGCGGATGTCGGCGGCCAACAGCGCCCCGTAAAGTTCCGGGATGCAGATGCCGAACACGATGGCGTCGTCGCCGCCCGCGGGAACGTGCTGCCCGACGTAAGCCACCATCAGGACGCTAGCCCCGTTGCGGCGCGCGGCACGCCGGACCGCGGGCTCGGCCGCCCCCAGCGGTTGATCCGAGATTACCTGGAGCATGGCCATGGGACCTCCGAACACGATGATAACGGAATCAGCCCTCGCGCGCCACGTAGAGATCGATGGCCTCGACCACGGCCTGGCGCACCTGGGATTCCAGCGTGGAGTATTTGAGAGCGCCCGCGTTCTGGCGCAACAGGGCGACCGCGGCGGGGGCCGGCTCCACGCGGTAGCAATCGGCGCGATGTTTGTACGAGTACTCGATGTAGCGGGGCGCCGCGGCGGCGGCCAATTCCATCAGCACCGTCCAGAAACTTCTACCGTGCAGGAACCGCCGCGGCGCGCCCGCCTCGCGCGTCACTTCGATCCGGCCGCCGGGGCCCCGCAGCACGGCGCAAATTGCACGCTCGGAGGAGAACGCACGCTCCGGTTCCGGATCCGGGAAGGTGGCCAGCAGCGACTCGAGCGCGTCGATCTCCGCGTCCCAACCCGTCCAGCGGAAGCGGGACCCCCCACTGACCAGCGTGCCGCGAAGCAGCAACTCGCGAACCCGGCCCGCATCTTTCCCCGTCAGGCCCAGCATCAGCGCGACGAGAGCCCGCAGCGGCATTTCCTGCACCACCACCCGGGTGACCGAAATGTACCCGGCGGCTTCCGAGCTCAGCTTCACACGAAGGATCTCCGGCAGCGGCATCTACGTCAATCCTAGCAATTGCTACGATTGACCCATGACCGCGCTCGCCACGCTGATCCGCGAGGAGATCGCCCGCGCCGGGCCTGTTCCTTTCAGCCGGTTCATGGAACTCGCCTTGTACCATCCCCAGCTTGGATACTACCGGCGCCCGCGCGATCCCTTCGGCAAGGCTGGAGATTTCTACACGGCCGAGCAACTCCAGCCGGTCTTCGGCATTCTGATCGCCGCCCGCATCCGCAGCCTGCTGGGCGAGATGGGCGAGGCCGGGGAGACGACCGTCGTCGAGCTGGGGGCCGGCCGTGGCGAGATGGCCGAGGCCTTCGCCGGCATGCGTTACACTCCCATCGACCTCGACGGCGGCGCGCTGCCGGATCGTTTCCGGGGTTGCGTCTTCTCGAACGAGTTCTTCGACGCGCTGCCGGTGGATGCCGCGGTCCGCCGCTCCGGCGAGTTTCGCCAGATGCGCGTCGGCTGGAGCGGCGAGCGATTCGTCTGGGTGGAAGCGGGGCGCGTGGACGAGGAGGCGGAAGACTACCTCCTGCGCTACGCGGCTCCGCGCCAGGAGGGCGAGATCCTGGAAGTGAACCGGGAGGCGCTCCGTTGGATGGAACGCATAGCCGGCCATCTGGAGCGCGGGCTGGTCATCACTATCGATTACGGCTACACCGCCCGCGAGGCCGCCCGGTTTCCGCGCGGAACGCTCATGAGCTACCGCCGCCACCAGGCTAGCGAAGACGTGCTGGAGGACCCGGGCGGGCGCGACATCACCGCCCACGTGCCTTTCACGGCGCTCGAAGAACACGGAAGGCGGTGCGGGCTGGAGCCGCTGCGCTTCGAGACGCTCGCGCGCACGCTGCTGGATGCGGGCCAGGCCGACGAGTTTGCCGCCGCGCTCGGCGCCGGAGACGCCGCTTCCCAGACCCGCCGGCGGATGCAGCTCAAGACGCTGCTGTTCGGGATGGGAGAGACGTTCCGCACGCTGATTCAGCGAAGGTAGGAGCCGCGGAGGCGGGGACCAAAAGAAAAAGGCCCCGAACCCCGGGGCCTTGTTCAGCAGAACTTGTGGATTGCTGCTCTCTGGAAGTGGCTACTTCTTTTTCTTCGGAGCGGCCTTCTTCTTTGCAGCCTTCTTGGTTGCGTTCTTCATCGATCGATTCTCCCTTGACATCAGATTTGCGATCTCGAAAAGATCGCAGCGTGATTCATATATAAGGTTAGTCGCGCCGAAAGTCAAGAGAAAAATGCATCCGGGGCGTTCGGAGCGGCGCCCGCCTCCGCACGCCGCGACAAAAAAACGCTGGCTGCGTGAAATGTTTCAGTGACGGCTTGCTTCGAAGCGGCCGCAGGGGTACGATCTGGAGAAGTGAAGCGCTCGATCCCGCTGCTTCTCGCGATCGCGCTCCTCTTCACGGCCTGCGGGAAGAGGAAACGCGTTCCGACCGCGATCGCGGCGCGCGTAGGGGCCGAAGAGACCGGCATTGCGAGCTGGTATGGGCATCCCTATCACGGCCGCGCGTCGGCGAGCGGCGAGATCTACGACATGGAACAGCTCACCGCCGCGCATCGCACACTGCCTTTTGGAACGCTGGTCCGCGTGGAGAACCTGGCGAACGGCCTGAGCGTGGAGGTGCGCATCAACGACCGCGGCCCCTTCGCCGGCGGCCGCATCATCGACCTGTCCCACGCCGCCGCCCGCCAGATTCAGATGCTGGGGCCGGGCACCGCCCAGGTCCGCCTGCGCATCCTGGCGCTGGCGCAAGCCGATCCCGCCAGCTACTACGCGGTGCAGATCGGAGCGTTCCTCGACCGCGCGAGCGCCGATCGCCTGCGCGCCTCGATGCAGGAGCGCTACGGCGCCGCCCGCCTGTTGCGACGCGACGGCGACCCCGCGCTGTGGCGGATCGTGGTGGGACAGGAGCGGACGGAAGAGGAGGCCGCCGCGCTGGCGGAGCGTTTGCGCGCCGGGGGAAACGCCGGATTTGTGGTGAGAGTAGACGGGCCCCGGAACGACTAATCATCTTGGAGCCCGCATTGTACCCTCCCCGCCAGCCGGCGCCCATCCTGGTCGGACATTCGCCCGGCATCGATGGGCTTCGCCGGTTCATTCGGAAAGCGGGCGACTCGCGGTCCCCCGTTCTGCTGCTGGGCGAATCGGGTACGGGCAAGGAGATCGTCGCGCGCGCGATCCACGATGCCGCGGGTTCCGGAGAGTTCGTCCCCATCGACTGTTCCCTGCTCGGGACTCTGCTTGAAACCGAGCTGTTCGGCCACACCAAAGGCGCCTTCACCGGCGCGATCTCGAGCAAGGCAGGCCTGATCGCGTTAGCCGAGGGCGGCACGGCGTTCTTCGACGAGATTGGAGAGTTCCCCGGCGAGATGCAGGCGAAGTTGCTGCGCGTGCTGCAGGAGAAGGAGATCCGGCCGGTGGGCGCGCTCGAGACGCACAAGGCGAACTTCCGCGTGATCGCCGCCACCAACCGCGACCTGGCCCGCGAGATGGAGCGCGGGAACTTCCGGCAGGATCTGTATTACCGTCTCAATGTCGTCACCTTGCACCTGCCCCCGCTTCGCCAGCGGAAGGAAGACATCCCGGAGTTGGCGGCCCACTTTCTCGCGCGCTGCGGCTCCAGCCACCAGCTCAGTTCCGAGTTGCTGCAGACCATGGTCGCCTACGACTGGCCCGGCAACGTCCGGGAGCTGGAGAACTGCATTCAACGAATGGTGGCCGTGAACTCGGGGCCGCTCCTGACCACCGTCGATCTGCCGTCGGCCTTGGCCGGGCCTGTCGAGGCGGCGCTGGGCGCGGCGCTGCCCATCGCGGAGTTCGAGGAGAACACGCCCTTCTCCGATCCTCCGCGCAAGCCGCCCGGCATCCTCCGCCTGGAAGAACTGGAACGCAACGCCATCGTCGACACCCTCCAGTTCACCGCCGGCGACCGCTCGCGCACCGCCCAGCTGCTGGGCATCGGGCGCACCACCCTCTACCGCAAGATCAAGCGGTACAAGCTGGCGTGATTACCTGACCACTACTTTCGCGACCGCCTGGTTGTCGTATTCGTCGGCCACGCGGACGGCGACGGTCTGCTCATTACCCGGCGGGCGCGGCAGCAACACCAGGTACTCGTGCTCGCGTGAGTCGGAGAGCTTGGTGGTCGGTTCCACCACTTCCCAGTCCCCGCCGTTCACCGAAATCTCCGCCTTCGCGATCCTGTTCAGCGCGTCGGCGGCTTTCCAAACGACTCTCAGCTTGTCCCCGGCGGTTGCGCCGGAGAGTCCGCCGATCTCGGGCGGTGTGTTGTCGATGAGGAACGGATCGCTCACCAGTTCGGCGCTGAGCGCCTGCTCGATGGGATTGGACGGCGCGTCCGAGGCGATTACACGCAGCCGGTATTCGCCGTCCGGAAACGCGCTCGAGTCCCAGCTCCAGTGTTTCTCCGTCACCTTGTCCTTGAGCGGCTTCCACTCGGTCTCTTTCTCGCCGCGAATCTGGACCGTGTAGACCAGGGTGTCCCCGTTCTCATCCGCGGCCACCCAGCGCGCCCCGAGGTAACCTTTGGAGTAGTTCATGGTCGCCGGCGCGGAGTCGGAAGCGGGCGCCGGCGGCGACGGCCGCGGGGCTTTGCCAGGCGGCGGCAGGGTGATGCTGGCCGGTGCGGCGGGGGCCGGCGTCGTGGCGGGCTGCGGGAAACGGTAGTTCGGAGGCGTGATCTCGATCTGGCGCATTTCGGGAGCCACGTTCCGTTCCAGGTGGGCGGCCTGCACGGATCGCAATACCGGCGAACCACCGGCGTCCGATGCGGTCAGACGGGCGCGCCATTGGAGAAACCGGGCTGGAGGCGAGCTTATACGGCCGCCCTCCAACGCGGTGATCGGCGCCGACCAGGGGCTCCAATCCTTCTCCGGCCGGTCCAGGTTGCCGCTGCGCGTCTCGAACGAGATCTGTCCGGCCTGCGTCTGAGCGCGGATGGTCAGGCGCCCCCAGTAGGAAAACAGCCCGGCGTCGAAGGCTTCGCTCTCGATGGTTCCTTCCTTCTCGAGCCCCGGCCCGATCACGTACACCTTGCCCACGTTGCCGGTGACGGCGTAGATCTTGCCCGCGCGGCCGGTATAGAGGCAGGTGACCTGAGTCGGCGGCAAGCTCGACAAATCGGTGGACACCAAGTCGGAATCCAACCGGTACAACGTGCCCTTGTTGCCGGTGCCGGCCAGTGGACGGCCCTGGGCATCGAACGCGATGGTGTAGGCGATGTTCTGCGAGTGGCTCCAGACCTTGTGCGGAAAACCATCCGGGTTGATCCGGTAAATGTCCGAGCCTCCCGAGATCGAGGGCGGCATGACCGGGCTGGGAATCGGCGCAGCGGGAGCCGGGCGCACCGGAACTGCGGTTGGGGCGGGCGCGTTGGGCGCAGCGGCCGGACTGGCCTGCGGCTGCGGAGACGGCATCGAGGGCGGGGACGCCGGCGCAGGCGCCGCGGCCGAGGGCTGCTTGTTCCCCACGCCGGCTGCGTAGATCGATCCATCTTTCGCCACCGCCACCGCCGTGATCTCGCGCTTGGGGGCCTGGTAGAGAACAAAGCCCTGCCCGTCGGCCCCCACGCGGACGATCAATCCACCCGGCTCCGTGCCCACGATCAGGTTGTCCCGCAGATCGATGGCGATCGAGCGCGCGTGCGTCTCTCCGGTCTTGTAAAACACGCTGCCCTTGCCGCCCGGCGATACGCGGTGGATTTCCCCGTGGTCCCCGGTCCCGATGAAAAGGTTGCCCTGGCTATCGAAGACCATGCCCCAGATGTACTTGGCGTGCGGATCGTAGAACACTTCCGTCTTCCCGCTGGGAGCGACTTTGTAGACCTTCCCGTCCGGAGAGGTGGCCGCATACAACTGGTCCTTCTGGTCGATGGCCAGCGCGTGGACCTCGAGGTCGTCCAGTTGGGCCAGCATCTTGCCGTGCCCGTTCGGGGCGATCATGTAAACGCGCGCCCCGGGGCCGGCCGGTCCGCCTCCGCCCGCATACAAATTGCCTTTGGAGTCCTCGGCCAGCGTCCAGAGATAGACCGATGCCGTGTCGAAGATCTCCTCCACCCGCGGCGCCAGCGTCACGCGGCCGTCGCTGGAGACCGAGACTCGCTTGCGCGTGGCCTTCTCGAAATCCGAGGCGTCCTCGACGGACCAGGTTTTGGTTTGCGTGGCCGATACGAGAGCTGCCACGGCGGACAGGGCGGCGAACAGCCAAACGGAGGTTTTCATGTGCGGATTACCGGCGCTACTTCACCGTGACTTTCAAAGCGTAACTACCGTTGACGACGTAATCGAAGGGGATGGCCATCTGCTCCTGGGTGCTCTCCCCGGAATTCGCGAAGGTGCGGCTGGCCGAACGGCCCGTCTGCATCACGTTCAGCACCGAGGCGGGCAGGCTGGGCAGCGTCTTGTCGTCGTAGTAGATGGTTGGGCGGGCTTCCGCCAGCGAGACGTACAGCTTGTCGTTGCAGCGTTCCCGGTTGAGCAGCGAGACGATCTGCGGCAGGTCGATCAACCGGTTCATGAATCCGGCCTGGCTATCCATCCGGTTCAGGGTGTCGGCGTCGCTCAGCAGGATGCGGTGTTCGCCGCGCGCCAGGTCGGAGGGAATTCGCAAGTTGAAGGTGCGCTCCAGCCGCGGGCCGCGATACGGCCGCAGGAACACGCGCACCGGCACTTCTTCTCCCGGCGTCACTTCGCTCTCGGGAATAGAGGCGCTCTCAATAGTGGCGACGCGGCGGTCGGGCAGCAGATCGACGGTCGCGTCCACGCGCTTCAGGCGCGGAGCGGTGACCATGTTCATGAACAGCCGGCTGAATTTGTCGCCCCACCAGCCCGCCAGCAGCACGGGCGCCGGCATGGAAAGCTCGCTGGGCGCCTGCATGGTGGACACCGCCATCTTCTTCTGACCGTCCAGCACCACGCTGCCGCTCACCCGGTAGGTGCATTCCTCGCGATACTCGTTGAACTCGGAAATCGAGTTGGCCAGCGTCGCCATCATCAGGTACGGTGTCCACTTCGGATGCACGAACACGTTGAAGTGGAGCTCCTTCTCCCTGCGGATGCTGTTGTCCTCGTTGAACGAGCGCAGCCGCACGGAGACCGGCACCATGCCGGCCGTCGCGCCGAGCACCCCTAGAACGCCGCTGTGCCGGTCCTGTTCGAGGGCCCCTACGATCTCGGTCGCGTTCCCGAGCTTGTTCGGCTGGTACGCCGACGCATTGGTCAGCAGGATCTCCCCCTTGCTAATGGGCATGTCCACCGGACCCAGGTTCAGCAGCGAGTGCCCGAACGCCAGCACGCGGCGACCGTCGTTGTAGGTGACCGTGCCCAAGCCGGTGACGCTCATGTCGCCCGAGACCAGTACCGCGGTCACCACATCGCCCGGCTGCAGTGCGTTCTGCCATCCCAGCGCCGGCTTCGGGCTGTCCAGCCTTCCACTCGCGCCGCCCTCGACCGCGGCCAGCCCCAGTTGCTCAAACAGCGGGCCGTACTCGCGCAGCACCTCCGGGGCGAATCCCGAAAACTCGAGCGGCGTTTCGATGGGAACCAGGATGGGGTCCTGCCGCGGCAGGTTCCCCGCGGCGCCCGCAGCCGACACCTGTGCCGCCAACTCGCCACTGAGCGGAAGCGCGTTCTGCGCGGCCGCCTTTTCCGGCGTGCGGGCGTCGGCCGGCGTCGAGGCGTCGAAGTCCTTGATCTCCAGCATCAGCTCGATGGGCGTGATTCCGCAGATGGCGTCCGGGCTGAACACACTCAGGCGCAATGCCACCGCCCCGATCAGCTTCCCGTTCACATAGACCGGACTGCCGCTCATCCCGCCCGCCACGTTCGTGCGCAGGGCCTTTCCGCCCATCTTGGCCAGGATGACGTCCTGCTGGGGCCCCCAGGCGTTCTTCAACAGCCCGACGATTTCCACCGGGATCGCCTCGGGCTCCGTCCCCGCGAAAACGGTCCAGGCGTAGCCTTTCATTCCAGGCCGCAGCTCGGAGGACGGCATGATCTCGACGGGGCCGGATTTGGGGCGTACCTGCGCCGGAGCAGGCAGCGCAAGAGCCGCGACCGCCATCAGCGCCGCGGCGCGCCAGCTTTTCATCATTGGGGTGCTCTTCTTGATTATAGAGTCCCCAACCGGCGCCCGCGTTTCCCGAAACGGCGGAATCGAACGCTCAAGCCGCCCGGCTGGTCATCTGGCTGCGGTAGCGCATGTCGGTCTCGAGGATGTGCTTCGCGAGCCAGTCCTTGAGGAAGGTCATCAGTTGGAGCGAAACGGTTCCTCGGCCGACGGCCAGCTCCGCCTGAAATGCCTCCACCTGGCCCACCAGGGCACTGTGTATGCGCTTGTGCTCGGCCAGCTCGGGGTAGCCGCAGCTCTCCATCATCCGTTCCTCGTGGCTGAAGTGATAGCGGGTGTAGGTGGCCAGTTCCTCCAGCACGCCCTTCAGCTCGTCCGCCACGCCGCCCCTTCTCATAACCTCATGCAGCCGGTTGATGATCTCGATCAGGGCGCGGTGCTGCTCGTCGATCGACAGCACTCCCACACTGTAGGCGGCTTGCCAGTCCATGAAGGCCATTCGAGTTCTCCTCAATGACCTTATCGGACGCCGCGGGTCCGCGCTTAGCCCGCTTCTGCGACGCGCGCTGAGGACACCGGCCTACCCCCCGCCCCGCTTCTCTTTGCGGACCGGCGCGATGGGGGGCAGCGTGATCACGGGGATCAGCGAGTTGCGCTCTTCCTTGCCCGGGGCGGGAATGTGCACCGCCAGTTCTTCGTTCAGCGTCTTGACGAACTCCTCCACCTGGCGCTGCATGGCGACCATCTTCTCGCGCATATTCAGAATGATCTCGACGCCCGCCAGGTTCACCCCGAAATCGCGGGTCAGCTTCAGGATCGCTTCCAGCCGCGCGACGTCCTCCTGCGTGTACAGGCGGGTGTTCCCCTCGCTGCGCGACGGCTTCAGCAGCCCCTCGCGCTCATAGAGCCGCAGCGTCTGCGGGTGAATCTGATACTGCTCGGCCACCGCGGAAATCATGAAAGCCGCTTTGGATCGTCCTTTCGCCATGGCCTACACCTGGCTCCAGAGCTGCTCGCGCGGATCTTCCGGATTGAGTTGCGCCAGCTCGCGCAGAATCTCTTTGGTTCGCTCGTCCCGCACTTTGGGCGGCTGCACGGCCACTTCCACGATCTGGTCGCCGCGCGCGTTCTTCCGGGAATTGAAGACGCCTCTCTCGCGCATGCGGAACTTCTGCCCGCTTTGCGTGCCGGGAGGGACCTTGAGCAGCGTGCGGCCGTCGATGGTCGGCACCTCGATCTTGGCGCCCAGCCCCGCCTCGGTCACCGTCACGGGCACGCGGATCTCTATGTTGTCGCCCTCGCGATGGAAGAAGGGGTGCGACTCCACGCGCACTGTGATGTATAGATCGCCGGGAAGCGCGCCCAGAGTTCCGGCATTTCCCTTGCCCGCTACCCGCAAGCGGGTCCCGGTCTGCACGCCCGCCGGAATCCGGACCTCGACGGACTCCGTGCTCGCCACCCGGCCCTCGCCCTGGCAGGTCGGGCACACGTTCCGCAGCCGCCCGCTTCCGTTGCAACGCGGGCAGGTGAGGTTGAACCGCATGGCGCCCGCCATCTGCGTGACGTTTCCCGAGCCGTTGCACTCCGAGCAAGGCGCCGACGCGCCCCCCGCCGATCCCGACCCTCCGCAGACGGAGCAGGACTCCCGCCGATTCACGTTGATGGTCACCTGCGTCCCCTTAATCGCCTGCCAGAAATCGACGTTCAGCCCGTACTCGAGCTCCGAGCCTTGCTCCGGCTTGGCCCCCCGCTCCGGGCCGCCGCCCCGATGGAAGAACTGGCTGAACAAGTTGCGGAAGTCGCCGCCGGGCTCCGGTCGCGGCCTGTCCGAGGCCCCCTGCGAGAAGACGTCGGAAAAATCGAAGCCGCCGAAGCCCATCCCCGGACCTTCAGGGCCGGTTGCGCCGGGCTGCGGCCCATGCTCCGAGTAGAACCCGAACTGGTCGAACATCTGCCGCTTCTTGGGATCGCTCAGGACGTCGTAGGCCTCCTGGACGCTCTTGAAGCGCTCTTCCGCCGCCTTGTCGCCCGGGTTGAGGTCCGGATGGTGCTTGCGCGCCAGGCGGCGATAGGCCTTGCGGATCTCATCCTGGCTGGCCGTTCGCGACACGCCCAGCCGCGCGTAGTAGTCCTGGCTCTTGGCGGGCATAGATGGTCAGGGGCGGCTGGTCACCGCCCCCGCACCTTATTTCTTCTCTTTGTCGTCCACGTCCACGAATTCCGCGTCTACAACGTTTTCCTTGGGTTTCTGTTGCTGCTGCGCCCCGGCGTCCCCCTGCGGGCCGCCCTGCGCCTGCGCCCCCGCCGTGGACCGGTACATGGCTTCCGCCAAGCGGTGGCTGGCCGATTCCAGCTTCTCCCGGGCCGCATTGATCCGCTCGGCGCCGCCCTGCTTCATGGCTTCCTTGGCGTCCGCCAGCGCCGCTTCGATCGTTTTGACGTCCGCCTCGCCGATCTTTGAGCGGTGGTCCTTGAGCATCTTCTCGACGCTGTAAACCATCGAATCCGCGCGGTTGCGAGCGTCGATCTCCTCTTTCTTCTGACGATCGTCCGCCGCGTGCGAGTCCGCGTCCCGGGCCATCTTGTCGACCTCCTCCTTGCTCAGGCCCGAAGAGGAGGTGATGGTGATCTTCTGCTCGTTGCTGGTGGCCCGGTCCTTGGCCGTCACATTCAGGATGCCGTTGGCGTCGATGTCGAAGATTACCTCGATCTGCGGAACGCCACGGGGCGCCGGCGGGATGTTGCCCAACTGGAACACGCCCAGCAGGCGGTTGTCCCCGGCCATGGCGCGCTCGCCCTGGTATATCTTGATCTCCACCGAGTTCTGGTTCTCCGCCGCCGTCGAGAAGATTTCGCTCTTGCGCGTCGGAATGGTGGTGTTCCGGTCGATCAGCTTCGTGAAGACTCCGCCCAGCGTCTCGATGCCCAGCGACAGGGGCGTCACATCCAGCAGCAGAACGTCCTTGACCTCGCCGCCCAGCACGCCGCCTTGCACCGCCGCGCCGATGGCCACCACCTCGTCCGGATTCACCCCTTTGTGCGGTTCCTTGCCGAAGAACTCGCGCACCATCTCCTGCACCCGCGGAATCCGCGTCGAGCCGCCCACTAGGACCACCTCGTCGATTTGCGACGGAGTCACGTTAGCATCGCTCAAAGCCTTCTTGCACGGCTCCAGCGTGCGGTTCAGGATCTCCTGGACCATCTGGACGAACCGCGACCGCGTCAGCTTCATCGCCAGGTGCTTCGGACCGCTCGCATCCGCCGTAACGAACGGCAGGTTGATCTCCGTTTCCAGCAGCGTCGAAAGCTCGATCTTCGCCTTTTCCGAGGCCTCTCTCAGCCGCTGCAGCGCCATCAGGTCTTTCGACAGGTCGATGCCGTTCTCGTTCTTGAATTCTGCGATGATCCACTCGATAATGCGCTGATCGACGTTGTCGCCGCCCAGGTGCGTGTCGCCGTTGGTGGACTTCACCTCCACCACGCCCTCGCCCACCTCTAGGATCGAGATGTCGAAGGTGCCGCCGCCGAAATCGTACACCGCGATGGTTTCGTTCTTCTTCTTGTCCAGCCCGTAGGCCAGCGCCGCCGCCGTGGGCTCGTTGATGATGCGCATCACCTCCAGCCCCGCGATCTTCCCCGCGTCCTTGGTGGCCTGCCGCTGCGCGTCGTTGAAGTAGGCCGGTACGGTGATCACCGCCTGCGCGATCTTCTGTCCCAGGTAGCTCTCGGCGGCCTCCTTCAGCTTGGTTAGAATCATCGCCGAGATCTCCGGCGGCGAGAGCTTCTTGCCCGAGATCTCGACCCGCGCGTCGTTGTTCTCCCCACTCACCACCTTGTAAGGCACCAGCTTCATTTCCTGGCCGACTTCGTTGAAGCGGCGTCCCATGAACCGCTTGATCGAGAAGACCGTGTTTTCGGGGTTCGTGACCGCCTGGCGCTTGGCTACCTGCCCCACCAGCCGCTCGCCGCTCTTGGTAAAGCCCACCACCGAAGGCGTCGTCCGCGCACCTTCCTGATTGGGAATCACCACCGACTGGCCGCCTTCCATCACCGCCACGACCGAATACGTCGTTCCCAAGTCAATTCCAATAATCTTGCTCATGTCCCTCCAAGCCTCCTAGAATGGTGACAGATGATCTTGCTCGCGAAGAGGCGCCATCATGCCGGCGTCCTTAGCACACTTCTATTATTAAGCTTTAGTGGCGCGTTGTCAACTTCTCTTGCCAGAGCCCAGACGCCCGAGCTGTTAGTAGCTGCTGCCGCCGACCTGGCGCCTCTCCAGGGGCCCTTGACCAGTGCTTTCGAGCGCGCCACGGGAATCCGTGTTCGCTTCGTGGTGGCTTCCAGTGGGATGCTGAGCCGTCAGATCGAACAGGGGGCGCCATATGACGTGCTGCTGTCAGCCAATCAGAAGTACGTTACCGACCTGGCACTCGAGGGGCGCGTCGTTCGGGACTCCGTCCGGACCTACGCCCATGGCCGGATCGCCCTGTGGTCGAAGGACGGTCGTGTCCAAAGCCTGAGGGAGCTTCGCAACCCGCGCATCCTGCATGTCGCCATCCCTAACCCCGATCACGCGCCGTACGGCGTTGCCGCCCGGGAAGCCCTTGAGAATCAGGGGCTTTGGAGGCAAGTCGAGTCGCGCATTGTGTATGGCGAGAACGTCCTGCAGGCCTTTCAATACGCCCAAAGCGGCAACGCCGAAGTGGCCATTACGGCCTGGAGCCTGGTGTTCAGCCAGGGCGGCATCCTGTTGCCCGAGAACCTGCATTCCCCCATCCTGCAGTCCGGAGCGATGGTGGCCTCCACCCGCCAAGTTGTTGCGGCCCGGCGCTTCCTCGATTTTCTGACCGGCCCTGACGGGCGTAAGATACTGCAATCAAACGGTTTGTTTCCGCCCATCTCCCCTCACCCGGGCTACTAGTGCAGAAGCAATTGTGAAGTTTTGGTTCCCATGTGCACGATCCCGTTACCGATGCCGTTAGCCGCGCGTCCAGCTATATGTAGGGCGGCTCAACTGGGTACTCGATCTCGCGGTTTTGAGAGAGGGTGAGCGCCCGGAGCAGCCGCCGTCAAATCAGAAACAAGGAGGGGTTTCAATGAGAAGCAAATGGATGATCACTTCGGTCGCGCTGTTCATGCTGGCCGCAGTATCCGGCTACGCGCAGACCACAAGAGAGATGCGAATCACAGTTCCGTTCCAGTTTGGCATCCACGACCAGGTGATGCCAGCCGGGGATTACCTGGTTAGCCAAGTCAGCACAAACGGCGTCACCATGTTCTCCGTTCAAAGCGCCGAAGACGGGCATGTCTTCTACGTCTTGGGGAATGCCATCTCCAGAAACGACGAGCTGGGGCCGTCCAGCGCGGTATTCCACCGTTATGGGACCAGCTACTTTCTGGCAGACGTCTGGTGGGGAGGCAGATTCGCCTCGGGGGTCGATGTGCCTGAATCCAGGTCCGAAAGGGAGCTGGCCAAGACCGCCAGCCTGAGCCGTCCCGACCAAGTAGTCCTGCTGGCTTCACGCTAAGCGGCGGTCCAAGGGGCAGGCGAAAGCGCCTGCCCCTACGCTTTCGGATGCGCCTTGTCGTACACTCCCATCAGATCGGTGAGCGACACTTGCGTATACTTCTGGGTTGTGGAAAGCCGCGCGTGGCCAAGCAGCTCCTGAATGGCCCGCAGATCCGCCCCATCGCTCAACAAATGGGTCGCAAAAGCGTGCCGGAAGCTGTGGGGATGCAGGCTGGGATCGCCCCCCACCAGAGTGGCGTACAGCTTGACGATGCCCCGCGCGCCCCGGTCCGAAAGGCGCCGCCCGCGGTGGTTCAGGAACACCCCGGTCTCCTCCGGCTGGGCCGGCCGCACGGTCAGATAGCGCTCCAGGGCCGCCGCCGCTTTCGATCCGTACGGCACCTGGCGCTCCTTCTTTCCTTTGCCGCGAACTAGCAGCCACCGCCCCGCCAAGTCGAGATCCGCCAGGTTCAACCCCACCAGCTCGCTGATGCGCAGGCCACAACCGTAGAGCAGCTCGAAGATGGCCAGGTCGCGGGCCGGATGAGGGCGCTCGAGCTTGCCTGCCGCAATCTGATCGAGCAGCGTGTTGGCCTGCTCCGCCGTCATGACCCGTGGCAGTAGTTTCGGCGCCTTCGGCGTGCGGATGAGGCGGGCCACATTGACATCCACCAGGCCCTGCCGGATGAGGAAGCGGAAGAAGGAACGAAGCGCGGCCACCTTCCGCCGCATGGATACGGCTTTCAGCTTGCGGCGATACAGTTCGCCCAGCCACTCGCGCAGCGCCAGTCTGTCGAGCTCGCTAATCCCCGGCGGCTCGCCACCCGGCGGCGAGAAGTACTCCAGGAACTGGCCCAGGTCGCTGGCATAGCAGCGCACGGTGTGCCCGGAGACGTTCTCCCGCTTCAGTTCTTCGAGAAATAGACCAATTTGGCGCTCGAGTTCGCTCACGTACCTGTCTAGTGCCCGGGGTGGGACTTGAACCCACACGGGGGTTGCCCCCCAAAGGATTTTAAGTCCTTTGCGTCTGCCAGTTTCGCCACCCGGGCGCGTTGTTCCGCAACACCATTATAAGGATGCCGCGCTACTCCCGTGCGAAAACCTGCGCTGGGGCATCCTGAGTGCCGGATCGTGCCGCGGTCAGATGGGAAGGCTGGAGCGGGAGACGGGATTCGAACCCGCGACATCAACCTTGGCAAGGTTGCACTCTACCAACTGAGTTACTCCCGCTTAGAGTCCCATTGTCTCTCGGCCGCTCCGGTAGTGTCAAACGCCCGCGCTGCTAGCGCGCATGGCGATGCCCGGAAACCTTCCGCACGGCAGCGCCAAGGCAGCGGCTGGACACCTGGGACTAGCGGCTCGCAGAGATTGCTGAACCGCCGGTAGGGCTTGCGTGACACATGGCGAAAAAAACAGGGGGAGTAGTACCCAGGACTCACAATACCCCCTAAAAATGATTTGGCTGAGTTGTCCTAAACAATTGATTAATAAGGTGTTTTTCTATTGAGAAGTTCTTGACCCTGTCTTCGAGATCTGTGCTAGACTTGCGTACCAGCAAAGCAAGTGAGACCCGGCCTGCTGGCGACCAGGGTTGGTTCTCACCAAGAGTATAACCCGGAAACCTAGAGGTTTTTCCACAGGCTGTGGAAAAAGTGTGGGTAATGAGTGCTTTAGCTCCAATTGAGCCTCGAACTATGAACGTATGGGAATTGATCAAGAAGCGGATTGCCTCTAAGCTGAGTAGCGAGAGCTTCCAAAACTGGTTCGTCCAGACCAGCCTGCGCGAGTTTGAGTACGACACGGTGTGGGTGTTGGTTCCGAACGAAGCTGCCAAGGGCTACATCGAGCAGCAGTACTCGGAGTTGATCCAGTCCATCATTCGGGAATTGTCGCTGCCGGTCCGGCACGTGATCTATGAGACGGCCGCCACGCAAGGCGTTGGCAAGGTGCTGCCGGCAGACCTTCCGGCTATCGAATCCGAGGCTCTCTTTCAGGCGCCTGCCGCGCACCTGAACCCCAGATTCACGTTCGACAGTTTTGTGGTTGGATCCTGTAATCAATTTGCCCACGCCGCCGCACAGGCAGTCGCTTCCAAACCCTCGCAGCGTTACAACCCGCTGTTCATCTACGGTGGTGTCGGCATGGGCAAGACCCACCTGATGCATGCGATCGGCCGCTCGCTGCTGAACAACTACGCCAGCATGCGCATTGTTTACACATCCAGCGAGCGATTCATGAACGAGATGATCACCAGCATTCGCATGCAACGCATGCCGCTGTTTCACCGGCATTACCGGTCGGCGGACGTTCTGCTGGTGGATGACATCCAGGTTCTCGGCAGGAAGGAAGGCACCCAGGACGAGTTCTTCTATACCTTCAATGAGCTCTACGAGCATCAGAAGCAGATTGTGATCTCCAGCGACAAGCCTCCTAAAGAGATCCCCGGCCTGTTGGATCGTCTTCGGTCACGCTTCGAATGGGGCCTCATGGTCGACATCCAAGCTCCGGACCTGGAGACCAAGATGGCCATCCTGGACAAGAAGGCCGAGGAGGAGGGCGTAAGGCTCCCCGAAGACGTTCGGGTCTTTCTGGCCACCAAGACCAAGTCCAACGTACGCGAGCTTGAAGGTGCGCTGGTAAGGCTGGTCGCTTACTCTTCCATGGCTGGAACGCCTATCACTCTGACGATGGCTCAGCAGGTGCTGAAGAACATAGTTCATAACGGTGAGCGCAGGGTATCCATTGATATGATCATCCGGGCTGTAGCGGCGAAGTACGAGCTTCAGCCTGCCCAACTCAAGGTGAAGAGCAACCGCCGGGAGATCGCACGGCCGCGCCAGATCGCTATGTACCTGGCCAAGGAACTCACTTCGGCTTCCCTGCCTGAGATCGGGCGAGCGTTTGGAGGCAAGCATCACACCACGGTGCTCCACTCCATCCATCGCATCCAGGAACTGTGCCAATCGGATGCGGATCTTAACAGGGTTATCCATAGCATAAGTGATTCATTAGGTTGAGGATAGTGAGATTTCCACAATCCCCATTGCAGATCTCCTGTGGACACCTGTGCACGAATTGCCCCAGCCCCAATCTTGCACCGGACCAAGGGTCTTTTTCAACATCTTTCCAGACACGGAAGGCTTCGGGTTTTGTATACTTTAGGGAGAAACCAACATTTCAACAGCCCCTACGACTGCTGTTCTTATATTTGGTATTTTAGAGAACGGTTCATAGAGAGTCTTGAGCGGGAGCGGAGCCCATGGAATTCACTGTTAGCAAAACCGATCTGGTACGAGAGCTGAATCTGTCCCAAGGGGTTGTCGAGAAGAAGACGACTATTCCGATTCTGTCAAACGTCCTCATAGAGGCGGCTGGTGAACATGTGCAACTAACCGCCACCGACCTGGAGTTGGGTATCCGGTGCTTGTGCCCGGCGCGCGTGTCCAAGGAGGGGTCTGGAACCATTCCGGTGCGACGGCTCCTGGACTACGCGCGTCTGCTACCTGACGTGGATATCAACATCAAGGTGCTTGAGAATCACTGGGTCAGCCTGCAATGTGGACGGTCGCGGACCAGGATGGCCGGCATCTCCCGGGAGAGCTTCCCTCAATTGCCCGAGATGCCTCCAGCCTTGGCTGAGATCCCTATAGCCGCGCTAGCGTCCATGATCGGTAAGACGATCTTCGCCATCTCCTCCGAGGATTCTCGTTTTACGCTGAATGGAGCGCTGCTGTATCTGAAGAGCCCGGGCATGCTGATGGTCTCGACGGATGGGCACCGCCTGGCGTACGTCGAGAGCGCTACCGAGATTTCCGGAGTGGCTGCTCCGTACCGCGCTCTACTGCCTAGAAAGGCTATGGGCGAGATCCTGAAGCTCGCGCAAGAGGTTCAGGCGGATGCTGTGGTGAAGTTCTCCGGAGACGAGAACCACCTCTTCTTCCAGCTTGGAGACCGCCTGCTGATCAGCCGCAAGCTGACTGGAACATTTCCCGACTATGAGAGGGTTCTGCCCAAGGAGCAGCATCGTACGGTCACCTTGAGCAAGGATGAGGTGAGGGCTGCGATCGAGCGTGTAGCACAGTTTGCGGATGAGCGGTCGCGCGCTATCCGGCTTCAGTTCGCTCCTGGGGAGGTGAAGGTGTTCTCCTCGATTTCGGAGACTGGAGAAAGCGAGGAGAGCCTTCCCGCCGAGTACGATGACGTCACCGTAGAGATCGGCTTCAATGCGCAATACCTGCTCGAGTTCCTGCGAGCGGTCTCCGAAGAACAAGTCACCTTCTCCTTCAAGGATCCGCACAGCGCCGCGGAGGTTCGACCAGCGGGGACTCCCGAGGGCTACCAGTATCGATACGTTGTGATGCCCATGAGGATATAGCGCCCGGCTGGCTCCCGCCGCTGGTCCCCGGTTCTTCGACACCACGGCGTGGAGTGTAGGCCGCGAAAGCGTCAATTAGCCGGTTGAGGTTTTATGGCAACCAAGGATTCTGAACTGCCCGGCAACGGGGTCTACGATTCGACGAGCATCAAGGTGTTGGAGGGCCTGGAAGCGGTGCGCCTGCGCCCGGCCATGTACATCGGGTCGACCGGAGAGACGGGTCTGCACCATCTGGTCTATGAGGTTGTGGACAACTCCGTAGATGAAGCGCTGGCCGGGTATTGCACCGAGATCTCCGTGACCATCCGCAGCGACAACTCCGTGACGGTGATCGATAACGGGCGTGGAATCCCGGTGGACATGCATCAGGAGGAAGGTGTCTCGGCCGCTGAAGTGGTCATGACGAAGCTCCACGCCGGCGGCAAGTTCGACACCAAGAGCTACAAGGTGTCGGGCGGCCTGCATGGCGTGGGCGTGAGTTGCGTGAACGCGCTCTCGGAGCGCCTGGATCTGGAGATCTGGCGCGACGGTTTCACCTGGGAGCAGGAGTACGAGCGCGGCATCCCCAAAGCTCCGCTCAAGCGTACCGGAAAGGCCGGCAAGAAACAGGGCACCAAGGTGACGTTCAAGCCGGACACGACCATCCTGGATGTCACCGAGTTCAGCTTCGACATCCTCTCCCAGCGGCTGCGCGAGCTGGCTTTTCTCAACAAGGGCCTGCGCATCACTCTGGCGGACGAACGGGTGGACCCTCCCAAGTCGCACGAGTTCTTTTACAGCGGCGGCATCGTCGAATTCATCAAGCACCTGAACCGCGGCAAGACCGTCCTGCACGACAAGCCCATCGCGATGGAGGGAGTGCGCGAGCTGCCGGGCGGCGGCCAGCTCACTCTCGAGGTGGCCTTCCAGTACAACGACGGCTACAGCGAATCCATATTCAGCTTTGCCAACAACATCAATACCGTGGACGGCGGCGCGCACCTGACGGGCTTCCGCAGCGCCCTCACGCGCACCATCAATACGTACGGCCAGCAGGCCGGCCTCTTCAAAGATGTCAAGGAGAACCTGACCGGCGACGACGTGCGCGAGGGTCTCACCGCGGTGGTCAGCGTCAAGCTGCCGCAGCCCCAATTCGAGGGGCAGACCAAAGGCAAGCTAAACAGCGACATTGGCGGCTACGTGGTGCAGTTCGTCAACGAGAAGCTGAGCGAGTATTTCGACAAGAACCCGGCCATCATGAAGCGCATCGTGTCGAAGGCCATCGACGCCTCCCGGGCGCGCGAGGCGGCCCGCAAGGCTCGCGACCTCACCCGGCGCAAGGGCGCGCTCGATTCCGGGGGCCTGCCCGGCAAGCTGGCCGATTGCCAGGAGAAGGATCCTCTGCGCTGCGAGCTGTTCCTGGTAGAGGGAGAATCCGCCGGCGGCACCGCCAAGATGGGCCGCGACCGGCGCTACCAGGCCATCCTGCCGCTCAAGGGCAAGATCCTCAACGTCGAGAAGGCGCGCACCGACAAGATGCTCAGCCACGAGGAAATCCGCTGCATGATCACCGCGCTGGGCACGGGCATCCGTGAGGATTTCGATATCGCCAAGCTGCGCTACGGCAAGATCATCATCATGACCGACGCCGACGTGGACGGCTCGCACATTCGTACCCTGCTGTTAACCTTTTTCTACCGCCAGATGCAGGATCTCATCACCCGCGGCAACGTCTTCGTGGCCCAGCCGCCGCTCTACCAGATCAAGAAGGGCAGGAGCGAGAAGTACATCAAGGACGAGAAGGAGTTCCTGCGCGAGGTCCTGCGGCGGGCCACCGAAAACCTGGTGGTCCAGCCGGCGCTCGCGAGCGACGGCGAGCAGGCCGTCCTTCAGGGCCCCGAACTGCGCGCCTTCCTCAACCAGCTCGACGAGTACCAGCATCACTTCCACCGGGTGGAGCGCAAGGTGCGCGATGCGCGCATCGTCGAGATCCTCTGCACAGCGCCCAGAATCGATTCCAAGGCCGACTTCGCCGACGAACTGAACCTGAGGCCGGTGATCGATGGACTGGCTGCGCTGGGGCTCCAGCCCGAGCTGAAGCGCGATGAAGAGCACTCCGCCTGGATGGTGAGTTACCGCGACTCCGGCAGCGCCGAGCGAGTGATCGGCGTCGAGCTGGCCTCGCTGCCCGAGTACCGGCGGCTGCGCAGCATCTCCCGGGCGATTGCGCGCTTCAACCGCCCGCCCTTCGTCGTCGTCAAGGACAACTCCAGCCAGACCCAGGCCGACTGGCGCGACCTGCTGGAATACGTCAAGACCGAGGGCATGCGCGGCGCCGACGTGAAGCGCTACAAGGGACTGGGCGAAATGAACGCCGGGCAACTCTGGGAAACGACGATGAACGCCGAGACGCGCACCTTGCTCCAAATCCGCTCGGAAGACGCGGTGGAGGCCAACGACATCTTCACCACGCTGATGGGCGAAGACGTGGAGAACCGGCGGAAGTTCATCGAGGAGAACGCGCTAGACGTGCGGAATCTGGACGTGTAAGCGATCAACGCCGGTGGTGGTTCGGCAACCAAAGCGCCGCATGGCCTCGGCCGGCCGGAGCTTGACTTTGACGCGCCGCTGCGAAACCCTTAAGCATGCGCGGACTAGCATTCTTCCTTGCTGGCGCGGCGGCCCTTATCGCCGGCGGGGCCCCGGCGGCCGCCCAATTCGGTGCTGCCATCCCCCCCTCCGTGAGCAGACCTGAGCACCGAGACAGCATGGACTATGATGTGCGAGTGGCAGTTTCCGGCAGGGTCCTGCTCGACGATCGCCAGCCGCCTCCCGAACCGATTCCGGTCGAGTACTCATGCCGCGGTGCATCCCGAGGAACACTGACCGACGCCAAGGGCCGGTTCTCGATTGGAATCGATTATCTCCAGGCCGGCCGGACGAATCTCTCCTACAACCTCCCCGACGTCGCCGGATGCCATGTGCAGATTCGACTACCGGGCTTTGAAGAGGTTCTGGTCACGCTCAAACGGCCGCAGGCTCTTAGCGACCTGAATGTTGGCGACCTAACTTTGAAGCCCGCCGGCTTGCAAGGCGCCGCGGTGTTCAGCGCGTCCGGACGAACCGCGCCGGGCAAGGCCCGTGCAAATTACCTTCGGGCGCTGGATGCGATCAATACGGGAAAGTACCCCGAAGCGCTCGCCTCTCTGGACAAGGCCGTTGCCGTGTACCCGCAATATGCGGCGGCGATGCAGCTCAAGGGCGGCGTTCTGGAGCTCATGGGACAGACCCAACCGGCGGGCGAGGCTTATCGGCAAGCCGCTGCGGCGGACCCGGCCTACGCCAAGCCGCTCGTGCAACTGGCGGAGCTGGCTGCCGGGGACCAGAATCCCGCGGATGCCGCGCGCTGGGCCGGGATGGCGAATCGGCTGGTTCCGGGCGCCTATCCGAGCGTGTATTTGATCGAGGCTGGCGCCTACTTCGACCTGAATCGTATCGACGACGCCGATAAAGCCGTCCGCGCCGGCATCGATGCCGACCCGCAGTGCATCTATCCGGGCCTGCGCAAGCTGCTGGGCGAGGTGTTGTACCGGAAACACAGCTATGCCGGGGCGCTCGAGCAGTTCGAATGGTATCTAAAGGAAGCGCCGGAAGCCGCCGATATCGGAACTGTCCAGGAGCGCGTGAAATTCTGCCAGAGGCTCGTCAAGACAACGAACAAATAGCGCATTGCGGGCGACGAACGTCCCTGGCCCTCCCGCCCCCTTGCAAGGCAATGGAATTCGCGATGCTATAATCTCTGGAGTACTTGTGTACCCATAGCCGCCGGCCCTTTTTTCGGCGGAAGGAGAAGATATGGGCGCCGTTACATCTGCCGCGGATGTGTCTTGCCCCACCTCGCTGGGCGATCTGTTCCAATCTGTCGAAGGCCGCAAGGTGCTCACCTGCATTCAATGCGGCGTCTGCGCCGGAACCTGCCCCTACGGCGACGTGATGGACTACCCGCCCCGGCGCATCATCGCCATGTTGCGCAGCGGAATGCTGGAGAAGGTCTTCTCGAGCGAAAGCCTGCTGGCTTGCGTGGCCTGCTATGCGTGCATGGCCAAGTGCCCGCGCGGCATCCGGCTCACGGAGGTGCTGCTCCCGCTCATCAAGGAGCAGACCCTGCTGCGCCTGCCCGAGCTGCCGGCCGAGCTGCAGAAGGCGCTCCAGAACACACTGCGCTACGGGAACCCGATGGGCGAGTCGAGCCGCAAGCGGGCGGCCTGGGTCAAGACCGCCGGCGTCCCCATTCGAATCATGGGTGAGGATCCCAGACCCGCCGACGTGCTCTGGTTCGTCGAGTGCTACGCCTCCTACTACCCGCGCGGGCAGGATGCCAGCCGCGCCACCGCCAAGCTCTTCCATGCGCTCGGCGCCGACTTCGCCATTCTCGGCAACGAGGAGAAGTGCGCCGGAGAATGCGGCCGGCTCACCTGGGAGCCCGGTCTGTACGAGACGCTCATGGACTACAACATGGCGGTCTTCCAGAAGTACCAGTTCCGGGAAGTCATCACTTCCTGCCCGCATGCGCACAATGCCTTCAAGAACCGCTATAACCTGCTGGGATTCAACTGGGACCTGGACGTCACCATGCGCTACTTCGCGCGCCGGCTCGACCAGTTGAAGCCGCGCCTCACGCGCAAACTGGGCTACACCGTCACCTATCACGATTCCTGCTGCCTGGGCCGGCAGAACGAATTCTACGACGAGCCGCGCGCCCTGCTGAGCGCACTTCCCGGAGTGAAGCAGGTGGAGATGACCCACAATCGCATCAACGCCCTCTGCTGCGGCGGCGGCGGGGGCGGCATGTGGCTGGACACGTATTACAAGAGCAAAGGCTACGAACGTCTTTCCGAGCGCCGCGCCAAGGAGGCTGTCGCTACCGGCGCCGACGTTTTGGCCGTCTCCTGCCCCTACGAAGTCTCCCGGTTCGAGGACGCTCTTAAGGTGCTGGGGCAGGATAAGAAGATGATCGTCCGAGATGTAGTGGAATTGCTGGCTGAAGCCATGGAGGTTTAGCACATGCACGTTCTGGTGCTTCTGCGAATGGTTCCGGACGTGGTCGAAGAACTCGAAATCGCTCCGGAAGGCAACGCGCTCGACTTGGATGCGCTGCGCATGATCCTCAGCGAATCCGACGATCACGCGCTCGAACAGGCCCTGCTTCTCAAGGAACGCCACGGCGGCAAGGTGACCGTGCTCGCGCCGGATGCCCCGGAGGTCGACGATGCGCTGTTCACCGCGCTGGCCAAGGGCGCCGACCGCGCCGTCAAGATCACCGGGCTGGACGCCAGCCTGACCGCCCGCGGCCTCGGCGATGCATGCCGGCAGGTGCTGGCCTCGACCCCGGGGTTGATGCCGGCCGACCTCATTCTGACCGGCGCGCAGGCCTTCAGCGATCTGGATGCCGTGATTGCCCCGCTGCTGGCGTATCATCTGGGCCTGCCCCACGTGGGCATCGTGTCTCACGTGTCGGTGAACCCGGCCGCTAGCACGGTTACGGTGCTCCGCGAATACGCGGGCGGCGTGCGCGCCGAATTCGAGGTCCCACTACCGGGGGTGATCGGCATCCAATCGGCCGAAAAGCCGCCGCGCTACGTGCCGGTGGCCAAGGTGCGCGCGGCGATGAAGTCCCAGAAGATCGAGACCGCCGGCGTGCCCGTCATGGCCGACGGCGGAGAGGCCCTGATTCAAGTGACCGGCATGCTGAAACCCGAGGCGGCGGGCCACGCCGAGATGCTCGAGGGCTCGCCGGAGGAAGTGGCCGGCAGGATCTGCGATATCCTGGCCGCGCGCGGATTGCTCCAGGAGGTGCGGTGATGGAAGGCGGCATTTGGGTACTGGCCGAGCAATGGAGAGGCCGGCTCTCCGACGTGACTTACGAACTGCTGGCGCTGGGGCGCGAGCTCGCCGACGGCTTGGGCGTGCCCCTACAGGCCGTGCTGCTGGGCCAGGGCGTCAAGGAACTGGCCGGAACTCTGGGCGCGGCCGATTGGGTGCTCTACGCGGATCATGCGGGGCTGGATTCGCCCTTGCCCGAGCCTTACGCCGAGGCGCTGGCTCAACTGGCCGCATCCAGGAAGCCCAGGGCGGTCCTGATACCGCTCACCAACGTGAGCGCGGGCATAGGCAGCCTGCTGGGCGAACGAATGCAGGCTCCGATCGTCAATTTCTGCAAGGAGGTGCTCCTCAAGGAGGGCCGCATGGAAGCGCAGTGCGTGCTCTATGGCGGCAAGATAGAAGCCTCCATCGTGGCCTCCAGCGAGCCGGTGGTGTTCGGCATCCTCTCCGGCGGGAGGCCGGCGGAGAAGGGCCGGAGCGCCGCTGTTCCCACCGTCGAGGAAGCGGCGGTCGATCTGCCCGCGAGCCCGGTTCGCTTCAAGCGCTTCGTCGAACCGGAGGCCGGCGACGTTGACCTCGCGGCGCAGGATGTCCTGGTGGGCGTGGGCCGCGGCATACAGTCTCAAGACAACCTGGAGCTCGCCGAGAGCCTGGCGCAAGCTCTGGGAGGCGCCGTCTGCGGTTCGCGCCCCGTCGTCGACCAGGGCTGGCTGCCGCTGGCCCGCCAGGTCGGCAAGTCCGGGCTTACCGTCAAGCCAAAACTGTACGTGGCCGCCGGTATTTCCGGCGCTCCCGAGCACGCGGAAGGAATGCGGGAGGCGGGCCTCATCATCGCCATCAACAGCGATTCCGGCGCCCCCATCTTCAACCTCGCGCACTACGGCGTGGTCGGCGATGCGCTGGACCTGCTGCCGGCCCTCAGCGAGGCCATACAGGCCAGGAAGGGCTAAGTCCGGATGCCCGATCCCCTTACGCACAGCCCGCTGGCCGGCGGCATCCTGCTATGGACGCTCACGCTGATTTCCGTGGGCCTGTTCTCGTGGAAAGTAGCCGCCTACGTGAGCCTGCTGCGGCGCGGCCGGGGCGAGCCGCGCTGGGACCACCTGCCCCAACGCCTGCAAATGTTCGCCCTCAACGTGCTCGGCCAGAAACGCATGTTCGACGAGCCGGCCATCGGCGCCGCGCACTTTCTGATCTTCTGGTCTTTCGTCTTCTATGCGGGCAGCTTCTGGTGGAATCTCGCTCGGGCGCTAGTGCCGGTCTTGCCGATCCCCTTCGCCGACCAGGTCGCCTGGATGGCTTTCGCCTTAGAGCTGACAGGCGTTTTCGGCCTTGCCGCGCTGGCGGTCGCCGCCGTGCGGCGGTACGTGTTCACCCCTCCCCGCCTTGAAAAGTCGCGAGACGCGACTCTCATTCTTCTCCTGATCGCGCTCGTGCTTCTCTCCTCCCTTGGCGGGGAGGGGTTCACGTACCTGGCTCATCCGCGCTCCTGGCGGCCTGTCGGCGCGTTCCTCGCGGGAATCTTCTCCGCCGCCGGCGTCGGCGTGGCGCAGGCCGCCGCGCTCTCCCTATGGATGATGTGGCTTCACCTGGTCACCGTGCTGGGCTTCCTCGCCTACCTGCCATTCTCCAAGCACGGGCACCTGCTCTTCGCGCCCTTCGGAGTCTTCTTCGGCGCTTTGCAGCCGGGCTTGGCTCCCGCTTCCTCCGAGGGCGCCTGGAAATTGGAAGAGTTCACGTGGCGCCAGTTGTTCAGCGGCCTGGCCTGCGCCGAGTGCGGCCGTTGCGACCGCGCCTGCCCCGCCTTCCTGAGCGGCACTCCGCTCTCGCCCAAAACGCTGATGCACGATATCAAGACCTTGGTGCGCTCGAAGGGCGTGGATTTCGCCGTCACCCGCGAGCAGGTTTGGGCCTGCCTGACTTGCGCTGCCTGCATGCACCGCTGCCCGGTCTTCAACGAGCACCTGCCCGTGCTGATCGAGATGCGCCGCCACTTGGTTGCCCAGGGCGAGGTGGATCCCAGCCTCCAGACCGCGCTCATGAACCTCACGCGCTACGGCAACTCCTTCGGCCAGTCCGCCCGTAACCGCGCCAAGTGGACCCAGGGCCTGGGCTTCAAGATCAAGGATGCCCGCAAGGAGCCGGTCGAATACCTGTGGCTGGTGGGCGACTACGCTTCTTTCGATCCGCGCGTCCAAGCCGTCTCCGCGGCTGCCGCGCGCGTCTTCGACCGGGCCGGCCTGAGCTTTGGCATTCTCTACGAGGCCGAACAGAATTCCGGCAACGACGTTCGCCGCGCCGGCGAGGAAGGCCTCTTCGAGACCCTGCGCGACAAGAACCTGGCCGCGCTCGGCAAGGCCAAGTTCGAGCGCATCGTCACCGGCGATCCGCATACCTATCACGCTTTGAAGAACGAGTATGGGCGCGCCAACGGCGTGGTGCATACTACCCAGCTTCTGGACGAGCTGATCGCCTCCGGCAAGCTGTCGCCCGGCAAAGTCGAGGCCACCGTGGCCTTCCACGACCCCTGCTATCTGGGCCGTTACAACGGCGTCTACGCTCCGCCGCGGCGCGTGCTGGCCGCGGTTGCCTCAACGCTGGTCGAGATGCCGCGAAACCGCGACCACGCCTACTGCTGTGGCGCCGGTGGCGGGCGCATCTGGATGGAAGACGCGCCCACCGGCAAGGAACGCCCCGCCGAAAGCCGCGTTCGCGAGGCGGCCGCCCTGCCGGGAGTCGGAGTGCTCGCCGTGGCTTGCCCCAAGGACCTGGTGATGTTCGAGGACGCGCTCAAGACCACCGGCCTGGAGGGCAAACTCGCGGTCAAGGATATTATGCAATTGGTAGAGGAGGGAATACGCTCCCATGCCACAACTGCCGTCTGAAGCCGAAGTGCGTGTCGGCGTTTACGTCTGCCACTGCGGCACGAACATCGCCGGCGTCATCGACGTAGCCAGTGTGGCCGCCTGGGCCGCCACACTGCCGGGCGTCGTCCTGGCGCGCGACTACAAGTACATGTGCTCGGACCCCGGCCAGAAGCTGATCGTCGACGACATCCGCGAGCACCGCCTCAACCGCATCGTGGTGGCCGCCTGTTCCCCTCACCTTCACGAGAAGACTTTTCGCGGAGCCACCGAGGAGGGCGGCCTCAACCCCTACCAGTTCCAGATGGTGAACGTCCGCGAACACGATTCCTGGGTGCACTTCGACAAGCCCGCGGCCACCGCCAAGGCGCGCGACCTGATCCGCGCCGCCGTCCAGCGCGTCAAGCGCCATGTCCCGCTCCAGCGCCGCCAGGTCCCCATCCACCCGGATGTGCTCGTGGTGGGCGGCGGCATCGCCGGCATCCACGCCGCGCTTACGCTGGCCAACGCCGGCAAACACGTCTACCTGGTCGAGCGCGAAGCCACCATCGGCGGCCACATGGCCCAGTTCGACAAGACCTTCCCCACGCTCGATTGCGCGGCCTGCATCCTGACACCCAAGATGACCGCCGTCCGCGCGCACCCCAACATCACGCTGTGGACACTTTCGGAAGTCGGCCGGGTGGAGGGCTACATCGGCAACTTCACCGTCACCGTTAAGCGCAAGCCGCGCTACATCATCGAGGACCTTTGCATCGGCTGCCTGGAGTGCGTCGAGGCCTGCGTTTACAAACAGGCCAAGTTCCCCGACGAATTCAATCTCGGCCTGGGCAAGCGCAAGCCCGTCTATCTTCCCTTCCCGCAGGCGGTCCCGCAGAAGGTGTTGATCGATCCCGATACCTGCATCGAGTTCAAAAGCGGCAAGTGCAAGAAAACTTGCATCGAGGCCTGCGGCGATCGCAACGCCATCGATTTGAAGCAGAAGGAGCGGGTCGAGACCATTCAGGTCGGCTCCATCATCCTGGCCACCGGCTTCCAGGTTTTCGATGCCCGGCGGCTTCCTTACTACGGCTACGGGATCTATCCTAACGTCTACACCGCGCTGGAGGTCGAGCGCCTGGTCAACGCGAGCGGGCCCACCGGCGGCGAAATCACTCTGCGCGACGGCCGCAAGCCGGCATCGGTCGGCATCATTCACTGCATCGGCAGCCGCGATTATCACACCAACCGCTGGTGCTCCCGGGTCTGCTGCATGTACTCGCTCAAGCTGGCGCACCTCATCAAGGAGAAGACCGAGGCCGAGGTCTACAACTTCTACATCGACGTGCGGGCGCCCGGAAAGGCCTTCGAGGAGTTCTACGACCGCGTGGCCGAGGAAGGCGTCCAGTTCATCCGCGGCAAAGTGGGCGACGTCTATCCGGAGACCAACGGCGGCGGGCGCCTGACGCTGCAAGTGGAAGACACGCTGCTGGGCATGGTGCGCAAAATGCCGGTCGATATGCTGGTGCTGGCGGTCGGCCTGGAGGCGCAGGCCGACGCTCAGGACGTGCGGCGGCTCTTCAACCTCACCTGCTCCACCGAGGGCTTCTTCCAGGAGCGCCATCCCAAGCTCGCCCCGGTGAGCACCTTCACCGACGGAGTATTCCTGGCCGGCTGCTGCCAGGGCCCCAAGGATATTCCCGACACCGTGGCCCAGGCCGGCGCCGCCGCCGCCGAGGCGCTCGTGCTGATCGACGCCGGGCACGTCGAGCTCGAGCCCAACACCGCCTACATCGCCGAGGAGGAGTGCAGCGGCTGCAGGACCTGCATCCCGCTGTGTCCTTACGGCGCCATCGGCTGGAAAGAGGATGTGAAGAAGGCGGCCATCAACGAAGTGCTGTGCAAAGGTTGCGGCACCTGCGTCGCCGCCTGCCCCTCCGGCTCGATCGGCCAGAACCTCTTCGAAGACGCCGAAATCTTCGACGAAATCGAAGGCGTGCTGGCGGTGTAGGGCTGGACGTCAGTCCCGCTTACGGAAGCTGCAAACTGAGGGTGTGAAAGTCCCGGACTCCGGCGTCGCGTACCAGCAGGGGTGAATCGTCCGGAGCCAGACCCATCCAGTAGCCGACTGGAGTTGGCGCCTGGCGAAGGTTCTTCAGGTCCACCACTTCCTCGATCTTATGACCGCCGATCCTGACGCGAATCACCTTGTCCGCTCCGGCCGGATGCCCCAGGAAATAGATGGATTCTCCGTTGTGCGACCATTGTGGGTAACCTAGCGACATTGGCACTAACTCTGTCCACGCGCGGGTGCTGAAATCGAAGAGGAACAGCTTGTTCCCGTCATTCGACATGGCGGCAATGTGGCCTCCCGCGGGCGACCAGCGTGGCGACCACAGGCCCTGTGACCCAGGCAGAACGGAGACCTGGTGGGTCCGCAGGTCGATTACGCGGATGGCATTCACTTTGGCGGCCTCCTTTTCGAGCACCGCCTGGCCGCCGAAAGCCAGCGAACCTCCGTCGGGGGACCAACTAGGATCGGCCTGGTCGCGTGAATCGGGTATCGGCCGCTGCACCTCGCCGCCCTCCGCGCGCACGATGCACACCTGCCACGGTTTGCCGGGGGATTGCCCCATGAACGCGATCTGGCTTCCATCGGGAGACCAGCGGGGCATGTAGGCCAACAGGGGTGGGTAGGTCAACTGCAATCGTTCGCTGCCATCGGGCCGGCTCCGCCATACGCTCCCATCCGGGTAGCTCATGTAGGCGATCCACTTTTCGTCCCTTGAAAAGTCCACGGCCGATGCCTGAATGCCCGATTGAGCGCCTGGAAAGAAAGGTTGGAACGCACGCGCCTTGGCATCAAAGCGTACCAGTTGCCCGCGCGGCTGGATGGTCTGGACAAAGATCTGATTCCCGTCCGTGCTCGGCACCGGCGCGAACGTGCCTGTCGGCCCGGACGTCAACTGGACGGGCTCGCGAGTCACCCGCCGGAACAAGCTGCCGGTTTCGCGCATGGCCCAGATATTGGCCGTGCCACCGCGCAACGACTGGAAGACAAAGTAGTTTCCGTCCGGCGTCCAACTCCCGCAACACTCCGCCGGGGGAGTATTCCAGCCGGCTAGCAATGGATGGAGGCGGCTTCCATCCGGCGCGATTTCCCAAATGGCGGAGCCACTCTGGCCGTTCATGGTGAAACGCAGCCGGGTTCCATCGGCAGACCAGCGCGGCCAGGAGGCAACGCCGGCCAGACTCACCAGCTTGCGAGGCTGCGTCCCGTCAGCCTTGGCGACATAGATATCCTTGCCCGATGTATAGGCCATCCTGTCTCCGTCCGGAGACCAGGACGCATCAGTGGCCAGCACGTCGCCCAATCGCCGGGCCGCGCCGCCCAGAACCGGCAGAGTCCAGGCTGCACCTCCTTCCGGGACGAAGCTTGCGCTCAACACCAGGAGCTGGGACCGGTCCCGGGATATGTCGACCGGAAACAGATCCGTGGTGGATTGTTGTATCGGGACGATCTCCCCTCCCGCCTTGGAAACCTGGTAGATCTGGCCGGCCTTTGAAAAGTAGAGCCTGGCGCCATCCGTCGCCGCCCCCGACTTCTCCTCGCCATCCGTGGTGACCTGCTGCGAACCGATCACTGTGGGCGGAGGCAATGCCGGCCGCAGAACGAACGCCAGCGCAGCCAAACCCGCCAGCACGCACGCACCGGTGCCCAGCCATCGCCAGCGATGGGCGGCGGCCGTGCCTGCCGTCGCGCTTGCCATCGTCAAACCAGTTACCGGCGATGGGGTTGCGCCGGTCATGCCGGGGGTGAAAGCGGCGCTTTGAATCGCCCCAGTCAATGTGGCCGCGCGGCCGGAATCGATATCGCGCTTCAGGCGCATCAGATCGCTTCGCAGCTCCGCCGCGCTCTGGGCGCGAAGCTCCCGATCCTTCTCTAAGGCCTTCCGGATAATCTCCTCCAGCCTGAGCGGGAGGGCGGGGTTCAAACTGGTTGCCGGAATGGGTGTCTCGTGCAGGATCGCCCCAAAAACCGCCGCCGCGGTGTTGCCGCGGAAAGGCATCCGCCCCGTGGCCATTTCGTAGAGGACCACGCCATAGCTGAATACATCGCTGCGCCCGTCGAGAGCTTCCCCACGGGCCTGCTCGGGCGACATGTACGCTACCGTCCCCATCGCCATGCCGAGAGTGGTCAGGTGGCTCGCGTCGATTGCCACCGTGGGCTTGTCTTCCACGGGCGCAGGTCCGCCGCGATCCGTCTCCGGGGCGGACGAGAACGCCGGCGCCGGCTCGATCGACTTCGCCAGGCCGAAATCCAGGATCTTCGCCTGCCCGCGCCCGGTGACGAAAATGTTCGCCGGCTTGATGTCCCTGTGGATGATGCCCCGCTGATGCGCCGCATCCAGTGCGTCCGCCGCCTGGATGGCCAGGTTCAGGAGTTCGTCGATTCCAAGAGGTCCGGCTGCGATCCGCTGCTGGAGGGTCTGGCCTTCCAGGTACTCCATCGCGATAAAGGGTCGCTGGCCGGATTGATCCACCTCGTGAATGGTGCAAATGCTAGCGTGGTTCAGCGCGGACGCGGCGCGGGCCTCTCGTCTGAATCGCTCGAATGCCTGAGGGTCTTTGACCAGGTCCTCGGGCAGGAACTTGAGCGCAACCATCCGTCCGAGCGTGGTGTCCTCGGCCTTGTAGACGATCCCCATCCCGCCACTGCCCAGCTTCTCCAGAATGCGATAGCGCGAAACCGTGGTCCCGATCATGTTGCTAGCAGGGTAGGCGTCCACGAACCAGCGGTTCCATTTGGAATCCTGGCCGGTATCCAATACTACCCCGGAATCTCGGCGCTGTCCAAGTAGAGCGGCGCCACCTGGGAAACTGGTGCGCTGCCGATGGCGGGTCCCTAGCCGGCTGAACTCGCGTGAGGTAGACTAAGCCTGTGGTCTATGAGTGGGATGCGGAAAAGGCAAAGGCCAATCTGCGCAAACACGACGTATCCTTCGAGGATGCAGCAACGGTCTTCCTCGACCCGCTGGCATTGACCTTCCCCGATCCGGACCACTCCGGCGGGGAGAAACGAGAGATTACAATCGGTCATTCTGCAGGACATCGGGTCGTGTTCGTGTCGCATTGCCAGCGCGGGAACCGCATGCGGATCATCAGCGCGCGGAAAGCGACTCGAGGAGAGCGCAAACAACATGAAGAAGGCATCGACAAAGAAATTGGGTGAGGAGTTGCGGTCGAGCTACGACCTCTCGCAGCTCAAGGGGGGAGTCCGCGGCAAGTATCACCGCCAGGCGGCCGCCGGCACGAACCTTGTGTTGGTTGAGCCGGAGCTCGCTGGTGTATTCCCGAACGCGGAGTCGGTGAACCGCGCGCTCCGGTTCTTGGTCGATACGGCGGAGGCGGCTGCCGGCACGGCCCGTCGCCGCGGGCGCTTGAAGCCTGCCACTGGAAGGCGCGGGCGCTGAGCCTGGGCTCGCTAGGCGCATTTCCGGAGTCTCTCAATGGCCACATACGTCGTAACCGGCGCTTTTGGGTACTCGGGGAAGCACATTGCCAAGCGCCTGCTCGACGAAGGGCAGACTGTCCGAACCCTCACCAACTCAACGCGGCGCGCCAACCCATTTGGCGATCGCGTCATAGCCTCGCCCTTCTATTTCGATGACCCGCGAGCGCTCGCCGCAGCACTTGCGGGCGCCAACGTCCTGATCAATACGTACTGGGTCCGCTTCGATCATCGGGACTTCACCCACTCCATGGCGGTGGAGAACACTTTCAAGCTCTTCTCGGCCGCTCAGCAGGCGGGCGTCGGACGAGTGGTGCATGTGAGCATCACCAACCCTTCCGAGGATTCGGCCCTCCCCTACTTCAAGGGCAAGGCACGTCTCGAACGCGCGCTCCAGGAGTCGGGCCTGCCCCATTCAATCCTTCGGCCCGCCGTCTTGTTTGGCCGCGAGGACATCCTGATCAACAACATTGCCTGGGCGCTCCGCCGGCTTCCTGTGTTCGGCGTGTTCGGCCGAGGGGACTACCGAATCCAGCCGATCTACATCGAGGACTTCGCCGCCCTTGCCGTCTCCGAAAGCAGGCAAACCGGGAATCGGGTTATCGATGCCCTAGGTCCGGAGACATTTACGTTCCGAGGCTTGGTCGAGGAGATCGGCCGCATCATCGGCAAACCCAGACTAATCCTGTCAGTCCCGCCTGCCTTCGCTCATTTCGTAGCGTCGATCATAGGCCGTGTCGTCAATGACGTCTTCCTGACGCGGGAGGAAATCGACGGCCTGATGGCCGGCCTTCTTTGCACCTCCTCCCAACCCACAGGCGAGACGAAGCTCACCGTCTGGGCGCGAGAGAATGCCGGCTCGCTCGGAATCCGCTACTCCAGCGAGCTCGCGCGCCGGCGCAATCGCCTGAAGGCGTACGACGAACTCTGAACGTGTCCCATCTTCATTTCCTACGCCCGCCACGACGGGACGGGGCCGGCGCGGTGGCTCTTGGCGGACCTCGCCAAACAGGACTATGACGAGCGGGTGGATGCCCCCTGGCTTGCTGGCGGATAGACATCGAGGAAGCACTCGACCAGGCCCAGGTGGTCTGGCGGAGCTGACGCCTCCGCTTCCGGCATCAATTCGCAGACATTGTCTGCGGAATCTGCCAATTCAAGTAGAATAGCGCTTGACTGGCCTGTCGAACTGATGTCTAATCGAGAACGTTGCTGCTGCCGGCGCGTAGATTCGTGGGAAGGCGACCGCAACAAGCAATGCGCCCGCATAACGCCTGCTATCGTCCGGGTTTATGCAGGCCAGCCTGGTCATGAGTTCGGCGGGTGTGGAGTGGAGCCGATGAAGCCAATCGGGATTCTTTGTCACAACATGACAGCGTAGAAGGAGGGATTGTGGTTGACACCGAGAAAACGAAATCAGCGCCGGATGCCGACGTTCTCACATCGAGCGGCGCCCCACTTGTCTTCATCAGCCACGACGCCCGGGATGCCGAGCTGGCCGAGGCCTTTGGAAAGTTGCTGAAGAGCGTCAGTGCGGGGATGATCAAGACCTTCCGATCGTCGGACAAGAAGGGCACCGAGGGGATAGATTTTGGGGATGAATGGTACAAACGACTAATGTCCATGTTGCAGTCAACCTCAGATGTTGTCTGCCTCTTTACGGAGCGAAGTCTAGATCGCCCCTGGATCCTGTTTGAGGCAGGCGTGGCTAAAGGCAAACTGGGCACCCCCGTGGTTGGCGTGGCTTTGGGCATTCCTTTGAGCCGGATAACTGCGGGGCCGTTTTACCAGTTCCAGAACATGGACGATAGCGAGGCTGACCTGACGAAGCTGGTGCACCAGCTCGCACGCCGCGTCGCGGGTCTCGAGATCGATGCAGATGTGATCAAAGTGCAGGTGGCGGCGTTTAAGACGGCAGAGGCCGACATACTGAAGAAGATCGCAACTCCCGCCGGAAAGAAGGGAGCGGCGGACCAGGCCGAAGACAATCCGGTCGCGAAGCTCGTTGAGGAAATGAAGGCGTTGCCTTCCCGCGTGGCCGAGCGATTGGCGGACTCAGACGAATCCATTCTGCGCCGCCGGAGGTCTCGTCATTTCCATCCGGGGATGATAGAGGAAATGATGCACATGGTCGGAGACCCCGGTGATCCGATGGGAATTCTCATGGCCGCGAGCGTAATCCGCGATGATGCGCCATGGCTCTACGAGCTGGCAATGGAGGTGTATCGGGCAGTCAAGTCGGGAGACCCGGCGGCAATCGAGACTGAGATTGACCGACTTCGGCGCTTCTCCGAGTTCTCGATGCGCGGTCCGTACATGGAGGAGTTTGGCTTCGGAGGGAGGGAATCGTACATGTTCCTCATGGAATTCCCGCGCATGCTTCTGCATATGCTGAGCCGCATGCAGGAGGAGAAGAAGCCACATCCTCCACGCCGACCGCCGCGGGCACAGCCCAAGCATTCATGAAGCGCAGTGCTTGAATTGCCGCTCGGCATAGACGAACTGGTTGCTGCAAAGAGGTCCGGCGCGGAACAGGCTTTGGGCCGAGAATTCCAGAGACCAGCCATTTCATGGAGAGCGAGTTGAACCAGCCGAGCGGCTCGCCCCCGCGCCTGGCACGGCAGCCCCAGCAGCGGAACTACTGAGCGAACTGTTTCGCGCGGCGCTCCTGGAGGTGTGGGGTACCCCTCAGCGGGAGCGTCAGGCGAAGCTGGCGGAACACGTTTCCTCCGGTTGGACGGCCAGATGGCAGAACCGCGACTTCTGACCCCGGCCGGGGTTACATTAGATCAGGATGGTGTCCGCGCTGATCCCCGCGCTCCTGCTGGCGTCGGTCTTCGAGAGCCCCGCCAACCTCACTCCGCAGGGCAGAATCGACGAGCTGGTCTTCGCCAACCTGAAGCGTCTGGGCATTCCCCCCGCGAATCTCTGCTCCGACGCAGTGTTTCTCCGGCGCGTCTATCTGGACGTCATCGGCACGCTGCCCACATCCGCGGAGGCCTCTCAGTTCCTGGCGGACCACGACCCCAACAAGCGCGGCGCCCTCATCGATCGCCTCCTGGGGCGCGACGAATTCGCGGACTATTGGGCCATGAAGTGGAGCGATCTGCTGCGCGTCAAAGCGGAGTTCCCCATCAACCTGTGGCCGAACGCCGCGCAGGCCTATCACCACTGGATTCGCGCTTCCATCCACCAGAACCAGCCCTACGACCGCTTCGTCCGCGAGATGCTCACCGAAAGCGGCAGCAATTTCCGCGTCGCGCCGGTCAACTTCTACCGCGCCATGCAGAACCGGGAGCCGCGCTTCATCGCCCAAACCGTGGCCCTGACCTTCATGGGAACGCGGGCCGAGAACTGGCCCCCGGAGCGTCTGGCGGAGATGGCGGTCTTCTTCTCGCGCATCGGCTACAAACACACGGACGAATGGAAAGAGGAGATCGTTTTCTTCGATCCATCGAAGAATCCGGCGCAGGCCGCGATGGCCACCTTTCCCGACGGGACGCGCGTCCGCCTGGCCCCGGACCGCGATCCGCGCCAGGTCTTCGCCGACTGGCTGATCGCACCGGGCAATCCCTGGTTCGCGCGCAACATCGTCAATCGCGTCTGGAGCTGGCTGCTGGGCCGCGGCATCATCCACGAGCCGGACGACATACGGCCCGACAATCCGCCCTCCAATCCCGAGCTGCTGGCCTACCTGGAGCGGGAGTTCATCGCCTCGCAGTACGACCTGAATCACCTTTACCGTTTGATCCTGAACTCGGCGACCTACCAACTCTCCTCGCTTCCCAAGACCGCCAACCCTGCCGCCGCGGCGAACTTCGCGTACTATCCGCTGCGCCGGTTGGATGCCGAGGTGCTCGCCGACGCCCTCTGCCAGATCACCGGAACCACCGAGAAATACTCGAGCGCCATTCCCGAGCCGTACACCTTCATTCCCGAAGGCCTGAGTTCGATCAGTCTCCCGGACGGCAGCATCACCAGCTCCTTCCTGGTGCTGTTCGGGCGTTCTCCGCGCGATACCGGCCTGGAATCCGAGCGCAACAACCGCCCCTCGGCCGCCCAGAGGTTGCATCTGCTGAACTCCAGTCACATTCAGCGGAAGATCGCGGAAGGCCCGAATCTCCAAGCTCTCATACAGGGCGCCAAGAACCCACGCGCGCTGGCTACCGCACTGTATCTGGCGATTCTCTCCCGTTTCCCCACGGACGAGGAAATGAAAACCGTCGAGGCGTATTCCCAGTCCGGCGCTGCCAAGGGACGCGAGGCCGCCATAGACCTCGCCTGGGCTTTGATCAACAGCGCCGAGTTTCTCTACCGGCATTGACATGCGAGACGATAACATCGATAGGCCAATGTTCGACAGGCGCGAGTTTCTGAAAACCTCCGGATTGCTCTTAGGCGCCGGGCTTCCCGTCCGCGCCACGGCGCCGCCGGCCAAAGCTAAGTCGGTCATACAGATCTGGATGTGGGGCGGCCCGGGGCACCTGGACACCTTCGATCCCAAGCCCGAAGCTGGCAACGACTACTGCGGTCCCTTGAACAGTCCCATCCCCACCAACGTGGCCGGGGTCAGGATTTGCGAGTTACTTCCTCTGCTGGCCAAGCAAGCCGACAAATACTCTATCATTCGCAGCATGACCCACGGCATCAACGCCCATGAGACAGCCTCCTACACGGTTCAGACCGGGCGCATCTCGGGAGGCCGGGACGTCTATCCCAGCGTCGGCGCCGTGGTCTCGCTATTCAAAGGATATGGCGCCGGCTACAAGGGGCTGCTTCCGCCCTACATCGTGCTGACCGAAGAGCAAGGGCGCTTTCCGGATGCGGGCTTTCTGGGTTCGCGCTACATGCCGTTTGCTACCGGCGGAGACCCCGCGCAGGCGCGCTTCGCCGTGGAAGGCGTCACCGCGCCGGGAATCTCCGACCAACGCCAGAGGGCCCGCCGCGAGTTCCTCCATAAGCTCGACACGCTGGGGCGCGCGATGCACGGCGATCCGCAGTTGGCGGCCTCCACACAGGCCGAGGACCAGGCCTATGAGTTGATCCTGGGCGACGCGGGCAAGGTCTTCGATCTCTCGCAGGAGAAGGACGAGATGCGGGAGCGTTACGGGCGCAACACCTTCGGCCAATCCTGTCTGGTAGCCCGGCGCTTGGTCGAACGCGGCGTTCCTTACATCACCATCGACTCCAAAGGCTGGGATACGCACAAGCAGAACTTCCAGGTCATGCGCCGCCAACTGCCGCAGGTGGATAAGGGCATGGCGACCTTGCTCCAGGATTTGTCCGATCGCGGCCTGCTCTCCAGCACCATCGTCTGGTGGAGCGGCGAGTTTGGCAGAACGCCCCGCGTGCAGTGGGAACCGCCCTGGAACGGCGGGCGAAATCACTGCGGCCAGGTCTTTTCGGCCGTGGTCGCGGGCGGCGGATTTAAGGGCGGCCATGTCGTTGGCGCATCGAACTCGACCGGCGAACAGGTCCGCGACCGGCCCGTCTATCCGGTGGATCTGATCGGCAGCATATACGAGCTGCTGGGGATCGATCCCGGCGCGAAGCTGCCTCATCCGCTAGGCGAAGAGGCCCGCGTGTTGCCAACTGCCGCGGATGGCGTCCCGTCCGCCGGGCGCCTGAAAGAAATCATGTGATGAGCCGGGGTCGATGGCCCACGCTGCTGAGCTTCGCGCTCGCCTGCCGGGTGCTGGCGCAGCAAAACGCGCCGCACATTGGCTATGTCTATCCAGCCGGCGGCCGCCAGGGCGCTAGCTTCCAGGTCACCGTGGGCGGGCAATTCCTTGAGGGCGTCAAGACTGTCTATCTCTCCGGAGCCGGAGTTGAGGCCAAAGTAATCGAGTATGTCAAGCCAGTTACTCCGGCGCAGATCAACAAGTTGAGGGAACAACTCAAGGAGCTGACCGACAAGAGGGCGGCCGGGACCCCACTTACAGACGAGGAACGCAAGACCGTCGGCGAGCTTAGGCAGAAGATCGCCGCTGCCATACGGAGGCCGGCCACTCCGGCGCTCGGCGAGACCGTTACGCTCGAGATCGCGTTGGCCCCGGAGGCGCCGCTCGGCCCACGTGAGCTGAGGCTGGGCACGCCCGCCGGCCTGACCAACCCGCTGGTGTTCCAGGTGGGGCAACTCGCCGAGTTCTCCAAATCGCCGGCGAACGTCCAGACTACTCTGCCGCCCGCTATAGCCGCGAAAAAGGCGCCGCCCGCGGTCGCCGCCAAAGCGCCGGAGCCTCCCCAGAGCGTCACGCTGCCCGCCGTCCTGAACGGACAGATCGCACCCGGCGCCGTGGACCGCTACCGGTTCCGGGCCGTCAAGGGCCAACGCATCGTCGCTGCCGCCAGTGTGCGCGAGTTGATCCCCTACATCTCTGACGCCGTGCCCGGCTGGTTTCAAGCGGTCCTGGCGCTTTACGACGCGCAGGGAAAGCAGCTGGAATACGCCGACCAATTCTGGTCCCGTCCCGATCCGGTCCTCTATTACGAGATCCCAAGCGACGGCGAGTACGTCCTGGAGATCCGGGATTCCATCTACCGCGGCCGCGAGGATTTCGTCTACCGCATCGCGGTCGGGGAACTGCCGTTCATCACGTGCATCTTTCCGCTGGGCGGCAAGGTTGGCTCTCGGACCAGCCTCGAGTTACAGGGCTGGAACCTCCCTCGGGCTAAGCTCGCGGAGAGCAAACACAAGGCCGCTGGCTCTTATCCGATTTCCATTCGCAATGGGCCATGGTTCTCCAACCTTGTGCCGTTCGTCGTGGACACTTTGCCCGAGCGCTTCGAGAAGGAGCCCAACGACCAGCCCAAGCCCGCCCAGCGCGTCAAGCTTCCATTGATCGTCAACGGCCGCATCGACCGGCCAGGCGACTGGGATGTCTTCCGCTTGGATGGCCATGCCGGCGAGGAGATAGTTGCGGAAGTCTTTGCGCGCAGGCTCGGTTCCCCGCTGGATTCCGTGCTGAAACTCACCGACGCGGGCGGCCGTCAATTGGCCTTCAACGACGATTTCGAGGACAAGGGCGCGGGCCTGATCACGCACCAGGCGGACTCCCGTATCGTCTTCACATTCCCCGCCAAGGGAACTTACTATCTCCACTTAGGCGATGCGCAGCAGAAGGGTGGCCTTGAGTACGTCTACCGACTGCGCATCAGCCCTCCGCGGCCCGATTTCCAGTTGCGCGTGGTGCCCTCGACTATCAACCTCCGCCCAGGGATGACCGTGCCCATCACCGTCTACGCGCTGCGGAAGGACGGTTTCTCCGGCGAGATCGCTCTCCGTTTGACGGATGCTCCGCCCGGATTGGTGCTGAGCGGCGGCACGGTCCCGCCCGATCGGGAAAAGATCCGGGTCACGCTAACGGCCCCGCTTGGCCCCCTGGACAGACCGCGCAGTCTCCATCTGGAAGGCAGCGCGACGATTCAGGCTCTCGAGATCCGACGCCCAGGCATCCCCGCCGAAGATATGATGCAAGCCTTCGCTTACCGGCACCTGGTGCCCGCCCAGGAATGGATGGTTTCGGTGAACGGCCCCGCCCGCGCCGCCGCGTGGAAGCTCCTCGGCGCCATGCCGGTGAAGATTCCGGGCCGGCTCTTCCTCCCCTTGGGAAAGTTCACCAACCAGGTTCAGTTGGCCCTGAACGATCCGCCGGAAGGCGTCTCGCTCGAAACATCTCCCCAGGGAAATGGCGTCTCGCTGCTGTTCCGCGCCGACCCGCAGAAGGCCAAGCCCGGCCTGCGAGGCAACCTGATCGTCGAAGCCGTCACCGAGAGAACCGTAACTCCGCCCAACGGCGCCGCGCCGGTCAAGCGCCGGCAGCCCCTCGGAACTCTCCCCGCTATCCCTTTCGAAGTCGTCGCGGCCGCTCCGCCCCGGCAGTAACAGAAACTTGCCCTCACTCCTCCCGCAGCGCTCTCATCGGATCGATCCGCGACGCATGCCGCGCCGGCGCCCACGCGGCCAGCGTGGTCACCATCATCAACAGCAGCGCGATGCCGGCGAAGATCAGGGGATTGATCCGATCGAAGGAGAGGAACCAGGTGGCCGTGGTCATCGCGCGGCAGGCATAGACGCTCACCACCAGGCCAACGCCGACCCCCATCCCGCCCAGCTTCAGCCCCTGCCCCAGCACCATTCCGATCACCTTCCGCTGGTCCGCGCCGATGGCCACGCGAATGCCGATCTCGCGCGTCCGGCGGCTCACCGAGTAAGCGACCAAACCGTACAGCCCCGCGATCGCCAGCAGCATCCCCATCAGGCCCAGGGCCGCCACGATCTGGACCATCATGTCCGGCAGCCGCACGGCGCGTTGCGCATAGAAATCCTGCATGGTGCGCACTTCGAAGACCGGCATATCCGGGTCCAGCCGCTTCACCACTTCCCGCAGCACCGGAGCCAGGGTTGCGGCATCCGGGGCATCCGATTCGGCCACCAGCGTCAGCCTGGAGTGGGCGTGCTGACGGAAGGGCAGGTAGACCACATCCGCCGGCGGTTCCGTGATGAAGAAGACCTTGGCGGCCTTCGCAATGCCTACGATCTCAACCAGCGGCCCGGTCGCGCCGTTCAAATGGAACCGCTTGCCTAGCGCCTCCCCCTGGGGCCAATAGCGATCTGCCAGATGGTCGTTCACCACAGCCACCAGCGGCGCGTTCTCCCCATCCGATTCCAGGAAACCGCGCCCCTGCAAGAGGCGGACGCCCAGAGTGGTGAAATAGCCGTCGCTCACGTAGTGATTGAAGACGGCTAGCGCCTGCTCGCCGGGCGGCAATGGATGGCCCTCCGGAACGACGCGGATGTTGTCCCAGCACCACATCGGCAGGCCGGAAGTGAGGGCCGCCGATCGCACCCCAGCCGACGAGCGCGTGCGTTCCAGCAGATGCCGATAGAATTGCCGCGTCTGCTCTTCCGAGTAATGAACCAGTTGCGTTTCGTAGCTGGTCAGGAAGAGACCGTCGGGACGAAAGCCCGCCCCTTGCGACAATTCATGGCGAAAACCCTCCACCATTACGGCCGAGATCACCAGCAGTACCAGCGACAGAGCCACTTGGCCCGCCACGATGGTGTTGCGGCCCCACAGGCGCCGCTTGCCGTTACTGTCCGCGTCGGCCGCTTTCAGCGCCGGAACCAGGTTCGGGCGCGTTATCCGAAGCGCCGGCCCCAGCCCGAACAACAGCGTGCTTACCAGCGATACCAGGAGCGTGAACAGCAGCATCCGGTGGTCGACCGTGGCGTCGATGAAGAAAGGCGGGTCGGTGGGGAACGGAATGCTGCGGAAGAACCCGGCTCCGGCATCCGCGACCAATATGCCCGCCAATCCTCCGCCCACCGCCACCAGCAGGCTCTCCAGCAGGAGCTGCCGGACCACCGCGCCGCGGCTGGCGCCGATGGCCAGGCGCACTGCAATCTCCCTGGAGCGCGCCCGCGCCCGGCTCAGCAGCAATCCCGCCACATTCGCGCAGGCCACCAGCAAGACCGAGAGCGCCAGCAGAGCCAGCATAATCACCATGGCCGCGGTCGGCGGGGATTGCTGCACGCGAACTTGCAGCTCGGTCTGCACGGTGATCCGCCGGCCGCCCTCGGCCAACGGATGCAACTTCTCGAGCCCGGTCGCGATGATTCCGATGTCGGCTCGCGCCTGCTCCACGCTTACGCCCGGCTTCAGCCGGCCCATGACGGACAACCAGCCCTGGTCGCGGCTATGCAGCAGGTTGCGCTGTCCCAGACGCGGCGACATGGCCAGGGGAATATAGACCGCCGAGCGCATATCTATGCCGGTGAAGGACTCGGGCGCGACGCCCACAACTGTAAACGCGACGCCGTTCAGCCGGATTTGTCTTCCCAGAACCGACCGGCTGGCGCCAAACTGGCCAACCCAGAAATCGTGGCTGAGCACCACCACCGCATCGCGGCCCTCGGCTTGATCTTCTTCCGGGCGGAAGTCCCGGCCCAGTGCCGGCTCCACGCCCAGCACCCGGAAGAAGTTGCCTGAAACGTACTGACCGACTTTGATGCGCGGCAGAGTGTCCGGGCCAGGGCGGAAGCCAAACGTCGAGGTGCTGGCCGCGAGCAGCCCTTCGAAACTGCGATTACGGTCGCGGAAGTCGGCGTAATCGGGGTAGGAAATGGGTGCGCCCGCGGCCACCGGCGCCGATGTGGCGTTCTGGGCATTGATGGACACCACGCGGTCCGCGTCCCTGACCGGCAGAGGCCGCAGTAGGACGGCGTCCGCGAAGCTGAACATGGCCGAGGTCGCGCCAATCCCCAGCGCCAGCGAACCGATCGCCACGGCGGTGAAGCTCAAATCCTTGCGCAGCACCCGGAAGGCATGGTGGATAGAGGTCAGCATCAGTGAGAGCTGCTTGCAATCCCACCGCCATTCTGCAAGCTGCTGATTTTAAGACCCGAAGCGCTCTGCAGCCAATCGCGCGACGTCTCCGGAATGCCCGCTTTCGGGTTCCCGCTTCCCGAAACCGGACACTATGCCGCGCGGCTGTGCGAGGTGCGCTGGCGGGATTCGTCCCCGCCGTCCACGCTTCAGCTCCCCTTGATCATGCCCACCACCGCGTTCGCCAGCACGGCGGCCATGCCGATGGGGATGAGGCGCTTCCAGCCGAGGTTCATCAACTGGTCGTAACGGAAGCGGGGCCAGGTGCCGCGGAACCAGATCATCGCGTACACCACGGCCACCACCTTGAAGGTGAACCAGAACAGGCCGATAGCGGCGTTATTGACCGCGGGTACGAGGAACAGCAGGCCGAGGAAGATCAGCACTACGGCCACCGCCAGCAGGAACAGCCACTGCACCCGGTTCACAACCTTCTTCAACAGGTAAAAGCTCAGCGCGCCCGCCCCAGCCAGCACCGCCAGCGGCACGCCGTAATTGAGCGGGTATTGCAGCCATTTCACGTTGGGGAAGGGCCGCAGCCAGCCGCCCCAGAAGAGCGTCACGGCCACCGATGCGATCACGAAGATGTTGATGTACTCTGCCAGGAAGTAAAGCGCGAAGCGGAAGCCGCTGTACTCGGTGTGGAACCCGGCCACGAGCTCGCTCTCGGCCTCGGGCAGGTCGAAGGGGGCGCGATTGGTCTCCGCGATGGCGGCGATCAGGTAGGTGATAAAGGGCAGGAGCATCAGGCCGTAGTTTTCGAAAGCGAACCAGACCTGCCGGTCCTTCTGCGCATTCACGATGCCTACCATGCTGAGGGTGCCGGACATCATCACTCCAGCCACCAGCGAGAAGGCCAGCACCACTTCGTAGCTCACGAGTTGCGCGCCCGCGCGCAGTGCGCCCAGCAGCGAGTAATGGCTATTGGAGCTCCAGCCGCCCAGCACAATTCCGAGAATCCCCACCGCCGCCATGGCGCTGACCATCAGCAAGCCCACGTTGACGTCGGCTACCCGGATGTACTGGCTGAACGGGACGACCGATAGCGCGGTGAATGCCGTAAACATCGAGATCACCGGCGCGAACCAGAAGATGACCTGGTCGGACTCGCCCGGTATCAGGTCTTCCTTGATCAGCAACTTGAAGGCGTCGGCGATGGGCTGCAAGAGGCCGTGCGGGCCGACTCGCATGGGGCCGAGACGCACCTGGAAGTCCGCCAGGACCTTGCGCTCCATCAGCACCAGGTAGCCCGCCACGAACGGGAAGAGGCAAACCAGCACCGCGGCCAGGATCGCGGAAAGCAGCAGCGGGTTGTGAAGGAGGCTTTGCATAGTAAGTTACCGAACGAGCGCGCTCGAAATCTGCGCCAGGCGCAGGAACGGTTCGGGATAAAGGCCAATTCCCAGGGTCGCCAGTCCGGTCGCGGCGAGCGCCACACGCAGTCCGACACTCGAGGCGGCGGGCTCCTGGTCCGCCGGCTCGCTCACGAACATGCTGCGAACGATGCGGAAGTAGTAATAGATCGCCACCGCTACGTACAACGTTGCCACCGCCGCCAGCACATAGTGCCCGGTCTCGATCAGCGAAAGGAAAATGTAGTACTTGCCGAGGAACCCGGCGGTGGGCGGAATGCCGGCCAGAGAGGCCAGGAAAACCAGCATAAGCAACGCGTGGCCGGGGCTCTTGCGCATCAGGCCGGCCAGGTCGTCGATATCGTCGCCGGCGATCTCCTTGCGCCGCAGGGATGTCAGCACCGCGAAGGCGCCCAGGTTCATGAAGGTGTACACCATGATGTAGACCGCCATGCCCTGTATGCCGGTCGGGTTCCCGGCGATGAGGCCTAGCAGGATGTAGCCCGCGTGCGAGATGGAGCTGTAGGCGAGCAGGCGCTTCACGTTGGTCTGGCTGAGGGCGGCCAAGTTGCCGATCGTCATGGTCGCGACGGCGACCGCAATTAGGATTGGCTCCCAGACTGCGCGCGAGGCCGCCAGCGGTCCCAGGAACATGCGCATCAGGAACGCGAACGAGGCGGCCTTCGAGCCGACCGAGAGGTAGGCGGTGATGGGTGTCGGCGCGCCCTCGTACGCGTCGGGCGCCCACATGTGGAAGGGCACAGCCGCGATCTTGAAGAGCAGCCCCACTGTCGTCGTGGCCAGAGCCAGGAAGACCAGGGGGTCCCACAAACCGCGCCCCTCCAGCGCTACCGCGATGTCGCGCAGCCGCGTCGAGCCGGAAAGTCCGTACAGCACCGAGAAGCCGTAGACCAGAAAGCCGCTCGAAAATGCGCCCAGCAGCAGGTATTTCATCGCCGCTTCGTTCGAGCGCCGGTCCCGGCGCAGGAACCCCACCAGCACGTAGAAGCACAGCGCCATCAACTCGAGGCCGACAAACAGCGTGATCAGGTCCGTCCCGGCGGCCAGGAAGAACATCCCGCAGTTGGCCAGCAGAATCAGGCCGTAATACTCGCCGTGATGCTCGTCCTCGGTCTCGAGGTACTTATAGGAGAACAGCGACACGATGAGCGAGGCGATCAGGAAGATCCAGTTGAAGAAGAGCGAGAGACGGTCGATAACCAGCGCGCCGCCGAAGGCCGCAATCTCGGGGATGCCTTGATCCCGAAGGTAGGCCTGCTGATTGAAGAGCGCCCAGCCCGTGCAGCCCAGCCCCAAAACAACGTAGGCGAGATGGTATCTTTGGCCCTTGGGTGTCCGCGGGACCAGAAAGTCGAAAAGGAATACGGCGCAGCCAAACAGCGCCAGAACGATCGCCGGCGACAACGCGAATCGGTCGATGGGGGTGAAGAAGTTCATCGCAGCGCCTCCTTCGGAAGGGCCGCCTGCGTGGCTTTCTCGTAGTAGCCCGGTTTAACCCGCTCGACGATCTGGGCCACCGGCTTCTTGAGCACGTCGAAGTAGGGCTGAGGATACAGGCCGATCCAGATGGCCCACGCGATGAGCGGCAGGAAGGTGGCCAGCTCCCGCCAACTCAAGTCAGGCAGATGCAGATTCTTCGGGTTGGTCACCTGGCCCAGCATGGTGCGCTGATACATCCACAGCAGGTAGGCCGCGCCCAGGATGATCCCCGTGACCGCGCAGGCCGCCCACGCACGGTTGGCTTCGAAGGCGCCCTGAAGAATCGTGAACTCGCCAATGAAGCCGTTAAGCAGCGGCAAGCCCGCCGAGCTCAGCATGGCGAAGGCGGAGACGGTCGCAAAGACCGGCATGATGTGCCCGAGGCCTCCGTACTCCTTGAGCTCCCGCGTGTGCCGGCGCTCGTAGGCGATGCCCACCATCAGGAAGAGCATGCCGGTCGAGATGCCGTGGTTGAGCTGCTGAATCACGCTTCCGGCCAGGCCATTGGGATTCATCGCGAAGATGCCCAGCGTGCAGAAGCCCAGGTGGCTCACCGAGGAGTAGGCCACGAGCTTCTTCCAGTCCTTCTGCATCAGGCTGACCAGCGCGCCGTAAATGATGCCGACGATCGAGAGCACGGCTACGATCTGGACGATGGTGGCATCGATGGAGGCTTTGGGCAGCAGCGGCAGCGAGAAGCGGATGAATCCGTAAGTGCCCATCTTCAGGAGCACGCTGGCCAGCACCACCGAGCCGGCCGTCGGAGCCTCGACGTGCGCGTCCGGCAGCCAGGTGTGAAAAGGAAACATCGGCACCTTGATCGCGAATCCGATGAAGAACAACCAGAAGACCCACTGCTCCAGGTGCAACGGCAGGTCCAGCATCATCAGCCGGGAGATTTCGAAGGTGTAAAAGTGGAACTGCTTGAAGTGCTGGAAGTAGAGGGTCAGGATGCCCAGCAGCATCAGCGCGCCGCCGGCCAGCGTGTAGAGAAAGAACTTGATGGCGGCGTAAAGCTTCCGCGGGCCGCCCCAGACGCCGATGATGAAGTACATCGGCACCAGCACCATCTCCCAGAACACGAAGAACAGGAAGAAGTCGAGCGAGATGAAAACGCCAATCATCCCCGTCTGCTGCAACAGGAACATGGCGTAGTATTCCTTGGTGCGCTCCTGCACCGCGTTCCAGCTAGAGAGGATGGCGAGAGGCCCGATGACCGTAGTCAGCATTACCAGCAGCAGGCTGATGCCGTCGATGCCGATGTGGTAGTTCACGCCGAGGGTGGGAATCCAGGAGGCCAGCTCCTGAAACTGGAAGCCCTCGGCATCCTTGTTGAACAGGAAGACCAGCCGCAGGCTCACCAGGAATCCCGCGACCGCCGCGACGTTGGCCCAGATGCGTATCCAGTTCTTCCGCTCGCCCGGGATCAGCAGCAGGATCGCCATGCCAATGAGCGGCGTGAACAGAACCCAACTTAGTATGTGTGCATCCATGGTCTTACCGCATCAAATAGTAACCGAACACCACCGCGACCCCGAGCACGAAGATCAGCGCGTAACTCTGCACCGAGCCGGTCTGCAGGATGCGCACCGGGTATGAGGACATCTTCACCAGGAAGGACGAAAGCCGCACCGCGCCGTCGATGATCCAGGTATCCCACCAGATACTCACAGTGGAGGTGAAGCGCGTGAGCCAGCCGGCGCCATTCACGCCGCCATCCACGACCACATTGTCGAAACGCGCCAGTGCGCTCCCGCCGCCCTTGGCCAGCCCGTTCACAAAGAGGAAATCGTAGGCTTCGTCGACCTTCCATTTGTTCAGCGAGCCGCGGTACAGCCAGCCCGCGGCCTCCAGCGGCTCTCCCTTGGGCGTTTTCTTCTGGTAGAGGAACCAGGCTAGCGCGATACCGCAGCCGGCCACCGCCACCGAGAGCAGCATCAGCGCCAACTCGATGCCGGCCGAATGCCCAGCCGTGCCCTCGGCTGCTTCCAGGCCCAACACGGGCTTCAGCCATAGCTCGAAGGCGCGGAAAATATCCGGCAGAAAGCCGAACAGCTTCGGAACGCCGATCCAGCCCGCGAGCACGCTGCCGGCGGCCAGCACGACCAGCGGCAAAGTCATGACGCGCGGCGCCTCGTGAATATGGGAAGCTACTTGCGCATCCACGCGCGACTGGCCGTAGAAGGTGAGCGCCATCAGCCGCCACATATAGAACGCCGTCATACCGGCCGTAACCAGGCCCACGATGTAGACCAGCGCGGGGCCGTTCGAAAAGACCTGCCAGAGGATCTCGTCCTTCGAGAAGAACCCGGCCAGTCCCGGGATGCCCGCGATGGCTAGCGTCCCGATCAGCATGGTGCGGTAGGTGACTGGGATCTTGTCCTTGAGCGCGCCCATTTTGCGCATGTCCTGCTCGCCCGACAGGGCGTGGATCACCGCGCCCGAGCCGAGGAACAACAGCGCCTTGAAGAACGCATGCGTGTAAAGGTGGAAAATGGCCACCCAGTAAGCGCCCACGCCCAGCGCCATGAACATGTAACCGAGCTGGCTGATGGTGGAGTAAGCCAGCACGCGCTTGATATCGTTCTGCGTCAAGGCGATGGAGGCCGCCAGGATGGCCGTGAACGCGCCAATCGCCGCTACCCAGAACCCGGCGTTCGGCGCCAGTCGGAACAGGTGGCTCGAGCGGGCCACCATGTAGACGCCCGCGGTCACCATGGTCGCTGCATGGATCAATGCGGAGACCGGCGTGGGGCCTTCCATGGCGTCCGGCAGCCACACGTAGAGCGGGAACTGCGCCGATTTGCCGGTCGCGCCAACGAAGAGCAGCAACGCGATGGCGGTCAGAACGCCGTAGCCCGCCTCGGGCGAGAAGGACTCCAGCGCTTTGTTCACATCCAGGAACCGTGTGGTCCCCAGCACGCTGAACATCAGCAGAATGCCCAGAATGAAGCCTGCGTCGCCGATGCGATTTACGATGAAGGCTTTCTTCCCCGCGTCCGCCGCCGACTTCTTATGAAAGTAGAATCCGATCAACAGGTAGCTGCACAGGCCGACGCCTTCCCAGCCGACAAACATCAGCACGTAGTTGTTGGCCAGCACCAGCATCAGCATGAAGAACACGAACAGGTTCAGATATCCGAAGAACCGGTAGTAACCGCCCTCGTGGCCCATGTAGCCGATGGAGTAGACGTGGATCAGGAAACCGATTCCGGTCACCACCAGGATCATGACGCCGCTCAGCGGATCCAGCAGGAACCCCCAGTCGGCGGCAAACTTCGCCAGCGTGTGCGATTGCGTCGTGAAGTCCAGCCCGGCCAGCCAGGTGAACTGGACGATCTGGTGGACACGGTCCGTCTTGGCGGCCAGCTCGAGCACGGCGAAGAGGGAAAAGATAAAGGACACCAACACCATGCCGGGGCACAGCAGGCTGACGACGATCCTGGCTTTCGAGGAGGCGTGATGGCTCAGATCGTGCGGCGCCGGCGCGTCCTCGACGCCCGGGGCCACGGCCACTGTCGAAGGCCCTTGCGGATCGAACTTCCTCCCGAGTAGCAGCATGACCAACGCGCCGAACAGCGGGAACAGCGGGATGAGCCAGATCGAGTTGAGGAAGAAGTTCATCGCGTTACCATCGCAGAAGCTCGATCTCGTCGGCCTGCACCGTCTCCTTGTTGCGGAACAGCGCGATCAGGATGCCCAGGCCCACGGCCGCTTCGGCCACCGCCACGGTGATCACGAAGATCGCGAACACCTGCCCGGTCACCTGCTGGTGGTAATTCGAGAAAGCCACCAGGTTGATGTTCACTGCGTTCAGGATCAGCTCGATGGACATCAATATAATGACGATGTTGCGCCGGGTGAGAACGCCAATCGTGCCGATGGCCAGCAGCGCGGCGCTCAGCAGCAGGTAGTGTGTGATTGTGATCGGGTGCATGCGCTATACCCTCCTCTTGGCCATGACCACCGAGCCCACTACGGCCGCCAGCAGCAGCACCGAAGCGATCTCGAAGGGCAGCAGGTATTGGGAGAAAAGCAGGTCCGCCACCCGCTCGACGTTCCCCGGGCCTCCAGGAGCCGGCGGCGGGGCCGCGGCAGCCAGATGCAGCGGCTTGCGGAGGAAATACCCGATCTCGGCGGCCACCGCCAGCACGCAGGCCAGCGCCACCCACCACTGCCGGTTGAACTGGCGCACGCGCGCCGCCTCATCCAAATTCACCAGCATGATGACGAACAGGAACAGCACCATGATGCCGCCGATGTAAAGCACGATCTGCGCCACGAACAGGAATTCCGCTTTCTGCAGCAGAAACAACCCGGCGACTCCGACGAGCGAGACGATCAGCGAGATGGCGCTGTGCACGGCGCTCTTGCGCGTGACGGTGAGAATGCCGCCCCCCAGCGTCAGCAGAGCGAAGAAATAAAAGAAAACGGTGTCAATCATACGACAGCCCATCGCTCGTGGCGGGCGCCCTCGACGGGCCGCGCTTGGCGAGCTTCTTCAAAACTCGTACTTCGTGGGTTTGGGACCGTCTTCCAGCATTTGCCGGTCCCAAATCATGCCCTCCCGGTTGTAGCTGGCCAGCTCGAAATCCTGGGTCAGCTCCAGCGCGTCCACCGGACAGGCGTCCTCGCACAGGCCGCAGAACATGCAGCGCGACAAATCGTAAGTGAAGGTGGTCAGTTCCTTGCGCCGGGTCTTCTCGTTGCGTTCGCTGCCCACCACGATCAGCTTCTCCGGGCAAGCCAGCGCGCACAGGTTGCAGGCGATGCACAGCGTCTCCCCGTTGTCCGGGTTGTTGTTCAGCCGCGGCGCTCCACGGTAGCGCTCGGCCACCTTGGGCCGTTCCTGGGGGTACTGCTCCGTGCACATGTACTTCGGACGCTGGTAGTGGAAGGTGACCAGCAATCCCTCGATCAGGTCGATCAGGAAAATGGTTCTGAGAAACTTGCGCATTTACCGATCCACCTCCCCGAGAACGATGTCGATGGTGCCGATGATCGCCACCAGGTCGGCTACCAGGGAGCCGCGCGCCATCTTGTCCAGCGATTGCAAATTGACGAACGAAGGAGGCCGCACCCGGACCCGGTAGGGCTGGGTCGTACCGTCGCTCACGACAAAGTAACCCAGCTCGCCCTTGGGCGCCTCGATCGAAACATACGCCTCGCCCACCGGCGGCTTTATCACCTTGGGAACCTTGCCCATGATGGGCCCATCCGGAATTCTCTCCACCGCCTGGCGCACGATGCGGATGGCTTGCCGCATTTCTTCCATGCGCACCAGGTACCGGTCGTAAGTGTCGCCGTTCTCGCCGGTGGGGATATCGAACTCGTACTGCTCGTAGCCGGAATATGGCTGCGCCTTGCGCAGGTCCCACTTCACGCCCGCGGCCCGCAGCATGGGGCCGGTGACGCCGTACTGTTTGCAGTCCTCGGCGTTCAGAACGCCGATGCCCTTCAGCCGGCCGATCCAGATGCGGTTGCCGGTCAGCAATTGCTCGTACTCGTCGATCTTGGGCGCGATGAAGTCGCAGGCCGCCTTCACCTCCGCTTCGAACCCGTCGTACAGCTCATACTCCAGCCCGCCGATCCGGAAGGCGTGCGTGGTGAGCCGCGCTCCGCAGTACTTCTCGTAGATGTTGAGAATCTCCTCCCGCTCGCGCATCACGTAGAACAGCGGCGTGATCGCGCCGATGTCCAGACAGTGAGTCCCCAGCCAGATCAGGTGGCTGGCGATCCGGTTCAGCTCGGTGAGAATCACCCGCACCACTTGCGCGCGCGGTGGCGCCTCGACGTTCAGCAGCTTCTCCACCGCCAGGCAGAAGCCCAGCCCGTTGGAAACCGCGGCGCAGTAATCCAACCTGTCGACGTACGGCACAAACTGCTGATACGTGCGGTTCTCGCCGATCTTCTCGACGCCCCGGTGCAGGTATCCGATCACGCACTCGGTGCCGGTGACCTTCTCGCCATCCAGCTTCAGGATGACCCGCAGCACGCCGTGTGTCGAGGGGTGCTGCGGCCCCATGTTGATCACTAACTCGGTCGAATCCAGGAAGGTGTCCGGCATGGGGTTACTGTCCGCTCTCGATTCCCAGGTTCTCCTTCACCCAGCGGTTGTCCATGTCCGTGAGGGACCGTTCTTTGCGCAGCGGGTAGCCCTCCCACTCGTCTGGCATCAAGATGCGGCGCAAGTCCGGGTGACCGGCGAATTCGATACCAAACATGTCGAAGACCTCGCGCTCGAGCCAGTTCGCCGTGAGATGCACCCCGACCGCCGACTGGGGTTTGTACCCGTCCTGGATTCTGGTCTTGATTCGAACGCGCTCGCTCCGCGGAAAACTGTAAAGAATGTAAACTAAGTCGAAGCGTTCCGGACGCTTTGGATAGTCCACCGCGGTGATATCGACCAGGTAGTCGAAGTCCGCCTCCAGCTTCAGGAACTCCAGGATGGAGATGACCGCCTCGGGCTGGGCCATCAGAAAATCCTGCCCGAGATAGGTGGAGAACTCGGGAATCTGGTCCCCAAAGTGCTCCTTCAGCATTCCCGTGAGTTCGCTCTGCCACGGGGTAGCAGCCATGACCGCCGGCGCTTTCGCTGGAGCAGGTTGGGCGGGCTTAAGTTCGGGCTTCTGGGCATCCGCCATGTGGGGCTCTGGACTTGATCGGAGAATCCCAACGTAGCACAGCGCCCGCCGCGTTTTCAAATCGCGCGCGGCGCCTTGCGATCGCGAAACGGGAGCCACAACAGGCCGAACAGCGCGATCCCGAGCGCCTCGGCGGAAACCAGGTAGACGGGCCAGGGACCCAGGTAGTCCAGTAGCGAGGCGCTGACGGGTTTGCGGCACAGATACATGTAGTTCGCGCCGAATACGGCATTGAAGACGCCCACTGCGGCCGCGTAAGCATTCAGCATCAGCAAGGCCCTCCAGATGCCCCCCGGCCGGGGCCGCGCGAGCTTCCCCCAGGTGAGCGTCAAGACGCCTATAATCGCCCCGCCGTGCTCCAGAAAGAAATAGGTGGTGGGATAAGAAGGGAAAGGCGCCCAAAGTTCCGGGGTGAGCGCCGCCATGGAGGCGCCGGCGAGCCCCGCATAGTAGGCCACTTCGTACGCCCAGCGGCTCAGTGTGAGGAGCGCGAGGATGGTGAGCCACAGCGCGAAATCGCAGAGCTGCAGCGGAAGGCCGCCGGGGAACCGCAACCCTTCGTGCCGGATGCGGTAGATCCACCATACGGTCTCGTTGATCAGTAGGAAGACGCCCAGTGCCATCCGGATGGTCCGTGCCGCATCCGCACTGCCGCGCGACCAACGCGCCAGCGCGAAGGCAATGGCGGGGATGGAGGCCAGGATGGCCAGGTGAATTGGGCCAAAGAGCTGGAAGTTGGTGGCCACTCAATGCCAAGGTAGCACTTGGCCGCGGAATCGAACAAAGTCGTCCCAAAAACGGACAGTGACAGGATGCGCGAGGCGTTGTCCGCCTTGACTTAGCGTGGCCGCATGATTGCTACTGGAAGGGGGAGATGACGCCCGTGACCGATGAGCAAACCGTCGCCCTCAAGGTCCTGGTGGCCGACGACCGCCCAGACGTCCTTGAGGCCATGCGCCTCCTCTTGAAGGGCGCGGGGCACAAGGCCGAGACGGTGGATTCGCCGCAGGGGCTGCTACGCGCGGTCGAGCGAGGATCCTTCGACCTGATTCTGATGGACCTCAACTACGCCCGGGACACCACCTCGGGCAGCGAAGGCCTGGATCTGCTCGATCACCTGCACGAGCGGGAGATCGCGACGCCAGTGATCGTGATGACGGCTTGGGGCAACATCGACCTGGCGGTTGAAGCCATGCGCCGCGGCGCGTGCGACTTCATCCAGAAGCCCTGGGATAACGAACGGCTGCTACGCACGCTCGACAAGCAGGCCCGGCAGGGCGCTCAGCGGCGTACGGCCGAGCAGCGCGCCCGAACCGAGATTGAAATCGCGCGCAACGTTCAGCAGAAGCTCTTTCCCCACCAGACCAAGCCGCTAGAGACCGCCGAATACGCCGGCCGCTGTGTCCCGGCCCACGAAGTGGGCGGCGACTACTACGACTTCCTGGACCTGGGGCGCGGTTTGATGGGATTTGTCCTGGCGGACGTTTGCGGCAAGGGGGTGGCAGCGGCGCTGCTGATGGCCAATCTGCAAGGCTGTTTCCGCAGCCAGGGGGATCGGCGCTCTCCGGCCACGCTGCTCAGCGCAGTCAACCGGCTGTTCTACGAATCGACCCCGCCGGAGCAATTCGCCACCCTGTTCTTCGGTCAGTACGACGACCGGGCGCGCCGGTTGCGCTACGTCAATTGCGGCCATCTCCCGCCCATTCTGGCGCGCGCCGCCGGCGGCATCCAGCGCCTCGACGGGGACGCGACTGTGCTGGGAGTCTTCCCGGACTGGTCCTGCACGGAAGCGGCCATCGATCTCTCCCCGGGCGACACGTTGGTGCTGTTCTCGGATGGCGTCACGGAGGCTGGGATCGAGGCGGGCGAGGAGTTCGGGGAAGACCGGCTGATCGCACTGATCGAAGCCGGGCGGCACACCCCTCTGGCAATCGCCGTGGATTCGATTGTCGAGGCGGCTCGGGGCTACAGCGCAGCCGGCCAGACCGACGACATCACCGTGGTGGGCATCCGCGCCGTGTGAGCCGAGCCAGCCACGCGGCGCAAAAAAATGGTTCCAAGTGACCCGGCTTCCCAGTGCTTCCCGCCGACCGGCATGCCCGGCCCGAGAGTGGATTCTGAAGACGCTGAATAGTTACCCCGTCGCTCCCCGCTGCGGCTCTTGACCACCGCGGATCAAAGCTCCGAAGACCATCAGCTAGCCATCTCCAGCTAAGCTGGCATCTCGAAACGGCCTTTCGCTCCCCAACAGCGGCTGCCCGTTTCCGGACCACCTCTGCCGGATCATCGTTCCCGGCCTGCCTCTTTCATGCCGTACCGGCCCGGTTACAGACTCGTTCGATTCCAGATTCCCCTCCTCGCCCCGGTCACCCGGCGCGGGGTGGATCTTCACCTGTCACCCGTTTCCTGTCCCGTTCCCGGCACTTCCGACGTCTCCTCGCGCCTCTGCTCCCGGTCGGGACCTTTCAATCCCTCCCGCTCATCGCTCGTCGCGATTCACCGTCGAGAAGCTTGCCTGGGTTGGACGCCCGATCCCCTTCGCTCCCCGTCAGCGGCAATTTTTTATGACTGCCCCCGACGGCTCAACGTTCCAGGTTCGCTACGTCCCGCCCGGCTCACTGTTCCGTGGACCTCTTGGAACCACCTCCATCCTGCATCCAATCGGGTTCGGAGTCAAACGAAAAATGGAGTTCTTCGGCGCTTTTCCTCCACATTTATCAGTCCTTAAATCAGCAGGTTAGGGGGGATTGGGGTGGAAATGCTGTGCATAAAACATGCTCCAAATGTTCTGTTTCACTCCCCGATCATCTCGAGCAGCTTCCGCTCGTCGATTACCGGGATAGCCAGCGCTTGGGCCTTCTCGAGCTTGGAGCCGGCGGCTTCGCCCGCAACTACATAACTGGTGTGTTTGCTTACCGATCCGGTCACTTTGCCGCCTGCCGCCTCAATTCGCGCCTTGGCCTCCTCGCGCGTGAGGCGGGGCAAGGCGCCCGTGAGCACGAAGGTCAGCCCTTCCAGCGGTCTGGCTTTGGATTGGGTTTGCTGGTACTCGAATTGAAGGCCGGCATCCCGGAGCCGCTCCACCAGCACCCGGTTCCGAGGTTCGCGGAAGAACTGGAAGATGCTTTCGGCAACCTTCGGCCCCACCTCCTCGGCGTTCTCGAGCGTCGGGATATCCGCCTCGGCGATCTTGTTCAGGTTGCCGAAGGTCTCCGCCAACAGCACGGCGGTGCGTTGGCCGACGAATCGGATTCCGAGCGCCGCGAGCACTCTGGGCAGCGGAAGCTGTTTCGAGCGCTCGATGTTTTTGAGCAGCTTCGCGGCCGACTTCTTGCCCATGCGCTCGAGGCCGGCCAATGGCTCCGCGGCCAACCCGTAGATATCGACGACGCTGCCCACCAGGCCACGGTCCACCAGTTGATCGACCAGCGCCTCGCCCAAGCCATCGATATCCATCACGCCGCGGGAGGCGAAATGCAGGATCGATTCTTTCAGCCGGGCCGGGCAGTCGGTGTTGATGCAGCGGCTGGCGGCCTCACCCTCTTCCCGAACCACCTTGCCGCCGCAAACCGGGCAGTTCGCCGGCATACGGAAGGGCCTGCGCCCGGAGCCGGGGCTGCTCACGCGGACCACCTTGGGAATCACGTCGCCGCTGCGCTCGACGATCACCGAGTCGCCGATTTCCAGGCCCAGCCGTTCTATCTCGTCCTGGTTGTGCAGCGTGGCGCGGGACACCGTCACTCCGCCGACCTCGACCGGCCGCAAGTGGGCCACCGGCGTCAGCGCTCCCGTGCGCCCCACCTGCACTCCGATGTCTTCGACCACCGTCTCGGTCTGCCGCGCCGCGTACTTGAAGGCAATCGCCCAGCGCGGAGCTTTGGCCGTCCAGCCCAGCTCGCGCTGCTGTGCGATGGAATCGACTTTGGCCACCACGCCGTCGATCTCGTAGGGCAATTCCTCGCGGTGGGCCTCCCAGTGGCGGCAGAACTGAATGAGTTCCTCGACATCGGCGCACAGGCGGCGGTGGGGATTCACTTTGAATCCGAAGGCGGCGAGCGCCTCCAGGGACTCCCAATGGGAGGGGTGCAGCGGCGCGCCGTCCACGAACAGGAAATAGGGATAGTAGTCCAGCCGCCGTGCCGCGGTGACCTGCGTCTCGAGCACGCGGATCGATCCAGCCGCCGCATTGCGCGGATTGGCGAACCGCGAGAGGCCCTGTTCGTCGCGCTCGAGGTTCAACCGCTCGAAGGCGCGCCGGTTCATGATCACCTCGCCGCGCACCTCCAGTTCCGCCAAATCGGCGGGGATGCGCAGCGGCAGAGAGCGGATGGTGCGCGCGTTTTCGGTCACGTCCTCGCCGGCTTGCCCGTCCCCGCGTGTCACCGCCTGGCGGAACGCGCCGCGGGTGTAAAACGCCGCCATCGACAGGCCATCCATCTTCAACTCGGCCACGTAACGATAGGAGGCGTCGCCGAGCAACTGGCGCACCCGCCGGTCGAAATCCCGCAACTCGCCTTCGTTCAAGGCGTTGTCCAGGCTGAGCATCGGCGAACTATGGCGGACCTTGACGAATCCTTCCCGCGGCTTGCCGCCCACGCGCTGGGTGGGAGAATCCGGCGTCACCAGCTCCGGATGCCGGTTTTCCAGCTCCCGCAGCCGGTTCATCAGTTGGTCGTACTCGGCGTCGCTGATCTCCGGGGAGTCCAGAACGTAGTACAGGTGCTCGTGGCGCCGCAGCGTCTCGCGCAGCGCGGCGATCTCCGGCTTTGCTTCTTTACCCATCCGCTGCTTATTATAGAGTGCTATCGCCACGTATCAAAACATCCGCCTGATCTTCAACCCCTGCGCCGGCCAATTGCGCGGCAGACGGGCTGGCCTCGCTGGGCGCGTCGTGGACGCGCTTCGCGCGGCGGGGCACGGAGTGTCGGCCATTCCGACGCCCGAACAGGGCGCGGCCGGCCGCATCGCCAGGCAGGCCGTCGAGGAGGGCGCCGACCTGATCCTGGCGCTGGGCGGCGATGGCACGCTCAACGAAATGCTGCCTGGCGTGGTGCACTCGGAGGTGCCGGTGGCAGTGATTCCGGCCGGCACCGCCAACGTGCTTACGCACGAGCTGGGGCTTGGTACCGACGCGCTCAGGGCTGCCGCGCGCTTGGGAAGCCTCGAGCCGCGGCGTGTAGCCTTGGGGCTGCTCCGCTGCGAGCCTGGCCCCCGCGAGCGCTACTTTCTGGCGATGGCCGGGGTCGGCTTCGACGCGCACATCGTGCATGGGCTCAACCTGAAGTTCAAAGCCAAGTGGGGCATCGTGGCCTACTGGGCCGCGGCCATGAGAGAACTCAGCCGCAGGCTCGAGCAGTTCCAGGTGCAACTGGGGGAGCAGTCGTTCGTTTGCTCCTTCGCCCTGGCCAGCCGCGTGCGCAACTATGGCGGCTACTTCGAAATCGCCCGCAAAGTTTCGCTCGTGCGCGACGAATTCGAGGTGGTTCTGTTCGACGGCCGCTCCACTCTGCCGCACTACGCTAAATACCTGGCGGCTATCGTCTCCAGGAGAGCATCCAACACCCGGGGGATGTCTTTTCTCCGCGGGCGCCAGATCGCCTTCTCGGCGCCCCCGGATCTGCCCGTTCACGTTCAGGTGGATGGCGAGTACGCGGGGCGTCTCCCAGCCAGCGTCGAGATCGTTCCGGATGCGCTGAATCTGCTGGCCCCGCCGGAGTATTGGAGCCGATGGACCCACTCACCCACACCCTGACTGGCCTCGCGCTGAGCCGGGCGGGACTGAACCGGCGCTGCGCGTATGCGACGCCCATCCTGCTGCTGGCCGCCAATGCGCCCGACATCGACATTCTGGCCTATGCCGCCGGGCCTGCGGCCTACCTGCACTATCACCGCCATATGACGCACGCCTTCGTCGCCATTCCATTCCTGGCGCTGCTTCCGGTGCTGGTGGTGCGGTTGTTCGCGCGCAAACCCTTCGACTGGAAATGGGCCTACCTGGTTTCGCTGGTGGGCGTCGCCACGCACCCGTTGCTGGACTGGATGAACGCCTACGGTGTGCGCTGCTGGCTGCCCTTTTCGGGTGAATGGCTGCGGGGGGACCTCGCCAGCCTCGGGGACATCTGGATCCTGACTGCCCTGTTGCTGGCGGCGCTGGCGCCCGCTTTGGCGAAGCTGGTCAGCTCGGAGATAGGGGCGCGGCCCAGCGGCGGGCGCGGGTGGGCCATCTTCGCGCTCTGTTTCCTGCCGTTATTTGGTGGCGCCCGCTATGTGTTGCACGAACGCGCCCTGGCCGTCCTCGATGCGCGCCTCTATGGCGGCCAGGCGCCCTTGCGAGTGGCGGCGTTCCCAACTCCTTTCAATCCGTTCTACTGGAAGGGGCTGGTTGAAACCGGGCCTTTCTACGCCCTCTTTGACCTGAACCTGCTCGGCGAGTTCGACCCCGCCGCCGGGAAAACCCTCTACAAGCCGGAGTTGGGGCCGGCACAAGCCGCTGCCGCCGGCGCCGCCCGCCGAACACCCGCGTTCCAGGCCTTCCTCGACTTCTCGAAGTACCCGCTGTGGCGCTTCACCGCTCAGGAGGAGCCCCAGCCGGCAATCCACGTCGAGGTCATGGACCTGCGCTTCGGCGCGCCCCCGCATCCGCGCTTCGTGGCGTCGGCGCTGGTCCTGCCGAACGGGCGGGTGGAGCAGTCGAAGTTCCAGTACCAGCCACGTTGAACGCTGCCGCCGGGGAACGCTATAATCGCCTCACGCTTGCTTGATCGTCCCTAATGAAGCTGCTGATTCTGGCCATCTTCGTGTCCCGTTTGCCGGCGTCCCCTCCCGAAGCCCCGGCGCATCGCACCTTTGACGCCGCCTCTTGCGCCAGGTGCCACTCGGAATTGACCCAGGGGAAGAAGTTCGTTCACGAGCCGGTGCGCCACTCATGTACCATCTGCCACGACCCTCAGGCCTCCCAGGCGCCCACCCTGCTTCGAGCGCCGTTGAACGACCTATGCCTGGAGTGTCACGGCGCGGGCGAGCGGCCGGGCGCCACGGTGGCGCTCTTCAATGGGCGGGTGAAGGTCCCCGGCACGCTGCTCCACGGACTGCAACCCTTGCCGGTGCGCGCCGGGCACCCTGTCCCGTACCATCCGGTCTTCGTTCCAGCCGGGATGGGGCTGCCCGAGATCAACTGCCTCTCCTGCCACACCCCTCACGCCTCCGATGGCAGCCCCCAGCTACTGGTCTCCGGCGCCGAAGGCAGGAAGGGCCTCTGTGTGAAGTGCCATTCCCACGAGTGACGCCCGGCCCGAGACCGTAGAGGAGTATCGAGCTGGCTGGAGTAAGAGGAGGACGGAAAGGCAGGCAGGATGCGCTGCAAGCGTGCCGGCTCCCCATTGCCAGGGGATACCGGCACGCGACGAAGTCAAGCGGTTCCGAATTGTAAGCGCCGTGACCTACGGCAACTTCGGAGCCGAACCAGGCAGCGTATAGCGCAGGTTCACCCACACCTCATTCATGTGAGTTCCGCTCGGCGTGCCCGAGGCGACATACCAGGGGACGCGCGTGAACAACGCGTACTGTCCCATGATGTTCAGTGCGCCGTACTTGGCGTCCTTCCACAAGGTCTGGTTGAATCCGACCGTGTATTCCTGGATGTTCCGGTTCTGCGAGTTCGCGCTGCCAGTGTAGCCATAGCCCACCAGCTTGCCGTTGGACGGGTCGGTGACGGTGTACCGGCCAATCCAGTCCATGCCGTAGTAACCGTAGAGCAACGTTCTCTTGTGCGTGAACTCCAGGCCGTCCGAGGTGGCGTCGGTGTGCACCAAGCCCAGGCTCCCGTCGCCTTTCACCACCACATCGGGGCCCTCGCCAAACACGTAACGTCCACCGCCGTCGCTGAAGTAATTGTTGCTAATGACCCGGAGCCCCTTGGCAAGTTCGAAATTCACATTGGCCGAGGCGCCGCCTCCGGTCTTGGTGAAATGCTGAGCGGCAGTCGGGTTGTAGACCTCGAATGTCCGCCCAACGCCCGCGACTTCGAAATGGATTCTGGTCGAGGGATCGAAAGCGATTTTGGCAATCAGGTCCGGATGCATGTTGGGCACGTTCAGGGTGGTCGTGCCATTGTTCAGTTCGCTGGCGTAGGGCGTCGCGAATGCCGTCGGCAGCACCGTCACGCCCGCGCCGCCCGACCCTCCGATGTACTGCTCGGGGTTGTCGAGGGCGAAGGCTGCCGCCACTTTGGCGCTGGGGTGGTACACGAAGCGGAACTCGGGGATACGGCCCCACGGGAAGCCCACGATGTAGTTCACGTCTACGACCTGCGAGTAGAACAGATCGCCCGGCAGGGGGGAGATGCCGTTTCGACCCGGGGTCATCAGGCTCCAGCTCTGGCCCCCAAGGATCTCCCACTTATCCTTGCGGACATCGACGAAAAACAGGCGCAAGCGGAAAGGATAGCTATCGGTGCTCACTGCCAGATTGCCCACCGGCGGGTTGTTGATTCCGCCGAGGAAGTCCGACTCCCAGTAGCCCAGGACCTTTGCGCCCTTCACCAGCGCATCGACACGCATTCCTATACGGGAGTTCTGCGGGCTCATGCGAAACTCGCTCAGGTTGGCGTTGGTCGCGGCCGCCGTACGATAGGGGAAACTGCCGAAGTTCGTCCCGATGTTGGTGCCCGGATCGGTGTCGCGGACCACCGAGGTGAAATCCATGAACCCGATCGGGGTGATCTCCGCCCCGCCGATACGGATAGAGAGCGGAGCCGTGGGCTTGCCGTCCTCGGCCAGCAGCGGCTTAGCCGCCGGGGCAGCCTGGGCAGGTGCTGCGGCCGCTGCGGCAGCGGTCTTCTGCGTCAACGCTTCGAGCAGCTTCTGCTGCTCGGCCAGTGCGGTGGTTAATTGCTCGATCTGTTTCTGTTGCGCGGCCAGCCGTTCGCGCAAAGCCGGGAGATCGTCCTGCGCGGCCAGCGGCGCACTCCCCAATAAGCATAAGAAGAAAGTGATGGTAAGGGTTCTCATGGTTAGACCTACCACTCTACCGGCGGATTATTGTGCGTGCATTACAAGACCGTTAACGCGGAGTGAAATCTCGCTGTCCTTTCGAGACGGCGGACTACCCCCGCGGCAGCGCCTGCGCCGTGGGAATCGTACGCGTCGAGAACGATCGGATTCTCGAACGGGTATACCGGCTCATCCGCCCGCCGCGCCGGGAGTCCGTCTTCACCTGCCTGCATGGCATCGCGGAAAGCGGTCAGCAGGCGGGCAGGCTGACCACGAAGGTCGACCCTTTTCCCAGCACGCTCTCCACCGTCACCGTGCCATTCATCCGCTCCACGACGTGCTTGACAATCGAGAGGCCCAGCCCCGTGCCGCCCACTTCCCGCGAGCGCGCCTTGTCTACCCGGTAGAAGCGCTCGAATACGCGCGGCAAATCGTCCGAGGGGATGCCGATGCCGGTGTCCGAGATGGCGATGGCGATCTTGCCGTCCGCCGTGCGGCTGGTCTCGACGCGCACTTCTCCGCCCGGCCGGTTGAACTTCACCGCGTTGTCCAGCAGATTGACCAGGGCCTGCTCCAGGCGGGTGCGGTGGCCCATCACCTCCGAGTTGTCGAGCGCCCCCGGCTTGAGCGCGACGCCGCGCACCCGCGCTTCCGATTCGACTGTGCGCAACGCCGATTCCAGCGCCGCGCGAACAGCGACCGTTTCCGGCGCCGCGGGCGGCTGGCCCGACTCCAGCTCCGAGAGCGCCAGCAGGTCGCTCGAAATGTTGTTCAGCCGTATGGCGTGGGCGCGGATAATCTCCAGGAACTTGCGGTTGTTGTCCTGGTCCTCGAGCGCCCCGTCGAGCAGCGTCTCGGCGTAGCCGCGGATGGCGGTCAAAGGCGTCCGCAGCTCGTGCGACACGTTGGCCACGAAGTCCTTGCGCACGCGCTCCAGCCGCTCCAGATCGGTGATGTCGTGCAGGATGGCGATGGCGCCCTGGCGCGCCCCGGAGGCCAGCGGCGCGGTCTGGACCTCGAACGCGCGGCCGTCCGCCGCGGCCAATTGCAGGCGGTGCTTGAAGGTCTGATGCGTGACCAGCACGCGGCTCAGCAGGTCCAGAAACGCCGGGTCGCGCACCAGTTCCAGCACTGGCAAGCGCTCAGGGACGGGTATTGCGGCGCCTACCGCCCGAGCGAACGCCTCGTTGCAGAAAGTCACCCGCAGCTGGTGATCGACGGCCAGAACGCCTTCCACCATGCTCGAGAGAATGGCTTCGCGCCGCTCCGATTCCAGTCGCAGCTTCTCGAACAAGTCGCGGAGCTGCGCCGCGGTGCGGCTGAGGGAGCCTGCCAGCGCCCCGAGCTCGTCCGCTCCATCCGGCGCCAGGCTCTCCGGAACGCGCGCTCCCAGCAGGCTCTGGGCAAACGATTCGAGCCGCCGCACCCGCCGCGTGAACGTGCGAGAGAACCAGTACGCCATGGCCAGCGCCAGCAGCGCGGCGACCAGCGAGGCTCCCAGGATGCGTTGTCGAACCGCGCCGATGGCCGTGTCCAGTTCGCGCAGCGGCAAGGCCAGCCGGACCACGTAGCCCGGCTGGCCCCGGTAGGCCGCCGGCAGCGCCACGTAGCTCAGGTCCAGGTCCAGCGTGGCGCTGCGGCGCGTGGCCATGCCGATGCGCCCTTGGCGGGCTTGCCGGACTTCCGGCCGGGCACCGTGGTTTTCCATGCTCTCGGGGTCGTGCTGGGAATCCGCCAGCACCGCGCCGCGCGGGTCGATCACCGTGACACGCGCCTGCGCCCGGGTCTCCGCGCCGCGGGCCCAGCCTTCCAGGCTCGCCGGGTCGATGCTCTCCAGTTCGCCCAGCAGGATGTGCGCCTCGGCTTCCAGCCGGTGCCCGATGCTGAAGCGCTGCTGCGCCGCCGTATACCGGGTCAGATAGAAGTCCAGCACCCCCAGCGTGATCGCGATGAGCGCGAACGCGCTGAAAAGCAGCTTGCGGAAGATCGGGCTGTTCAGAGGCACGGCTCAGACATCCTCGGGCGCGTCCGCCAGCATCCGGTACCCCGCGCCGCGCACCGTACCAATATACTCCGGTTCCTCGGGGCGGGCCTCGATCTTCTCGCGCAGGCGGCGTATATGAACGTCCACCGTGCGCGGCGTGACCGAGCAGTCGCGGCCCCAGACCTCGTCCAGCAGCTTCTCGCGGCTGAAGATCTGCCGTGGGCGCGAGGCCAGGAAATGCAGCAGCTTGAACTCCAGCGCGCTCAGTTCCACCGCGCTGCCGCGCACGCTGACGTCCTGCGTGCGCGCGTCCAGCCGCAGCCCGCGGATCTCCACCACCTCTCCCTTTTCCGCCGCGCGCGCCTGCCGCCGCAGGATGGCCTTCACCCGCGCCACCAGCTCGCGCGGGCTGAACGGCTTCACGACGTAATCGTCCGCGCCAATCTCCAGGCCCACGATGCGGTCGATTTCCTCTCCGCGCGCGGTCAGGAAGATCACCGGCAGCTCTCTCAGCCGTTCCTCTGCGCGCAGTTGCCGGCAGATCGAGAGGCCGTCCTCGTCGGGCAGCATGATGTCCAGCAACAGCAGATCCGGCGGGTTTCGCCGCAGCGCCTCCAGCCCCTCCCGGCCGCGGCCGAAGCTCTCCACTTCGAAGCCCGCTTTGCGGAAATTGTAGCGGACCATCTCGACGATGTCCGCTTCGTCCTCGATAATGACGATGCGTTGCCGCACGAGGGAATTGTAGCAGTTACCGCGCCTGCCAGCTCGGTTTGGCGGGGCGTTTGCGGCGGATCAGCACCCGCAGGATGTGCGTGGTCCCCATGATTGTCAGCAGCCCCAGGACCATCGCCACCGGCGGCAGCCAGTGGCCCAGAAGCTCCTGTGCCGGCGGCTCCTGCGCCCCGCGATATCCCATGGCGAACAATCCGGCCGAGGGCAGGTACCAGAGGCCGATGTTGTGCGGGAAAAAGGCCTTCAGGATGGCGCAGACGAAGAGCGCCCCTGCCGCCACGTAGCCCGTCATGGCGATCGTGAAGATCCCAAAACCCTTGGCCCCCAGCGCCGCCCAGCGCAGCGTGGCGCGAAGAAGCACCCACGGCGACCGGCTTCCGGCGGCGCGCTCGAGCAGCGCGTTGGTGACGTATTGGGACGCGATCTCCTCGGGCGTCCCCAGCGCCTCCAGGGTCTCCCGGACCCGGCCTGCCTCCACTACGCCGTCGACCTGCGACCGCTCCAGGATGTGGCTCCGTATTTCCGCCACGATTTCCTCCCGCTCGGCGGGCGGGAACTTCGCGGCCGCACGGCCCAGCCGGCCCAGGTAGTATTCCATCAGTTACGTGCTCTCGTTGTTTCCAGTCATAGTGCCTTCCCGTGCTTTCCGCTCAACAGCGGTTGAATCAGTGCGCCCAGGCTGGCGGCGAACTCGGCCCACACGCCCGCCATCGCCGCGGCGCGCTGCCGGCCCGCCTTGGTCAGCCGGTAATACTTGCGCGGATGTCCCCCTTCGGATTCCACCCATTCGGAGTCGATCAGGCCCTCCGCCTTCAGACGGCTGAGCAACGGGTAGACCGTGCCCTCGGCGACGATGAGGTTCGAGCCGTCCTCCAGCAGCCGCAGAATCTCCAGGCCGTACAGCCGTCCCTTCCAGAGCGCCGCCAGGATCGCCAGTTCCAGGCTGCCCTTGCGGACCTGGGCCTCCCACTTGTCCGAGGAATCGTTCATTGCCTGTTACCTAGTATCACTATGTATAGTGTACGGCACCATAGCGGGCGTGTCAAGGGTTTGTCCGCGGCTGGCCCGGGGCGGGAACGCGGATTGCTTCGAACGCCCGGGCGCGGCGCAGGATTCTCCCTGCCTCCGAACACCCCGGATTTGCGGGCCTCCGGCGGTTCCGACAATGTGGAACGAATCGTGGAGCGGTATTCTTTCGATCGCGGGTTTGTCGAATCGCTGCGGGCGAACAATCCCGCCGTCCAGCGGCGCTTCGCCGCCTTTTTCCGGGAATTGCCGCTCATTAGGATTCGCCGCCGCGTCCCCGGTGCGGACGTTACCGGCGATCTCGTTCGGGAAACCTTCCTGCGCGTGCCGGCCACTCGGCGTGCCGCAGGCCGCTAGCGATCTACTTGAACTGCTTCTTATACAGGAAGTCGATGCCGAACATGCCGTTCTCTTCCCGAATCGCCACCGCCGCCCAAGTCCCGCTCAAATCCCATTCCACCCGCAGAACCTGCGCCTGCGCGCGGGTAACGTCGGTCACGGAAGTGAACGACAGGTTGCTCGATATCTGCTGCTCGAGCGTGATCCGCGCCACTGCGTTGCCGGTGGTCATTCCCGTGAGCTGCGGGTCGATCTTCAGGTGGCTGACCCCGAAGAAACGCTCCAAGCGTCCGGCAATCGGACTGGCGATCGCCTGGCCGAGCAGCGTACCCGGACCGGCCTGCCCCATCTCCTGCGAATACTGCGTCTGGGGCCCGCCCAGCCCTTGCACCGAGGCTGGCGTGCGTCCCGTCGTCAGCAGGCCCACAATGTCCGTAAACGAGAGGGGCGGATCCGAACGGTAGCTCACATTGAGCTTCTCCATGGTGCCCGAGATGTGCAATGTGACCTCCACGCCCCGCGCCGTCGTCTCCAGGTCCAGATTGACGACCGGCTCGATCCGGTTGGTGTTGACGAACAGGATCTGGCCCGAGCCGATGCTGTACTGGTTGCCGAAGAACATCACGTTGCCCTGGCTGATCAGCACGCGTCCCACCAGCACCGGACGGATTGGGTCTCCGCGCAGCCGCAGGTCGGCATCCGCCTGAATGTTGCGGCTCAGCGAAGTCTCCAGGCGCACCTGCGAGGAAGTGACGATGTGCGCGTCCAGATGAACTCCCCGCTCGAACCGCGAGGCCGGTCCGGGTGCGCGCACCGGCTGCGCTGAGGGCGCCAGCATCGAAGCCAGATCCGAGCGCGGGTTGAAGCTCATGCGCGTCACCACCAGGTCGCCCGCGAGCAGGCTCTGGCCGGTAGTGCCGGTGAAGCTCAGGTTGGCGTTCACCGTGGAGCTTGCGCCTTCGGGGTAACGCACCCGCACGTCCGCCGCTTTCAACTGCAAATGGAAACTGGCGACGCTGCCGAACCCGACGAACCCGGTAAGGGACACCTTGCCGCCGCCGCTCGAACCCGACAGATGGTCGATCACGGCACGGTCCTGGTTCAGGAAGATCGAACCGTTGGTGTTCTCGATTCCGTTGGGAAGGCCCGCGACATTCACCGAAGCGTCCTTCAGATCGACCCGCCCGGAGAGGTCGGGCCGCTCCAGCGAGCCGTGCAGCCAGACGTCCAGGCTGGCCGCTCCCGAAGCGGAAATCTGATCGTCGATATCCTCTAGCAGAGCGAGGTTCGCATCGCCCTGCAGGTGCAGATCCCAGGGGTTCTTGGCGCCGAATCCCAGCGACCCGCTGACGTTTACGTCGGTGATCTTGCCGTGCCATCGCGCCTGGCGGATGCGTGCGCCTCGGATGTCCAGGTCCACGATCACCGGACCGGCGTTCCGCAGCCCCAGCCCCCGCGGGTTCGAAGCCTCGATCGCGCTGGCCGCGGGATGCAGTTCGACATCCCCCAACTCAGCCGTGGCCTTCCAGGTGCCCGGGTCGGAGGGCGCGCCAGAGAAACTCACCTTGCCCGCCACGGTTCCCTCGAACACCGCCCCCTTCGCGCTGGCCGGCGCCACGTGGGCCAGCATTCGCGCGAGGCTCAGCGCGGTCCATTCGAGGCGCCCGCGAACCTCGTCCCCGCCCAGCGCCCACTGGCTCTCGCCGCTCACCTTGGCCCCCGCCAGTTCCCCCTCCAGCCGCGTCGCCAGCGTCCGCGCCTGGCTGGAGGCGGCCAGCGACAGCCAGCCCAGATGATCGCCCTCCCTGGTCAGATCCTTGGCCGCTATCCAACCATTCACCACCCGGGGGTGCAGCTCCCCATGAGCCACCGTGAACTCCCCCGTCATTTGCGTTTCGAGCCGTCCGCCGAGCCCCGGCGCGCGCTCGCCGATCGCCGGCAACCGCTCCATCCGGAAGCCCCGGCTCGCCACCTGCAAGCTCAGCCGGCCTTCCCGGTAGATACCCTCCGGATGCTCGAGCTGGCCCGACACCTCGGCCTGGCTCGTACCGGCCTGGATCTGCACCCCGCTGGCCGTGAGCAGCGTGTCGGTGTACCGCAATTGCCCGCGCACCCAGTCCAGCGGTTGGCCCCAGGCCACCGGCTTCGAGATCTGCGTGGTGACGGTCGCCCAGGTCTCCTCCTCGGTGCCCCCGATCTTCACGTCCCCGGTCAGGCTGCCCCCCGTCACCGGCACGAACACGCCAAACTCCGCCAGCACGGGCGCCACCGCCGCCGCTCGCACGGCGAAGGCGCCCGTCACCGGCAGGTTCGCTACCGACGTCCGCCACTCCTGGAAGGCGACATCCAGTGTGCCAACCGCCCGCACCTGGTCCTTCGTCACCACCAGATTCCGCGCCGTGACACCGGCTCCGGATATGGCCACGTCTCCCTCCGCCCGGTCGAACGTGTAGCCTGCATACTCAAAGTGCGTCATCACGGCGCGGCCCTGAATCGTGGGGGACTCGATCGAGCCGCTCACGCCACCCTTGAGTCTCGTGATCCCGTTGCCGAGCAGCGTAAACGGCAGCACCGGAGGAGGCCCTTTGGTGAACGCTCCGATGGGCTGCATGTACTCGCTCAGGTTGCCGGTCTCCACCGACACCGCGACGCGCTGCCCCAGTCTCCCGGAGAACTCCGTGCGGCTGTAGCGCGTGGCCACGTAGGACGGCTCGAAGTCGATGCTGCCGGCGCTCTGGTTATAGCTGAGATCGATCAGCCCGTCCACCGGGTCTTCGCCCTCCGCCCGCTGTATCGTCAGCCGCGTGTTTACGACCAAATTGCCCGCCTGGCCCTCCCTGAGCTCACCCGTCACGCTGACCGGGCCGGAGACCGTGCCATTCCAGGCCAGCGGGCGCCGGGTCTCCCAGCGCGTGAGTTCCGCCAGCGAATAATCCCGAAGCTGCCCTTCCACCCGGAAGCGCTTCTCCGCGGTCATCTCCGCGCGCCCGGAGAACCGGCCCTCGAGCACACTCAGTTCGATCCCCTCGATCTCGATCCGCTCGGGCGTAACCTTCACTGCCGACTTGAGACCGATGTTCCGCACGCCGATCGCGCCCTCTTCGAACTCCAGGCCGCTCCCCTGCACTTTCCCGGTCACCAGGTAGTCTTTCGTCCCGCCGAACGCGGCCCGGCCCGCAACCGTCGCCACGCCCCGGCCCGGAATCTCCGCCAGGCGGAGGTTGCGCGCGATGTCCTTGAGATACACTCGCGCCGAGTAGTCGAGCTCCGCGTGCGGCCGGGCGAAGTTCTCTAGCGTCCCTTTCACCTCCAGCGACGAATCCTTCAGCCCGAGATGCAGGCGCGAAACATCCAGTCTGTCGGCGGCCAGCGTCAGGCTGGCGTCCACGTCGATGGGGAGCGCCGGACCCCGCCCCGGTGCGACGTTCAGGTGGCGGAAGGAAACAACGCCGCGATATCGGGCCGGTTTGGACGCATAGAGGATCTGCACGCGCAGGTTTTCGCCCAGCGCGTTGAGCCTCAGCCGCCGCGCGGCCAACTGCACCGTTCCGTCGGAAATCTGGAAGCGGCGGATGGCCAGATCCAGCACCGTCTCCACGGCGTTCTTCCGCGCCCGCCGCGCGGCCCTGGGCTGGGGCATATTCGTCCGCCCGTCCGGGTACACGATCAGGTTGACCTGCGGCCGGTTCACCGCCAGAGAGGCGAGATGGATCTCCTTCCTCCAGATCGAGACGATCCGCAGGCCCACCCAGATCGAATCCGCGCGGAACAGCGGCGCCTCGGAACCTGGCTCCGTCCCATGGATTGTCAGGTTCCGCACGCTCGCGGTCAGTGTCCGCCAGTCGAAATCGAGACCTTCGATTTCCACCCGCCCTCCGGTCGCCTCGGCGAGTTCGGCGATCATGCGTTGCCGAAGCTGGCCGCTGAACCAGGGCGTTCGCACCACCTGGATCGTCATCAGCGCCAGCGCCACCAGCGCTCCGGCGAGCCCCCCCAGAATGCGCCGCGCGATTCTCGGCTTGCGGATCACTGGAACGCCTCCTCCACGTAACGAATCCGGGTTCGCCCCTTCACCTCGTCGAGCCACGCTTCGACCCGCTTGTCCACCAGTTGCTGGATGAGCGCTTCCTCGCATTGGCCGCGCGCTTCCTCGAACGGCGGCGGCGGCAACCGCTTCCGCGCGTACTCCGGCGCCACCACCGTCTCGTAGTATTTCCGCGCTTCGATCTCCGTCACTTGCACTTGCGGCCGGAAACGCAGTTCGATGAACCGCAGCAGCGCCATCTGCCGCGCCAGCGCCGGGCCGAGATCGTTCGCGCCGATTCCGCAGGCCTTCAACTCCCGCTCGAACTCGGCCGCGCCGCTGAAGCGCCCGTTCACCCCCTTCAGCGCTTCCTCGATCTGGGCCCCATCGGGCTCCGCGAAGTGCGTGAACTCCATCTCGCGCCGGAAGAGACTTTGCTCCACCATCCGCATCGCCGTGCGGCGCCTGTTCGCCGGGCCCAAATCCGGCTTCTCGCCGTTAAGAAACGCCGTCACGCGCAACTCCTCGAGAAGCTGGCTTTCCATGATGGGCTGGTTGCCGATGGTCGCCACGATGCGGTCGACGATCTCAGCGCGGGACACCCAGACCGGCAGCGCGAACAGCGCAACGCCAACTGCGAACCGGCGGCCGCGCGCGAGATGCTGCCGCGTTGTGGTCATCTTAGAACGCCTGTCCCAACGAGAAGTGGAACTGGAAGTGGCTGATCTGCTGGTTCACCAACTGTCCGGTCCCGTTCAGAAGCTGCAACTCCGTGCCCTTGTATCCGAAGAATTGCGGCGGATTGACGCTGTACGCCAGGTCCAGCCGGATCGGGCCTACCGGCGTCTTGTACCGGAACCCAAACCCCACCGCGTGCTCCATGTAGTTAAAGTCCTGCAGGCCGTGCTGTATCACCCGGAGAGAAACGGTGTTCAGGCCCGAATAGACGTTGCCCGCGTCTTCGAACAGCACGCCGCGGAGGTTGTCGCCCATCAGCGGGAACCGGAGTTCGACCTGGTTCATGAGCATGGCTTTGCCGCCCAACGGAAACCCGGTCTCGGGGTCGCGCGGCCCGGCTTGGTTCTCGGGGAATCCCCGTTGCGACTCCGCCCCGCCCGCGAAGAACTTCTCTGGCAGCGAGATATCCTGCGCCCCGTCCAGGCGCTGCTCCCATCCGAACGTGATCGAGCGCGCCAGCACGTAGCGGCCACCTTGGCCGATCGAATGGTAGGTGGCGTTGTGCGCCACGAAGCGCGTGAATCCGGTCTCCGATCCAAGCTGCCTCGATGCCCAGCCCACGTCCACCGTATTGTATATGCCGCGGTGGGAATCCACCGGATCGTCCCGCCGGTCCTGGATGTAGTTCATGCCCACCATGCCCACCTGCGTAGGCTGCGAGTATAGCGGGATCAGCTCCGGGCTGCTAATCTTCAGGTCCGACACGTCCACGCGGCGGAACGTAAGCCGGTACAGCAAGGTGCTGGCCTTCGACAGCTTTTGCCCCAACTGCACCGAAGCCTCCCGCCGCGTCGCGTCGAAGGTGCGCACGTCGCGCGAGTTGTCGTAAAGGACAGTCCACAGAACGCTCAACTTCGGGTTGCCCTGGAACTGCGGAGCCTCGTAGGTGAGCACCGCCCGCTGCTCCAGGGTGGAGACCCGGCTCTGAAGGGAAATGAGGTGGCCATCGCCCAGGAAGTCTCTCCGGGTGATTCCCAAGGACGCTCGCGGGCTGGCCCCGGTCTGCCCGGCGGGCGAGTCGAGGCAGGTTTCGCATCCGCCGATCTTGGCGATTTCCGCGCCCAGCCCGCCCGTCACGGTGTACTTGCGCGCCTCCTCGACGTCCAGCAGAACGTTCTCGTCCGGCTCCTCCCCCTGCGGGTTCTGAACCGCCATGTCGACCCGCGCGAAGGTCCCCAGCTCATAGAGACGCCGCTGCGTCTCCACCATCTCGGCCCGTGACAGAGGATCGCCCGCTTTGAGCTGGACGCGCTCATCCACCAGCTTCGGGGAGATGGTCTCCAGGCCGCTCTTCAGCACGCCTCGCACGAACTTCCGTTCCCCTTCCGCGACCGTATACTTGAGGTCCATGCGGTTGGGCTCCTGGCTGGGAGTGAAGCTCCACTCGAGCGTGGCGTTCGGATAGCCCCGGTTGTAGTACCATTCCAGCACGTTATCCCGGTCGATCGCCCCATTCACCTCGCTGAACGGCTGGCCCGGCAGCGATTGCAGCAGGCCCTCGACCTCCTGGCGGCGCTCCGGCTCGACGCCCGCCACCTCCAGCTTTCCCACCAGCCACTGCGGGCCCTCTTGAATCCGGATCGTGATGGCCATGTTCGTCCCTTTGCCCCGGTAGCCCTCCTCCACCTGGGACGTCGCAGTCGCGTCGCGGAACCCATTCGCACGGTACAGCAACGCGATGGCCTCCAGATCCTCCCGCAGCATGCTCCCGCTGTAGCGCCCGTGCCGGAATTGCAGCGCGGACGCCGGCCGCACGTACATTCGCTCGAGAATGGTGTTGGTGTCGAAGTACTTGTTCCCCTGGATCGAGAGCTCCGCCACCTTGTGCCGTTCGCCCCGCGTCGCTTGGTATTGGATCAGCGATTGGCCGCCGCCCTCCGCCATCTTGGTCGAGAATTCCACCTTGGCGTCGAAGTAGCCCTGGCGCTGAAAGTAATCGATGAGGTTCCGCTTCCCCTCCACCAGCAGATCGCGGTCCACGGCCTGCTCCTCGTAGACCGGCACCAGTTGCCGCAGCTTCCCCTTCGACATCTTGGCGCCCACCAGTTCGACCCTGATCTTCGGCCCGCCCTCCACCGCCAGCGTCGGCTTCACCCGGTTGGTCTTCGCGTCGTAGTCCAGCCCCTCCAGCGACACCCGCGCTTCCATCTGATCGGTCTTCTGATAGGACTTCCGCACCTGCTGCAAGCCGTCCTGCGTCCGCGCCTCGGTCTGCTCCTTCCAGCCCAGCCAGCCCTTCCAGCGTGCGGTGCGGGCCACCTCTTCCGCGGGCCGCTCGGGATGCCCGGTGACCGCCGCCTCCGTGTACCGCGCCCGAGTCCCGGTCTCGATCTTGAAATGGATGCTCGCCTGCTGCGTCTCCGCATCGCGCTCCACCGCTGGTTCGACCCGGCTCTCGTGGAAGCCGTTGTTCCGCAGCACTACCTGGAGGTTCCGCACCGCTTGGGCCACGTCTGCTTCCGCATACGGCGCGCCCAATTCCAACCGCGTCGAGTTCGCCAGCACGCCTTCGTTGGGCGGCTCGGAGACCCGATCCACGCTCACGTGCCCCACGAAGTACTGAATCGACGTGCGGAATTGCAGAATGACTCCGCCTTGCCCCGGCCGTGCGTCCACGGCGATGTCCTCATAACGGCCCGTGGCATACAGCCGCTCGATAGCCGTCCGCACCTCCGCCAGTCGCAACGGGGCGTCGATCTTCAGCGGCAGAATCCCGCGCAGATACTCGGCGCGGTAGGGCTGCTTCTCCGGCTGAAATTCAATCGCCCGAATGGGCTGGCCCTCATAGTCTTCGGGCGCGGCCATGACGGAAGTTACCGCGGCGACACACAGAAACAGCGCTCGCGCCCTCAAACCGTGATTTTATCATCAGGTTCTCCCGAGCCACCGGGCGAGCGCCTCCCGCTGTGCGACCATATCGTTATGGATTCTGACCGCTACTCCCGGCAGATCCTGTTCCCCGGGATCGGCGCCGCCGGACAGCGGCGGCTGGGCGCCTCCCGCGTCGCCATCGTCGGCTGCGGCGCGCTGGGCAGCTTTCAGGCCGGCGCGCTGGCCCGCGCGGGCGTTGGCCAACTGCTGATCGTCGACCGCGACTACGTCGAGTGGAGCAACCTCCAGCGCCAGTGGCTCTTCGAGGAGTCCGACGCGCGCGATGGGCTGCCCAAAGCCATCGCCGCCGCCCGCCGCCTGGCCGCCATCAACTCCGGCATCCAGGTCCAGCCGCTGGTCGCCGACCTCACCGCCGCCAACATCCACGAAGCCCTTGAGGGCGCCAGCCTGATCCTGGACGGGACGGACAACTTCGAAACCCGTTACCTCGTCAACGACTATGCGATCCGTCAGGGCCTCCCCTGGATCTACGGCGCGGCGGTGGGCAGTTATGGGCTGAGCATGCCCATCCTGCCCGGTCGCTCCGCCTGCCTGAAGTGCGTCTACCCCGAGCCGCCCTCCGGCGTCCAGCCCACCTGCGAGACGGCCGGCATTCTCAACGCCGTCACCTCCGCCATTGCTTCCATTCAGGTGGGCGACGCGCTCAAGATCCTGGCCGGCGACGCCGCTTCGCTGCGCCCGCGCATCACCACCGTGGACCTCTGGAGCGGAGACGTCCGCCAGGTCGCCCTCCCCGCGCCGGACCCGCAATGCCAAGCCTGCGGCCTGCGCCACTTCGTTCACCTGGAAGGCGCCCGGCGCGTCCCCATCAGCCTGTGCGGCCGCAACGCCGTGCAGATCCACGAGCGCTCCCGTCCGATCGATCTCCGTGAGCTTGAGATGACCCTGTCGCCGCTGGGCGAAGTCCGCGCCAACGAATTCGCCCTCCGCTTCTTCCTAGCGCCCTACGAGATCACCGTCTTCCCCGACGGCCGCGCCATCGTCAAAGGCACCACCGATACCGGCCTCGCCCGCTCCCTCTACGCCCGCTACGTCGGCAGCTAGCGCATTTGCTGCAACGCACCCGCCAATCCCTGCCCGGGGATGTACTCCTTCCCGCTGGCCGGCGAGATCCTCGCCACCCCCCTCCCGATCAAGCACGGCGGCCCGATCGTGCCGCGGGAGCGGGAGATCGCCTGGCGAGACCCGCTACCTTGGCTCGGACCACAGCCTGAAGTGGCAGGGGCCAGCCTCGGAGGGATAGCATACGGCTAGACCGTACTGGTACGCTTTGCAAGCCTCAAACCCTTGTATCTTTTGGCGATCTGTGGCATTGTCAGAGTCGTCGCCCATTGCGCGCAATGGAGGTGTCGATGAATACCATGCGGTTCGGGTGGGTTCTGATTTTTCTGTTGATGTTGTCGGGGCTCCAACGACTCGCCTTAGCGGCCATTCGTTAGCCCGGGAATTCTTCACTTCGAGGTTTTTTGTGATCGGAAGTCCTTCATTTCGGGTTGCATCGCGAACCAGCTAGATCTGGCCCGCGTTCAACAACAGTGCCTCTCAAGCCGCCCGGCCGTCCGGGCGGCCTTTTTTTGGCGGGCCTCGGGTTTCTGATATCCTGGTTTCCTCGGCATGTTCATCGAATTGGTGGGGGGCTCCGTTTGCGCCGCGGCCGGGCTGGTCACCTTCGGGGTCCGATCGCGCTCGTCCAGCTTGTTCGCGCAGTCCGTTTGGCGTGGGGTGGCCCACCGCCGGGCGATCGCCCTTACTTTCGACGACGGGCCGAGCGAAGCCACCCCGCGGTTGCTCGAACTGCTGGCTCGGGAGAGCGTCCCGGCCACCTTCTTCCAGTGTGGGGTTAATGTCCTGCGGCTGCCCGGCATCGCGCGCCAAGTGGCGGAGGCCGCGCACGAGATTGGCAACCATAGCCATTCCCACCCGCGCTTCTACCTGAGGCGGGGGGCTTTCATGGAAGCCGAGATGAGACAGGCGCAAGCGGCGATCCTCGAGGCCACCGGAAAGGCGCCGGTACTGTTCCGCGCTCCCTACGGGGCGCGCTGGTTCGGGCTGAGAGGCGCGCAGAAACGCATCGGCCTGCTTGGCGTGATGTGGACCGCCATCGCCTTGGATTGGAAGCGGAGCGCCGCCGCCATTGCCAGGCGCCTCGTCCGCGCCGCGGTGAATGGAGCCATATTTTGCCTGCACGATGGCCGGGGACTGGAGCCTCGGCCGGCCATCGGAGAGATGCTCGAGGCCGTGCGCCGCCTCATCCCCGAGTTGCGTGGCCGGGGATTTCATTTCGAGACAGTGAGCCAAATACTATGTCCGACGAATTGACCCGCAGAGTCATCTCCTGCATCGCGGAGAGTCAGAAGATCCCCGCCGAAACGATCACCCTCGACAGCACCTTCGAGGAGCTGGGCATCGATTCGCTGGACGGGGTGAATATCCTCTTCGCGCTCGAGAACGAGTTCAACATCAACATCCCGGACGAAGGAGTCCAAGGGGTGCGGGGCGTGCGGCAGATGGTCGAGGCTCTGGACAAGCTGCTCTCCTCGGGCGGGGCGGCGCGGGCCTGAGCCATGGGGCGACGCCGCGTAGTCGTCACCGGGATGGGGATCGTTTCGGCCCTCGGCCCGAACGTGGACGAGTTCTGGCGCGCCCTGCTCGAGGGGCGGCCGGGAATCGGCCCTATCACGCTGATCGACATGAGCCCGGTGCGCTTTCAGAACGGCGCGCAGGCTTGGAGTTTCAGTTCCGCCGATCATTTCCCGTTGAAGGAGGCGGACTTCCTGGACCGCTTCGCGCAGTTTGCCGTGGTCGCGGCCCGCGATGCCGTGCGCGACGCCGGCCTGGAATGGACCCCCGGCCTGCGCGAGCGTTCGGGCATCGTGACCGGCTCCTGCGTGGGCGGGAAATCGAGTGAAGACGAAGGTTTCCAGAATCTCTACCTGCTGAAGAAGCCGCGCGTGAGTCCGCTGACCATCGCGCGCACCATGGCCAACGCCGGGGCCAGCCACATTTCCATGGAAACCGGCATCTGCGGCCCCACCTACACCGTCTCCACCGCCTGCTCTTCCTCCAACCACGCCCTCGGGCAAGCCTACCGGATGGTGCGCGACGGCGACCTGGAGCTGGCGCTGGCCGGCGGCAGCGAAGCCCCCTTCAGCATGGGGCACCTCAAGGCCTGGGAGGCCATGCGAGTGGTCTCGCCGGACACCTGCCGCCCGTTCTGCAAGGATCGGCGGGGCATGGTTCTGGGCGAGGGCGGAGCCATGCTGGTGCTGGAGCCGCTCGAGGCGGCTAAGGCGCGCGGCGCTCGCATACACGGCGAGATCGTGGGGTTCGGCATGTCCTCCGACGCGCACCACCTGACCCAGCCCACTGTCGAAGGGCCGGCGCGGGCCATCCGGGCCGCGCTCGCCGACGGCGGCCTCCAGCCCGAGCAAATCGGCTACATCAACGCCCACGGGACCGGCACTCTCGCCAACGATCCGACCGAAATCGCGGCCCTGCGCGCAGCCCTTGGCCCGGCGGCCGAGCGCCTGGCCATCAGCTCCACCAAATCCATGCACGGGCATGCCCTGGGCGCGGCCGGAGCCATCGAGGCGGTCGCCACCCTGCTGGCTCTGCGCCACGGCATCCTGCCGCCCACCGCCAACTTCACCACCCCCGATCCGCAGTGCGACCTCGATGTCGTCCCCAACCAGGCCCGCCACGCCGCCGTCGAATGCGCCCTCTCCAGCTCCTTCGCTTTCGGCGGCCTCAACGCCGTCCTGGCCTTCCGTCGCTGGGACGGGTAGGCGCGCTAAGTCAAGCTCGGTTCTTCGGGTTCCCCAGACCCCCGAACATCCCGAAGGCGCGGCCGGAATATGTACAACGGAATCAATGGAGCCAGGCCAAAGAGTGCCAGCTTCCAGCCATCCATGTCCTTAATGTGCAGGAAAATCACTAAATCGAGGATGGGGACGAGGAGCAGGACGATCCAGCATCCGACGATGGCCGCCCAGCCCGCGACAGTCGGCCACAAGAGCTGAATGGTGAACAACGGGAGCAGCACTAGATAGGGGAGTAGCCCAAGGAAGTCCGTATCGTCCACTTGCGCCCAGAGCATGAACAAGGCCATGAGCAGGGCGTAGGGAAGGTTCACCCACCGCTTTGGGCCGTGGTGAACTCGGAACATCAACGAAATACCGCTGCGAAAACTCATAACGAATCACAACCAGGATTCCCGTCTTTCCATCCTGGCCAGCATCGATTATACGTCCAGCCACCTCCCGCGGCGATTCCGGCAACCCGGCTTGAATTACGCCCATGTGTCCCACAGGCCGCCCCGGCCCTCCTCCACCTTCCCGCGGAACAATCCGAGGCCTCGTGCGTATATATCGTATGGGCCGAAAGGGTTAGGAGCTGTCATGGCAAACGGGAACAACGGCAGGAAGAACGGACGACGGCTGCGGCGCTGGATCTGGCTGGCCAGCATCCTGGTAGTGTTGGGCGGGGCATTCTACGGGTTGAAGGCCGCTCTTCGACCTAACAATCAGATCGATCCCTCCAAGCTGGCGGGTGTCGAGCGTGGCGACATCGCCCGCTCGGTGGTGGCCACGGGGAAGATCGAGCCTCTGGCCAAGGTCGAGGTGAAATCCAAGGCCAGCGGCATCGTCAAGCAGATCTTCGTCCACTACAGCGACTGGGTGAAGCAGGGGCAGGTCCTGGTCGAACTGGACAAGGAGAACTTGCAGGCGCAAGTGCGGGAGAACCGCGCGGCATTGCAGGCCGCCCAGGCCGCCGAAGAGGCCGCCAGCGCCACCTTCGAGCGCAACAAGGTCGAGGCCGAGGGCCCCGATCTGCCGTTCCTGAAATCGAGCATGGAGCGCGCCCAGGAACTCAAGAAGCAGGGGCTGATTGCCCAGGCGCTGCTGGAAGACGCCGAGAAAGCCTACCAGCTCGCGCTCAACAAGCAGATGACCTCGCTGCGCAACATCGCCGTGAGCCGCGCCGACATCGCCCGCGCCAAGGCCCAAACCGCGCAGGCGCAGGCCGCCCTCGACCGCGCCGAGGAAGACCTTCGCAATTCCACCATCGTCAGCCCCATGGACGGCATCGTGCTCTCCCGCGACGTCGAGATCGGCGACGCCATCAGCTCCATCCTGGTCCTCGGCTCCCAGGCCACCAAGCTCTTCACGCTGGGCGACGTGAGCGACGTGTACGTGCTCGGCAAGGTCGACGAGGCCGACATCGGCAAGGTGTACCTCGGCCAGCCGGCGCGCATTGTGGTCGAGTCCTTCAAGGACAAGAAGTTCTCCGGCAAGGTGACCAAGATCTCGCCCCTGGGCGTCGAGAAGGACAACGTCACCACCTTCGAAGTGCGCGTCTCCATCCACAACCCCAGCGGCGAGCTCAAGGCCAACATGAGCGCCAACGCCGAAATCATTCTGGAAGAGAAGAAGAACGTGCTGCTGGTCCCCGAGGCCGCGGTGATCTACGACAAGCAGCGCAAGACCTCCCTCGAAGTTCCCGACCCCGCCAGCGAGAAAGGGCGGCGCCAGGTGTCCGCCAAGCTCGGCATCTCCAACGGAGTGAAAACCGAGCTGATCGCGGGATTGAAGGAAGGCGACAAGGTCATCCTGCAATAGGCCGTCTATGACTTTCCGCGACCTCCTGCTCGACACGCTGCGCACCCTCTGGGCGCACAAGCTGCGTACCTTCCTCACCATGTTCGGCATCGCTTGGGGAATCATCTCCATCACCCTGATGGTGGCCGCGGGCGAGGGGCTGAGGGTCGGGCAGAAGAAGATGGCGGACAGCTTCGGCAAGGACATCATGATTGTCTTCGCCGGCCGCACCAGCATGCAGGCGGGCAGCACGCGGGCGGGCCGCCTCGTGCACTGGGATGATACGGACTACAAGTTCATCATGCAGGAAGCGCCGGCTTGCGACTGGGTGATGCCGGAGGTGGGCAATAACGAGCTGATCCATAGTCCCTTCAACAGCGCTTCGCTGCTGGTGACGGGCTCTCTGCCGCCCTTCGCGGACATTCGCTCCATCCCCGTCGCCGAAGGCCGCTTCTACAACTGGGAGGACGATACGCTGGCCCGCCGGGTCGCCTTCCTCGGCAGCGACGCCAAGAAGCAGTTGTTCTCGACGCGCGCCGCTTTGTCGCAGACCATTACGCTAGGCGGCATTCCCTATACCATCGTTGGAGTCATGCTGAAGAAGGAGCAGGACTCCAGCTACGACGGGCAGGACATCAGCAAGGTCTTCATCCCGTTCCGAACCATGCTCCAGGATTTCCCCAACAAGCCCCCCCAAAAGGCCCGCTCGGTGGACCGGCTGATCGTGACCCCCAAATCGCTCGAAGATCACGAAAGCTGCAAGTGGCAAGTCCGCCGCGCGCTGGGCCGAGTGCATGGCTTCGACCCGCACGACGAGGAAGCCGCCAAGATCTGGGACACCGTCGAGGACACCAAGGCTTTCCGCACCATGACGGACGGCATGAAGTTCTTTCTGGGCGCGGTGGGCATCATCAGCCTGTTCCTGGGCGGGATCGGCGTCATGAACGTGATGCTGGTGGCGGTGCGCGAGCGGACCCGCGAGATCGGCGTGCGCAAGGCGGTTGGGGCTACCGGCAGGGCCATCCTCTGGCAGTTCTTCGTCGAGACGCTCATCATCGTCTTCCTGAGCGGCGGCGCCGGCTTGGGCCTAGCTTACGGCTTTTGCGCGGCCGTGAACTCGCTGCCCATGCCGCAGTATTTCGCGGGGCTGATCGCCGGCTGGGACGCGGGCCTGGCCGCCTTCGTGCTGCTGGGGACGGTGGCGCTGCTCTCGGCGCTTTATCCCGCGCGCCAGGCCGCCGCCATCGATCCCATTGAAGCCCTTCGATACGAGGCGGGGTGACGGCCCATGCTCGCTGAGATCCTTCGCCAGGCCTGGATCGCATTGCGGCGCAATCCGCTGCGCAGCTTCCTGACCATGCTGGGCATCGTCTGGGGAATCGTGGCCGTGGCCGTGCTGATCGCCTACGGCAACGGCTTTCGCGCCGTGCTCTCGAATGCCTTCGACGCTTTCGGCAAAAGCGCCGTGGTGTGCTGGCCGGGCCAGACCAGCGAACAGGCAGGCGGCGAACGGGCCGGGCGCCGGGTCCGCTTCGAGAAGGAAGATATGGACCTGGTGCGCGCCGAGGCTACGCTGGTGCGGGATGTGAGCCTCGAGACCGTGCGCTGGCTCGCCATCTCCTACGGCGACCGCCTCGCCAACACGGCCATTCGCGGCGTCTATCCCGAATACGGCGAGATCCGCAACGAGGTCCCCGCGGAGGGCCGCTGGATCAGCCCCGAGGATTTCCTCGAGCGCCGCCGCGTGGTGTTCCTGGGGGGCATCCTCCGCGCGCAGCTTTTCAGCGGCCGGCCGGCGGTCGGCGAAACGGTGCTGATCTCCGGCGTACGTTTCACCGTGGTCGGGACCATGGATCGCAAGATCCAGATGAGCAACTACTTCACCAGCGACGACGAGTCCTGCTGGATTCCCTACAGCGCGGCCAGCGACATGTGGGACACCCGCTACGCCTCCGTCCTGGTCTTCGCGCCCGTGGCGCCCCGCTTCGAGCGCGACGCCAAGCAGCAGGTAATGGAGGCCGTCGGCAAGCGCCAGCGCTTCTCGCCCACCGACGAGCGCGCCATCAAGATGTTCGGCCGCGAGGAGTTTCGCCCCATCATCGACGGGATTACCATTGGCCTTCAAGTGCTGCTGGTCTTCATCGGCACGCTGACCCTGGGCATCGGCGGCGTGGGCGTTATGAACATCATGCTGGTGTCCGTGGATGAGCGCGTGCGGGAAATCGGCCTGCGCCGCGCCCTGGGAGCGCGCCGCTGGCACATCCGGGCCCAGTTCCTCTCCGAAGCCCTGTTGCTGACGCTGGCCGGCGGCGCCATCGGCATCGGCGTGGCGGCGCTGATCGTTGCCGTCTCCGGGACCCTCCCCATGCTCGGCCCGCTCTTCAAGGACACCTCGGGAAAGGGCGACATCCACCTGGCGCTCTCCCTCGCCACGGTCGCCGTAGCCATGAGCATCCTGACCCTGGTGGGCGTCTTGAGCGGCCTTGCCCCGGCCCTGCGTGCCTCCCGCCTGGATCCCTCCGACGCGCTACGGTACGAGTGACGCCGGCCGCTTCGCCTGCACGCAGGGCTTCAGCGGCACCCACTGCACAGGATTGACCGGCACGCCGTGGACGTAGAGCGACCAGTGCAGGTGCGGGGCGGTCGAGCGCCCGGTCGAGCCCGCGTAGCCGATCACGTCGCCTTTCTTCACCAGTGCGCCCTCGGTGGTGGCGAATCGCGAAAGGTGCAGGTAGATCGACTCCAGCCCCTGTCCATGATCGATGGCCACCGTGCCGCCGTGCAGGTTGAACTTCTGGACGATCTTGACTTCGCCGGCCGCCACCACGCGCACCGGCTGCCCGGCCGGCGCACGCTGGTCGATTCCCCGGTGATACTCCCCGGTCGGCTTCCCGTTGTGCAGCCGCTTCACGCCGAACGGCGAGACCACGCAGCCGGGAACCGGGCGAGCGAGCGGCTCGACCCAGCGGCGCGTCTCGCTGTCCGCTTTCTGGAACGCCGCGACGGTCTCCATTTCGCCGGGAGCCGGCTGCAAATCCAGGATCGCCTTTTCCAGCACCACGTTCTGCGTGCGAAACCGCGCATCCCGCACCGTGACGGTAGAGGCCCGCAGCACCAAGCCGCCCTCCGCCAGGAACTCCAGTGGGTAGCTGCCCGGCTGTGTGCCGGCGGCGACCGGCATCAGTCCCAGCCGCCCGCCCTCGGCTTGCGGGTACAACGGCACGGTCCGTCCCATCATCCGCGCCGCCGTGGCCTGGCCCGAACTCCGCACCCGTATGGTTTCCCCTTGCCGAACCGCGGTCGGCGTGGCCTCGAACGTCTGTCCCCACCCCACCGCCGCTACCAGCACCCACAGCCAGCGCATCCCTTCAGGATAGCCCGGGATGGCGTATACTACAGGCTTTGGTATCCATCTACCCGGAGGTTGCCATGGCAGCCGTGAATTCTCTGGCGTTGCCCCGGGTCAGCCGGTTGTCGGCGGAGAAGCCGGACCCCGACGCCGGGCTGGCCCAAAAAGCTTTGTATTACATGTCGTTGATGCGGGAGGTCGAGGATCGGATCTTCCGAAAGCTCTACCGGCAGGGCAAAATCGTGGGCGGCGTATACACCGGCTGCGGACAGGAGGCGATTAGCGTAGGCGCTGGCCTGACCGCGGACCCCCTAGACGTCCTGTTTCCCTGTCACCGGGACATGGCCCTCTTCTTCATCCGGGGATTTCATCCGCGCGAGATCCTGGCCCAGTACATGGGGCGCGTGGGCGGCGTCACTCACGGCAAAGACGGCAACATGCACATGGGCGACATGCGCAAGCGCATCGTGGCCATCATCAGCTCGCTCGCGACTTCGCTGCCGGTGGCGGCAGGCGCGGCGCTGGCGCTGAAATACCAGGGCAGTCGCAACTGCGCCTACGTGATCTTCGGCGACGGGTCCACCAGCCGCGGCGATTGGCACGAGGGCGTCAACCTGGCGGCCGTCCAGAAGCTCCCGCTGGTGCTGATCTGCAATAACAACGCCTACGCCTATTCCACTCCTGTCGAAAAGCAGATGTGCTGCGCCAACGTGGCCGACCGCGGCCCGGCCTACGGCATCCCCGCCGAGATCGTGGATGGCAACGACGTCTTCGCGGTCTATCGCGCCGTGGGGCGGGCCAGGGCGCATGTGCTCGATGGCCTCGGTCCCTACATGGTCGAATGCAAGACCTTCCGCATGACCGGGCACGCCGCGCACGATCCGGCCGACTACGTCCCTAAGCACCTATGGGAGGAATGGGCGCAGAAGGACCCGATAAAGAACCTGGAGCGCCTGATGCTGGCTAAGGGGTTTGCCACGCCGGAGGAGATCGCCTCCACTCGCGCCCGCATCCTCGAGGAAGTCGACGAGGCTCAGGCTTGGGCCGAGCAAAGCCCCTTCCCGGACCCTTCCGACCTGCTCAAGGGCGTCTACGAGGAGAGCTAAGCCATGGCCACCATGACCTATTTGGAAGCCATCCGCCAGGGCATTTGGGAGGAAATGGAGCGCGACCCGAACGTCTTCCTTATCGGCGAGGACATCGGCGTTTACGGCGGTGCCTTCAAGGTGACCAAGGGCATGATCGAGGCCTTCGGCGAGCGCCGTGTGATCGACACGCCGGTCTCCGAATCGGGCATTATCGGGGCGGCAATCGGAGCCGGCCTGATGGGGCTGCGGCCGGTGGCCGAGATGCAGTTCGCCGATTTCATCTCCTGCGCCTTCGACCAGGTGGTGAACTTCGCGGCCAAGTGCCGCTACCGTTGGAACGCCGCGGTTCCCATCGTGGTGCGCGGGCCGTCCGGCGGCGGCATACACGGCGGGCCGTTCCACTCGCAGAACCCGGAGGCCTGGTTCGCCCACGTGCCGGGGCTGAAAGTGGTGACCCCGGCGACCGCCTACGACGCCAAGGGCCTGATCAAGTCCTCCATTCGGGACAACGATCCGGTGATCTTCCTCGAGCACAAGGGGCTCTACCGCCGGATTCGGGAGGATATCCCGGATGGCGAGTATACGGTCGAAATCGGCAAAGCCCGCGTATTCCGCGAAGGCACGGACCTTTCGATCATCACCTACGGCTCCATGGTCTGGGTGGCCCAGGAAGCGGCCGAGACCCTGGAGCGGGAGGGCGTCTCCGCCGAGATCGTCGATCTGCGCACGGTGCTCCCCATCGACGAGGAGACGGTGCTCGCCAGCGTTCGCAAGACCTCCCGCGCGATCCTGCTGCACGAGGATACCCTCACCGGCGGCGTCGGGGCGGAACTGGCGGCGCGTATTGCGGAGCGTGCCTTCGACTCGCTCGACGCGCCCATCGTGCGCATCGCCGCGCCGGACACCCCGGTTCCCTTCAGCCCGCCGCTCGAAGACGCCTTCCTGCCCAACGCCGAGAAAGTCCTCGAAAAGGCCCGCTGGCTGTGCGCCTATTGATTACGTCATCCCAGTGGATGACCCGGACGCCTCGCGACTTCGGTTCGTCCGTTTGACTCTCAACGCCACCCGCCGCCGACGCTTGGCGCCAGCCTGGCCCGCCGAGCGCAGGACGTCGCGATGTTGCCTGCCTGCCCTGAAGCCGCTATAAGACAATCACGCCGAGCCGGTCTGAGATGTCCTTGCCGAGGAAGCAGCAAACAAGCTGAACTGGCCCGGAATGTTCTTGATATCACTGATATCCCCAGCAGGAGACACCATCATGACCGATCGCACTCGAGCCTCCGTAGACTGGGAAATGAGTATCTGCCCTGACTGAGCACGGGATTCGATTCGCTGCGCGAAATTCACGTGCGGGCCGAGCGCTGTAAACTGATCTCGAAAATCCGTACCGACGTTGCCCACAAGGGCTTCACCGGTGTGAATACCACATCCCAGCCCAATCTCGATCTTCTGCGGAGTGTAGAGCGTCCATTGCTCCATCCACCGATTCACGAGGGGACCAAATCTGGATCGCATATCAAGGGCTGCTCGAACCGCAGCGATTGCGTCGGCCTTGCCCTCGTCGTCCGTCTTGTTGAGCACACCAAATAGCGCCATGACTCCATCGCCGATAAACTTATCGAGTAACCCATCCTGGGCAAAGATCGTCCGCGCTGCTGCATCACAGTAGTCCTTCAGAAAGCCCGCGATCAGCGTCGGATGGGCCTTGAGTATCTCGCAAAGGCGAGAAAACCCACGGATATCCCAGAAACGGATCGTGATCGTCCGCTGCTTGATAGAAAGCACCGACGGATCCCTCTCGATCGCGTCAAACACTCTCGGGTCGAAGTACCGGCGCAGAAAACTCACGCGCTGTGACCATTCGCGATAGCGCAGAGCTGCCCGAGCCTTGATATTGATCTCCCGGACGGCAGCTGTTCCGCGGATGTTCTTCTCCACAACGTCAAACGCCCCGCAATCGAACGCTGCGTACCGATCCAAACTCTTCTCCTTCGCAGTAAAGAGAATCGCCATGATCATAGGGTCCAGCCGGCGAGCCTCCTGGAGCATGTTCATCCCACTTTGCTCCGTAGTCATAACGAGGTCCGTCAGTACGACATCGATCGGCTCACCCTTGGCCAACTGCGCCTCGATAACTGCCTTGCCTTCGGCATCATTTGCACCAGTGAACAGTTGCCAGTCTGGATTCGCATCACCGAGCGCGCGCTGCAATGCCTCTCGGTTCTCCTTTTCATCGTCTACGATCAGGACTTGCGGCATCTTGATTAATCACCCCTTCCATGTCGCTTTCGAATCTTCTATCTGTCTCGACGGGCAGCGGCGGCCCAGGCTCACGTTACTGCCGGAGCGGTCTCACCGGAAAGCTGCAAGTAGATTTCGAAGTTAGCTCCCTCTCCAGGACGGCCCGACTCAAGGATTAACCCACCGTGACCCTCGATAATCCGTCGAACAACCGCCAATCCAAGGCCGGTCCCGTGGTGGCGGGTACTGAAGAACGCATCGAAAACCTTCATCTTGCTCTCTAAGGGTACTCCGACACCGTTGTCCTTGAATTGGATCAGAGCGTAGCGCCTGCTGGTATCAAGCGACTGCGGCAGTGGTGTGGGAGCCGGTTGGATTACCGAGACCTGAATCTTCCTTTCAGGCCCGGCCATCCAATGCAAAGAGTTCGCGGCTAGCTCGTCAAAACACTCCGCCAGCCGATCGGGATCCCCCTCAATGCGCAGATCAGGCGGGCAGTCAATCTCGCAGAGGACACCTTGATTACGAGGCACCTTACAAGCATCTTCAAGAAGTGGGCGAACAGTCATCGAGACGAGAGAGACTTTTTGGGCGCGTGTCAGTGATTTGAATTGGTCGACGATACCTTTCGCATTTTCGATTGAAGCTCGGATGCTTCCGATGACCTCAACGGCCTCTACGGTTCGCTGTTCGATAACTCGTTTCTGCAGTGGGTCAAGGTTCGTCTCGATAGCAAAAATTGGATTACCGATCTTGTGTGCCGCCGAGAAGGATATGTCCTTCCAGATCGCGTCTCGCTCGGCTCGGACGCGTCTGTTCTTCTCATCCTCCAGGGCCGCAATAAGAGTCGCTTGCCGGTTCGTAAGGTCCACATTCTCGCGGTACAGCTCCTCAGGAGTCTTGTGAAACTTCGACCGAGAACGGCCCTCGTCAGAGAAGTACTTATATCCTATCTGCGGAAACTGCTGGACAAGGTTAGTCAAGTAAGTGCGATCCCAAACGCGAACGCGCAGGCTGATCGGATAGGGTCCGCCTTTCATCCGCATGGGTGATCGGATACGGAGCCTTTCGGCCTCTTCGGCGGAGAGTTCCCCTCGCAGCAGAATCACCAGCAGCGTGATGGGAACGTCACCGCCGCCTCGTGAGAACAGACGTTCGAGGCGTTCGTCCCGCAGGAACCGATGGAGAAAATAGCCAGGATCTTGGCTCGCCATATCCAGGAGCATCTCTGGCGGAGCATTGCGACCCATCGCCACGAACCAAAGCTCACGATACTCAAACCCATCTGGATCCTTTCTCGGAAGTTCAGCGATAAGGTCAAACTCGCGGGATTCCTTGTCCCAGTCCAGCCGCTGGTAGCCCATCTGGGCAAGCAACTCACGACAGAGGTTCTCGGCCTCGGAGTGGTCGAGGTTGTCCCACTCTACGAAGAACGGCGTGGTCAGCCGCGAACCGGGAATTCGTGGTGAACGCCGAGGAGAGTGTCGGAATTCGCGAAGGGATCCGGTCAGTCTACCGGCGAGCTCGGATAAGCCGTCCGGAGTCCGTTCGTAGGCAAGCAACTGAGTTCCGCGAAAATCAAACGGAACGGTTTCGACCGCACTGCTTTCAACCAATAGGAAGAGACCCTTGCCCATGGCTTGAGCCAAGCCAAGTTCATAAAAGACGTTCGAGTTGCGATCCGTGAGATCAGCGACAACACAGTCTGCGCGGGCCAGTTCACCAAGCAAAGCCTCCCGGAGAGACCCGAATCGAACCGGCTGTTTATCCAGCGCGACGGCTCGGAAGTTCGCCTTCTCGACGCCAGTTTCAACTGCCTTCCTTATCCGCTGGAAACCCGAAGAATATGGCAGCGCGAGAAAGCACCGGGGTCTTGGACGTTCTTCGCCAGGCATCAAGGTCCCGCCTCCAGAGACTGCGGAGAGTTCTTAAGCATCAGCTCTAGACCGCTGATCTTGCGGATGAGGGCGTTCGGCCGCACGACATAAGCAAGAGCACTCGTACCTGATGGTACGTCCTTCCCGTCATGACGCGCAAGTCAAGCGGAGAGATTCTGGTGAACCTCAGGAAGGTCGTGTTTCCGATCCGTAGAACGCCGGGTCGGTCCTCGTCGGCACCTAGCCTTGGATCACTCCTTGGCTCGATAGAAGGAAACCGAGCCAGCCCTTAATCCCCCTTTCCGGCAGCCACTTGCGGCTGCTCCGCCCCACAGCAGGTCGAGAAGGCGTTCCGCGACGTGAAAAGACGGGGAATAGCTTGGCTAGGCGCCGATGCATCGCCGGAACGACAGCAAGGCGGTCTCAATGAGCTGTGCGGTACCCACCGCTAGGTATGATACCGGGTCCCGCCGCCAACTCACTCATAACCAAGCCGCATCGGCCCCGGCTCACTTCCTTCCCGGCAAACTCCCGCTAGACCTCTGCCGCCGGCCCCTGCGCGGCGGCCCGCTTCTTGTTCGACCTCTTCACGCTAAGCGCTACCAGACGCCGCGGATCCAGCAGGTGCTTCGGACGGAAGTTCCGCAGGGTCCATCGGAAGCCGGGCTCGAACTGCACGCCCAGAAAGTAGCCGGTCTCGCGGAAGACGCAGTAGCGGACGCGGCCCGCCAGATCGGCCTTGGGGTGGTCGATCAGCAACAGGGTCTCTTCGGGCACGGGCACGTCCACTTGCAGGCAGGCGCCGGCAATCGAGATGTCCTCCAGGTTCGCCAGGGCGGACTGGCTCCGCCCGGACTTGTCCGTCCAGTGGACATCCAGCAGGTCTGCGCAGAGCAACCGCGCTTCAGTGCGCCTTTCCTTCATGCTATTCCCATCGGCGGGCGGCGCGAAAAGTTCAGTCGCGCGGGCGGCGAATTATCTTCTTACGCATGCGCTTACGGTATTCCCGCCCTATTCCGGCTAAACATCTCCAGGGTCTCTTGTAGTGTCCCTGGAGGTCAGTTTACCAGGAAGCTCGCAACTCGAACCATATCGCGGCGCGGGCGATTCGGGCTATAGTGGACGTTTCGCCATGCGGATCGCCGTCCAAGCGCCGAGCCGGGTGGACCTGGCCGGCGGAACCCTCGATATCTGGCCCCTGTACCTGTACCATGCCCACGCTGTAACGGTGAATTTCGCCATCGACCGCTACGCGCGCTGCCTGCTCGAAACCCGCGCGGATCGCAGGATCCTATTGAGATCGAAGGACTTGGGGATCGAGGAGTGGTTCGATTCCCTGTCCGCTCTGAGCGCCTCGCCGCGCTGCAAGCTGCCCCTGGCGGCGAACCTGGTCCGATTCTTCGCGCCTCGGGAGGGCTTCCAGCTTCAAACCGATTCCGAGGCTCCGGCCGGGGCGGGGATTGCCGGCTCTTCGGCGCTCATCATCGCCGCCGCCAGCGCGCTCAACCGCCTGACCGGGGCCGGCTACCGGCTCGAGCGCTTGCGCGAGATCGCCCAGAACGTCGAAGCGCAGATTATCCGGGTCCCCACCGGCTCGCAGGACTACTACCCGGCCATGTACGGCGGCGTCAGCGCCATCGAACTGGGAGTGGCGGGCATCCACCGTCACCAGATCCCGGTGGACGCGGCGGACTTCAACGAGCGCATCGTTCTGGCCTACACCGGTCTGCCCCGCAACTCCGGCATCAACAACTGGGAGGTCCTCAAAGCGCATATCGACGGTGACCGAAAGGTGTACCGGAACTTCGAGGTAATTGCGTCCATCGCACAGGCCATGCGCGAAGCGCTCTCCAGGAGCGACTGGACCGAAGTGGGGCGGCTGCTGCGCGAGGAATGGTCGCACCGCCGCAAGAACGCTCCGGGGATTACCACGCCGCTGATCGACCGGCTGGTTGCCGCGGCTCGCAAAGCGGGGGCCACCGGGGCCAAGGTCTGCGGGGCCGGTGGCGGCGGCTGCGTCTTCTTCCTGGCCGAGCGCGGCGCCAGAGACCGCGTAGCGCAGGCCATCCAGCGGGAGGGGGCGGCCTTGCTTCCCGCGCGTCTCGCACTCCGAGGGGTGAGGGTGACGGTCCAATGAATCTCCGGCTGCCCGAGAAAGCGCTCCAGACCGTCCTCCGCGTCGGGGTCTACGCATTCCTGGTGTTTGCGGGGGTGGTGCTGTTTGGGACGGCCCTGTATTGGGCCTTTGGCAATCCTATCGCGGCCATGCTGGGCGCCTTCGCCGCCGCCGCGGTGGCCAACCAGGTGGTCATGAAGATCTACGAGGACCGGTCGCTGGTCGAGATCGGGCTGGGCTGGAGCGCGGCCTCGCTGCGCCACCTGCTCTTGGGAATGGCGGGCGGCATGGTAGCCGCTCTCATCGTGGTGCTGGGGCCGATCCTGGAAGGCGTTGCCGAGCTTGTTAAGGTGCCCGGGCGCCAGGTGGATTGGGGAGCCATCCTGGTGTTGCTGGTTCTGCTGCTATTCGGGGCCATGGGCGAAGAGATGATGTTCCGCGGCTACGGCTTCCAGGTTCTGATGGGCGCCCTGGGTCCCTTCGCGACCATTCTCCCGGTGAGCGTGCTGTTTGCGTTCCTGCACGCCGGCAATCCCAATATCACCACGCTGGGCCTGGCGAACACGGCGCTGTGGGGCGTGCTCCTTGGCTTCGCCTTTTATCGCAGTGGAGACCTGTGGCTGCCCATTGGCCTGCACGTGGGCTGGAACTGGACGCTGCCGCTGTTGGGAACCAATTTGAGCGGGTTTACAATGAATGTAACGGGCTTGGCGATGCACTGGAAGGTGGCTCCGCTATGGAGCGGGGGCGACTACGGGCCCGAGGGCAGCCTCTCGACGAGCCTGGTGGTGGTGCTGCTGTTCCTTTGGCTGGCGGTGAAGGCCCCGGTTCGGCGGCAAAAGCCCTTCCTGCTCCGGGAGCGTTCGGAGGAGGAGTAGTCCCCATGCGCGGATGCGTGCCGCTGGCCCTGGCTATTCTCTGCTGCCCTCTCCTGGGCGCCGACAAGCTCACCGAGACGCAGCGGATCGAGCTCGTTCGCGGGCTGACCGCCGAGTACGCCACGGTCAAAGCGCCCCTGCCGCGCTCCAAAAAGGCCCTGGAATTCCCGAGCGACGGCCACTACGATAAGCAGGCCTGGGACGCCGTCGCCAAGGAACTCGGCCCGGCGGCGCGGGTCGGCGACCTGGTGCAGGTGACCAGGATCGAGATCGAGGACGACAAGATCCTTCTGATCATCAACGGCGGGTTTAACAGCGGCAAGACCCGGTGGCGCGACCGCGTCCAGATCGGGGTTGGCGGCCAGGCCGCGCCGATCTCCAGGGGACAGTCGAACGCTCCCGGGGGCACTTCCATCGCGCTGCTGTTCCACGGCCCGGTGCCCGCCCTCAAGTCCAGCGAAGTCAAGAAGATGCTCACCCCGGTTCTGGACTTCGAAAAGCAATCGGCGGCCGAGACGGTCATGGAGAGCCTGCCGCCCGAGGTCCAGCAGGCGGTCAAGGACAAGCGCGCCATCGTAGGAATGGATCGCGACCAGGTGCTGCTGGCGATGGGCCGGCCGGTGCGCAAGGTGCGCGAAGTCAAGGACGGCGAAGAAACCGAGGACTGGATCTACGGCCAGGCGCCCGGCAAGATCACCTTCGTCACCTTCAACGGCAACAAGGTGATCAAGGTAAAGGAAGACTACGCCGGGCTGGGCAGCCAGGCCGCACCCATCGAGCCGCCTAGGTAGCGCCGGGCGGTCCCGGTCCCATGTGCGCTAAGACAACCCTCCCGGCGAGCATTTTCGCAGGCTCCCTGATCGGAGCGTGGTTTCCCAGAAGGGGAGGTACGGCCCCTGACCGAAGGGTACGTTCTGGTGATCCCGTTTTCCGGCCATTGGCACGGTTTTTGAGTCCGTGATCCGGCCGTAATCGAGTCGTGCGTCTTTAACCGGGCCCGAACTGCTGGCCCGCCCTTCCTCAATGTCTGCCTAAATGGGTCACTCTTCCGTTCGCGTCGGTCCGGTCCCCTGGTTGGGCTCCTGCTGGACAAGCGCCCACATACTTCTGATCCATGATCATCGTCGTCTCGCTGATGCCGGCCATCGGCGGATTATAGGTGGCGCGGCTCTCCGAGTGGGTTGACGTATCGCCCTGGAAGATGGTTGTTCCCTTGCTCTCGACAACTGTACCTGCGACCGCGCAGTGCATCTCGCTCGAATACTTGCCGCCTTCGAAGCTTTCGCTGTTCGTAGTGCAGCCCTTCATGTTCTTCGCCTTAGCCAGTACCGATTCGTCATAGGCGTGATCGCGGCAGAGCGTATATGTTCCCTCGCTCTTCTTGTTTCCGGGATTGTCGATCGACTGGGTGTGGACCGACCAGAGACCCTCTCTCACTCCGGGTGGGTTAGCTGCATTGGCAGTTGGCAACACGAGTGCCACCGCCGCACAAACCAGCATCCACTTCATCGTTTTTCCTCCAGTGTTCGTGTGGTTGGCCAGATGGCAGGCTCTTAGTGTATCGCATCACGTTGCCCGACGCGCTGGACTCGGACCACGGGTTGCCACGGAAGTGGGGTTGAAGGTGAATACGCTGGCCTGTGGATTTTCCATCAATGCGTCCAGGTCAGTTCCGGCTTTCCGGCAACTGGCCCCAGACGGCGCTCTGGGAAGGCGCGGCCGCTCTCAGGCATGCACTCACATTCGGGCTGGATCGGTCTCGGCAGCCTTATCCCGACGCCTACGGTCCCATCCCCGCGCGCCCCCGTGCCCGGCTCGGGTCGCCGTACTTTGTTATGATTGAAGGTTATTCCATCTGACCTCAGGAGAACCTCAACATGGCAGTCAAAGTAGGGATTAATGGTTTCGGCCGCATCGGCCGCAACGTGGTGCGCGCGGGTTATCAGGACCCGGAAATCGAATTCGTCGCCTGTAACGACCTCACCGACACCAAGACGCTGGCTCATTTGCTCAAGTACGACTCGGTCCTTGGGCCGCTCCACGCCGACATCAAGGCCGAGGCCGACTCGATCTCGGTCAATGGCAAGAAGATCAAGGTCTTCGCGACCAAGGATCCGGCGGAGCTGGATTGGACCTCCCTGGGCGCCCAGATCGTCATCGAATCCACCGGCAAGTTCACCGACGCGACCCTGGCCGCCAAGCACCTGCACGGTTCGGTGAAGAAGGTCGTCATCTCGGCCCCGGCCAAGAATGAGGATGTCACGCTGGTCTTGGGCGTCAACGATGCCGCCTACAACCCGGCCAAGCACAACATCCTTTCCAACGCCTCCTGCACCACCAACTGCCTGGCCCCCGTGGTCAAGGTGCTGCACCAGAACTTCACCATCCTCAAGGGATCGATGACCACGATCCACAGCTACACCAACGACCAGAACGTCCTCGATTTCCCGCACAAGGACCTCCGCCGGGCCCGCGCCGCGGCCATCAACATGATCCCCACCACCACCGGCGCCGCCAAGGCCATCGGCTTGGTGATGCCGGAACTGAAGGGGAAGCTGGACGGCTACTCTCTGCGCGTGCCGACGCCCGACGTCTCCGTCGTGGACCTGGTCGCCCTGCTCGGCAAGAGCACCACGGCCGAGGCCGTCAACGCGGCCCTCAAGGCCGCCGCCGACGGCGAGCTGAAGGGCATCCTGGCCTACACCGAGGACCCGGTGGTTTCCAGCGACATGCTGCACAATCCCAACAGCTCCATCGTGGATGCCAGCCTGACCAAGGTGCTGGACGGCGACCTGCTGAAGGTGGTTGCCTGGTACGACAACGAGTGGGGCTATTCCTGCCGCGTTGTGGACCTGATCAAGTTCCTGGTTGCGAAGGGACTGTAGTCGTCAAGCTGTGAATCACGGCGTCGGTGAACTCGGTCGTCGAAGCCGAGCCGCCGACGTCGGGCGTCAAGTGGCGGCCTTCCGCGTAGGCCCATTCGATGGCGAATTGCAGCCGGTGGGCCGCCTCCGTCTCCCCGAGATAGGTTAACATCAGCGCCGCCGATTGCATCAGCGCCGTCGGGTTGGCGATTCCCTTCCCCGCGATGTCCGGCGCGCTGCCGTGAACCGCCTCGAAGACCGCGTGCCGCTCGCCGAAGTTCGCCCCCGGGACGATCCCCAGCCCGCCCACCAGCCCCGCCACCAGGTCCGAAACGATATCGCCGTACAGATTGGGCATCAGCAGCGTGTCGAAGGTCTCCGGCCGCATGACCAGTTGCATGGCGGCGTTGTCCACGATCATCTCCTTGTACTCGATCTCGGGATAATCGCGGGCCGTCTCCCGGCAGCAGCGCAGGAACAGGCCGTCGCCGAGCTTCATGATGTTGGCCTTGTGGATGGCGTGGATCTTCCTGCGTCCCTCGCGGCGCGCGTATTCGAACGCATAGCGCGCGATGCGCAACGAGGCCACCCGCGTGATCACCTTCAAACTGGTCACCACGTCCTTCACCACTTCGTGCTCCAGGCCGGCGTACAGGTCCTCGGTGTTCTCGCGGAACATGACGATGTCGATGTGTACGTCGCGATACCGCGTCTTGATCCCGGCGAAGCTGCGCACCGGGCGGAAGTTCGCAAAGAGCTCCAGCCGCTTGCGCAACTGCACATTGACGCTTTGATGCCCGCCCGCGATCGGCGTAGTGACCGGCCCCTTCAGGCCCACCCGCGTGCGCTCGATCGAATCCAGGACATACTGCGGAATCTCCCCGCCCGAGGCCTGCAAAACGCCCCCGTTCAGCTCCACGCGCTCCCAGTCGACGGCGACCCCCGTGGCGTCCACCGCCCGCGCCGTCGCCTCGGCAACTTCCGGGCCGATCCCATCCCCCGGTATCAGCGTAACTTGGTAGGGCACGTACTTATGATAAGCCCGCGGGTGGCTCGGCGGTCCCCTTGTTCCCCTGCCTTGCAACGGACAAGGCCGTTGGATAGATTGTTAGCCATGGATTTCCGGCGTGGACCCAGTTTGGTCGCTTTCGTTGGATTCTCCTGCTTCTGTGCGATCCAGGCGAGGGTCGGTTTCGCACAAGAACCGGAGCGCTGCACATTATCGGGCACGGTTCTCAATTCGGCCACGAGCGCAGGCATCGCGCATGCGCTGGTCTCCTACCACGGAGTCGGGTTTGGATTTCGATTCACGGATTCAGGCGGAAGTTTTGAGGCAAAGGACGTGCTGTGTGGCCGGTATTGGCTGAGTGTCTCGAAGCCGGGATTCGTTTCCGAAAGCGACCTGTCTCCACAATTCGACAAGCTTCTCTACCCAAACGCACAGCCGTCCGACGCCGATTCGGAAGAGCAGTCCGGCCGCCAACCGTCGCCAGCACAAGCGACAGTGGATCTCAAATCGGGATCGCCGTCCGCACGGATTCTCCTCGTGCCGGTCTCCTCGATTGCTGGAATCGTCCTCGACGAGAACGGCGAGCCGATCGCCGGGGCCGTTGTCCAGGGCATTGCCGTCAAGACCTCTCTCGACGGCCCCGACTGCGTCTCGGTGCGGTCGTACCACTCGGATGACCGCGGCGACTACGCCTTGCTCGGTCTGCCGCCCGGTGATTACGTCGTTCGCCTGGCGGGGGAAGCCTCAACCACGCGCTACTTCTCCGGTAACAGACTGAACCCGAACAACGACCATCGTGGGCTTCAGCCCGTGTACTATCCCAATGGCGACTCGCCTTCCACCGCCATGGTGATCCACCTCGGCCCCGGCGAACGGGCCACTGCGGACTTCGGAGAGACCACGGAACCCGCCTTCGACATCAATGGACGGCTCGCCGGTTTCGTGCCGCAGGCCTGGACGCAGATGCGATTGTATCGGGAGGGCGACCGCCTGCCATTGGGTGCGGCCTTCGTGAACTTGTCCACCGGCCAGTTCCGGGTGGTCGATGTCCCCCGCGGAGCCTACACGTTGCGGGTTGAGCAGTACCAGGCGGATCCTCCGAAATGGCTGGCAGCCGAGATGCCACTGACTGTAGCCTCACAGCCCCTTGGGAACGTCGTGATGGAGCTGGCGGAAGGTGCGGACATTCCCGTGTCGGTCTCCTACGAAGCGGGAGCACAGGCGAACGGACTGATCGCTGTGAGATTTCTGCCGCAACACTCGCGGTCCAACGTGCGTCAGGTGATCGTCGGCCGGGCGGCGAAGCCGAGGGTGCCCGGAGCGGCCCCCGAACTGCCTTCCGCGCCTCCCGAGACACAGGTCTTGAAGAACGTGATTCCCGATAGCTTCAGGCTGTACGTGCAAACCATGGGGACTGGCGGCGACTACGTGGCATCCGCCCGGCTCGGGGAGCGGGACGTCCTCCACGGGGAGTTTCCAGCGGGTGGAAGCGCCGTGGGTGAGCTGCATCTGACCATCCGCGGCGACAGCGCCAGCGTGGATGGCCAGGTCGCCTTCGATGGGCAGCCCGCGCAAGGGGCGCAGATCTATCTCATCCCCGCTACGGGCGGTGCGGGCGGGGTGAAAACTGCCGTCTGCAACCCGGAGGGGCGCTACGAACTGCCAGGCGTGCCCCCAGGAGAATATCGGATCCAGGCATGGAAAGGCCTCCCAACGGCAGCCGAAGTCTTGTCAAGGTCGGGCGAGACTCTGCGGCTCGAGCCCGGTGAACATCGGTCGATGGCGCTGGAAGCGGTGCCGGGCGGCGGCCAGCGGGAGCAGGAGGGGCTCGGCCTATGAGAGATCCGCGCATGAGAAGCGCCGCCGGGTTGCTGACGCTGGCCTTGGCAGGTCTGGCTCTGCCCGCAGGCGCTGCCAACTATCTGGTGAGCGGAATCATCGTGGATTCGCAATCCCACGCCCCGCTCGGCAATGTCAGGGTGTCTCTGGCGCCGGCGGCCGCGCGGGACCGGAAGCTGGAGCGGGTTACCCAACAGGATGGCGGATTCTCGTTCGCGGTAAGTGAGCCGGGCAAGTACGTGCTCTCCATCAGTAAGCCAGGATACCCGCTGCAACTCTACAAGGAGGCCGGCTATGCGCCCGTATCGAGCGCTATCGTTGTCCGTGAGGGCCAGGACACAACGCGCCTGGTATTCGAGGCGAATCGCGGAGGGGCCATTACCGGCCTGATCAAGGACGAGGATTCCGAGCCGGTGGCCAACGCGCTGGTCGCCGTCTATCAGTCGTTAGTGGTCGACGGCAACCGAAAGATCTTTCTGCGCGGCCAGAAGCGAACCAACGCTGTTGGGGAATTCCGGTTCGCCAACCTCTCGCGAGGCGATTACTACGTTTGTGCGATGGGGCGTCCCTGGTTTGCCGATTCGTTGATCCAGCTCCGGGAGATTCAGAGCATTGCCGCTCAATCCAAAGCCGCAGTCCGGCCTGGCGGAGGTCGGACGGAGTTTGAGCAGTTGGAAGAGGCGCTGCAGGAATTCTCGCCGGACCCGGGTTTTCGCGGGACGGCGTTCCTGACTACGTTCTATCCGAACGCTCAGTCGATCGGACAGGCTTCCTTGATCCGGCTAGGCGTTGGCGGCGAAGCCGATGCTTCCATTGTGCTGCCGACAGCCAACGCGGTTACCGTGAAGGGCGCCATCAATGTTCCGGGTGAGATCGGCGACGGCCAGGTAAACCTGTACTCGACATTCGGCGATCATCGCCTCTTGTTCATGGATGCCTGGGTTCAGCCCGGTAAGACGTTCGAGTTCAAGAACGTGCCGCCCGGCTCCTACGAGATCGATGCAAGCTCCCAGGCGGGCTCCGGCGCCTCCAGTTGGAGCGTTCGAGAGCCGCTGCAAGTCGGGGCGGCGGACATGGAGATAACTCTGAGACCTCAACGAATGGGGTCGCTGGCCGGCCGTGTTTTCTTCGAGGGAGAGCATCCCGCACCCGAGGATAGCCTGTATGTGTCCCTCCGCAACGAGAAAGGCGTCGTTTCAGCAACAGAAGTAAGTCCCGGAGGGACGTTTTCGTTGCCCCGCCTGCCGCCCGGACGATATGAAGTCATCGGCGGGAACGCGGACTATATCGCGTCGTATCTCAAGAGCCCGGACGGCGAGCGCTTGCCACTGTCCGTCGCCATCTCATCCGGCGAAAATGTCCGCCGCGATCTGACGCTGACACGAGCTATATCCGTGATCGAGGGAACGGTCGAAAATGCAGGCGTTCCGCAGATTGGAGCCTTCGTCTTGCTGCTCCCGAAGAACTCATCCGACCGATGGGCCTATCGTATCGATCAGACCGATAGCGATGGGTCCTACCGGCTGGGAACGATTCCATCGGGCGATTACTTCCTCATCGCGTTGAGCGACGGTGACAATGTTGCCTATCGCGACCCGAAGGTAGCCGCGAGGTTGAGCCAGCGGGCCAGACCGGTCCACGTTGAACCCGGCGATCGCCTCAATCTAAACCCGGAAGTGGTGAGCACGGCGGCGCTCAATCTGTCCTCCCTATGACCGCGCTGGCCGCCGTTCCGCCGCTCGCTCTCCTCTTTCTAGCCGTAGGGATGGTCGGCGCAGCACAAGAATCGCAGGCGCGAAGGGTGGTGAGGGGTGTGGTGCTCGATCCCTCCGGTGCGCCGATCGCGGGAGCGGAGGTCCACCTAGCCCGTCCTGACTCTCATCACGAGCCGGACGTGGCCGCCAATGCGCTCTCCGACAGGGCCGGCGCGTTTCGGCTAGAAACTACCGCCGTCGGGAAGTTCGTTCTGGAGATAAACGCCAGAGGGTGGTTCCCGGCTTCGATTGAGGCCGTGCTCTCCGCCCAGGAGCGCGACACCGACGTCGGCACAATCCGATTGAGGGGCCCGGACTGCTCCGCGCCCGGCGTGATCTGCGATGAAGTGGACCCTCCGGGGACGCTCTCCGTGTGCACAATAATCCAGGGCCCCTGGCGATACCACCAGCAGAGCGTGGCCGTTTGGGGAAAGCTCCGCATCTTGGACGGCCAGCTCTGGCTAGTCGGTGAGAACTGCAAGGCCCCGCTCAAGACGCCCCTGGGGCCCGTCTGGGAAAGCATTCTGTGGCTCGTACCCCCAGCGAGCAACTCAGCCGACTACCCATCGTTTCAAACCGCGAAGGCCGATATCATCCGGCGGATTCGCGCCCGGCAGAAACTTACAATTCTGGCAACCTGCGCCGGGCGTTTGGAAACCAGGAGAGACATTGCCTCGGCGGTGTCGTTCGGCCCCGACGGAAGGCCGCAATTCGCCGGGTTTGGAATCCAGGGCATCGCTCCGGCCCAACTGATCCTCGGCGAGATCGGAGACCTGATCGAGGGGCCATCGCAGTAGCGGCGAACTCACCTCCGATAAACCATGCCGCCCTTCATCACGAAACTCACCTTCTCGAGCACGCCGATGTCCTCCAGCGGATTGCCGGGCACCGCAACGATGTCGGCCAGGTGGCCGGGCTTTAATGCGCCGATGCGTCCCTGCCAGCCCAGCAACTCCGCTCCGTTCAGCGTGCCGGCCTGGAGCGCGGCCAGCGGCGTCATGCCGTATTTCACCATCAGGACGAACTCGCGCGCCTGCGTGCCATGCGGGAACGGCCCGACGTCGGAGCCGGCCGCGATGGGCACTCCCGCCGCGATCTGTTTGCGAAACTCCCGCGCTTTGAGCTCCACCGTCCAGCGCTCGCGCGCCGCCTGTGAGTTCGATACTCCGGCTTGGCCCACTTTGATCGCTAGATTTGGCCCACCTTGATATTGATATTCTGCCTCATTTTCACCGGGGTTGGTTTGGCCGCCCCGGCGGGAGTGAAGCCTGGCGACGCCCATGGGGCGGCGCCGTTTGGGAGAAACGGACGGCGGGGCGGCCAAACCGCGCGAACCCGCCGCCGTTCCTGTCTCACCGTTTCTTCCTCTTTTCCATCGTGCGCCGGAAGCGGAACGATTCCGTTCCCGTCTCGATGATATGTGCCCGGTCCGTGATCCGGTCCAGTAGCGCTTTACACAATCGTGGATTCGGAAAGACCGTCGTCCACTCGGAGAACGGCAGGTTCGTGGTCACGATGAGCGCCGCCCGTTCGGCGCGGTCTGATATCACCTGGAACAGGAACTCCGCGCCGATATCGGCCAACGGCACATAGCCCACTTCATCCAAGGCGATCAGCTCGTACTTCTGCCATCGGCTCATCAGCCTCCGGACCTGGTTGTTCTGTTTGGCTTCCACCAGTTCATTCACCAGCGCCGCCGCCGTCGTGAAGCGAACCCGCCGTTTCTGGCGGCACGCGGCCAGGCAGAGCCCCGTGGCCAGATGACTCTTCCCCGTTCCGCATTCACCAATGAGCACGACCGGTTCGCTGCGCTCGATATAGCCGCCCTCGGCCAACTCGCGAATCCGGGCCGCCTGGATCTGCGGCGCTTGCGCGAAATCGAACTCCTCCAGCGTCTTCATGCGGGGTAACTGCGCATCGCGAATCCGGTTGCCGATCGCGTGCCGGTCCCGCTCTTCGCTTTCCATCGCCAGCAACGCTTCCAAGTATCGTATGTGGCTGTGATTTTCCTTGACGGCCTGCTCCGCCAAACAAAGGAAGTTGGCGCCGATGGTGGGCACGCGAACCGCTTTGCAGTACTGCCGCACGCTGGCGTGTTCGAGGCTCTCCGTTTGGTTCTTCATTGGATGCCTCCCACCGGCTCGGTCAACAATAGATCGTAGTCATCCATCACCGGCATGGGGCGCTCGAACTGCGCCAGTTCCTCCGCCAGCGCGATGGCATACCGCCTTCGTTGCTCCGGGTCCGGCATGTTCAGGATGTGCAGCACGGCGGCCGCATCCGTTACCCCCAAACGCAACGCCTCTTCCACGGCCGCCACCAGGCGTCCCCATCCCGCCACGGATCCCACGCGCACCAGCGTAATCATCTCGCGCGTCCCGGCGCTTATGCCGTGGCGCTGTTCCAGTTGGCCCCAGATCCGGTCCAGGCACTCGGGCCAGCGGCCCGCCTGCCGCCACTGCTGCAAGGGCGTCGACCCCGCCATCGCGCCCGGCTTCTTCGCCAGCACATCCAAGTAATGTTCGAGGTTCAGAATCTGATGGCCGCGCCCGTAGCATCGCGCGTGCCGGGCGGCGCACCGGTTGTCGTGTCCGATCTCAATCCACGACGGCCCCACCACCGCGCTGACGCGCAGCCCCGGCGACAACGGCGCCGAGTACCAGTTGGCTTTCACCTTCACCCGGCCGTGGCCATCGACCACCAACGGATACAAAACCTCTTCGAGGGGAAATCCTTCTTCGGCCCGCGGCAACAGGAATCCCCGCTCATGCCGGCTGGCGTCGCCGACCGTCATACTCCGGCTCTGGAGCGTCCGGGCGCGGCCCGCCACGCACGCCGCCAACAACTGCTCGTTCAAGGCGGCCAGGTCTTTGGCCTCCGGCACCGGCACTAAACAGTTCCGCCGGAACCAGCCCAACTCTCCTTCCACGCCGCCCTTTTCGTTGCCCTTGGCCGGGTTGCAGTACTCGCTCCGGTATCCCCAGTGCGAGCGAAATGCGATCATCCGGTCCGTTTCAATTCGCTGCCGGCCGCGCAGGATCTTCTTCACTACCGACGTCATGTTGTCGTAACGCAGCGTGCGGAATACGCCGCCGAAATACTCGAAGGCGTGTTCGTGCCCTTCCAGCAGCGCTTGCTGCGTGGCGTTCGTGTAGGCCCTGTGGAACGCGTCGCCCGACGCCATGCTGCGCATCGCGAAGACCTGAAGCTTGCAGGCTTCCCCATCCAGTTTCGCCACCGCCTCAAACCAATCCACTTGGCCTTCCTGGCCCCAGTCGTAACTCTGCGGCACGAACACTTGCCGGACGCCGAGCCCGAGTTCCTGCTTGCGTTGATGCACGTAACGCCGGACTGTCGCCTCGGCGATCGGATGATTAGGATGCTCTTCGCGCAGGCGCGTCCATACCCGGTGGGCCGTGTGCCGCTGTTTCCGCGGCGCTTGCCGGTCGCCTTCCAGCATCCGGTCAATGGCGTCTTTCACGGGGTCCAGTTTCGGCTGTTTCCGCTCGCGCTTCTTCCGCTCCGGCGGGATCGCGCTGGCAATCGCCTGCCGCACCATTCGCCGATGAACCCCATGCTTCTTCGCCAACCCTTGGATCGTCTCTCCGGCTGCATACCCTCGCCGGATCTCTTCGAACAGTTCCACTTTGTTCCTCCTGTCCATCCCGGCATCATCCCATCCGGGCCTGTACAGGTGGGCCAAATTAGACGATCAAAGTGGGCCAAATCAGATGCGCGAACTCA